>JAMPAX010000009.1 GCA_023667015.1 Muribaculaceae bacterium | reverse complement strand
GCTAAATACTTAACTGACACTTTAGGACAAAAATTCTTTGTGAGATCTCGACTAGATTAACAAAATAAGTGATTTACGAGTTGTTCAATGGGTAGAACTTTTAAATATTATTTGCATGACTGAACTATCAAAAGATAGACGTCTTAAAATTTACCGAACAATTTTATCACTCGGCAATATATGGGGCAATATCCATAATGGGGTTTGGGAAGGCGGCATAGATCCGGTTTCTTTTCTTGACCGCATTTGGCCATTGAGACTAATGTCATCATCAGATCCCAGATTCAGAAATGCGGCTGAAGATGCAAGACAGCATCTTATCAACAACGATGATTGGGATGATGACTACACTTTTTTGGACAGATTCAGGCTGCTTGAATGTTCCGAGGATGAATTTCTCAAATTTGTCAATACCGCTGTAAGCATTGATGTTAGAACAGATGAACGTGAAGTATCTAAATATGTGGATGCTATAGAAAAAGAGTTGCCAAAAGGTTATTCTTTTCATCAGATAACTGCTGCTGATGGGAAAAAGGTATTTGTCCTTCTTGCTAAGGAAGCCCGCGATGAATACGAGTATCCGATAAATATACCACACAATATAGTCAAGTTCTATGTAGATTCAGAACCTGATTCGTATCCGGCATTTTGCTTAAGTTCTGACAATTGGGATGATTTTGGCTATAAGACTAATTTCAGTCTCTACTATAAAATTTCGGGAATAACGTGTAAATCATTGGGAAATATAAAAATATTTAAAGAGAGTGAGCCTACGACTAAAAAATGTATTCCTAATGTCTTTACAACACTACCAGATTCATTTTGTAGCCTAATGCAGAGCAAAAACGGATATGCAAAGTTAAAGCAGATTCGTCCTGATGATTATAAATCCATACTTTTTGCTATTAGAGATGCTGCTTACTATCCCCAGATAAGGGAACGGTTTGAAACAATGGGTTGTTTTAAATCATCCTTATTACGCGATTATGAAACATCGTCGTTACTATCTAACGTAAAAAGAGAATTAGAACTTGGAAAAAACGAGGATAATTGGAACTTCAGTTTTAAAAGCGAATTGCCCTATTCAAAGAGTCCCATAACTCTTGGTTTCGCTTTTGGCAATCTCTGTGATGAGGACAATATTCATCGCATAAAAGCACTTATTGGCCCAAACGGGGCTGGAAAGACCTCGATACTGAGGTCATTGGTGGAGAAGCTTATTAGAGGAGAGGTTGAGTTTTTACCGACCACGCCTATTTTCAATAAGGTCATAGCAATATCGTTCAGTATTTTCGATTCTTTCATAAATTTACGTGGAAAGTCAGTGCTGAACTACACCTATTGTGGTTTACACAATAATGAGAACGTCATTATGACGGAGGGTGATCGTGAGGCGCGTCTCAAAATCGCCCTTGATTTAATTTCTAAATCATATACTGTAAGTTCAGGTAGAATTTTAAGCAGGTTCTGTTCGGCTCTCCAAATATTCTTCACAAGGGAATGGGTTGACGAAGTATATAATGATGAGGGGCTTCAAGTAAATAAAATCGTGGAACAATCACGAACGATGAGTTCTGGAGAGTCTATGATTCTAAATCTTGTAGCCTCTCTGTACGCTAATATCCGAAAAAACTCGCTTATAGTTTTTGATGAACTGGAAGTGCATCTCCATCCACGAGCTATCCGACAGATGATGTCATTGCTTTTCAAAATCACCCGCGAGTTTGAGTCAGCGTGTATTCTTGCGACACATTCCTCAATTGTCGTTCAGGAACTTCTTGCGGACAATGTGACGATTATTGAAAAGGTGAATGTGGAATCGGAAGAAGGGATGCCTATACAAGAGGCTCAAACACGATGCCTTAATAGGGAATCACTTGCTGAAAACCTGTCGGCTGTTAGTAATGAAATCTTCGGAGAAAACACACTGCAACCTCATTATATTTCATTTATACGAAATTGTGCTGGATCAGCTTCTTCATTTGACGAATTGCTGAATGATGTGACTTCGGCAGGATTACCCCCAAGTCTTCCTCTCTATCTTGCCGCACGAGATATATTTGAGAACATCCAAACGAAATGATCAGATATACACCTTATGCGGAAATAGATGAAAATGGTGTTGATAAAACTCCATTTGAGATATACAAGGAGGCTGTAGCAAGATGTGACGATGCTAAAAAGAGAACATTACAAGCGATTGAAACGTCCGTTGAAGAACAGTATAACGAATATGGAATAAATTATGTGTCTGAATCGGTTCATGATATTACAAATCATAGTATAAACAATCCGGAAAAATACTTGCTGAAATCTCTTTATTCAAGCAAAGCTGCAATTATAAAGCGAGTAAAGAATTACTTTAACAACGATTTGCCCAATAGAGTATATCTAAATTCCTGTCCATATTGCGGTTTGCCAGGGGCAGGCACAACTGAACACATTCTACCAAAAGAGGATTACCCGGAGTATGCCATTCATATATTAAACCTCATTCCGTGTTGCAATATATGCAATTCAGGTAAAGGGCAAAAAGTTAAGGATGATTCCGGGAATCCAGAATTTATAAACTTCTATTATCATGACATTGAGTCGAGTGAGTTTTTAAAGTCTGATTTGAACTTCGATTCCAATGGAAGGCCGAAATTTACCTTCCACCTAGAATTTTGTCCTGAATTCGATTCCTTACTGCGGCATACGATAGAAAACCATTATAGGAATCTACACTTGTTAGTAAGGTATAATTCTTTGGCAGATTCCAAATATGCTGATTGTGAGATGAGTATTTTAGCATTTGCATCAGGGGGAACTGATATAGTAGTAGCTCTTTCAAATTACAAAAATATAGTAGAAAAGTCATATGGCAAAAACCATTATTACAGCGCAATGATTCGAGCTTTGGCAACTTCTACGGATTATCATAATTATATACTGGCTCTTGTATAGTAGCCTCAGTACAACAAATTTAAATTGATTACTCTTATGAGGGAAAGGATATTGCTTTGCAAGCCGAAGATGTGCGGTCGGGAACTTGATTTTATCAAGGTAGCACTTGCAAATGATTGGGCTGTGCCGTTGGGACCGGATGTCAATGGTTTTGAAAAAGACCTTGAAGAGTTTGTAAACAATCGTGAGGGTGCTACGCCTCTTGATATGAAGGTGGTTGCATTGTCAGCCGGTACGGCTGCGGTTCACCTTGCGCTGATTGCTTGTGGTGTTGGCCCCGGCGATGAGGTGCTGGTACAGTCGTTTACTTTCTGCGCTTCTTCACATCCTATCACTTATCTTGGTGCTACTCCTGTGTTCGTTGACTCGGAGGAGGAGTCGTGGAATATGAATCCAGCACTGCTTGAAGAGGCTATCAAAGACCGTGTTGCCAAGACCGGTAAGAAACCGAAGGCAATCATTCCGGTCGCTCTCTATGGTATGCCTTACAAGATTGATTGCATCATGGAGATTGCCAACCGTTATGAGATTCCTGTGATTGAGGATGCTGCCGAAGGTCTCGGCTCTCGCTACAATGGTCAGGTTCTTGGCACATTCGGAAAGTATGGCGTATTGTCTTTCAACGGCAACAAGATGATTACTACCTCCGGCGGCGGCGCTTTGGTTTGCGATAACGATGAGGATAAGAATAAGGTGATGTGGTACGCTACCCAAGCCCGCGAGTCTTATCCCTATTATCAGCACGAGGCCATTGGCTACAACTACCGCATGTCGAATATCTGCGCAGGCATCGGTCGCGGACAGATGACTATCATCAACGACCACATTGCCCATCATAAGCATGTACAGGAGCTGTATTGCGAGTTGCTGAAGGGTGTGAAAGGTATCACTATGCACACCAATCCATGGCCTGAGTCTGACTCCAACTTCTGGCTCTGTACCGCAACTCTTGATCCCGACCTCAAAATCAAAGGTCAAGAGAATGCGTATAAGACAATCATCACGGGAGCTGTCGGTGGCGCAGCCGGCGTAATCCATGCGGCTTCCACTGCCACCACTGACTGTCAGCCAAACGACAATGTTGAGGTTCTCCGCGTCTATCTCGACAAGGCTAACATTGAAGCTCGCCCTCTTTGGAAACCGATGCATAAGCAGCCGGTCTACAAAAACGCTCCGGCTTATGTCAACGGTGTATCCGAAGCGCTCTTCAAAGTTGGCATCTGCCTTCCCGCCGGACCCTACGTCACCGATGACGATGTCCGCTATATCGTTGATACTATCAAGAATTCCATACAATAGCTTTTTGTCGGGTCACAACATGGAAACACTATTTCATAAAAGCCAAAAGCTTTATGATATTCACTCACCCGAACAAAAGTAAACTATCAACTTTAAAAAATACAGCAACGGCGGCGAGTTCATTTGAACTTGTCGCCGTTGCCGATATATGCCTATTACTCAATTTATATAGGGCTTCTACAATACCTCAAAATATGCGCTGTTACTATCGGGAACGCCTCAGACCGGCAAAACTTATTCGGCCCGAAAATTGGGAGAACAGATGGTTACATCAGGAC
Source organism: Muribaculaceae bacterium (assembly GCA_023667015.1). Lineage (GTDB taxonomy): Bacteria > Bacteroidota > Bacteroidia > Bacteroidales > Muribaculaceae > Lepagella. The sequence continues at coordinate 54,449 of JAMPAX010000009.1, read as the reverse complement.
ATTTATAATGTTAAATAATTATAAATAATATAAACAATTGGGTAGGTTGGTTGTTAGATATACAGAAGTTTATCAAACCAATTTTTGCCATGAACGCTACTTCGCCCGCCACTGTCATCTCTGTCAATCCCGTAAAGATTCCACTCGGCCTATTGAAACCTAAGTCGGCATTACGACTTAAAGGACAGCGAATTGTCGCTGCAGAGTCGGCAATAGTAGCTAAAAGGGCATCTACTCTTCAGAAAAGGCTTAATTTATTTTTTGGAGTGGACGGGAAAATGTCTGCAATGCGTTCTGCCCAGCTGCTTACGATTCGCTTATTGTTTGGATTGTTATTGTTTGTACTCCCCTATTTGATGGAAAATAGCATCATTTCAACGGTGGCTGTACAGTCAATGTCAATGAACGTCTGGATGGTAATCGGGATAATGCTGCTGACAGGAAGCCTGGAGCGGATGTTGATGATTGCTTCAGCCGGATGGTTTGCTTATATACTTGCAACAGGATTAATTGCGAATGGTATTATTGACAGTTTCTCAGCAGTTTGTGTTATTCTTTCGTTAGCGCTGGCGATGTGGGGATCCGGCAGGTTTTCCGTGGATACACTCATAAGACATTGGCTACTATGGATGATGCGACGCCGACGCAACAGAAAGGCAGAGCGCAGACTCAGCTACAAGGCTTACAGTATTAATGCAAACATCGAATGATATTTATACACAGGCGAGACGTCTGTGCTACTATGAGGGGGGGAGGGAAAATAATCGGTTTGGAAATTACGGAAAAAGGTTTTAATTTTGCCTTAGAAATCGGGGGCAACACTTTCACATCTCCGTTACTTGACAATGAATAGAATAGGCAAATTATATTTCCGTTATGGTACCATGGGGTCGGCAAAGACCGCCATGTTGCTGACAACGGCCTACAACTTTGAAGAGCGCGGGATATCATATCTCTGTATGAAACCCGTCATAGACACACGAGACAATAAGAACGTAATCCGCAGCCGTATAGGTATTGAGAGAGAATGCCGCTGGATTTATGGCGACAGCAATCTATACATCGAACTGCGCGATATGGCTCGCAGTCAGGGATCACTACCGGAATGGATATTGGTAGATGAGGCTCAGTTTCTGACTCCCGACCAGGTAGACCAGCTCTCAGCAGTAGTCGACGACTTCGGATGTAACGTCATCTGCTACGGACTTCGCACCGACTTCCGCTCACACATGTTTGACGGGTCACGCCGACTATTTGAGATAGCCGACACAATCGATGAAGTAAAATCCACATGCAATTGCGGCCGGAAAACCATAGTCAATGCTCGCATAGACTCCTTGGGAGAGATCATTACCGAGGGAGAACAGGTAGAGATAGGAGGCAACGACCGCTATATGGCCGTATGCCGTAAATGCTGGCGCAACAAGCGAGTGGAGAGTTCACGAAGATATCGTTTACCACTATTAGAAGAAGAAATAGAACTAACCGAAAACCATACAAATGCTTAACAAAACGATTAGAGAGGCGATAATACGTCTTGTACACCGGGAGGTAGTTCCGGCTATAGGATGTACTGAACCTGCGGCAGTATCATTAGCCGTAGCCAAAGCCACAGAATTATTAGGATGTACGCCGGAGCAGATTAATCTTTCGCTCAGCGGCAACATCATCAAAAATGCCATGGGAGTTGGCATTCCGGGCACCGGCATGATTGGCTTGCCGATAGCCGTAGCCCTCGGCGCATTGATAGGAAAGTCGGAATACGGACTGGAGGTATTGCGCGACGTAACTCCCGCAGCCGTACTTGAAGGGAAAGAATATATCGCCGGGGAATGCATAAAGATCAGCCATTGCGCTAATGCTCCCTCGAATCTTCATATAGACGTAGAGGTAAAAGCCGGCAATAACACAGCTCGTGCCGTAATATCTCGCGCCCATACCAACTTCATCCATCTATCACGCAACGGTGAAATTCTTCTTCAGGAAGAAGGCACATCTGAGGCAAGCAACGCCACAGAGGAGAAAGATATAGAGCTGAACTTAGCAATGGTCTATGAATTCGCCACTGAATCTCCACTCGAAGAGATATCCTTTATCCTCGAGGCCAAACGCCTCAACGGAGCTGCAGCCGAAACGGCACTCAACGGCAACTATGGCCACTCCTTAGGGAGCACTATCCGCAGTGCCGGCATGAAATTCTTCGGAGATACCCCCTTAGAGCACATGATATCACTGACCTCAGCAGCATGCGATGCTCGCATGGGAGGCGCTCCGATAGCCGTAATGTCCAACTCCGGATCCGGCAATCAGGGAATCACGGCCACAATGCCTGTAGTGAGCTTCGCCCGGGATATCAACGCCTCAGAAGAGCACACCATTCGCGCCCTGATGCTCAGTCATCTCACGAGTATCTACATCAAGCAGAGCCTTGGCAGACTCTCCGCACTCTGCGGATGCGTAGTAGCCTCCACAGGAGCAAGCTCCGGCATCGTCTACCTTATGGGTGGCGACTACAGCCGAGTATGCGCAGCTGTAAAGAATATGGTAGCCAACCTTACCGGCATGATTTGCGATGGCGCCAAGCCCTCATGTTCGATGAAGATATCTTCGGGAGTATCCACAGCGTTGATGTCAGCGATGCTTGCTATGAACAACAAATGTGTGACCTCCGCCGAGGGAATCGTCTGCGACGATGTCGACGTCACTGTCCACAATCTGACCTCCATCGGACGCGATGCTATGACACAAACCGACCTCCATGTACTCAAGATAATGACATGCAAATAAAAATCAAGGATAATGGCTCTTCCATTATCCTTGATTTTTATAGTTGATAGTTGATAGTTGATAGTTGATGGATGGAAGTCATGATGACATTATGACCAAGCCTAAACTTATAAACTCATAAACCAATCGGATCTAAAAAAAGGAGCCTCTTGGCTCCTTTTTTTAGATCCGATTTTCACATTATCGCTGTTATGCCCAAGAAGACAAGATGGGCTATTATAGCAGCTACCAAGCCGCCAATAGTGTGAGCGAGGATTGCCTTGGGGGTAAGCTCACGATAGCCGAGGGAGTCGAGCATAGCAGTGTGGGTGCTCAGATAGCCGCTCCAACACATGCCGATAGCGGTGAAGACAGCGATAGCATTGCCATCGATCCAACCTTGAGAGATAAAATTGGGTACCAACCCGAGGGCGGCACCAACGGCCCCGAGAGCAGTGATGGGGAAAGCTATCAGATGGGGATCATGGAATCCGAAGAGCCATTCGAAGACTACACTTGCCTTCTGAGCAAGCCACGGAAGCAGCTCTACACCCTCGTATGCAGCACCGGTATACTCACCCGAAGCAGAAGTACTGAAAGTCAATACCATTACAAGAGTAGAGATTATAAGCACGCCGGGGATAATGGCCAAGCCTACATCCACACCGGTACGACCGCCATCGAGAAGAGCATTGAGAGTTCTGATAAAAGTAGACTTGCCGGTTTCGGTTTTTTCTTCAGCCTCGAGTTGTTCGGCCTCTATCACCATTTCGTGTTCAAACTTAGGATAAGCCTTGATGACAAATCTCTGCATAAGGCGAGTAGAGACGACACATCCGCAGAAAGCTCCAAAGAGACCCACGACGGGGGCAAGGAAAAAACCCTGGCCAATCATGAAGACCATGACGAGCAGCCCCATACCGAAAGCAGTACCGAAATTTGTCAGCGAGATATACTGATACTTCTTGAAATACTGGCTAAAACGCTTATCTTGAGAGAGAGAAATAATAGCGGGGTTATCGCTGAGGAAAGTCATTGTAGCACCCAGAGAAGCCACACCGGGGAGGTTGAAAAGAGGCTTCATGAGGGGACGTAGAATAGTCTCGAGGAGCTTGACGACGCCAAACTCAACGAACAGTCGACCGATAGCACCGGTGATAACGCAGATACCCATCAGATAGAAGACCGTGTTGAGCAAGAGGTCATGGGCAGTATGCATAATAGTATTAAGCATCTGGCTAACGCCCATAATAGAGCCGAGATAATAGAACAGGGCTCCCACGCAAATCAGACAGGGCACACCGGCCGGAATAAAACGGGTCCAACTCTTCTTCTCAGCGACATTCTGCTCCGGAGATTCAGCCATACTCTCAGTAGTAACCTCCTTCGAGATTTCAGCAGAGATTTCAGCAGAGGCCTCAGAAGGGAATCCGGATTGGCCTCCCGGGGTAGGATCGGCAGGTGAATCAGAAATCATTGTTTCTTGATTTTCAGTAGTTTGTTTCATGTTAGGAAATAATGGAGAGATAGAATAAAAACAAGGTAAAATATTTTAGCGGTAAAGTTACTCATAATTCTCAATTTTCACAAATAAAGAGTTCCGGGAAGACATATAATAAGGCGTATGTTGGAAGGGCGATTTTCAATCGCCCACACATAGGCGTCCCGCCTGTTCCGCTGTGGGGGGGAGGGGGGATTGAAAATCGCCCTTCCAACACTTGTGTAGTTTCTGTTTTTGATATACTTTTGCTGTGTATAATACCTAATAGACAGTGATAGTATTTGTATCTAATTTTTTTAATCATCATCAGAAGCCGGTGGCTGACGAACTATATCGCCTTACGGATGGAGAATACCGATTTATTGAGCGGACACCCTTGCCGGAGGAATTTCGCAGAGCCGGATATCCGGACTATTCGGAGGATCCGATGGTGGTGCAATACTGGAAGGAACCTGAAGAGGCTCGCAAGCTGATACTTGAGGCAGAGACGGTAGTAGTAGGAGGGTCCGGTATTGAAGAGTTGATAAACGAGCGGCTTAAGAAAGGGAAGCTCACCTTCGAAGTTGGCGAACGCTGGCTGAAACGCGCCTGGCTGAACCTGCTATCGCCACGGCTATTGAAATTCCTATACTACTATCACTTTAAATATCAGACGAACCACTTATATCATCTGGATTCAAACGGATACGCCGCAAGCGATTTTCGCAAACTTGGTGCCTACCGAGGAAGATGTTACAAATGGGGATACTTCACTTCCGTCGCTGACAGAGATATTAAGCAAGAGATAGCCTCGCGGGAAGATGGCACATTGAAGCTGATATGGGTGACCCGCGAGATGTTAAAGCTTAAGAGACCGGATATTGTCATTGAGGCCATGCGTATATTACGCGATAGAGTTTGTCGGGTACACATTAATATGTATGGCACCGGAGGGATTCGACCTCAGATTGAAGAGAAGATAAAAGAGTATCATCTTGAAGAGCACGTAACGCTACATGACAACATTGACAATGCAAGTCTGCGCAAAGAGATAAGGAAGCATGACGTACTGATGATGACCTCAAACCGACGAGAAGGTTGGGGGGCAGTCATCAACGAAGGAATGTCGGAGGGATGTGCGATAATCGCCAGCAGAGAGATAGGGTCAGTACCCTTCCTGATAGAAGAAGGAGTAGAGGGGTTTACCTACCCCAGCGACTCTGCGGAAGCATTAGCAGACTGCATAGAACGACTATCGAAGAATCCGGAGCTAAGGGCACAAATGGGAGAGAGTGCCTATCGAAAGATACAGCAATGGTCGCCGGAGACAGCAGCGCAGCGCCTATTGGGGCTTATAGAAGACCTTCAGCAGGGTCGGGAAGGCAGATATATTAATGGGCCATGTTCACGATCATAAGAGTTCATGGTCATGAAGGAAACGATAGAAAGTAGAGAAAAGATTTGGTAGATAATTTCAAAAGGTGTAATTTTGTGGCGGTAATAGTTGTCGGAGGCATAGAGAGCTGTGCTGAGGGCACGAACGGAGAGTTGTTCCAAGGTCATATTGAGCATAGACATTGGAAGAGAGTCCGAGAAGAGGGAATCCGGTGAGAATCCGGGACAGTACCCGCTGCTGTAAATCACATTAGAGAGATTCGCTGATGCCATTGGCTACAAAAGCTGAGAAGGCGCGAATCTGCGTGACAAGTCAGAATACCTGCCATTACCGCCACTTGAAGAAGCCTGCGGGATTATGGGCAGAAGATTGGATTCCCGGATTATAAAAAGAGAAGCTAACAAACAACTCTAATATACCGAATTACCAACTTCGGGACGTCAAGACGACAGACAATTCCTGTATGCGCCGGCAAGTGGCACATTCAGGAATTTTAAATTTAATGGGCAAGATGCTAAGGCCTCATCACAGCTTGGCATCCTTCTGCTGTCAAGACACCGACAATGGTAAGAACAAAAATAGCAGTACTTATCGGAGTAATAAGTCTGCTACCACAATATATACGAGCCGAAGAAAAGGCCGACACATCCGCCAGAGCACTTAAGGAGGTGGTGGTCACCGCTGAGCGCAACAAGGCGGAAGTCATTCCCGTGCAGACACTCAGCGGGGAAGAGTTGCAGCGGCTCAACTCCAACAGCGTGGCTGACGCTTTGCGCTACTTTGCCGGAGTGCAGGTGAAAGACTATGGCGGCGTGGGAGGTATCAAGACAGTCAACGTCCGATCCATGGGCACGAACCATACCGGAGTAGTCTACGACGGAGTGCAGCTCGGCAATGCTCAAAACGGTCAGATAGACCTCGGCCAATTTTCCCTCGACAACATCGAAGCCATCTCCCTGCACAACGGCCAGAAGAGCCAAATCCTGCAACCCGCGCGCGACTTCGGATCTGCCGGCACTATCTATATGCAGACGCGAACTCCCCACTTTAGCGAAGGTGAAAGCTACCACCTTCGGGCCGGCTTGAGATTCGGGTCGTTCGACCTCATCAACCCCTCAGCCGTAATCGAGCTCAAGCTGACAGAGAGAGTCAACGCCTCGCTAAGTGCCGAATGGCTCAACTCGTCCGGCAAATACAAATTCAGATATCGCCGAGTGAACCCCGCCGGAGAAGTGGCCTACGATACGACAGCAGTGCGTCAGAACGGCGACATCAACGCCACCCGCCTGGAACTCAACATCAACGGAGCGCTCAACTCCGGCACCTGGCATCTGAAGTTTTACAACTACAACTCCGAGAGAGGAGTGCCGGGAGCCATCGTCAACAACGTATGGCGTCGCGGCGAGCGAATCTGGGACACCAACTCCTTTGCCCAGGGGCGCTATCAACAGACCTTCGGAGACTTCACCACATTAACGACATTAAAATACGCCTTCTATCGCACCCACTACGTCAACAACGACGACAAGCAAGTGAAGATAGATAATCTATATCGCCAGCGGGAAATCTATCTCTCCTCAGCCAACGAATATCGAATAGCGAAATGGCTGAGAGTATCAGTGAGCTACGACTTCATGTGGAACACACTGAAAGCCGACATGTATGACTTCGCCAAGCCCGACAGATATACCAACTTGATAGCCGCAGCGGCATCAGTGGATTTAGGGCGTTTCAAGGCGCAAGCCAGCGGACTGGGCACCTTCATCCACGACCGCCTCGAAGGGAAAGAAGCACCCGCCGACAAACACGAATTCACACCCGCTGTCTACGCCAGCTTCGCCCCCCTCAGCAGTACGCGCGACTTCACCATCCGCGCCTTCTATAAACGCTCCTTCAGGATGCCCACCTTCAACGACCTCTACTACGCCGACATGGGCAACTCAAAACTCGAGCCGGAACGCGTCAGCCAATACAACGTCGGCCTGCTCTGGGATCACTACCACCGCGGGACTATATCCCACACCATGGTAAGCGTTGACGGATATTACAACAGGGTGAAGGACAAGATTGTAGCCTATCCCAAGGGACAGCAATTCCGCTGGACGATGCTCAACCTCGGCCTTGTAGACATCAAAGGTATTGACGTATCAGCACAAATGACCGTCAATCCTGTAGACGAATTATATCTGACACTGCGCGGACAATACACCTTTCAGCGCGCCATAGACATCACCAATCCCGCCGACAACTACTATCGCGACCAGATACCTTACATACCCCGTCATTCCGGGTCGGCAATCCTCAACGCCGGTTGGAGAGGCTGGAATCTAAACTACAGCTTCATCTACGTTGGAGAGCGCTACAATCAGCAAGAAAACATCCGCTACAACTACACTCAACCCTGGTATACTTCCGACATCTCAGCGAGCAAAGACTTTCAACTCGGCAAAGCAAAACTACGTGTCCTTGTAGAGGTCAACAACCTACTCAGTCAGGACTACGACGTAATCATCAACTACCCGATGCCGAAGCGCAACTTCCGAGTATCGCTGAATGTGGAGATATGAAACAACTTATGCAAATCAAACAATTTTTCTATATTTTTTTGCTACTCCTGATGGTGGCCACGAGCTGTCGTGAAGACGAGCTCGTGGTGCCAACAGAGTATGACATTCTTCCTGAGCCACCGGCAACGACGAGCCGCATCCGCGGCTTCTACCTTGTCAACGAAGGAAACATGGGATCCAACAAATGCACTCTTGACTACTTCGACTATATGACCGGACTCTACGCCCGCAACTTCTACGCCGAGCGTAATCCCAACGTAATAAAAGAATTAGGTGATGTGGGCAACGATATCGGTATCTACGGCTCCAAGATGTATGTAGTAGTCAACTGCTCACATAAAGTAGAAGTCCTCGATGCCCGGAGCGGTATACGTTTAGGACAGATAGATATACCCAATTGCCGCTACGTACGCTTTCATCGAGGCAAAGCCTACGTCAGCTCCTATGTAGGTCCGGTATTGATAGACCCCCAGGCACCCAAAGGAGCAATCTATGAGATAGATACCACCCGATTAGCCGTAACTCGCAAAGTAACGGTAGGGTATCAGCCTGAAGAGATGGAAATCATCGACGACTACATGTATGTAGCCAACTCCGGAGGCTACCGTACGCCCAACTACGACAACACCGTCAGCGTCATCCAGATGGTAGACTTTAAGCAAGTGCAGCAGATTCCGGTAGGCATCAATCTCCACCGAGTAAAGAAAGACGCCTACAACAAGCTATGGGTGACATCTCGCGGAGACTATCATAGCCGACCCTCGCGACTATACGTACTCAGCAAAAAACCAGGGTACAACAGCATGGTAGTGACTGACACCCTGCCCATAGCCTGCTCCAACATGGCTATTCATGGCGACCACCTATATTATTATGCCACAGAATGGAACTCCTACACTCAGCAGAACGCCATCTCCTACGGCATAATAGATGTGAGGACGAAAGAGATAATCTCCCGCAACTTCATCACCGACGGTACAGAGAAAGAGATAACTATCCCCTACGGGATCGCAGTACACCCCGAGACCGGAGAGATATTCGTCACCGATGCCAAAAATTATGTCAGCAGCGGCACCCTCTACTGCTTCACCCCCGAAGGGAAGAAAAAATGGAGCGTACGTACAGGCGACATCCCGGCACATATAGCATTCCTATGGAAATAAAAAAGATAGTGAAAATATACGGACTGACAGCCATTGGCATCGCCACAGCAATGAGCGTGCTGATGGGATGTAGCGATTACATACCGATGGTAGGATTAGGTATTGACGACACCTATTATATAGCTCGCATGCAGAAGCTACTTCTCGACCCGGCATTGACAGGGAAGGAATATCTCTGGAAAGTAGACGGAAAAGTTGTGGCACATACACGCGACTACATCTTCCTTACAGACAAAGAGGGAGAATACCATCTAAGTTTTGAGATTATAGACGACAAGACTCCCTACGCCTACGACTTCACAGTCCACGTAGTTCATGAAGAGATAGAATACAGTCCCTATATCTCCAAAGTATTGGAATACTGTCCTGCACCCGGACAGTTTGTCAACGAAATGCCAAAGTATGAAGAGGGAGACACTTATGCCGACATCCTGCAGAAAGCAGAAGAAAGCATCTCCGGCACCAACGACATCATGATAACGCTTGGCGGGTATGGAGGCTACGTCACCTTCGCCTTTGACCATACCGTCATCAACGTAGAAGGAGAAAACGACTTCCGCATCTGGGGAAACTGTTTCTACGAGCTCACCAACCCCGACGAAAAGGGAGGGTCGGCAGAACCCGGAATTGTGATGGTAAGCTACGATGCCAATTGCAATGGCATAGCCGATGATGACTGGTATGAACTCGCCGGCAGCGAATATTCAAATCCGGAAACCCGTCATGGATATCAACTGACATATCACCGTCCGGAACCCGAGCATGAAGTGATTGCAGACGACGACAACAGTCTGTCGGATATCTATTATATCCGCTGGGAAGACTCCATGGGGACCGAAGGGTATATACCCAAAAACCTCTTCCACTCACAAGACTATTGGCCCAAATGGACAACGGAAGAAACACTCTGCTACAGCGGGAGTTGCTTACCGCCCAATGGTAAAGATCTTAGCGGTATGGGAACCTACTACGTACTTTACAGCTACCCTTGGGGGTACGTAGACAACCATCCCAACGAACGTGCCGACCTCAACTCCTTTGATATTGGCAACGCTGTAGACAGCAATGGCAAGAGAGTGCACCTCCCGGGAATAGACTTCATCCGTGTATACACCGGTGTCAACCAGACCTGCGGATGGATCGGAGAGACCTCCACAGAGCTCAGCCGGGCACAAGACCTGCATATTGCATTGCCTGAAAAACCGGAATTAAAACCATCAATATAATTTTTGAATGAAAAAACTCTTACTTAACGGAATTATCCTACTGTCGACAACGCTCGGAGCTTACGCACAAGTTCCCATCGACCTTGACAAAATCACTAACTGGAGTGGCGAGGGAAGCAACCGCGCAGCCCTGGCAATCACCAAAGGCACCGATCCCAACAAGGACCAAACATGGGTGTGGGGCTACCGATTTGACGTCACCAAAGATGAAAACGGAAAGAACGTCTACCCCACGGGAGAAGATATGTTCAAAGCCATCTGCGCTAACAATGACAACCTCGTATTGCTGACACAATATACCGGGCAGTACGGCTCTACGGTCTGCGGCATAGGTATAGGCAACGCCGGCTCAATACTGGAAAACCTACACTTCGACTTCGAGATGGCCAAGACCTACGAATGGATAAACTTCGACTACTACAGTGTCAACACCACGTTTGGGCAGAAGGTGGCACCCGGCGACAATACCCCCGTTATGGCACAGCAGGCAATAGATGATGCATTAGAGAGCCACTACATTCAGCATCCCATAGACGCCAAGGCCTACGGCTATCCCGCATACGATTACGACTGCTGGAAAGCAAAAACCACAATGCCCGCAGAGAATATGTGGCTTGCCGGATGGTATGAAGGATATTGGAGCTATTGGACCGGAAGTTCCGGCGAAGACTGGATGTACAGCGGCACCGGCTTCACCGGCCGACAGATTCGCGATGGATACATCGACGGCTGGACCTATACCATCTTCGAAGAAGCGGGAATGGGTGGTATGGGAGACGGAACAATCCCCTGCGAAGATGCAGGCTTACTCTACTATGTTCCGGCCAACCACACAACAGGTATTGACGAAATTACAAACGACGAATATTCAGGAACAACCTATTGGTACTCCCTCTCCGGAATACTTGCCGGGCATGGTGACAATCCCGAGCTGACACCGGGAATATATATTCGCAAAAACGGCAACAAGACTGCAAAAATCCTTATAAAATAATGAATACTAAATTCAGAACCTGTTTCTATTCATTTATAGTTTCCCTTATCTCTGCGCTTGCCATATCGGCAAGTGCAGCGGATAAGGATTACACCGAGGGAATTATATTCGTCAACGAAGACTGGTATGGCCATCAGAACTCCACGCTCAACTATCTTCTTCCCGACGACCCTGAAGGGGTATACTGGCAATATCGCGTCTTCCAAGCCGAAAATCCCGGCCATGAACTTGGTTGCACCAATCAGTACGGAGCGCGTTGGAACGGAAAACTCTATTTGATCGCCAAGCAAGAGCGCGACCCCGGCGCTGACATCACCGGCGGACGCATCACCGTAGCGGATGCCAAGACTTTAAAAATGCTGTATCAGTCAGAGACAATTGACCCCTCCGGAGCGCAATGCGACGGGAGAGGATTCCTTGGAGTGGATGACCATAAGGGATACATATCCTCCAGCAATGGCATCTGGATTTTTGACCTTGACACATACGAAATCAAAGGGCAGGTAAAAGGCTCCGCTAACCCTAATGCCGGAGACGACCGACCCACTACCGACCCCACCGGATCGCTCTACCACGGGCAGACCGGCATGATGGTGAGCGCCTCCGGCATGGTATTTGCGGCCCACCAGCAATACGGACTGCTGATAATCGATCCCGAGAAGGACGAAGTTGTAAAGACTATTGGTATGGAAATAGTAGCTGAAAAAGCCGGAATTGGATCCGTAGTGAAATCCAAGGATGGAAATCTCTGGCTGTCGGTAGCAAAGAATGTGCAAGGTACAGGTACTACCCTCCCCTATATTGTAAAACTCAATCCGGATACTTACGAATACGAAATCATCGAAATTCCCAACGGGATGTATCCCCCCTCTAATTCCTGGTATGCCTGGACTCCGGATGCATTCATTGCATCGCAACAAGAGAATACACTTTACTGGAAAGGAGGAAGCAATCGCTGGTTTACCGGATCACAGATATATAAATATGACATCGACAAGAAAGAGTTGAAACTGCATATAGACCTTGATGCTGAGGGAGCCAACTGGAAACTCTACGGCTGTTCCATGGGCATAGACCCCGTCAGCGATGAGATTTACATGTCACTATATCACGAATACGGCACACCGTCCTACATCACACGCCGCTACGCACCGGACGGGAGCATCGTTCGTGACTACGAGATGATATCCAACTATTGGTTTCCATCACTCCCCATCTTCCCTGAAAAAGGAGAAAGTGGCGTTGAAGCCATCAAAGAAATACAACCCACTATAATACAAGTCTATACACTTTCAGGACTGCAAGTTTATTCAGGAGAAGAAGAGGACTTCTCCGCTATCAGCCCGAGATTCGCCAAAGGAATATATATCATCCGCAAAGGAAGCGAGGCTTATAAAATCAACCTTCTGTAAGAGCCGAAAAGACAGGTTATATCAGGATGCATCAGGATGAAACATGATGCATCCTGCTTCATCCTGTTACATCGGGTTGAATCGGGATACATCGGGTTGAATCGGGAGGCAACGGGGTGAATTGGGATTTATAAGAAAATTTTGGGAATTACCCAAAAATTTTTATTTTTGTTGTCGTAATAAAGTTTAAAGGAAACATATATGAGAAAAATTACTCGACAATTGACAGCAGTTCTCATGCTGACAACAGCCATCACCGCCTTCGGCGTAGACTTTCCGCGGCCGCAGGTATCACCGGCAGTAGGCAACACACCCGACCCGATATCCAAAGTGACACTGACATTTGCCGGAGCTGAAGATATCGCATTTTCAGCCAGAGCGCTCAACTATTACAACCCGGATGAAAAAGTAGACAAGACAGGGATCATCTACTTCGGAGGAGACGAGATTGAACAATTTGAGGGTTCCTATACCACAGAAATATCAGGCAACAGTGTCAGCTTCATACCCCTTGGGAAAAATACAGGAGAGCCGGAAGCTTGGACCATTCAAGGAAAATACCAGCTCTTTATACCCGCCGGAGCCATCACAATGAAAATAGAGGGCACCCCCATAAGTTGTCCGGAGATGGAGTTCAACTGGTGGATCAACGACTTGGGCAATGCCTACTTCACTCCCGGAGAAGGGATCGTAGACAGCTTCACCAACCTAACGCTCCACGCCCCTGAAGGATTTGAATTCGCCGGAGGCTACATCAAATTATCGCTCTACCAGCCATGTATCTACAAGGTAGAAAAAGGGCAGAAAACCGGCAACTGTCTTGGACGCTTCGGTCTCGCCAACGATGCGTCAATCACAGGAGTCACAGAGTTGCAATTCCAAGCACCGATCGACCCTTACACACGCAAAGCCTTCGTACCCAAAGAGGGAGAGAAATACATCATTGAGCTGCCACAGTCAGCAATCAAGATGCGAAAACTGACAAATCCAACTACCTACTACGTACCGAAAGTACAGATTCTCTGGGAGTATAATACGCATAAAGAAGACGACACGACGGGTATCGATGAAGTAGCGACTGAAAAGGTCACGGATGTCTACGACCTGAGTGGCCGGCTGGTAAAACGCGGAGCGACAGCCACCGATATCGGCAAATTGGCGAAGGGAATCTACATTACCTCCGGGAAGAAGATACAAGTAAGATAAAAGATTGGATGCATCAAGAAGAATCAGGATTCATCAAGAAGAATCAGGATTCATCGTGTTGCATCAATTTGCAACAGGATTCATCAGGATTTAGACTATAATAATTAAAAAATATTTGGAGAATGGCGGAAAAAGTATTAATTTTGTACGATTATTCCGCCAAGGCAAAAAAGCAGACTAACGGCGAAGCCGAGGAGTCTCGCCCAACGGGTTCATTTATAGCAACATAAAAAACAATGTACGCAATTGTAGAAATCAAAGGACAGCAGTTTAAGGCTGAAGAAGGCAAATTCCTGTATGTCCACCATCTCGGCGATGAAGTAAAGGAAGGTCAGGAAGTGACATTCGACAAAGTACTTCTGTTGGATGCCGACGGCGACGTAAAAGTTGGAGCTCCTGCCGTTGAAGGGGCAAAAGTGAATTGTGAAGTGCTCGTACCGCTGGTAAAGGGCGAGAAGGTGATTGTTTTCAAGAAGAAACGTCGCAAAGGATATCGTCGTAAAAACGGACATCGTCAGCAGTTCACCAAAGTGTTGATTAAAAATATTGTTAAAGCTTAACCCCCCGAAAAGATATGGCACATAAAAAAGGTGTCGGCAGTTCTAAGAACGGCCGTGAGTCAGAAAGCAAACGACTTGGCGTAAAAATCTATGGCGGGTCCAATTGCAAAGCCGGCAACATTCTGAAACGTCAGCGCGGCACACAGCATCACCCCGGCCTTAACGTAGGCATGGGCAAAGACCACACACTGTTCGCCCTCATCGACGGCGTAGTAGTGTTCACAACAGGCAAAGAGGGTCGCAAGTTCATCAACGTAGAGCCTCATAAGGCTAATTAAAATTCAGCTTGCTGAATTTTAAGGTTGATGGTTGATAGTTGATTGACCTTACCGATATAACTATCATGTGGCCTTAAGCGAATTAATACAGCGGACGTATCCATCACAGATACGTCCGCTTATCTTTTATGATTTTCTTATTATGAGACGATATTTAGCTCTATCTATCGCTTTGTTGTGTATTGGGATTATCGGAGCTTCTACTATGCTTTGTGGCTATGACAGGCCTCGTCCCGATGACAATAAGAATATCCCCCGATATATCAACCCTACTCCGGGAGAGCTACCTATAATCGCGGGGACAGCCTTCAGCAATCCGCTGACCACACACCAGCAATTTATGTGGGCAAGAGAGGCGGGATTCAATATTACTGACAATATGTATATTGACACGCTCTATATGCTACAAGCACTCAGAGAGAGTGAAGGAACCGGAGTGAAGGTAATGCTCAACTGCCCGCCGACCCACGACAGATATCGAGCACCGGAATGGGCAAAACGTTTCAGTAACGATCCGCGAGTGGCAGGATACTATATTGCAGATGAGCCGTCCAAACAGAAGTTCACCTACTACAAGGTACTTTGCGACACTCTAATGATGCATGACAAGAACCACATGCCCTACGTCAATCTTCTCCCCAATCTTGGAGAGGAACGCTTAGGAGCTAAAGACTATCGCGACTATGTAGAATCGTTCGTAGACTCACTAAATCTACCGATTATCAGCTTTGACTACTATCCGATTTCCATACGAAATGGAAAATTAAGGATAGGGCCGGAACTCTATTACAACTTGGAAGTCATCTCCGACGTATGTCGCCGTCGAGGGAGAACCATGTGGGCCTACATTTTATCGGTGCCCCACAATCAATATCCGGAACCTAAGGAGGAACATCTTAGGTTTGCCGCATTCACTCAGTTAGCATATGGAGCCCAGGGACTCCAATACTTCACCTATGGTACGCGGGTAAATATGAAAAATCCGGCAGGATGGGGACAGGCTATTATTGACCACACAGGACGGCGCACCCCAATCTGGAAAAGGGTGAAGAAAGTCAACACCGAGATTCGTGCACTCCAACATATATTCCTGGGAGCGCAGCTTGTGGGAGCATGGCACACCGGCAAAGAACTACCAAAGGGCACACAACGATTGGGACAACTCCCCTACCCTATCACTCAGTTACTGACCGAAGATGAAGGCGTACTTGTCAGTGAGCTATACAATAGCGGCAAGAAGTATCTTGTCATAGTCAACCACAGTGTCACTCAGAAACAGAAGATTCGACTCGACTTGAAAGAGAAGAGCACCATATTGCAATATGATTCAAAAGGTAAGACCTCGAAATTCAAGGGAGGGAAATTGACCTTAAATCCCGGCGGGTATATTATATTTCAAATTTCGTGAACGAAATTTGATGTTTATAAGTTTTAGAGTATGATACTTGATATTTTATCTCTTATTGGAGGATTGGTGCTGATACTTTGTGGTGCCAACTGGCTGACCGATGGCGCATCGGCCATGGCTAAGCGGTGGGGGGTGTCTGACCTGGTCATTGGCCTTACCGTAGTAGCCTTCGGCACCTCCGCACCGGAACTTGTAATCAGTGTAATGTCCTCAATCAATGGGAATGCCGGCATTGCCGTAGGCAACGTTGTAGGCAGCAATATTTTCAATATCTTAGTTATTATCGGTGTGGTAGCCCTGGTGCGTCCGATAATGGTAGAACGTTCACTGCTTGCCAACGACATACCATTGGTAGTACTCAGCAGTGTAGCATTAATGGCAATCGGACTTGGTCCGATTCTGGGCTCAGCCTCAGAGGCCACAGCCACCCGCGTAGATGGCATATTGTTGTTGCTTTTCTTCCTGATATTTCTGCGCTACACCTTCTCACAGGCACTCAAGGGTGGCAATGACGGCACTGAGCCTGCTACTCAAGAAGAGAAGGTTGGAGAAGAGATAAAAGCCATGGGGATGGGGAAGTCAATACTACTGGTAGTAGCCGGGCTTGCAGCCCTGATCTTCGGAGGAGACATCTTTGTGGATGGAGCTTCCGGGATAGCGCGATCCTTCGGAGTCAGCGATGCCGTCATCGGCTTGACAATTGTAGCCATGGGCACCTCATTGCCTGAACTTGCGACCTCCATCACCGCCGCCCGCAAGGGGAACACCGGCATCGCCGTAGGCAACGTGATCGGCAGTTGCATCTTCAACGTCTTTATGGTATTGGGAGTCGCTGCGACAATCCGTCCGCTACCCTTCGGACAGATAGGACTTGTAGACCTCACAACGCTGATGGGAGCCTCACTTCTCTTCTGGATATTCGGACGCTATTATAAAACTCTTACCATCACTCGCCTTGAAGGCAGCATCCTTGTGCCGGGTTATGTAGCATATACAATCTACCTCGTTTTAGGTGCCTTATGAGGCTTAACAGCAGGACGGAAACGTCCCGTTGCGATAAAATTAGCGAAGAACTTCCGGTATAAGATTGCTAAAAGGATAGAGACTATAACATATGGAATCAGGAGTAAACCCAGATGACCCTTCAGCGTAAGATTCACAGCCTTTAGGACGATGAACATGACATGGCGTACTATAGGGTGCGCTACAAAAATAAAGCCACTAAGGGTACCCATCCATATCCATGCCTTGTTCCAGAGTGGGATTTTGGCGGAAATATGAGCTATTGCGATGGTTATTATAATAGCGAACAGAGATGAAAAATGCCACGAATACTCATTGAACATAGAGGGGAAGAAAAGGAGAAAAGAGAGAACAGTCACTATTATCGCCACCCGGCGCTTCACCATCTTGCCGCGAGCCCAGAAAACACCGAGGGCGAAGGAGCATACCCAGCCAATGAAATTTTTACGAATCCAAAACGTCACATCCTTGCAAAAAGGAGTGCTCTCAGAGGGAATAAAGACAAATTGAAGAGCCAACGAAAAAAGTACAGCCAAAAGCAGCCAATAAGCCGGACGCTTATAGACGACCCACGCATAGAAAGCATAAAACTCCAGGGCAGCTCCGAAATACCAATATACGCGAGGCTCCGGGGGAAGTATCTGGTAAATCAGATCATTAATAAACGTTGGCATAGAAAGAAAGACTAATAAGGGAAAAGGGTCAGAGCCATAGACAACCACTCTTAGAAGCAAAAACAAAATAAGGAAAACTACAGCCGGGAGGATCATTCTGAAAAACTTGCCCCAATGTTTAACAAAAAAAGGGACGGGGCGGAGGATTTCGGCACCGGGAGACTCATACTTTTTCACCAGACCATAACCACTGAAAAAGAAAAAAACCGGCACACCATACCATCCAAAAAAAGAAAAGATATCATATATTAGAGTATCACTAAGATTTAACAACCTTCGAAGGAAAATCAGTGGAGATTCAGGATTGAACGAAGACTCATTTTCCAATACAATACCTGTACACAAATGGCACAGATTGTGGAGCATAATGAAGAAGATTGCGAGACCTTTAGCAATTTTTTCAGTATTGGGAGAGATGGCTAAGCTGAAAGAGGAATTTTTAGACACCTTAATAGACTTTTTAAACAGACTTCTTTAATAGACTTATTAATTCGGGCTACTTATTCTCCGGAGGGGATAGCTTTCGGGGACGCCCCGGAATGTGATAGATTAGGGAGAAGGTGAAACCGAGACTATTGTTGGTACCGTAGCCGGGGATGAACCATGGGTCTGAACCGGGTTGTGGACTCCCGGGATTCACCTTGCGCGAGGTGTGAAACTTGAAGCGGTAGCGCAAAGTCCAACCCATTGAGAGACCCTTAAAAAGTTTTACCTGCAATCCTCCGAGAGCTTCACCATAAAGGGTTGAGGCACTCTGATTCAGGATATTATATTCAGGGTATTGATGCCAATACCCGTCAGAAATCTTGATATCGGTTACATCCCAGCGATAAGAAGAGAACCCGCCGCGAAGGCCAATGAAGGCTTGGTAGTCCGGGTTGCTCTTGTAGAGAAAATTGTAGTTGGCACCAAGCTTAAAATATGGGGAAGGCTTAGCCTTATAGCAGAAATTGCCACCCTCAGGCTGAGTTTTACCATATCCTATACCCGCCTCAAGAACGGGAAAAATCCAATTGTGGAGAGAGACAGATGCCCAAATATCGAAGCTGGCATAATCCTGACCGGCAATAAGCATCACAGCGTCAATAAAATTGATGCCCACATTAATACCGTCAAAGAGAGGATATGGAGAAGAGGCCGATGTCTTGGCTACAGTATCCGTCTCTGTCAGGAAAAGCACCGGTTCGTCGAGGAGATTACCGTGGCTATCATAGTAATGAAGGACAGGACCGCGAGGCTTCTCGCGGTCGATATCCACAGGAGTGATCGTACCGCGCCGGGGAATCCGGGGCAGAGAATCAGAAGAAGAGACCTCCGAAGGAGACTCCAAGATTTCAGCCGAAGAAGACTGTGCTCCGACTTCGAACAAATAGCCGGAAAGGATAAAGACAAGTTGCAGACAAGTCAGCAACCGAAATAGGGAATTATTCAGGTATCTGCTCATCTGAAACTTTGAAATAAATTTTAATATTCTGGCCAACAGCGTTGGTAATGATGCTATCAGGACACGCCACAGAGTCAATCATAAGCGAAGAATGCGAAATATCCTCAATCTTAAAATTGACAACAGCGCCGCATGCCGAGGAGACAAACCATGGTTGTCTGAGGTAATGGAACGAGATGGTATCGGCGGCAAATCCTGAAGAAGAGGGATATTCAAAGACGTAGGAAGTTACATCCGCATCGAGATTAAAGGGGAGATACAACTCGCTGATTTGCGAGGTGCCATCGAAAAGGACGCTATCACCGGGAGCATTGATAGCCCGAACCTTCAGGCCCTCTAAGGCAACCGGATGTGGCGCCGGCTCAGAGGAGAAGAATCCGGCCATCGGCAAAGACGTACCATTCTCGAGACATTCGTTGGAGGAACATCCCAAGAGGGCAAATAAGGCAGGTAAAATTAAAAGCAACCGACGCATAATCAACTAATAAACTCCTCAACTAATATACTCCTCAACTCCTCATTTCCAATTCAGAACTGTTCGGCTATTAGATAATTGTTTCTTTCCGGGGAATTGCGAGCGATCAGCTCACCGACAAACCCGGTCAAGAAGAACTGCAACCCCATCACCATTGCCGCCAAAGAGAGATAGAAATATACGGAGTTGGTGACATAGAAATAATAAGAATCAGAACACATGCTGACAATCTTCAATACGAGGACAATGCAGACAGCCAAAAAGCCGATAGCAAACATCAGAGAGCCCAGCAGGCCAAAGATATGCATAGGCTTAATACCGAACTTCGACTGAAACCAGAGGGTAGCCAAATCGAGATAACCATTGACAAAACGATCGAGACCGAACTTAGTATGACCGTACTTACGAGCCTGATGATGCACAACCTTCTCACCAATCTTGGCATATCCGGCATTTTTGGCCAAGTAAGGAATATATCGATGCATATCTCCATATACCTCAATATGCTTTACCACAGCCTTGCGATACGCCTTTAGTCCGCAGTTGAAATCATGGAGATTCTTAATGCCTGAGACCTTTCTTGCCGTGGCATTAAACAGTTTGGTAGGGATCGTCTTCGACAGCGGATCATAACGCTTCTTCTTCCATCCGGAGACCAGATCGTAGCCATCGTCGACAATCATGCTATAGAGAGCCGGAATCTCATCGGGAGAATCCTGAAGGTCGGCATCCATGGTGATGACCACATCGCCCTGAGCCTTTTGGAATCCAACATTGAGAGCCGGCGACTTACCATAATTCCTCGCAAAAGCAATAGAATGTATAGCCGGATTCTTGGCAGCAAGACTTCTTATGACCTCCTGGGAATTGTCTGAGCTACCATCATTGATGAAAATAATCTCATAGGAGAACTTATTTTCGGCCATAACACGCTCAATCCAGGCGGTAAGTTCGGGGAGAGATTCCTCCTCATTAAAGAGGGGTATGATAACTGAAATATCCATGTTAAAAGTTCAAGTTAGCCTCAGCAAAGAGTTTTTTATCATCGTCAACGGAATTGCTGACTGTAGTCAACATATCACCCATCAGCACACCATTCATACCACCGCGCATTATCCGCAACTGGGCATCATGACTGAGAGCCAGACGACCTCCGGCAAAACGAAGAGCCTTAGTTGGGAGAATGAATCGGAAAATTGCAACAGTGCGGATGATATCCTCTTCAGACAAGGGTGGGGTGTTCTCGAGGGGTGTGCCGGGAATCGGGTTGAGGATATTAATAGGTACTGAATCCACATCCAGATCAGCAAGCTCGAAAGCGAAATCTATTCTCTGTGCAAGAGATTCCCCCATACCGATAATGCCGCCGGAGCAGACATCCATGCCCACCTCGCGAGCGGCGCGTATGGTAGCAATCTTGTCATCGTGGGTATGAGTAGAGCAAAGAGTCTCGAAAACCTCTCGCGATGTCTCCATATTGCAATGATATCGTTTTACGCCGGCATCCTTCAGTCGCTGCATCTCCTCCTTGCCTAAAAGCCCCATAGAAGCGCAGAGATATAGAGGAGTCTGCTCTCGAAGCAAATTCAGCTGACGGCAGAAGACATCAAGGTCACGCCCAACGACACGACGTCCTGAAGTCACCAGAGAAAAGCGCTTGATACCCTCACGCACATTAGCGCGTGCGGCCTCAAGGAGTTCATCATCGGGGAGTGAATTGTAGGTAGCACAGCCGGTATGATGGCGTGAAGCCTGAGCACACCACTTGCAGTCCTCGCCACAACGACCGGAACGGGCATTGACGATAGAGCAAGAGTCTACGTCATCGCCGCAAAATTTATTGCGGATTTCATCAGCGGCATCGCAAAGCGCATCGAGGTCAGGATAGGAGGCCAAGAAATCAGCCTCCCGGCGAGTTATGACGCCACCGTTGAGGATATTGTCTTTAATCGTCTTTAATGTCATAAGTCTACGCTTGTTTGACAGCCAGTCAATTAGACATGACTATTGAGTAGAGAAATAATTACTGCAAAATTAACTTATTCGGAGGAAATCTGCAAGTTGAAATTTTGATAGGTGGGGACACAGGCGTGACGCCTGTGATACTGTGAGGGGATTATTGTAATACTTTGGTATGTGAACTTTGGGAGGGGTGGGGATGTTTGGAAATAAAAGGCTTTTATTATGTATACTATGAAACAGACAGGCAGAATTTTTAGAAAGATGGAGGAAGTAGCTTTAGTGGCTTTACTGCTTTTGGGTTCTTCCGTTATGGCGCCTCAGTCAGAGGCCTGTACGCGTGTGAAATATGTGGGTAGCGACTCGCTATTCGTCATTGGTCGATCGCTGGATTGGCGCACACCGATACCCACCAATCTATATGTATATCCTGCAGGGATAGCCAAGACAGGCTCTGACAAGCCTGGGGCCGTCAGTTGGACTTCTCGCTATGGTGCAGTCTATGCCGTAGGATACGATGGCGGTATCACTGAGGGTATGAATGAAAAGGGACTCGTTGTAAACGGTCTTTTCTGCAAAGGAACAGTGTATGTCAACGACACTACTACGGGGCGTCCACCAATGTCACTTGCAATGTTTGTCGGCTGGCTGTTGGATATGAATGCCACTACGGATGAAGTTGTAGAGACCCTACGCAATCAGGATTTCACCATTGATGGGGCTACATTCGACGGGGGCACAGTCTCGGCACTCCACTGGGGAGTTACCGATGCCAGTGGGAAAAGTATTATCTTTGAGTTTAACAATGGTAATATTACCATAGCAGACATGGGAGATTTTCGTGCCATGACCAACGATCCTCAATGGCCACAGATGACAGCGATTATGGAATATTGGGAAAAGAAGGGGGGCACTCATACACTGCCCGGCACTATGGCATCAGCCGACCGCTGCGTACGCGCTAATTTCTTTGCTCATTCGGTAGAGCCTGTATCGGGGTTTGAAGAGGGAATGGCTATAGCCAGAAGTGTGCTGGTGACCTCATCGGTACCCTTCACCTACACCGTTAAGGGAGAACCGAATCTATCATCGACTCAATGGAGGAGCTATGCCGATGTACGCGATTGTATCTACGGTTTTGAGATGGTGACCCAGCCCGGGTATTACTGGGTAGATCTGAAGAAGTGCGATTTGAAGCCGGGAGCAAAAGTTCTAAAACTCGACACATCAAAAGCATCGGGACTCTGCGGAGATGTCACCAAACACTTCAAGAAGAGCGAACCGTTTGTGCCAATGTATTGAGGGGATGAGGGGATACGAGCCGGGAGCTCGCCGTCCTTGACATAAAAAATGCGTCCCTTTTGGGGACGCATTTTTTTTTACAACCTTCATTGGTCTTTTAGGATTCAGATTAGAGGACTACTTTCTTCACTTCTTTGCCAACCTTAACAATGTAGAGACCCTTGTTGAGGTTGAAGTTAGCGCTACCCTTAGCGGAAGCTACGAGCTTACCGGAGAGGTCGAATACGAGAATCTGAGCGTTGTCAGAAACAACGTTGATAGAACCGTTAGCAGCAGAGATAGTAAAGTTATTTTCGGCGTCTACAAATTCAACACCGGATACGGGAACATATTCACCAACAAGGTTTTCGATTTCACGAGTGTTGGACATGTTGTCAACGTCGTAGTGGTAAACCACCTTACCCTTGTAAGAAGCGACGTAAGTATTCTTAGCATCGTCGATACCATCGATGATAAGACCATCAACAGTATTAACAGCTAACATAGTAGGAGCGCACATATACTTGTTGCGGGCTGCATAAACACCGGCAAAGCCATTATCAGTACTCCACAATTCGGAATATCCACCGGGAACCATAGTGTTGGCACTGGGGTTGATTGAGAGATAGGGAACAGTTCCAAATTGAGTTTCAACTTCGATAGTTTCGGGCTGAACCATGTCAAACTGCTGGTTGTAGAACTCAGCATCTTTTTTGGTCCAGAAAGAACCGGTCACCCAACGCCAGTTGGCATCGTCCTTCTGCTGCTCTGCTGTCAGGTAAATACCTACGAGGTCGCTCTGGAAAGGAACATCTCTACCCTTATCTGCATTACCCCAAGAGATAAGGCCGGGAGCTTCGCAAGCAGCGAGGTAATATTTCTGAACAGGAGTAAAATCAGTAACATTGTCATTGAAACCGAAAGGAACACTCCAGAGGTAAACACCGTCAATATTTTCGTCGATATCGCTCACGCCACCGGCGAAGATGTGGACATCAGAGAAATTGTAAGTATAGTCACCGCGAACCATGTCAAAGAGGTCAGCTACACCCTTGTAAGTACCGGTGATGTTGGTTCTGTCGGAGGTATCATCAGTCTTTTCGAGGAAGAATTCGAAAGGCATTTCAATTTCAGACTCGTTGCCATTGGCACTATCCACAGCACTATCAATGCTAAGATAAGTATATTTCTCTAAGCCTTCGTCATTGTAGAACTGATATTCACCCTTACCATTGATCTGAGAGAATGCACCGCCCTGATTTGACCAGATAGGCCATCCGAGGAAATCACCCTTGGCAGTATGGCTGGGGAGAAAGTTACGAGCGCCCTGAGATTCGGGATACATGAAGTTGAAGAATGTATTGTGCTCAGTACTGTAAGACTTGGAAGCAGCCAATTCAGCAACACTAGCGATTTCGCTGTTTTCGGGAGTCAAGTCAACATCAGCATCCTCCAGCGGGGGGTTAATATTAGCCTTACAAGGCCAAGTAACAACAACGTTTAGGACTGTAGAAGGATCCTTGGTGAAATCCTCAGACTTTCTCCAACGGCAAATCTGGAACTGTACGCACCAGTAAGGGAGGTCCTTGAATTCGGCGTGTTTGTTGGTTTCAGGCATAGTGAATTTGACAATGTCTACGAGGTGGCCTTTATTTACGATGTAGTTTTCGTAGTGATACATGCTGGTTTCCCATGCACGCTTAACCACCTGGCTTCCTCTGTTGAAGTCAGTAGCAGCCTGAGCTCTCTCTTGGGGAGTAAGTTCTCTAAGCTGAATCTGCTTCTTGAAGCCCTCAAACTTAACCTCAGCGGGATTGACAGCAGCCTGTGCGGAGCAGAGGCCAATCAAAGCCACGCCAAGAAGGGTAAAAAACTTCTTCATTGTTTTGATAATTAATTTATTTGATTGTTAAGAATTAAATCATTTATATATATAGGCAATATCAAAATTCCATCCTCAGATTTGATAGAAGGCTATTCGCTTGCAAATATATTAACAAAAAACCATAACTGCAAAGATTTTTTGAAAAAATTACAACAACAGCCGAATAATAAAGCCCGACCAAAGTCCGGCCTAAGCCCTCCCCCGAAATACTCTCCCCCGAAAGACCCTCCCCTACCCCCACAAGGGGTAGGGGGCAGAGCCGCAGTAAATTATTGTTAAGGGAGAGGAGGGGAAGTGTTTGATTTAATTTATTGACAGGGTTATCTTACGAAGACTTTTTTGCCGGCGGCTATGTAGATTCCCTTGGGGAGGCGGGAGATATCCTCCGGCATCGCAGCTCTCAGTACGATCACACCTTGCGGAGTATAGACGTCAACCGGAACTGCCTCGACATCTATGGAGCCAACGCCACTTACATCGGAAATGGAGAAAGTGACTGTACCCTGAAGTCCGAAAAGCGGAGGAAGAGAAGTAAAGCCATCACAGATACTGCCACCCTTCTCAGAGCCATACTCCCATGTAGCCTTAACAAACTTACCCTCGGGAGTCTTAATGTCGAATGACAACCAGCTTGTTGCAGGTACATAATAAGGAGAATATATATTTCCGGCGTCATCACGAAGAAGACCTGCGGGATCTATACCATCCTCAAAAATCATGTTCCAAGCAGAAAAAGCAAAGGGAGCCCATTGCTCAGAGAGAGCATAAAGATTGGTATACGAACCCGGACCGGAGACAACAATTTCCGGGATTCTCTCCTCAGTGAAAACTTTATAACCGAGACTGGCAGGATTTTGAGCATTCATCGTCAAATACTTCAGGCTCAAAGCATTGTAAAACAAAGCTGCCGGAAGATAACTAATACCGGAGGGAAGGGTAATACTCTTCAATTTGCCGGCAAAGGCGAACAAACCCGGGGCTATCTGAGTAACTTTATAGCCATTGACAGTCTCAGGGATATTGACAGATGTGACATCCTCATTTTTAAGGCCGCAAACTCTTACAGTCTTTTGAATCTCATTAGTCACCTCATATTCGAGGACACCTACAGTAAAGGGTTTCCCCGTAATCACCAGAGGATTGAGAACGCTCAAGAGCTTTCCTTCTCCATTCTGAACTCTCCAATAATAATTACCCGGAGCGAGGTCAAGGTTGCGAGGTTCAAAATTTAGTACAGCCCTTTGTCCGGCCTCAATAGCGCAACTCCCATTAGAAGTGAGACTATAGACCTCCTTAAGATTTTCAGCAGAATAAAGCTTAACCACAAAATTTGAGGACAACTCCTTAGAAGAGACATTTTCAACAGAAAGCGTCACTCCACAGGGATCAGTAGATTTTATGAAATTCGGAGCCACGGACGATACAATCAATTCTGATTCAACAGCCGGCTGGGCCTTATCACGCTTTTTAACCTCCAGCGTAGTCGGAGTCATATAAGAGGTAAACGACTTATCAAAAAGATATACGTCATAAAGACCCGCATCGAGACCGTCAGGAAGACTGAACTCCGTTACAATCGAAGAGAGCCCCGGCACGGTAACAGTCGCTGAGACATCACCTACGGAGAAACTATTAGGATCCTGTGGGTAAACACCTAAACCAACATAATTATAGAAATCGCCCGGTTTTACATTTGTAAGAGTCATCTGGAAAGCCAGTGCATCCCCTTCATAGACAGTAGAAACAGAAGAGAGCTTTGAAGGAATAATCTCTGAGAAAGTAGAGGGATCGGGACCATCATTTGAGAAAGTCTGTTTAGATCCGGCAACGGTAAGTGTCACATACGATTGTTTACCATAAGGGACGAGAATATCCGACCATTCTCCATAGCAATTATACATTGCAGGATGAATATGATATGTTCCATTGGAAAGAGATGGCATAGAGAAACTCATTTCCTGGAAACCATATAAAGGCTGTAATATAGTCTTAAGATTAGACTTTACATACTTCACATTTGTTGGATCAGCAGCATCTATAATCTTGATACCGGCGTTAAACTCTTCCTCATGTCCCAGGGGATTATACATCAGATTATATCCGCCCTCACCATTAGCTACCTTAAAAGTCTTCTTTGCAGAATCATATACAAACTCACCTGTAGAGACAATCAGCTGTTGACGCTGAATCTCTCCGGCCGCCTTCTTTACTCCTGTGATTATAGATTGTGAAGAATTATATCCACCATTATAGGAGCCTGTACCACCTGCAGAAGGATTGAGTGCATTAAGACGAAAATAGCCATCTTGATATCCACCCCAACCCCAATTGAAATGGAACAGATCGTTGGAGAGATAACCGTCACAGACAAAAGCATGACCACCTTCAGGGGACTGACCGGAATAATATACCGGCCGGCCGGCAGCCACCTCATCATATACTATATTGTTCCACTGCACCTGAGAATAGAACTCACGGAAAAGCAACTGCATCGAAGGGTTGTAATCGAAATATTCAATCAACGCCTCCGGGACATCATAGCTATATGCACCACTCATATATGAAGAATATTGCATATCCACACCGGCTCCACACTGTCTCATCAGCAACGCAACAGCGTCAGCCTGGGCGTAGGTATACTTACCGGGGAGGTATTCATCAAGCATATTGGCCCAATCCAGGGTAGTACCATCGAAAGTATAGTCAGAAGTAGCACCCTTAGGATGTACGGGCCATTCATGATATTTCATCACCTGCGCCATAGCCGTAGCCACACAACCGGTCACACTCAGCTTGGAAGTGCGAGGGTCGCGGGGACAGAAATTATTGAAAGGCTCTGTCTGGTCCCACATAGTCTTTACGAGGGGACTCACCGGCTGGCGTTCGAGCGCAACGGCACGACGCATGGCGCGCGTCTGAGAAGCGGGAATCTGAGGATCCTCCTCCAGGAACTTTTTAATCTGGCTATCATACACACCCAGCCACCATTTCATGGTGTCAGGGATACGGTCATAATCGAAATTACCATTCTTGGAAACAGCAAGGACAGCCGGGAGACGGTCATCGGCAGAAATAATAGCGAACCCACCATCGGAAGAGTTGAACACATAGAAAGCATTTCCGAGAGGAGTGACGGAAGTATAAGCGAGGGTCAGAGAAGCATCTGCTGCCGGAGCACGCCTGATCCAGGATGTATTACGCTTAAGAGCAGATTGTGCGTCTTGCATAGCCTCATCCGGAGAAACCGGAGCCGCCAAGCTATCACACACTCCAAGAGAGAGGAAAACGGCAAGAGCAACCGCCACACTACGCAAGGATAGCCATGTTTTGCTAATATAGTTGTTCATAGTCATTAAGGAATATTTTTAATAAAAAGGGCAGACGGATATTAAGACCGTCTGCCCTAAGATATTTTAGCAGAAAGTCTGCTTAGGGAATTATTTTACAATTACTTTAGACACTTTAGAGCCATAGCGAACAACGTACACACCGGCCGGGAGGTTGTCATTGCCTACACGCACTCCATTGAGGTTGAAGATTTCAGCATTAGCAGGAGCATAAATGCAACCATTGCCTCCAATGATAGAAGCCTCGTCATCATAGATACCCTCTACTGCAGAGTCTACGGCAGGAAGAATCTCGGCAGGTACGAAACTAAATGTATTAGATACAGACTCAGAGGGGCAATGTCTGATTACTCTCACATAGACATCAAACTTCTGCTTCATGGCAGTATTGGCAGACTGGTTCTCGATAAGGAATGAAGTCACATTACCAACGATTTTATCCTTAAGGCCATTAACGACAACGCTCATGCCTCTGCTATCTGTTCGGAAAACAGTCAACATATAACCTGTAGCCCCGGGCACAGCATCCCAATGCACATAGAAAGAATTGTCGGAGTCACCATTGCGTGAAATACGTTCCTGCATAGTAGTCACGTCAGTAGGATAATCGCTGACGAGATTATATCCCACAGTGCCGACCTTAGTCTCCGGGTTGAAATCAAAATCAGTAAACCAGAACTTTGCAATAGGTAGAGAGGTGCTGGTCACGGGATTACTGTTAGGAACAGCCCATCTTGTATCATTGGCACCCGGGAAAGCGTAGGTAGCCTTGGACGAACCATTAGCCTGAGATGAGTAGATCATTTCAACGTTGGAAGTACCGCGGTAGTTAACTTCGTTGTTTACCCATTTGGTATTTGTGTAGTTAATACGCCAGATGTATACACCCTCTTCAGGCATAGACTTGTCCCAAGAGTCATTAGAGCGAGTTTCGAATACATAATATTCCGGATAGTATCTTGCAATGGCAGCAGAACCCGGGCGTTTGATTCTTACGCGATAAGCTTTCTGTACGCCGTCAGATGGAATAGAGATAGATTTGATGCTTGTTATGTCATCTTCAGGGAGGTCTTCATAATCGAGCCATCTGCAAAGCCACTTCTCATAAGCTGAGAACAACGGCGGGCAAGTTGAATTGTCATTATAAGAACCGGTGTCCATAATGCTGTAATGGCCGGGAGTTTTAGTATTGAAAAGAGCTGCATCCGAGGCAGTGTCATAGAGGTCAGGGAGACCGAGTACATGGCCATATTCGTGGCAGAAGGCGCCGATACCATCAAGCCAAGGCTGCTTTTCACCTGCAGGCACTACATAGTTAAGCTCATTGGAACAAGCATATGTACGCATTTTCACTCCGTCAACTATTATGTCAGGATAACCGAAGTTAAGAGTATGATTGCGGTAGCTACCCTGATGAGGCCAAATGGTAGTCTCATCCTTAGAGTCGGCCTGACCATAACCGGAATAGAAGAAGAAAATGTTGTCAATTTCATTATTTCCATCGAGGTCATACTTAGAGAAATCGACTACGGGGTCAAGCTGCTCAAGAGCCTCTTGAATAAGGTCACCCATACGGCGGTGACGAATATAGTTGGAGGGCTTTACCGGTTTGCCGTCCTCGATATCCCAACCGGTGTACCAAGCGTGATGATTTTTCAACTTAACGATGGGGGCAACATCGAAGTGAACATTGAAAAGTCCATTGGAAGAAGCCAGGAAATAGTCGCGAGCTGAACCTTTAGCGTTGTAATCAGAGAAACCCTCCTCGTTGAGCATACGGGTGAAAGTTCCTACGGGGTCATTGACAGTAAAGGGAGAGTCGGGAAATTCTACGAGAATTACAAGTGCCGGGATAGACTCAGTACTTACGGTAGGATAAGTAGTACGACCTTCACTATCGAGAGCAGCCATACGATGGATACCCTCAGCCAACGGCACATTCATCTTGAGGCTTTCAGAGCGAAGGAGATCGATATCATCTTCATTAAACTGCAGTGTACGACCGTTTCGTACTGCGGGACACCAGAAGCCATTAGCGTCACGCTCAAGGATGTTGACAGCATCGGCATCGGTATAGAAATTGAACTTTTCATCGCCGAAGGAACGTACCCGGAGAGTAGTACCATCGGGATTTTTGACCACATCCACAACATTAGGGTTGGTTGGTCGCGCAGCGAGAAGCATCGGCAGACCCACCAGGGCCAAGGTAAGGAAACGTTTCATTGTCATATAGTTAGTTTGATTGATAAGCTAATAAAAAACAAAAGAATGCAATCTCCACAAACACTCATATAAAACCGGATAAAACGGCATGAGCAAAGTGGACATTATGCAAACGCAAATATACAAACAAATAGTGAATCTTCCAAGCTTAAAAAAACTAAAATAAACTTATTAAGATATAAAAAGAGGAGTTGGCCGTCACGGCCAACTCCTCTTCATGGGGAAAATATGAGGATTACTGTTGATATTTTTTAACGAGGTCATTGTAGTCAGCCTCAGCATTCGGAATAATCAGACGCCATCCGTTGAGAGCTTCGGGCTGAACTTCGCAAGCCTGAGTAGCAGGGAAGTTACCGGAATTTTGATCACCGGCCTTCCAAGCACGACGAATCATCGGGAGCCTCCAGCGCTTCAAATCTGTCCAGCAGAAACCTTCGCCCCAAAGCTCAAGACGCTTAGAAGTCTGGATTTCTTCAAGGAGATCCTTACCGGTCTTTGTGCACTTGTAGCCCTCTACACGCTTGCCATTAACTTCCTCAAGGATATTTTGAGCAACACTTTCCTGAGTCTGCATATAAGCAGCTTCCGCCTCTATGAATGCCATTTCGGCAGCGCGCATGAAGGGGAAAGAGGTGTTTGAGAAAGGTCCGGCACCCCAGAACTTGAACTGAGCACCGAAGCCTACATTACCAACAAGCTCAGTTTCAGTATCAGTACCGATACGATAGGGAAGATTCTCGAAATAAGCTAAATTAGCCATCTGAGGACGAGTGTTGGAGAAGGCCTTGAGTACGTTGCCAACATTACCATTCTTATTCATGTTCATGTTGAGCTCATCAACATAAGTCTTAACCCAGAAGTAGTTGGGACGCAAGGGCAAAGAAAGCTTATCGGGAGTCCAATAGAGCTGACGGCGGATATCCTTGGCATCCATCTTCTTATAGAGGTCATAGTTGATGTTGCCGGCACCATAACCCCAACGAGCGGGATAAGCACCATTACAAGCGTAGGAGGCACCCCAAGAGAAAGTACCGGTTTCTTCATCTTCAGAAATGTTTTCATTAT
Organism: Muribaculaceae bacterium; assembly: GCA_023667015.1. Taxonomy (GTDB): domain Bacteria; phylum Bacteroidota; class Bacteroidia; order Bacteroidales; family Muribaculaceae; genus Lepagella. Next base: position 22,617 of record JAMPAX010000009.1, on the reverse strand, counting down.
ACCACATCCATTCCTGGTTGGCATTGCAGAAACCTTCGAGGTATTGGTCACCGCTCATGATAGGATAGAGCTGGCGAGCATCGTGGGCCATCTGCTGAGCAGTAGCCCAATCATGCTTAACCATAGCAATACGAGCGTAGATACCCTGAGCAACTTCAATGTCGGGTTCGAAGCCATATCTACGAGCAAGGCCTGACTTCTTATAGCATTCGATAGCTGTGTTAAGGTCAGTGTAGATCTGATTCAGGATCTGATTCATTGTAGCGATGTTCTGGCCGGTAGTAGTAGATTCCAGCATCAAAGGACATACTACAGCTTCACCATTTTCGGAATCCTCCCAACGGGGAGCATAGAGCTGAATGAGCTTAGTATAAGCATGAGCACGGATTGTGAGAGCCTGAGCTTTAACAAACGCACGTTCGTTATCATCTCCGGAAGCAGCGTCAATATTTGGAATTACCTTGTTCACCTGGTTGATGAGGTTGTATGAATACATCCAAGGCATTTGAGCCATCCAGTAGTTACGGACACGGAGGTAGTCGCCACGCATGAATTCAACACCCATGTCGGCCCAGAGATAGTAGAATGCATCGGAACCATAAACTTCACCATACATAGTGTTGATCCAAGCCTCGCCGTTCATAAACTGCACGGTGCTGCCAACCTGGTAGGCAGAGTACATTGATCGGCATGCGCCCCAGACAGCACGTTGGCAATTTTCCACCGTCTCTGTCATTTTAGCATCGGTAGGGGTGCTGATAGGAGCTCTGTCAAGGTAGTCGCTTGAACAAGAAGCTAACATACCTGCGGCTAACAGCGACATCGCCCCTTTGATAAATATATTCTTTTTCATATTGAAAAATCTAGATTGAATAAATGAATTAGATTAGAAGCGAGCGCTAAGCTGGAATGAGAACACTCGAGCAGGCACGTAGGTCTGAGAAACGGTACCATTGAAAGAACCGGGGGTAAGACCTTTACGACGAGTGATAATGAAGAGGTCGTCGATAGATAGGCCCACATTGATATTCTGGAGCTTGATCGCGCTTACCCAATTCTTGGGAAGATCATATGAAAGGTTGATATTCTTCAGAGTCAAGTAGTTTGAGCTGATAAGGAAGCGAGAAGAACCGGCGTGGTTATTCATGTTGCGCTCTGTATTGCCTGAGGGGAAGCCATTAGGATCGATACGGTTGGGGCTATCAGCGGTCATTCCCTCAGGAGCACCGGTCCAAGCATTGAGAGCGTCCTTGTGGAGGGCACCGATGCTTGTTGCGTCGAAATTGGTAAGAGTCTCATAGTTGGAGTCATAAGTCTTACCGCCGAGACTGTAAGTGAAGAGGATACCGAGGTTGATACCCTTCCAGGCGAGAGTAGTACCGAAAGAACCGTAAACGGTAGGAATAGCTGTACCCATGATGCGACGTCCGGCATAAGTAGTGTTAGTTGTATACTCCTTACCGTTTATCACTACATAAGCGTCGTTCTTTTTAGCTTCCTCCACTTGCTTGTCATAAGCAGCCTGAGTAGCCTTGGCATCAAGAGTTTTGCCATCAGCAGCATATACCCAATAGTCGGGGGAAGAGGGATCCATAACGTAGAGGGAGTTACCGGTGAGCTGGTCTACACCTGCCCATTCATAGGTATACTTCTCATAGATAGACTTACCGATGAAGAGAGACTGACCGGGGATACTACGACCGTTGGGGAGATTCAGAATCTTATTCTTCATGAAAGTAGCATCGATGCTTGCAGACCATGTGAACTCACGGTTGCGGATGATGTCTACACCAAACTGGAGCTCCCAGCCGATATTCTGCATAGTACCAACGTTCATAAGAACGGAGGGGTTATAGCCGGAGTTGCCGATAGTACCTACAGAGGCAGGACGGGTCACACGATAAAGAAGGTCGGAGTTGCGCTTGTTGAAGTAGCCAACGGTGAAGTTGAAGCGGTCGTTGAAGAGAGAGCCTTCGAGGGCAACGTCAAGAGTCTTGGTAGCCTCCCACTTGATATCATCGGATGCGATAGAACCGGGGATGTAAGTATTAAGACCTCCATAAGTCTTAACAGCGTAGAGAGAATAGTAGGAATAAGCGCCTGCAGTAGCATCCTGACCTACAGAACCATAAGCTGCACGGAGTTTCAAGTAATTGATCCAATTGATGTCCTGCATGAACTTCTCCTTAGTGATAATCCAGCTTGCTCCGACGCTCCAGAAAGTACCCCAACGGTGTTTCTTGCTGAAGTAGGAGCTACCATCGCGACGCAGAGATACCTCACCGAAGTATTTCTGATTGTAGTTATAGCGGACACGACCGAGGTAAGACTCAGAAGCGATTTCACCGATGGTCTGAGCTGCAGGATAAGTATACTGGAAGTTGCTGAGGTCATACATACCGTCAAACACCTGATCACTTACACTGAGGCTTGATTCATTCTCTTTGTAGTAATAGTTCTCATGGTCGAGGAGGACGTCAACATGGTGGTCGCCATATTCATGGCTCCAGTTGAGTTGCTGCATGAAGGTATGTGAACGATAGTCACCATAAGAAGTAGAGAGCATACCGTTGTAGTTAATGCCTGTACCGGTCTGGTTGTTAACGTAGTTCATAGCGTTGGTCTTATCGCGGTGCATATTGCCACGAACAGTGAGCTCGAAACCGTAAGGTATAACGGCTGTACCATAGATAGAACCGTCGATAACAGTAGCTGAGTTATTTGTACGGTTGAGACGGAGGCTCTGAGCCACGTTTTCACCCTGGAGGTATAGAGCATCATTCCAAACAGGAGTGCCATTAGAATCGCGAACGATAGCACCGTCAGCGTCATGCTTATAATAAGCATAAGTTGGAGCATAGAACTGAGCAGCGAAGGGGTTGTTGATCATACCTGCACCTGCACCGGCACCATTGCTCTGCTGTTCCTGAGCGACAGCTGAGAGGTTTACACCAAAGCGGAAGTAGCTGACCGGTTCGAAGTTAGCATTGATACGGCCATTGAAACGCTCGAAGTCAGTCATGAGCATATAACCGTTGCTCTTCAAATAGCCAACAGAAGCGAAGATATTATACTTCTCAGTAGCAGCAGCAGCGTTGACATTGTATTCCTGACGATAACCATTCTGAGAAAGAATAGGCCACCAGTCAAGGTCATTGTATCCTGCCTGAGGACCATCAACTACCATTTGGCCGAGTTCGTTGAATACTTCAGCATTGGCAACACCGAAGATGTTAGGAATTTTCTGGTTGAAGAAACCATTACGAACAGAGTTGATAGCGTCTTCACGAGTACCCTCGAAGTTTTCATTCTGCATAAGGGTAACAACGCGAGAGTTGAACATAGTCTGAGTCCAGTCCTTAACATCGAGACGGTCATAGAAAGGAAGACCTCTATTGTACATACCCTGGCGGATCTGGAGGGTAACGTCAACCTTACCTACATTCTTAGCCTTCTTGGTAGTAATAAGGATAACACCATTTGCACCGCGGTTACCGTAGAGTGCGCAAGAAGCAGCATCCTTAAGGACAGTCATAGACTCGATGTCGGCGGGGTTAAGGTCAGAAATGGAACCAACATATGGAACGCCGTCTACAACGTAGAGCGGAGAGCTGGTACCATTGATAGAGTTGAAACCGCGGATACGGATGGAAGGAGAAGCACCGGGCTGACCTACAGAACTGTTAACCTGCACACCGGGGGCGTTACCCTCGAGAGCGGAAGTAACAGAGATGACGGGGCGGTCTTCGATTTCCTTAGCACCAACGACAGCCACTGAACCGGTCAGAGACTCCTTGTTGGCAGTACCATAGGCAACGACAACGACGTCATCCAGATTTGTGGAACTTGAAGAGAGATACACAGTCATACCGTTAGTCAAGTCAACGGTCTTGGAAGTGTAGCCCACATAAGAAACGGTGGCTTTGTGAACGTTAGCCGGAACGTTGATGGTAAAGTTACCATCGAGGTCGGCAGCGGCACCCTGGCCGCCTCCGATGGGCATGACGGTGGCACCAATCAGCGGCTCATTGTTTGCCGCATCCAAGACGGTACCATGAATGGTGCGCGTTTGAGCCTGCAGCCCCCACGTACACGCCATCAGCGTCATCAGGATTAGAAACAGTTTTCTCATACTTAAAGAGGTTTATTACAATTGTTATTGTTTTCTTAGTCAATAAATTTCACCACTTTTATATCCCCAAAGACACACGAATTGCGACGGCCGAACCCACCGACAGGGACGTCTGTTCGCACTGGTGTGATGGTATTAGATTCTTATATTAGGTATTTTTTTGAAATATTTTAACGCAAATTTAGTATTTTTTTAAAAACCTCAAACTTTGTTGAAAAAAATTAACAAAAAAAAAATTCCTAATTACGGAATTTTTTCTTTAATTAAATAGGTCGGGTTGAATCAGGATGCTTCCGGTTGAATCGGGATGTTTCCGGTTGAATCGGGTTGAATCCGGTTGGAGCGGGTTGAATCCGGTTGGAGCGGAGAGTTATCGGAGATTGACTACTACCGGGGCGGGGAGGCCTACATATATATAGGTGGGATTTTCACATCGAAACTTGGCGGCTGCGGCTGCGGCTTGCGGTAGGTTCGGGTATAGGTCGGCTACTACATACCATTTTCCTCGTCCATCGGTGGCAGGATAGCTACGATGGCCGGCTGCGCGAAGGTCGGCGGCCTGCGCACAAGCGTTGGTGGGCATCTTGAAAGTAGAGAAAGCCACACCATAATGCATGTCAGGTACTGAATCACCCTCAGCAGGGCGCAGCTCGAGACGTTCATGACTTACCCATACGGAATCTCCGTCTATCAGTTTGATAGAAATGGTCTCATCATCCTGCAATGGGGAGCTGAGGTCGTAGGAATGGAGCATCGCCGCTCGCTTGTCGCGAGCAGCCTCATAGGCTGCTTTATAATTCTTCTCAGTAGGCTTACATCCGGCAAATGCCATCGATGCAACAATTAATGTGAGGATCACAGCCGCATGATTTCTTAAATTTCTATACATAAGTAGCTGTTCAATTTAAATTCAAACTTTCTGCTTGTTCTTTTTGTACATTTTCTCCCCTCTCATCAGTCATAATGCCCGCATTATTCCTTCTTCGAGTGAAGAAACTGTCACAAAAATAACCGCGCATAAACGGCAGCCGGATATTTCATAGATTTAACAACGTTATTATCCGGATTTCCATCACCCGGCTTAGCCCGGGGCGAGATATTCAGGTAAGCGTAAAGCCACTTAGAAGAGCCATCCAGGCGAGCGATGCTATCAACGGAGACACCCGGAGCATCTACCGTAAGAGAAGCTCCCCGGAGATCCTCGCCATAAACCTGCAATTGGAGTTGTTGCGACTTCATGCCTACCCTCCGGTGGGGAGTCTGTATGGATTCAACACGAATCCTTGCCACGGCGCATAGAGCCGAGGCAAGGATTAGAGAACCCGTCAGAAGGGTTGATTTATTCATTAAACATATTATCAGTCATCAACTTGGATTACGAGGATATTGGAGCGACCCCAGAATGCATCCTTATTGGTGATTTTTAGAGTCTTCGGGCCGTTCTTTTCACCCACGATCTCATAGCTTCCGGCAGGCATATTGCTCCATACTTTAATCTTCTTGCCGTTGGTAGGGATAGAATTAAGGGTACGCTTGTCAGCCTGAGTCAGATAATTAGTGTTGATATCACCTTCGAGCACCTTAGTAGCACCGAGGAACTTCTTCTGGAGAAGACCATTCTTCTTAAGCTCCTTATTCGTACCAATAGCATAGAAGCACTTGTTGGCCTCGTTTTCAGCGGCAACAGCGGCTGCATTAGCTTCAGCAGTAGCTGCGTTGGCCTTTTCAACCTCCTGGCGACCTTCAGCCACTTGATTATTCAGGTCAGCAATCTGACCCTGAGCATTGTCGAGAGCCTCTTGGAGCTGAGCAATTTTCCGGTCCTGCTGTTCTATATGCTGTTTGAGCTGAGCGATAGTTTTCTGGAGCACCGAATTCTGACCATTGGAACGGGAGAGGTCGGATTCCATTTTTTCGAGAAGTTGCTTATTAGCATTGAGACGCTCCTTGATGCGGGCAAGGTTCTGGCGGATTTCCGCACGGCGGTCTACATTGTCGCCGGTTCCCATATTAAAGAGGAGCCCCTCCTGCTGGTTGATAGAATCCAGGCCGGTGTAGATATCACCCATGAGAAGCATCAGAGAGTCGTTGAAATTGGTAGCTTCCTTGTACTGTTCGGAGAGGTCGGCGATTTTCTGAGAATCCTCGTCGAGTTTTTTCTGATTTCCGCTGCAAGAGACGAGCATGGCAGCGATTCCAACAAAAAGCATGAACTTTTTCATAAGGCATAGAGAATTTAGTTATTATCAATAGATGTGGGATCGTCGGAGTATTTATGGCGCGACTTATTTGTCGGGCCATTGTCTCCTTCAATTACTACAACAATCTCCCCTTTTGCTTGGTTCACGGAAAAAAAATCAGCGAGGTTACCAAGGGAGTCGCGATGTATTGTTTCATGGAGTTTGGAGATTTCACGACAAACGGCAGCGGGGCGTTCAGAGCCAAACGCCTCTGCGAGTTGTCGGAGGGTACGTTCCAGACGTTTAGGAGACTCATAAATAATAACAGTACGGGGGTCGGCGGCAAGAAGTGTCAGGCGGGTAGCCCTCCCCTTCTTGGGAGGAAGAAAACCCTCAAAGCAGAAACGGTCGCACGGTAGGCCGGAGCTTACCAGAGCCGGGACAAAAGCCGTTGCACCCGGAAGGCATTCCACACGTATCCCCTCCCGGCGGCACGCGCGGGAGAGCATAAACCCCGGGTCAGAGATACCGGGAGTACCGGCATCGGAAACTAAAGCGATATTCTCGCCGGCAAGGAGCCGACGGATCACGGTCTCAACCCGTTGGTGTTCGTTGAACTTATGGTGGCTCTCCATAGGAGTGTGGATATCGTAATGTCGCATAAGGGTTGAGGAAGTGCGGGTATCTTCAGCGAGAATCAGATTGGCTCGGCGAAGCACATCAACGGCACGGAAAGTCATATCCTCAAGATTACCTACAGGAGTAGGGACGATATAGAGAGTGCCTGCGGCTTGGTTTTCCTTCATAATTCTATTATTTATAGGAAGAGAGGGCTTGACGGAATCTTTTCACTGTAGGATTTTTCGGATCCCAGTATGACTTCTTTGCAAAAAACGCCTCAATAATCTCGGAGTCGGCACCGGCGAGAGAGCGGATAGTCTGGTCCAGTAGCCTAAGGTCACCGGAGAAGAGTTCCCTTGCGAAAAGGTAACGATCGTTGAGGGTTATCCTGTAGGTGTTGGGCTCTGTCGGATCGGTGCGATTGCAAATCGTCCTTCCCACCTCCGGGCGATTGCAAATCGTCCTTCCTACTTCTAATTCGTAGTAGGGGGTGGGGGGTGGGGTGCTCTCTTGGTCTTGTGGGAGACCGGCGGCTACGGCCTGGCAGCGAGCAGCGATATCGGCAGTGCGTCGCCGGATATTATCGGCCAAAGCCGGGGGATATGGAGCCGGCGACATACAGAAATGGAGCAGACCCGCGAGTTCATGAATCTCATTGATGAGTTGGGAAATATCTTCAGGGTTATTCATAGCTTGGAAGGATGGGAGAGAGTTGATAATCAGTCAAAGCGTTAAAAGATTGATAGCAAGAAATCGGAGAGATGTTTTCGCAGTATAGATCGGTCAGCCCGCAGATTATTGACAATGATTACAACAGTATGGGTCGGTGCGAAATCTTCATCAAGAAGATAACCGGCATAGCACTGTATACCGGTCATACTACCGGTCTTCAACGCCAAATAAGAATCGAGACGAGAACCCTTCATAAAATTCTTGAGAGTTCCCTCTTGTCCGGCCAAGGGGAAGAAAGACACATAGTCTACATTATCGGACATATCTCTAAGTATATAAGTCAGAAACTGAGCCGTCATTCTATTAGAGCGAGAAAGGCCGCTCCCGTCGACGATAACAATTCCCTTATCGGGGGCCCCGCAATGCTTCCAATACTTCAGCTCCCGGTCGGCACCATCCTCAGTAGATCCATCTCCACCACGATTTTTGGAAAACTGACGGAGGAAACACTCCGCATATAGATTATCGCTACGCATCATGCAAGAGCGAAGAACCTCCTCAAGGGGAGCAGAATGGTGAGTACACAGAAGCGACTTTTTACCTCCATCAAAATTATTATTACCCAGTGCGATGCCGGAAGAGGCGAGACGCGCGGAGAGGCGTCGGCGGAAATAATCGGCAATATTCCGGATAGAAGAATTGCCGGAAGCATTACGTTCGAAATTAAAAGCGTGAGAGCCGGTGCCATATGACTGAGCCATATTTCCGGAGCCCCAAGATGGGGGACAAGAAGCCCCGGCGAAGTAAGAATCATCAATAATAATCTTACCGGCAATAGAATCGATCTCATGCTTCTTGAGGGCATCTATAATCTCAGACAAGAAATCGGGAGTTTTGGGCTCGGCAGAAGAATTGACAGAGGGGTCGCCGAAGCCCTTGACGACAAGATTTCCATCGAGAACACCATGGTGGAGCTTACCTTGGAGGAACACCTTAGTCTCGTAGCGTTTTTCGGCATCGGAAAAATTCAGCAGCGAAGCGATCGTCATCGACTTCTGAATAGAAGCCGGAATTAGGGGTTGGTCGGAGGCAAAGTCGGCGAGGACCTCCCCGGAGGCGAGGTCAGTGACAAGAATTGCGAAATGAGTAGAATCAATAGCCGAAGAGCGCAAAAGGTTATTGAGAGCCGAAAGGCGTTTCTGCTGCAGGGGCATATTATCCATCGCAGATTCCACGTTACTACCGGAAGAAAGCGACAGAGACAGGGGCAACAAAAGCGCCAGAAGATACAAAAAATGTCGAAAAGAACGCGTCATATGATGCAAAGGTAATAAAAAAGGGAAAAAACTTATCAGAGAAGGGAGAAAAATAGGGAAAGAATCGCAAAAAATCGTTAAATTTGGAAGTTGGTTTTGAGTCAGGCAAGTCAGACCGGTCGGACTTTAAAAATAAATTTGATAAGATGAGTGAAAACTTGGATAGACAGCCCTATACCTTCGACAGAGTCGTACGTATACTGTTTGGAATCTGCGGAATATTAGCAGTTTTATATCTTTTGGATATCCTGAAGGGGGTGTTGCTGCCCTTCATGGTGGCGTGTCTGTTGGCCTACATGATGGAGCCGATAGTCAAATGGAATATGCGCTGGACGCATCTGAAGACCCGCTTTATCCCGATGGTACTGACGCTATTGGAAGTAATCCTCGTAATCGGCATATTCTTAGCGATATTCTTGCCATACCTTGTAGAAGAGATGTCGCAGATGGCTGAGGCAGTGCGCAAATATGCCACTACTCAAATCCAGATACCATATATCTCTCGACAGATCCACGACTTCATACGCCACAATGTCAATCTCGAGGAATTCTCGCGCTACTTCACCAAAGAGCAATGGATGGACCTTGCCAAGCAGACGATATCCTCATCGTGGGACTTTCTGAGCTCCAGCGTAGCCTTCATATTGGGGGTGGCGAGTTGGCTGATAGTCTTGCTATACTTAGTGTTTATCATGCTGGACTACGAGCGGCTGATGCTGTCGTTTCGTCAGCTTGTTCCGCATCGTCATCGTCGCCGCGTGTTTCGCATATTTGAAGACGTCAAGCAGGCCATGAATCGCTACTTCCGCGGTCAATTCATCATCGCCTTTACCGTAGGGATACTCTTCTCGATTGGTTTTCTGATAATAGACCTGCCGATGGGCGTAGTCTTAGGGCTTTTCATCGGAATGCTGAATATGGTGCCCTACCTTCAGCTGATATCGCTGCCCATCACGGCTGTTCTCTGTCTTGTAGCCACAGTCAGCACGGGAATCAGCTTCTGGATAATCTTCTGGGAGGCTATGGCTGTTTATATAGTAGTGCAGGGAATACAAGACTTCATCCTGACACCGAAAATTATGGGTAAAGCCATGGGGCTCAACCCGGCAATAATCCTATTGTCGCTGTCAGTGTGGGGAAGTTTGTTGGGATTCATGGGACTGATCATCGCCCTGCCGCTGACGACGCTGTTGCTGTCGTACTACGATCTCTACGTCATCCAGCGCATCCGGCGAAAAGTAAAGAGAAAAACGACCTCTTGATTTAGAACTTATAATTTAGAATTTACAACTTGTAATTAACCAATAATGTATAGCCTACCGATATCGGCAGCCTATGCCGGACAGAATACAGAGATAACAACTGTAGCCACACAGACCACCCGGGTTGCGGATAGTAGCAGCAACCACACAAGTTCCGAAGAGGCCCACACCAACGGACTCATCGGCGACTTGGCGCTGATACTCCTTTTGGGCGCGATTGTCACGTTGCTATTCAAGAAACTCAAGCAGCCCGTAGTATTGGGATATATCCTTGCCGGCTTCTTAGCGAGTCCGAAGTTTGAGTATCTACCCTCGATATCGAATCTTGAGAATATCGAATTCTGGGCAGATCTGGGTATCGTCATTCTGATGTTTTCACTCGGCCTGGAATTCAGCTTCAAGAAACTCCTCAACTCCGGGAGTTCGGCGGTAGTGACAGCACTGATAATCATCACGGGAATGACGATGGCCGGCTTCGGTGTAGGTAAGCTATTGCATTTCAACACCATCAACTGTATCTTCCTCGGAGGAATGATATCTATGTCGTCAACGACAATTATCCTAAAAGCCCTTTCCGACTTAGGCCTTCGACAGAAGCGGTTTGCCACGCTTGTGCTCTCGGTCTTGATAATCGAAGACTTGTTTGCGGTAGTCATGTTGGTGATGCTCTCATCTATGGCTATGGGCAATGTAGAGGGGATGGAGATGGTATTTTCCATTGCCAAGCTTCTTTTCTTTCTGATAATATGGTTTGTGGTAGGAGTCTATCTGCTCCCCTCCTTCCTACTTAAGGCTCGACGTTTTCTCAACGATGAGACACTATTGGTAGTAGGGATGGGGCTGTGTTTCTCTATGGCCGTCTTCAGCGTCTATTGCGGATTCTCGCTGGAGCTTGGTGCCTTCGTAATGGGCTCGATACTTGCGGGCACCCTGTTGGCCGAGAGATTCGACCACGTCGTAAAGCCTGTCAAAGATCTCTTTGGAGCCGTCTTCTTCATCTCTGTGGGAATGATGGTAGATCCGAATATACTTGTGACCTATTGGTGGGAGATCATGCTCCTTGCTGCTGTAGTCATCATAGGAATGATAATCTTCGGCACATTAGGTATGCTCGTGACCGGACAGAGTCTGAAGGTAGCAATCGAGAGTGGGTTTACTCTGACACAGATTGGTGAGTTCTCCTTCATCATCGCCTCATTGGGTATGGGGTTGGGAGTTCTTGAGACATCGCTATATCCGATAATCGTAGCCGTATCCGTCATCACCATTTTCACCACCCCCTACTTCATCAATATGGCACTTCCGGCCTACAAGAGATTGGAGCCACACCTACCCGAGAGGTTACATTTCCTGATAGACAGATACTCCAAGCAGACCTCCGACTCCAATGAGACACGCAAGCTCTGGAAGGATATTCTCTCGCGCTATCTCTGGAGGATAGTACTCTATTCGGTAGTGCTTATAGCCATTATCCTCGTATCGCAGCGCTGGCTATTCCCCCTTGCCGAAGAGTATTTCCCCGAATGGGGTAAGACACTGGCAACACTCGTGAGCTTAGGACTAATGTCACCCTTTGTCATAGCCCTATCATTTAGCTCCACGAAGCCGGATGAGCGGATGCGGCTACACTCTACGGCGAGTTTCTACGACGTACCGCTTGTAGCAATGAAGGTGATTCGTTATCTTGTGACCCTCTTCTTCTTAGTCTATTTCCTCGGGGCTTGCTACGGACCTACGGTAGGGTGGATCACCGGTATTTGTGTCTTCGCGCTAATACTTCTGTTGACCTCCACCAAGGTATTAAGCCATTATGAGAAGATAGAGGAGAAATTCATCGACAATCTCAACTTGCGTGAGAACGTAAAGAGTGGCAAGAACTACAACATCATCGATGACTTGCATCAGGCATACATACAGATAGGTCCGGCATGTAGCTTTGCCGGCGACAGGCTTCGCGACTCAGGGCTACGGCGAGATTATGGTGTCAACATATCGAGTATACAGCGCGGTCTGAACATGATGCCCTTGCCAACGTCGGAGGCGCGGGTATTTCCCGGTGATATATTGGGAGTTATTGGCACAGACGATCAGATAAAGAAGCTCAACGACGACTTGGAGAAAGAAGAAGAAGCGAGCCTGAAGCGCAACGTCATCCAGCGGCCGGTAGAGCTCAAGAGCATACGACTGACGGGAAAATCACCGATAGTAGGTGTACCTCTTTCTCAGACCGACATACGCCATGACTTCTACAGCATGATAGTAAAGATCTATCGTGATGGAGAGGGATATTTGCAGCCGGAGCCTGAGACGGTGCTCCGAAGCGGAGATATCCTTTGGGTAGTAGGCGACCCCGGGCAGTTTGACAGGATGAAATAGTTAGAAAGGTAGGCCGGTACCTATGTAGCCTATACCTATTTCCGGGGGAAAATCGGTGCTTACCGGTGGTCTCTTGGGGTCGTAGAGCTTTTCAGAGAGCTCCGGGGTCAGCTTGTCTTGCGCGGGAGCAAACCATAATCCACCGGTGGTCCAATACCACATACCCTCCTCGTCGAGCTGTTCCCATTCAGCCCTGACACCGGGTTGGCTCAGCAGCTTCGAGAAAGAATCGCCAAGGCCCAACTGCACCTCACCAACTTTTGCCTTGATTGAAGGATCAGATACCACCACTAAATCCGCCTCACCCTGGCCGAAGTCCATGACCGTCACCATCGGTTGACCCTCGAGGTAGAACTCATATTGGTCACCCTCCCCACCAGGTCCCTCCTCGATAGAGTCATAGAGGCCCTCGGCGAGTTCAGGCCATGTCTTCGTCTTCATACCGGGAGCCACAGGGCCAATACCCTCAGCTGTCAGCACATAGCGTGGCCGAGAGGGCACAACAGTGTCCGACTCTGCAACAATAGGGGCTGCAGTGTCGAGGGGGGTATCAACAGTCTTCTTGTCGGAAGTACACGCCGACAACAGAGACAACACCACAACAACACCAATAGAGAACGCGAGCAATACTGAGAATGAGAGGCGGGGTAATATTGAGGATGAGAGCAGGGGAAGGTTAGTATTTTTCATCTGTTTGAATTCCTAATTCCTAATTCCTATCAGCTGTGAAGGATAAATCATAGTGATATTATTGCGAGAGAAATGATGGGCGAGGAAAGAGGGCATATTGTCCATATCTGAAGAGTACGACAACGAGTCCTTGCGGGAGCCTACTACTATCAGTAAGTCCTCATCGCCGGCTTGGGATGAGAGAATTATGAAATCGTCCCACGACTCCATCTGTCGATATGAGCGTCGGAAAGAGAAATCTTCATCGGCATAGAACTTCTCGATATGCTCCTCAGTAGCCGCGTAGCATATGAAGACACTGCGACAGCTGAGCTGGCTTGAGAGATTGCCGACACGGGCGAGCATTGCATGAAAACCCGGCTCATATTCAGCATTTTTCGGCACGAATACTACGAGCTTGCGGATAGTATCTACAGGGATAAAACAGCGTGAGAGTATCACCATGCGGTCGGTGTTGCGAAGCAGGCCCTCAGTCATAGAGCCGAAAAAGGAGTCTACGATGTTACCGCGACGATGAAGACCAATGACTATTTCTGTGGCACGACGCTCTTTCATCGTGTTTGTCAGACCGGCAACAATATTGAGGTCAAATCGTTCAGACTCGCGCACCTCCACGCCCATGCCGGTAGCGGTACGGGAGGCAATATTGAGAGCATTCCTCCCAATTGCGGTGGCCTTGGATGTTTCGGAGTCGCAGACATATACGGCACTGATTGGCTCCTCATTGTCAGGATTGCGCATGAAGACAGCCATCTGCATGATACCCTCAGCCGTCATCGGATTGCTGACGGCCACAACCTGCCGAGCAAAGCCGGGTGAGAAATGGTCTTCGCTTCGAAGGAAGGCATCCTGTTCCTCCATCTTTATTTTCTTGGCTGCTCGCTCCGTAGAGACACTCGCGATAATACAGCAGACAAGAATCATGATTACGGCACCATTCATCATATCCTCCGAAAGCAAATTATATTGATAGCCGATAATAGTAGCAGCAATGGTAGCAGCAGCCTTACCGGAAGAGAGGCCAAACATCAGGGAGCGTTGGAGATTGTTCAAGCGATATATACCTGCGGCTGCATAAGCCGCAATCCATTTGGTGGACATAGCCGTAAGAATCATAATCCCCGCAGTATAAAGGACTCCCCAGCCGCGGAATACGACATGGACATTGATGAGCATACCTACCCCTATCAGGAAATACGGGATAAAAACAGCATTGCCGACAAACTGTATATTGCGCATCAGCGCTGAACGTCGCGGAATAAACCTGTTGAGCACCAATCCGGCGAAAAAGGCACCGAGGATAGACTCCAGGCCTATAAAACTCGCGAGGAGCGATGCCAAGAAGACCAGCGCAAGGATAAAGATAAATTGCTCTACGGAGTCATTAAATTTTCGAAAAAACCAGCGAGTGAGCTTCGGATAAGTCCAGCTGACCACGATAGCATATATGACCATTAGCCCTGTCATTTTCATCAGATTCACGGCACTAAAACCTCCTGAGACCGTCACATCAATGACCTCAGCGAGAGCCAACAGTGATAGGAGGACGGCAACGATAGTGGCACAGACTGCGATAACCGCTCCTCGGGAATTTGAGATACCGAAACCGGAGACTACAGGATAGCTGACGAGCGTATGGGAAGAAAACATTGAGGCTACGATGACAGCCGTAGACCACGAAGCGTCAAATGCCAAACGCATTACGCATACGCCCAGCCCCATAGGAATCAAGAATGTCAGCAGGCCAAAGACCAGACCGGGACGCACATTCCTCCGCAGATGGTACATATCAATCTCTATAGAGGCCAAAAACATCAGATAAAGAATACCCACCTGTCCGAAAATCCGGAACGAAGCGTCACGATCGAGCAAGTTAAAGCCATAGGGACCTACAGCCACACCGGCAAGAATCAGACCCACTATATAGGGAATCTTCATCCTGCGAAAGAGCAACGGGGTGCAGAGAATAATCACCAGCACCAGCAGGAATATGGCCACAGGTTGGCTCAGCGGTAGATGCATATATTACTATAAGGAGGTCTCCGCATTGGGGAGACCGAAGAAACGACGGGCGTTATAGTCGGTAGCGCGCTCTGCATCTGAGACAGACAACCCGAGGGTATCGGCCACCTTTTGGAGAATATAAGGAATAAACGACGACTCATTAGTCTTTCCGCGATGCGGCGTTGGAGCGAGCCAAGGAGCGTCCGTCTCGAGGACTATATGATTGGGGCCGATAATCTTCAGAGCCTCACGCACATTGGCAGCATTTTTGAAGGTGGCCACGCCATTGAAGCCGAAGAGAGCATTGGGGTGTACCTCCAGAATCTTCCGAGCCTCCTGCGGCCCCGCGGTGAAACTGTGGAAGAGAAGAGCCGGTGTGCGCTCACCCATAGAGCGAGTGACCTCGAGGGTAGCATCCAGAGCTTCGCGGGAATGGATAATCACCGGCAGTTTCTCTGAGAAAGCATCATCGAGTTGGCGACCGAAGGCATCCATCTGCAGAGAAGCATTCTCCCGAGTCCGGTAGAAATCAAGACCAATCTCTCCGTAGGCCACACACTTGGTATCGCCGAAGCGATAGCCAATTTCGCGGAGATCTTCGCGCCAGGAAGCCTTGACATCCGTAGGGTGAAGACCCTTGGCTACTGACGTTACCTCCGGAAACTTAGAATGCAGAGCCAACAGCGGTTCTACGGAAGCCACATCAACATTTGGAAAAACCATATGCCTGATCCCGGCATCAAGAGCACGCTCTACGGCCTCAGCACCTCCATCGGGAAATGACTCTGAGATATATAGATGAGTGTGGGTATCTATCATTTTCTGCGTCCTGTCAGCTTCTCTACAAGGGAAAGATATATTTCTTTGCAATCATCAGGCATAGAAGTGGTCTTCAGAGCTGAAACCGCTTTGGAAGAGTATGAAGCTACTGCCTTGCGAGCCACTTCTGAGATTCCCATCTTCTCGAAAATACGGGTGACTGTCTTCACCTTGACATCTCCCGTCAGCTTCAAAGCTGAGCGAAGAGCATCAGCATCCCCGGAGTTGGCAGCCAAAGCATTGACAAGGAGGAAAGTCATCTTGCCATTCAGGATATCGCCACCGATAGGTTTACCGAAGGTGGAGGGATCGCCAAAGGTGTCGAGCCAATCGTCTTGAATTTGGAATGCTATGCCGAGCATATTGCCAAAGAGGTCCATGGCCTTAGCGTCATCTTCTGAGGCACCACCCAAGATAGCACCGATACGGGCCGCCACACCCAAGAGAGCTCCGGTCTTCAGACGAATCATTTCAACGTAACTCTCCGGTGAGACATTAGTGTCGTTTTCGAAGTCCATATCAAGACGCTGACCCTCATAGACTTCGAGAGCCATGCTATTGAAAACATTGAGGACCTGACGCAAATATTGATCCGGGACCTCAGAGACGAGCTGAGTCGCCAAAGTCAGCATCGTATCGCCGGAAAGTATTGCCGTATTCTCATCCCACTTAGCATGGACCGTAGGACGTCCGCGGCGCAAGTCGCTCTTATCCATCACATCGTCATGGAGAAGAGTGAAATTATGGAACGTCTCAATACCGATAGCAGATTGCAGGGAAGTCTTAAGAGCCTCATCGCCACCGAAAGCATAGGCAGTCATCGCCAATAAAGCCGGGCGTAGACGCTTCCCGCCGGCCGTCATACCATATATAGCCGGCTCGTATAGCGATTGGGGACGTCTGTCGCTCCAGGGGAGATTTTGCAATGCACTCTCCACTTCTGAAGTAAACTCAGAAAACTTCTTCATAATTAATTGTAATTAATAAATTTGCGATATACCTCCTCAGGAAGATCCTTACCGCGATCAGCCTCGAGTGCGATTTTGAAACCCTTCAAGAAGCGATCGTAGGTCTCGCGATCGGAGCCACATGCCCTTTTAAACTCCTGAATTTCGGCCTCAACCTCTTGTACTGTCTTGTGATTCTCTCGTATTTGACCCACATATTCCAGTCCCAGGGTATAACCGATTTGCATAGGGTCATCGGCAGCTGCTTTGAAAAGGAGCTTACTCTTGTCGGAGAGCGAGAAAGAGCGGGAATACTTCTCATACTCGTTGGAGAAAAGGTCTTGATCCTTCTGCTTGTAGTGCTCATAGACATAGAGAGTGACAATAGGCACAGAATCGAGCTTCACGCCCGGGATACGACCGATGGCCGCATCGCAGATGAAACGCGCTACTGAATCCGGGGTAGCATTGTCCATGACATACTGCACCTTTTGGCTCTCCGACAACGTATTGAAATCCGAAGGAAAATCGCCATGTTCATTCTTATTGCCACAGGCAGTGTAGAAAGCCAGAGAGATAAGGGCAACTATCAGAAAAGTAAGATTTTTCATTGTTACAGATAAGAATTAAGTCCGACCCCACAGAGGATTAGACTATAAGTCGTAAATTTCTGCAAAATTACACATATTATTTAATCTTCACAAATATTAACAATTAATAAACCAATTGCAACTACTCAGTTGTGCTAATACGCTGAATTGCAGGGATGCACCGGGGTGAATCCGCCCTCCGAAGTTATGAAATTGATAGATAGCGGATGCATCGGGGTGCATTCCTACATTAATATGCCAAGGCGCTAAGCGCCTTGGCATATCATCTCTACATATTAATATGTTTGGTATGAGATATTGATTAGCGATTGATGTTGATGGTAGACTGGGTACCGTCGGGATATACGAAAATGAAACGGCCGTTCAAACCGATAGAATTCAGCACGTCGATGAAATCGGAGCCTACGAGTTTGCGGATTTCAGAATTGGACATTTTGTTGATTTCAGCTTTAAAATCTTTGACAGTCACGCCACCAAACTTCATAGGGTCGATTTTGAAAGTGCAAGTGAGCAGGGAACCTGTGCTGTTGATAGCAGCCTTCTGGAAGACCATACCATCTTGAACGGTTTGCGGGAGGCTTTTGTTCATTTCAGCAATCACAAGCTTCTTCTGTTCGAGGGTAAAAGACTGAGGCTCAGGCATAGCACCAGCCATCGTAGGGAAAGCCAGAGAGAAGCCAAGAATCATTGCGAAAGCAATAAAAAGAGACTTAAAATTCTTCATATATACAAATAATTAATGTTTTATCAATTCAGACAGACAAAGATAATAGAAGTTTTGTAAAAAAACAAATATATAAGAGGGCGCGTTGTCTAACGCGCCCCCCTATCTTTAATCTCGAAAGTTATGTAAATATCGAGAATTGTTTTTTACTAATAACTTACTTAACAGTTACCATGGAAGCTTTGCCATTTACGACCTTAACGAAGATACCGTTAGCAGGGTTAACGACCTTCACACCCTGGAGGTTGAAATAAGTAGCTTCACCTTCAGCTTCGATAGCCTCAACGCCTGAGTTAACGTCTGAAGTAGCGGTTACGTTGATCATGTAGGGAGAGTTCATGTAAACCTGGTCATCCTTAACGAGATAGAGACCATACATGTGCATTTTGCCGTCGGTGGGGGTTGTAATAACATTACCGAGTTTGAATCCCTTGGTTTCGACAGTTGAAACGGGCATCCAAGCCTCTTCGTCAAAAGCACGTGTAGCGAGAGGTTCAACATTCTGAGTTTGGTAGTTCTGATATACCCAGTTTGTCCAGCCTTCGGGAATAGCGAGAGTCAGAGAAACCTCAGTACCCTCAGTAGAAACAGTGTAGTCCCACATTTCCATATCCTCGTCATAAGTTAGAGCACCGTCAGAAACAGAGGGTTCAATCTTCATATCAGCAGGAGCAACAGGAGTAGGAGCAGGAGCAACAACTTCCTCAACGACAACAGTCATATCCTCAAGATTAACAGTGAAGTCGTATTCCTTATTGGAAGCTATCTTGAAAGCGTTTTCACCCTTAACGATAGTCATTTCGTCATTGAGAGTTACGACAAAGTCGTTGGCCGTAGCACCATAACGAATACCTACGTTCCAATCAGTGCTATTAGCTCCTTTACCTTCAGAGAATGAGAAGTAGCCAAAGCCCGAACCAAGGGATTCGCCGATAAGAACCTTTTCAGCAGTGTAGATACCATCGCCTTCATTTACCATAGCATAAGGATCAGAAGGATTCCAGTCGCCACCATTTACGTTACCGAGAATGTAAAGAGTTTCGGGGAAAGTAACAGTACCAACATTGGTAACTACGAGCTTACCTTGCGGAGCATTCTTAGCGAGAGTAAATTCGAAGTGATAAGTACCGGCATCCAATACGTATGACTGACCATAGTCATAAACAGTATATTCAGTACCTGCAACTATGTTAGTATCGTTGCCATATTCCTTACCATTACCATAGAGATTTGCACCGGCACGGAATTTGATATAAGCCTTTGTAGAGGTTATTGCCACATCGCCTTCCCAAACATCTTGAGTACCTGCCTTTAAAGTAAGAGGAGTTGTAGTCTTAGAGTCGTTCCAGCCACCTCCGTTGAAGTCACCTACTACATAAACCGTGTCATACTCATTCTCCTTAGCTTTACCGGTTAGAAGAAGCGTTTGGTTATTTGTATCGAGTGTTACTGTTACAGGATAGGCAATAATTCCTTCAATTTTGAAGTTTCCGGAACCATTTACCGCATAATTATAAGGTTTGTCAGCCACTATTTTTTTATCGCCATTGATACCAGCACGTACACTCCAATTAGGGTTACCGACAGTTCCGGTACACAGGAGGAACTCTCCGGAGAAATCATTCGTTGCTTTTTCAATAGTCAAAGAATAAACACCCGCACTCGTTTCCTTGAGTTCGTATTCGGCTTTACAGTGACCGCTCCATCCCATGAAGGCGCCACTGATAAACCACTGTGTTGCAGAAGCGGTCAGAGACATCAGACCGGCGGCTGCGAGAAGTAAAAATTTCTTCATTACTTTTGGTTTTAGTTATTATTTAGTTAATTATCACTTTTCCTATGAGTCTTTCCTATGGATGTCGCAAAGGTAAATATTATTTTTTACAAATACTAATAATTTTTCAAGAATTTTTTATGTTTTGCAACATGTTTTCTTTTTTTTATTTGCGTTTTTTAACTTCTTCCACTTTCTTCGCGGCAGATTCTGTAGTCACCGGTATGTTGTCGTAGTGGAAGAGTTTGCTCGCTTCGCCATCGAACTGCACCGGCAAGTCGAAGTCGCTGAAACGCACTATCCTCGAAGGAACGTTATGCACCACTATCGATACTCGCTTCTGTGAACCGGCGGGGATGAGAAATTCGCGGGTCTCATCTTCGGTAGCTACAACCTTGGTATCTACATAGCAATCGAGGTCATGAAACACCTGACCATTACCTCCGACTACGTGTAGCGGGTCGCGCTGCGGATGACCCAGTCGGCAGAGCGCGGCCTCCCCTCCCCTGTTGCCGATATTGAAAATGAGGACAGCATCTCCACCGTCATGAACGCATCCCAGGAAAGAGCACTCTACATGACCCTGCACGCGGGTATTGCCGGTCTCAACGCGGCTCACAGCATTAGCCGGCAACACAGCGCTTGCCAACACCATTATATATAGGAGTATGTATCTTACAAATATGTTTTTCATGTATTTTCTATTGAGTAAATATTGGAAATCGCCCGCAAATATAACGATTTTCACATAGAGATTGCTCACTGTAGCCATTCTTTTTAGGTAGTTTTTGTAGACTTCACCACGTTTTTATCGAATTTGAATTTTATTTTGCAGTTTAGGAAAATTTGACTACTTTTGTGGCATCAATTGAGACAGGCGGTAGTAGCTCAGTTGGTAGAGCATCAGCTTCCCAAGCTGAGGGTCGCGGGTTCGAGCCCCGTTTACCGCTCAATAAAAGGATGGCTTTGGCCATCCTTTTAGTTTATTAGTTTAGGAGTTTACATCTCTGCCCACTCGGGGATATGGCTGATGGCGGGAAGGTAGCGCGTGAGTAGGTCGGACGTAGCTATATCCATGTAACAGGTGGTAGTACCATCAGGGAGTAGCATCCTCTCCCTCTCTTTGAGGTCAGCATCGAGAATCAGTCGGATTTTCCGTTCCTTGTCAGCAATGACAGCTAAGGGAGTAGCAGCTCCCACCTCCACGCCAAGCATTTCGAGAAGAATCTCCGGCTTGACAAAAGAGACACGCGATACGCCCAGAGCGGCGGTAAAGTCGCGGGTGATAAAAGGCTTGTCACCGGGCATAACTACGAGGTAGAACTTCGTCAGCTGACGATTGGCCACGAGTAGCGACTTGACGGTAGGCGACTGAAGTCGGTCGGAAATCTCAGCGCATTGATCTACGGTGATAGCCGGGTCGTTGTCGACGCGTCGGAAAGGGACACCGGAATCAGCGAGCGCCTCATATATTTGTTGCTGTACCGGAGTGGAGAACACATCGGGAGCTCCTGACTTGATTTCACTGATAAACATAAAACTTATTTTAGGCGAATGAAGGAGATTACTATTTTAGAGCCTAAGCTGATGGTATCGGATGTTTCACCTTGACCGGCGAGAGGGCCGGAGCCGAAGTATTCAAGACGCATATTATTGCGTTTAATGTCGGTGATTGTCCAAGTAGAATTTTCATATATAGGGCGCAGCAGATTGCAATCTACCACGGAATCCTCTCTGAGAGTGTAGGGATAAGTTTTCATCATAGGTACTTCGATTAGGTCACTATGAGTGAGGAGCACCATTGTAGAGTCGGTAATCTTGATGATACCATAATAAGGACTCTCCTTCTTGACAGCGAAGTCAAGTGTAGTCTGAGTAACAGTATCAAAAACGCCGGAAGACCTATCGCAAACCAAGAGCTTACAAGAAGGGAAAGAGATATGATTGATTTCCCACACACCGAGGACACCCTCAGCAAGAGAAACAGGATTCTTTGGGGGATTAAAGAACTCCTCAATCCTATCGCAAGAAGAAAGAAAAAAAGGGAAAAGGAGAGTAAAGACCGCGATATTTCTCAACAGGGTAAGCGAAAGAGAGGCGAAAGAAAAAATCCGCCTTAAGAAAGAGAGAAAATTAACGGAATAAAAGCTATACTGCCAAAACATGGGCGCAAAATTACAAAAAAATCGAAAAAAAAAGAGAAAAACTTGCATAGAAAGAAAAGAAGCCTTAACTTTGCAGAGCAAAACGGGGAAACGCCCCGCGACAGCTCGAAGCAGAGTCCGGAGGGGCAAAGCTAAGAGACCGGGAGTAGTACTCAAGTGGCTGAAGAGGTAGATCTGGAAAGCGATACCAATTCAAAAGCCGAGCGACACATATAGATTAGGAGTGGTGCCCGAGTGGTTGAAGGGGCCCGCCTGGAAAGCTGGTATACGTCACAAGCGTATCGGGGGTTCGAATCCCCCTCACTCCGCAAAAGGATTATCAAG
>JAMPAX010000008.1 GCA_023667015.1 Muribaculaceae bacterium | reverse complement strand
ACCGTTTTCATTTTAACTCCCGTTTTGTCTGATGATCAGATGAAGGAAGCGGTAGGAAAATTCAAAGGCATCTTGACCGACAACGGTGCAGAGATCGTCAATGAAGAGGAATGGGGACTCCGCAAGCTCGCTTACCCCATCCAGAAAAAGTCTACCGGCTTCTACTGCCTACTCGAGTTTAAGGCCGACCCGACAGTAATCAAAAAGCTCGATATTGCTTATCGCCGTGACGAGCGTGTTCTTCGCTTCCTGACTTTCCGTTTGGACAAGTATGCACAGCAATATGCTGAGAAACGTCGCAACCTGAGAAACCAAAAAGCAAGTGAAACCCCCGCTGTAGCCGTTGAAACAGTTGAAGCGGTAGAAGTAAAGGAGAACTAATTATGGCACCTAAAAGCGAAATCCGTTACCTTACTCCTCTGTCGGTAGACACCAAGAAGAAAAAATACTGCCGTTTCAAACGTAGCGGTATCAAGTACATCGACTACAAGGATCCCGAATTCCTGAAGAAATTCCTCAACGAACAGGGCAAAATCCTTCCCCGTCGTATCACCGGTACTTCACTGAAGTTCCAGCGTAGAGTAGCTCAGGCCGTAAAGCGTGCTCGCCACCTCGCTCTCCTTCCCTATGTAACTGACTTGATGAAATAATCACCTTTTAATATATCACGACATGAAACTTATTCTTTTAGAAAATGTACAAGACCTTGGCTACAAGGACGACGTTGTGGATGTGAAAGATGGTTATGGCCGCAACTATCTGATTCCCCAGGGAAAGGCCATCATCGCTACCAAAGCTTCCCTCCGCCGCCTCGAGGAAGATCAGAAACAACGCGCTCACAAAATCGCTAAAATCCGCGAGGAAGCTGAAGCTGCCGCTAAAGCTATCGAAGGCGTTAAACTTACTATCGGTGCTAAAACAAGCGCTACCGGTACTGTATTTGGAAGTGTCAACGCTATCCAAATCGCTGAAGCTCTTCAGAAACTTGGCCACGATATCGACCGCAAGATTATCTCTCTGAAAAATCCTGTGAAGGAAGTTGGCGTTTATACCGCCATCGTGAAATTCCATAAGGACGTTCAGACCGAAATCGAATTCGAGGTGGTTTCTGAATAACTCCTCTTCAAGATATCTTTACCATATGATATGTCAAAAGACTCGACTGCTTGCGGTCGAGTCTTTTCTGTTGGTAAGGGAAGTATTCAATGTCTTTTTTTTGAAATGACGCTAAAATATTTTGAAATGAAGCCGAAATATTAGATTTTGTTGGTATTAATCCGTTAAATTTTATTATATTTGTAGGTTGATAGCAGACTTGGGGTTTCCCCCTCTTTTATTTCTGCTGATCTACTATAGTTTTTGCATTAAGTTATAATCGATTCAATATGAAATTCAACGTTCCCGGTAAGGAATTCGCCGCCCAGCTTCAGGCTGTTAGCAAGGTTATCAACGCTAAGAATTCTCTCCAGATTCTTGAAAATTTCCTCCTTCGCGTTGATGGAGACACACTTTACATTACTGGTTCCGACCAGGAGAGCTTCCTGACAGCCTCACTGACTGTCTTCGACTCCGATGGTGAAGGTGAAATCGCCATAAATGCAAAAAGAATTCTTGACATCACAAAGGAGGTATCTGCCCAGCCCATACAATTTGAGGCCCACCTTGATACCCTTTCAGTTACTTTAAGTTTCTCAACCGGTAAGTTCAATTTCCCCGGAGTTAATGCTGCCGAATTCCCTCGTAAGAAGGTTTCTGATGATGAGAAAATTGCCTTCTCGCTTCCCTCTGATGTGGTGAGAAAGGGTATCGAAAACACTATCTTCGCTGTAAGCCTTGAGTCTATCAGACCGATTATGACCGGTATCTATTGGGATATCAAATCGGAAGCTGCTGTTTTTGTCAGCTCCGATACCCATAAGCTTGTGAAGTATGAAAACTCAGAGACGGCTCCCGGTGTTGAATGCTCTTTTATCCTACCCTCTAAAGTGGCAGGAATTATCCGCTCTCTTATTAAGGCTGATGATGCTGATGTCAATATCACCAAGGAGGAGAAATCCGCTGAATTCAATTTCGGCTCATATTCTCTCTCTTGTCGACTCATTAAGGGCGTATACCCCAATTATAATCGTGTTATCCCAGAGTCTAATCCCTTCTCAGTAATAGTAGACCGCAATGAGCTTCTAACGGCTACGCGTCGTGTTTCTATTTTCGCTTCGCAGGCTTCTAACCTGCTACGCCTATCTCTCTCTGACAACGTCATTGAGCTGACAGCGCAGGACCTCGACTTCTCTACTGATGCGGCTGAGTCTGTAGCTTGTGAATATGATGGCAACCCTATGATGATCGGTTTTAAGGCTGACTATATGAAGGAGGTGCTCTCCAACCTTAAGGGTGATATGGTTAAGATTGAACTCTCAGACCCCGCACGTCCCGGTCTGTTCCTTCCCGCTAAGCAGGAAGAGGGGGAGTATATAGTAATGCTTCAGATGCCAATGCAGGTCTTTGAATAATCTTTCCAAAAGAACTATAACTTCATAACTAATAAGTAGCTGTTCAATTTTAAATCAAACTTCCTGCAGTTCTTTTGGGACATTTTCTGCCCTCTCATCAGTCATAATGCTTGCATTATCCCTTCTTCGAGTGAAGAAACTGTCACAAAAATAACCGCGCATAAAGTTTAAATTTAAATCGACCATCAACTTAACTAATACATAATCCGTATTTATGGGACGTTCATTGAGTCTTAAACGACCATTGATTTTCTTTGACCTGGAGACTACCGGAATCGATATCTCAAAGGATCGAATTGTGGAGATCTCTATTATAAAAGTTTTTCCCGATGGACAAGAAAATCTTTGCAAAACAAGGAGAATCAACCCGGAAATGCATATTCCGGCGGAGGCTTCAGCCGTACATAAAATTTTCGATGAAGATGTGAAGGATTGTCCTACTTTCAGGGAAATTTCTAAATCTCTTCTTGAGCTTTTTGAGAATTCTGACATTGCCGGTTATAATTCTAATAAGTTCGACCTCCCTCTTCTTATTGAAGAGTTTGCACGTGCAGGATTGCCTTTCCAACTCTCCGGTAGGAATCTTGTCGATGTTCAGAATATTTTCTACAAGAAGGAGCCTCGTACCCTCTCCGGTGCTTTGAAGTTCTATTGTGGTAAGGATTTGGAAAATGCTCATACTTCAATGGCTGATACGCAGGCTACTCTTGATGTCCTTATCGGTCAGCTTGATAAATATCCCGACTTGGATACAGATGTTGAGTCTCTTGCTAATTTTTCAAGAATCAACAAGAACGTTGACCTCGCAGGTAGAATCATCCTCAATGATTATGGCGAGCCTGTATTCAATTTTGGCAAGCATAAGGGATCCAAGGTCTTCGATGTGTTCCGTAAGGAGCCGAGCTTCTATAACTGGATGCTTCAGGGTACTTTTGCAAAAAATACGAAGGATGAGCTGATGAAGCTTCATTTTCAATATCTTAATCAAAATGCTTGAATCTCTGAAGGGTAAGCATATCGTACTGGGGATTTCCGGTGGTATTGCTGCGTATAAAAGCGCGTATTTGCTGAGACTTTTTATTAAGGCCGGCGCTGAAGTTCAGGTAGTCATCACCCCCAATGGTAAGGAGTTTATTACTCCGGCTACATTGGCTGCTCTTAGCGGCAAGCCGGTCGTCTCTGAGTTTTTTGCCGCGAATACTGGTGAATGGCATTCTCATGTGGATCTTGGTATGTGGGCAGACCTAATGGTCGTTGCCCCGGCTACTGCTTCTTCGATCGCTAAGATGGCAAATGGCGTTGCCGATAATATGCTTATCACAACCTATCTCTCTGCCAAAGAACAGGTGATGGTGGCTCCGGCTATGGATTTGGATATGTGGGCACATCCCTCTACTCAGCGGAATGTGGAGACTCTTCGACGTGATGGGGTTATCATTATAGAGCCGGAGTCGGGTGAGCTTGCTTCCCACCTCTCCGGTAAGGGACGTATGGCTGAGCCTGAAACTATCGCTAAGGCTGCTGCTGATTTCTTTCGGAGAAGGCAGGATCTTGCAGGAAAAAGGGTGCTCATTTCTGCAGGACCAACATATGAAAATATCGATCCGGTGAGATTTATTGGTAATTATTCTTCGGGGAAGATGGGCTTTGCTTTGGCTCAGGAGTGTGTGTCGCGGGGTGCTGAGACTATTGTCGTGGCAGGACCGGTCAGCGACAGCTTGTTCCTCCCTGCCGAAGTTAAGCGTATTAATGTGCGCTCTGCTCGTGAGATGTACGAAGCGATGACTCATGAGTTTGCAAATTCTGACATTGCTATATTAGCAGCCGCCGTTGCTGATTATGCTCCGGAAAATATTGCTCTTTCCAAAATCAAAAGGGGAGGTGCGGAAACTCTCGATATCCATCTTGTCCGTAATCCGGATATTGCGGCAAGTCTCGGCGCTGTCAAGGATGAAGGTGGCAGGAAGCGTTTCTTGGTTGGATTCGCTCTTGAAACCGACAATGAGATTGAGAATGCCCGGACTAAGCTTACAAAGAAGAATCTTGACCTAATTGTCTTAAATTCTTTAAGAACTAAGGGTGCCGGCTTTGGCGTAGATACTAATAAGATTACAATTATTTCAGCCAACCATCCAAACCGTGATTTCCCAATGAAGTCCAAGATGGAGGTGGCTACTGATATTGTTGATACAATTGTTGAGTCGCTGAATTCGAGCTGTTGAATAAGTAGATGGTCGATTTAAATTTAAAATATATGCGCGGTTATTTTTGTGACAGTTTCTTCACTCGAAGAAGAAATAATGCAGGTATTATGACTGATGAGAGGGGAGAAAATGTCCAAAAAAGCAAGCAGAAATTTTGAATTTAAATTGAACAGCAACTTACTTGTCGCCGATATAGTCTTTGCAGACATAATCTTTTAGGTATGATTCGCGTTATATAAATTGTAATTATTATCTATTTGATTATCGTGAATCTTAAATATATTTTAATATCTTTTATCGCTTTTCTTAGCTTTTTGTCGGCTTCTGCCCAGGAGTTGCGATGCACCGTCGAGGTCAATTCCTCTAAAATTGAGGGTACAAACAAAAGTGTATTCGAGACTTTGCAGGCTTCAATCTCTGACTACCTTAATGAGACGAAGTTCTCGAATGCTACTTATAGCAATGTGGAAAGAATTGAATGCCGCTTTTTCTTGACTGTCTCTGAATATGCTGATGACAGAATTAAGGGTGAACTGCAGGTACAACTCTCGCGACCTGTTTACAATTCTTCCTATACTACGACTCTTTTCAATTTCAAGGATAATAAGGTTGATTTTGAATATAAGGAGGGAGACCCCCTAATCTTTAATGAGTCAACGATAGAGAATAATCTGACTGCTATTCTGAATTATTATGCTTATCTTTTCCTCGCTATTGATTCCGACAGTTTCTCGCCTCTCGGAGGGCAGCCATACTGGGATCGTATTGCTTCCATAGTTCAGCAGGCTCAGAGTAGCGGTGAGGTAGGCTGGCGTGCTTTTGAGGATACTAAAAACAGAAATGCAGTCCTCTCAGCTTTTACAGATCCTGCCACTTCCGGACTCAGAGAGTTGCTATATGATTATCATCGTAAGGGTCTCGATGAAATGGTCACAAGCCCGGATAAGGGTAGAGCCGTCATTACTTCAACTCTTCCAATCCTTAAGAAGGTCTATGATGTCAACCCGATGTCGGTAGGCCTCTCAATTTTTCGCGATGCGAAGCTTGATGAACTCGTCAACCTCTATTCGAAGGCTCCGTCTACCGAGCGCGAGGAGGCCTACAAAATCTTGCAACCTCTCTTCCCTACTGAAACCGAACGCCTTGAAAAAATCAAAAAGGGCGCTGAAGATAACAACTGATTATGCTTACTCGTCTTTCCATACGAAACTATGCTCTGATTAATTCTCTGGAAATTAGACTTGCGGAGGGATTGACAATTATTACGGGAGAAACAGGTGCCGGCAAGTCTATCATGCTTGGTGCTCTCGGTCTTCTTCTCGGCGATAGGGCTGATTCTGCTGTGGTCTCCGATTCAAGTACTAAGATGTCGGTGGAGGCTGAATTCTCTATGTTGTCTCCGCAGGTCTCAGAGCTTGTGGCAGCATTAGACCCGGATTGGTCAGATTCGGATTCTATTATTGTCAGGCGTGAGCTTAATGCTAATGGTCGAAGTCGCGCTTTTCTTAATGATTCCCCGGTGAAGATCAGTGATTTATCTGAAATTACAAGGCGTCTGCTCGATATTCATTCCCAACATTCGAATCGACTGCTTTCCTCTCCGGATCATCAGTTGTCTGTATTAGATGTTATTGCAGACAATACTTCTCTGCTGGAGGATTATCGTGAGGAGTACAAGAATTATGTGTCGCTGAGACGGAGGATTAAGGAGGTCAAGGAGGAGAATGAACGCAATCGGACTAATCGCGCAATGTTAGAGTTTCAAGCTGAGGAACTCTCCAGACTTAATCCTAAGCCCGGCGAGCTCGTCGACGTGGAGCGAAGATTCGATATTCTTTCCGATGCCGGTGAGATTAGTTCTTCTCTTGGTAATGCCGCGGAGTTACTTTCTGATGGTGATAATGCTGCCCTTACTGCGGTGTCTTCTGCTTTGGACCTGGTCTCGCGCGTGGATATGTCTCTTTTTGAACATTCTCTCCCTACCGATGATGAAGACTCTCTTGAGAATTTTACCATCGACGAGCGATTGCGCCAAGTATATATCGAACTGAAGGATATTTCGGAAACGCTCTCCGGGTATGCATCCGAAGTGGACGATGATCCTGGTGAGTTGGCGCGTGTTGCCGCAAGAATGCAGGCTTTATATGCTGCCAGAAGGAAGTTCCATATTGGCGAAGAGACAGACCTGAGCGATTTTCGTGATGAGGTAAAAGATAAATTGTCTAAACTTCACGGTGAATCCGATATTCTTGCAGAATTGGAATCCCTTGCTAAGGATTCTGCCCGATGTCTAAAGGAAAAAGGGGAGAGGTTGTCGAAGATCCGTGGTGAGGCTGCTTTGAAGCTGGAGTCACTTCTCCTGGAGGCGGCAAGACCCTTAGGTATGCCCAATCTTGATTTTAAAGTTCAAATCAATCGAGGAAGGTTCTCGCGTAGTGGTGCTGATGAGGTTTCTTTTCTTACTTCTTTTAATAAGAATATGCCACTGCAACCGATGGCTAAGGTGGCATCCGGCGGTGAAATGTCCCGACTGATGCTCTCTCTGAAGGCTATACTCTCTGAGAAGATGAATATGCCAACGGTGATTTTCGATGAAATAGATACCGGTGTCAGCGGTGAAATTGCTGACAAGATGGGTTCTATGATGCAGAATATGGGTATGAATTCCCAGATAATCACTATTACTCATCTGCCACAAGTAGCTTCTAAAGGTTCTCGTCATTTTAAGGTATTTAAGCAAGACCAGACAGACCGAACAGTATCGGGAATGACTGAACTTTCGGCAGACCAAAGGGTTCTCGAGATTGCAGGGATGCTGAGTGGCGAGACTCTGAGCGACGCAGCCATTCAGGCCGCAAAGTCCCTGTTAAATATTTTATAATTATGAGATAGGATCTTATAAGATCCCTTATATGTAGACAATACGTACTTCATAACTCATAACTAATACTAAATACTTATATATGCATATGGATAGAAAAGACTATAGAAATAGTAAGCCGGAATGGCATTCGCCTCGTGGCAATCGCTTCAGACGGGAACCTCGCGAGAAGCAAGATTTTGTTTTCGGGATAAGAGCTGTTATTGAGGCTATTGAAGCTGGCAAAAATATCGACAAGGTGTTCCTTCGAAAGGAAATGGGAGGAGAGCTTGCTAAGGAACTCATGGCGAAGATTCGTGAGTATGGTGTGGTGGCCCAGAGAGTGCCCGTAGAGAAGCTCAACAGGATTACTATGAAGAACCATCAAGGAGCAATCGCTCTTATGTCGCCGGTAGAATATCAGCGTATTGAGAATATCGTCCCCTATCTTTATGAGGAGGGTATGGTTCCTTTCTTGTTGATTCTTGACGGTATTACTGATACACGCAATTTTGGTGCAATTGCCAGGACCGCGGAATGTGCCGGTGTTGATGCTATTATTATCCCTGAACGTGGAAGCGTTTCGGTCACTCCGGAGGCTGTGAAGGCTTCTGCCGGGGCTCTTTTCCATGTCCCTGTATGTCGCTCAGCGTCTCTGGTGGATTCAATCCGATATCTAAAGGAGTCAGGATATAAGATTATCGGTGCTTCCGAAAAGGGGGCTGTGGCATATACTGAGATTGATTATACCTCACCGATAGCGATAGTCATGGGGTCTGAGGATATCGGCATTTCTGAGGAGATTATTGAGCTGTGCGATTCTCTCGGTGCTATCCCTATTATGGGCAATATAGGTTCGTTGAATGTGTCTGTGGCTGCCGGAGTAATGATCTACGAGACAGTACGTCAACGCCTTTCCGACGGTATGTCTCTGGCATAGACTCGATAGTTGATAGTCAATAGTTGATAGTCAATTCCTGATTCTAAATCCCTAATTTCTTTATTCGGTTTTGCCGAATATTGAAATTATTTGCAAACGTTGATAAAATTTTTTAATTTTGTACTCCGTTTTTACTTTCATAAAGAGTTATGATAAACCGAGCACTGATTAGAATTAAGGTAGTACAGCTTCTGTATTCTTATCTCCTTGTGGAGAAGCCTTTCTCCGTGGAGTCTCAACCCTCAGCTCCAACGAAGGAGAAGCGTTTCGCTTACAGCCTGTATCTCGATACTCTCCTGATGCTCGCCAAGGTGGCTGAGAGAATCTATCGCCGCGATGGCATACGCCCTTTGTATGACACTCGTTTCATTCAGCGTATCCTTGCTGATGATAGGATAAAGGCGCTCGTAAGAAAATACGAGTCGGAACCTTTCCCCCTTAATGCTATAGTAGATTCCGTGGCTGAGTCTTTAAAGGATAGTGGCCTTTATAAGAAGTTCCTGAAGTCCGGAATCGGTGTTCCCTCTGAGGAGGATAATATCTGGCCAAAGGTTTTTGAGCTTTTTGTAGCTAATAATTCGGAATATAACGCTGTGTGTTCCCGACGCGAGAATTTTACTTCCCGAGGAATGGATCGTATGAAGGGTATGATTGCTGAGACTTTTAAGTCGTTCTTTGCTTCAGCCGACCATCTGCCGGATGCCCTTAAGGAACTCGAAAAGAGTATGGGCCTTTCCCGTAAGCTCTATTTCTCGCTTCTTCAACTTCCCATTGAGCTGACTTTCCTTCGTGAACGTCAGCTTGATGATGCCCGTTTGAAGTATATCAAAACCGATGAGGATATAAATCCCAATATGCGTTTTGTTGACAATGAGTTTGTTCGCGCCCTCAGAGAAAATCCGGAACTTCGAAAGGGAGTCGAAGAATATAAGGTCTCTTGGAGTGATGATGAAATTCTGCTTCGCTCGTTGCTGAAGAATATTATGGATAGCGATATTTATCGCGATTATATGGAATTTCCGGCTACCAATTTCATCGAGGATTGTACTTTCTGGAGAAATATTTATAAGTATATAATACTCCAAAATCCTGATTTGCTGGAAGCACTTGAGGATAAGTCCGTCTTCTGGAATGATGATCTTGATTCTATTGGTGCTTTCGTAATCAAGACTGTTCGCAGATTTATGGATGGTGAGGCGGAGCCTCTCTTCCCTATGTATAAGGATGAGGAGGATGAGAAATTCGGATACGATCTTTTCTCTGCGGTTATCAACCGTAAGGAGTCTTATCGTGGTATGATCGATTCTGTAATCGATCGTAATCAATGGGAGTATGAGCGCTTGGCATTTATGGATGTCGTAATTATTATGACCGCTCTCGCTGAGATTCTAAATTTTCCATCGATTCCTCTGACTGTCTCTTTCAATGAGTATATCGAAATTGCTAAGTCCTACTCTTCCCCTAAAAGTGGCAGATTTGTCAATGGCCTTCTTGGGGATGTTGTAGATAAGTTGATAGCAGATGGAAAACTTTTTAAACAGTAAATTTTAAGTAGATGGTTGATTTAAATTTAAACTTTAAGCGCGGTTATTTTGGTGACAGTTTCTTCACTCGAAGAAAGACTAATGCGAACATTATGACCGATGGGAGAGGAGAAAATGTCCCAAAAGAGCAAGCAGAAAGTTTGAATTAAAATTGAACAGCTATTCAGTTCTTATTTCTTTAACTCTTAATATTTAATTATTACAATGATTTCAATTCTTAATGCAATACTCCTCGAGGCCGTTCCCGGTAATGGCAGTGGCTTCTCAGGCATCTTCATGATTGTTGCCATGATTGTCATCTTCTATTTCTTTATGATTCGTCCGCAGAATAAGAAGCAGAAGGAACTTAAGCAGGCCCGTGAAGCTCTCAAGAAGGGTGATAAAATCGTTACTGCCGGTGGTATTCATGGTAAAATCCGAGAAATCCGCGACTCTCTGGTTCATGTAGAGGTGGCTCCTAATGTTTCTATTACTGTTAGTCGCGATAGTATCTATCCTGCTATTGAAGCGGCAGCTTCTTCTAAAAAGTCTGATTCCAAGGAGTCTAAGAAGGAGGAGTCTTCTCAGAAAGCTGAAAAGGAGTAAAGTGTGAAGTTCTCTAAGGAGCGTTTCCGCTCAGGATATTCGAAACTGAGGAACAGCCGTTGGTTTAGAAATTCAACGGCGTTCTTCGGTTTTGTCGTTTTGGCGTTCCTCTTCTGGTGTGTCATGGCCTTGAATGATAGTTTCCAGGAGAGTATTGAAGTGCACCTTAATATCTCCAATGCTCCTGATTCTGTGACGTTTATTACTGTTCCGCCAACTGCAATCCATGTCTCCGTACAGGATAAGGGTACATCGTTGATGCGTGTAGGCGTTTTTAAGCATCCTGTTGTCAACCTTAACTTTCGCGATTTTGCTGAGGATGGCATTTTTAAGGTGTCCCGTAGCAATTTTCAAGCGGCTCTGAAGGCTCTTTTTGGACCGAATGCGGTAATCGCTTCTTCTTCTATAGATTCTCTTTCTCTAATTTATACTACTGCTAAAGGTCGGCGTGTTCCGGTGGAGGTCTCGTATGATTGCACTGCTGCCAGCGGATACACAATAGCTCAGGCTCCTAAATCTGCCCCCCCTACAGTCGTTGTGTACACGGCAGCAAATTTCCCGGACACTGTCTCTAAGGTTTTTACCGAAAAAATTATCCGAAGGAATCTTTCCGAGCCAATTTCGGTGTCTACAAGGATAGAGCATATTCATGGTGTAAGATGTGTCCCCGATTTGGTGTCTGTTGATATTCCTGTTGAGCCACTCGTACGTAAGCAGTCGCAGGTGGTCATTAATGTTGTTAATGTCCCGGAAGGTAGCGAATTGCTATTGTTCCCGCAAAAGGCAAGAGTAGCCTATTATGTACCAATGAGCCGGTTTGGCGATACGGACCATGGTATTGTTGTCACTGCTGACTTTAATGATATCGCGCGAGCACAGGGTTCTAAAATTCCTCTGAGAGTGGAGCGTCATCCCCAATATGTCTTCAATTCTGAACTAATAGATCAAAGTGTGGAATACACCGTTGTTAAGGATTGATAATGGATAATGAGAATTGTAGGCAATTTATTGGAATTACCGGTGGCATTGGCGCCGGTAAAAGTTTGGTGAGCCGTATTCTACGCCTTAAGGGTTTTGGTGTGTATGACTGCGATTCTCGCGCCAAGTCGCTTATGGACACCGACCGAGAAATTCTCGATTCCCTTTTCAATAGATTTGGACGAGATGTGGTCGACCCTAATTTGCGATCTATCAATAGGCGTGCATTAGCTCGTATAGTCTTTGCCACTGAGGAGGAACGCCTATGGCTAAATGCACTCGTTCATAAGGCTGTCAAGGATGATATCGTTAATTGGGGTCTGGAATCTTCACTGAATATTTTTGTGGAGTCTGCTATTCTGTGCGAAAGCCATCTTACTGATATATGTAGAGAGGTATGGCTTGTAGACGCACCTGAGGATTTAAGACTATCGAGAGCTCTCGCCCGCAATCCTGAGGCTGATTCCGATGATATCCGCAGGCGAATTGAGGCTCAGAGAAGTGAGCAACGGGAACTCCGAAAACTCCCAATACCATTATACATTATCCAAAATGATGGGATGAAACCGATATTAACGGAAATAGATTCTCTACTCGCAGAACGTAAGAACTGATTCTCTCTTTCTTCGGACTGTCAGCTAAAACAAATCCTCTTTCTTTATTGTATATATATTGTCGGTGGGTTTCTCTTCCGATGATTACACTATATATTCTTTGCACTATGTTTCCTGTTGATATGATTCCTCTTTTTGCTACTCACGTAGCCCATCAGGCTACAAGAGCTGTCATCGACTCCCAAACGGAGGAGAATTATTATGCTATCGCACGTGTCATTATGAAGATCGACCATTGGATTCTCGATTTCTTTGGTCTTGGACATAATTCCACTCTATTCCTATGGCTATACGCTATTTTGGTTTTCGCACTGTCGTTTGTTATAGGCTGGGTACTCCAACTTTTTGTGGTCTGGATTACTCGCGCTATCGGTAAAAAGTTTGACACTGACCTCTATCGTCGCCTGCGCGAGCATCATTTCTTTGTGCGTGCAAGTCGAATTATTCCTCCTCTGATTTTCCTTATTCTAATACAATTCACTTTTACGTCCCAGCAGAGTCTCTCTGCTTGGCTTTCTCGCTTCTGCTGGGTGTATATTACTTTTGTAGTGTCTCTTTCACTCTGTAAGATCGCTGATTCGTTGTGGGAACATATTGATGAACGTGAAAATAAGCGTAAGTTACCTCTTAAGGGGCTTGTTCAGCTGATCAAGGGTATTCTTTGGATTATCGCTGTAATCTTTTGTGTCGGCATTCTTTGCGATAAGTCTCCAACATCTTTGCTTGCGGGTCTAGGCGCTTTCTCGGCTGTATTGATGTTGGTGTTTAAGGATAATATCTTAGGCGTTGTGGCCGGTGTGCAACTCTCGGAAAATGATTCTCTGCATGTGGGAGATTGGATAAAGGTGAGTGGCACTGATGCCAATGGTACCGTATTGGAGGTGACTCTGACTTCTGTCAAGGTTCAGAACTGGGACAAGACTATTACTACTCTCCCTCCTTATAGTCTGATCAGCGGTAGTTTTACGAATTATAGGAATATGCAACTGAGCAACACCCGTCGTATTCAGCGTTCTTATATGATAGACGCTGATAGTGTTCTTCCTACGGATGATGCTATGCTTGATGAGTATGCGAAGTTGCCGCTTCTTAAGGAGTGGATTGCTGCTAAGCGCGCTCAGAGAGCTGCGGGCAAGGTTTGCGATTCTAATAATCCCGATGGTCTTGCCGATGGCAGTATCGAGTCTAACCTGGGTGTGTTCCGTGCATATCTTACTCTCTATCTGAATAGTCATCCCCAGATTGCACGTGGCGATGATAATACATGTTTCGTCACTACTCTCGGACAGACTCCTACAGGAATTCCTCTGCAAATCTATTGTTTCACTAATACTTCTTCTTGGCTCCCTTACGAGGCTATCCAGGCTTCGGTTTTCGAGCATATCGCTGTAATGCTTTATCGGTTTAATCTCTATACATTCGAGAATCCTACCGGTCGCGATACCCTCATCGATGGCTATCTCTCACCGGGAAAGTGCCTCGATGGTATCTATGGTATTCCTTATCCTTTCTTCGCCGGGGAGGGTACGCCACAGAATCCGGGCGCTATTGACCGTAGCTCGAACGCTTCTAATCGCAATTCTGATGGACCTTCCGGCCCATCCACCGCACCTTCGCAGATGCCTCATTAAGATTCGTGGAAGCCTCTATTAGATTCGCGGAAGATTCTATGAGATAGCCTCTGTGAGATTGGCATAAAAAAAGCTCCCCACGTGGGGAGCTTTTTTCGTTGGGCTCAGCGCTTAACGCCTTTTATGTTTGAGCTGATTAGAGCTTGTTGAGCTTTACTGTGAAGTGACGCATCAAGGGAGCTTCCCACTTGATGGATACACCGCGCTTGATTTCATGGCGACGATCGTATACGTTCTTCAGTGCTGCTGCGATGACGTCCATATGGTTGTTGGTGTATGTGCGACGGCAGATGCACAGACGGAGGAAGTCGTTGCCGTTGAAACGGTTTTCACGTGTCACGGGATCACGGTCGGCAAGCAGATAGCCGATCTCACATCCACGTACGCCGGCCTCCAAATAGAGCTCTACTGTCAGACGCTGTGCGGGGAATTCTTCGATGGGAACCTGATCGAGCACTTTGTCTGCGTCGATGAAGAGGGCGTGGCCACCAACGGGGCGCTGGTAGGGTATGCCATACTCGTCGAGCTTCTTGGCGAGGTATTCTACCTGCTTGATACGTGTCTCCAGCATTTCAAACTCAGTGTTCTCATCAAGTCCTACTGCAAGAGCAGCCATGTCACGACCGTTCATACCACCATATGTCAGGAAGCCTTCGAAGGGAATCAGGAAGAGCTTGCAACCTTCGTAGATCTCTTCGCTGTTTGTAGCGATGAAACCACCCATGTTTACCAGACCGTCTTTCTTGGAAGACATGGTCATCATGTCGGCGTAGGAGAACATCTCTTTGCAGATCTCTTTGATTGTCTTGTTGGCATATCCTTCTTCACGCATCTTGATGAAGTATGCGTTCTCTGCAAAACGTGCAGAGTCGAATGATACGAGCTTGCCATATTTGTCGGCCAAACGACGTACGCCACGGAGATTCTCCATGCTTACGGGCTGTCCACCGGCTGTGTTGTTGGTGATGGTGATGATGATAAATTTAATCTTGTCGCCATCTTTCTTCAGTACTTCCTCAAGCTTGTTGAGGTCTACGTTGCCCTTGAAGGGAACCTCAAGCTGTGTGTTCTTAGCTTCGTCTACTGTGCAGTCTACTGCGAAGGCTTTGCGGCTCTCGATGTGTCCCTTAGTGGTGTCGAAGTGAGAGTTGCCGGGTACGATGTCTCCGGGTTTTACCAAGTGGGAGAAAAGTACGTTCTCTGCAGCACGTCCCTGGTGTGTGGGAAGTACGTAGTTGAAGCCTGTGATGCGGGTGATTGTATCTTTGAGCTCGAAAAAGCTGCGGGCCCCGGCGTAGCTCTCATCGCCGGTCATCATGGCTGCCCACTGACGGTCGCTCATCGCGCCTGTGCCGGAGTCGGTAAGACAGTCAATATATACCTGGTCGGAGGGAAGCATGAAGACGTTCCAGTCTACGGCCTCAAGCCATTTTTCGCGCTCTTCGCGTGTGGATTTCTTGATGGGTTCTACCATCTTGATCTTCCAAGATTCTGCAAATGGAATTTCCATGATATTCTATTTAGTTAGTTATATTTGTTTCGTACTGCAAAAATAGACTAAGTTCTCCATATATGCAAAAAATATTAGAAAATTTTTTGCATATTTTATGCAAAAAGAGAAAATTACGCTGAATTAATCTAGAAGTTTATAATAAATTCTCTTTTTCTCTCTATTTGCAGAATATATTTCTACCTATTGCCAATCATTAAATCAAGACCTATAAGTAGCTGTTCAATTTAAATTCAAACTTTCTGCTTGTTCTTTTTGGCCATTTTCTCCCATCTCATAGGTCATAATGCCCGCATTATTCCTTCTTCGAGTGAAGAAACTGTCACAAAAATAACCGCGCATAAAGTTTAAATTTAAATCGACCATCTACTTAAACTCTAATCTCTAATCTCTACTTTATGGCTTCGACCAGGAAGCCGGATTGACGAAGTC
Source organism: Muribaculaceae bacterium (assembly GCA_023667015.1). Taxonomy (GTDB): domain Bacteria; phylum Bacteroidota; class Bacteroidia; order Bacteroidales; family Muribaculaceae; genus Lepagella. The sequence continues at coordinate 44,280 of JAMPAX010000008.1, read as the reverse complement.
CTTCTATCAGTCCTTTGTCACCGGGTAGGTGCATGGCTCCTACGGCTATGAAGGTTGGACCGCTCTTTAGTATCATGGGGAGTTTCGAAAGCCAGTTGGCGTTGCGTTTGTTTAGCAATACCTCTAAGAATTGTTGTGAGTTTTCGTCCCCTTCGTTCTCCATCGTTAGTTTTAAGAGCGTCTGCAAATCATGTCGCTTGTATGCTTCATTGATTATCTCTATCTGTGTGAAATTTTCTTCCGGATTTTCGAGTGTTTCTAATAGTTGTCGGGCTTGATTTTCTAGGGGCATCGTGTTGTATAAATATTGTGCTTGCTCATCAATTGTTTCAAGTGCTATCACGTCTTTGCCAAAGGTGCGTGCTTGTTCCTGAAAGTAGCTGTCGAGTTGTTCATCCTCTTTGTATTCGGGCATCTTCTGTTTCATTAGTGTCATCGTCAGAAAGGCTTCGGCTACCATCGGCTTCATGGGCGATAATATATCTAATGTCATCCCTCTTGTCAGTTCGCTGAATCTTTGCGATGCAGGTCCAAATTTTTCAGCCGGTATGAGCTCTTTTAAGGTGCTGTCGGCCGGAGCGGCTACATATTTCTGCATCGCAAAGGCCATCTGCATCATTCCTCCGCTCATGTCTACTTCTCCAACTACCGTTTCAGCTCCTTCTAAGGCTTTCGATATTTCCGGTATGGAGTCGAGGGTACTCAGGGGCGCTAGGTGATGTGTGCCGAAGATATAGGATATGTTTCCACTACCGGGGTCAGTAATACGGTAGAATATCTGCGATTTTGCTGAAATTGCCATGAGTATCATGGCAATAATGAAAATAAGTCTTTTCATAGTCTTTTCTACTATTTTGAAATGATTTCTCTGGTTTGTTGCAAAAGTAATGATTTTTTTCTGATTTTTTTGTACCTTTGTTTTTGGTATCTATTCTTCCGCTTATGGACAACAAGACTCTGATTGACTCAATCGCTGATAAGTTAGAATGTTCTCAACAGGAAGTAGCGGATTTGCTCGCTGACTTCTCTACTTTAATGGGTAACATTTTGCTCGACTCGGATGTAGTCGCAATTCCATCTTTTGGAAATTTCGAAACCAAAAAGAGATTGGAGCGTATATCTGTGCATCCCTCTTCGGGTAAAAGACTCCTCGTGCCTCCAAAACTCGTTGTCGGTTTTAAGCCTTCAGCTGTCCTTAAGGCTAAACTCTCTGATGGTGTTTCGGACTAATATCGGCTCAACTCTGCGACCCTATGGTTGAATTTTTTTACGAGATGGACTCTTAAGTAGATGGTCGATTTAGATTTAAACTTTATGCGCGGTTGTTTTTGTGACAGTTTCGTCACTCGAAGAAGGTATAATGCGGGCATTATGACTGATGCGGGCATTATGTCTGATGAGAGGGGAGAAAATGTCCAAAAAGAACAAGCAGAAAGTTTGAATTAAAATTGAACAGCTACTTAAGGTCGAAATTTTTTGAAATAGACTTTTAATATGGATTCAAAGATAACATTGCCTCGACTTGCCGCACTCCTTGCCCAATCTACGGGTAAGAGCAAGAAGTTTTGTGAAGATTTTCTTCGAATACTTTTCACTACGATTGCCGACTCTTTATATAAGGGAGAGGCAGTAAAAGTAAAGGGTTTTGGTACCTTTAAGCTTGTTCGTGTTGAGGAGCGGAAGAGTGTCAATGTTTCTACAGGAGAGGAGTATGTTATCCCGGCTCACGATAAACTAAATTTTATACCTTCCAAGGAGCTTGCAGCAAAGGTAAATTCTCCTTTCGCTATGTTTGAGACAGTAGAACTCAGCGATTTAATATCAGAGGAAGAGTTAGAAAGTGTCGCCAAGTCAGACGATTCAGACGAGTTAGACGAGTCAAACCGGTCAGACCGGTCAGACCGGTCAGACGAGTCAAACCAGTCAAACCGGTCAGACCGGTCAGATCGGTCAGACCGGTTGGACCAGTCAGACGAAACATACCGGTCAGACCGGTTAGACCGGTCAGACCGGTTGGACCAGTCAGACGAAACATACCAGTCAGACGAGTCAAACTTACCTTTGCAATCTGAGGATTCTATGTTTTATAATATTGAAACTGTGAGTGATATTTCTGTGGATTCTTCTGCGGATATGTCTGCCGTCTCATCTGCGGATTTATCCAGAGTCTGTCATGCCCCCAGTTCAAGACGCTCTTTTGGACGAGGGTTCCTCATAGGTTTCTCCTCAGCTCTGCTTCTGATCTTTATTTGTTGTTGCATCGGATATTGGTATATCCATCATACTATGGATATAATTACCCATCGAGACTCTATTGCTACAACTCAGGTTGTTGATTCTCCTAAGATATCTTCGAATATTGAAGGTGATACCTTAAATAATATAGAGGCTGATGAGGTTGTGCCGACTCACCCATCTGACCGGGAGGAGGTGGAAGTTGAGAAAAATGAGCCGATTTATGATGTGGTGACCACTACTCGTTATCTCACTACAATTGCCCAAGAGCATTATGGTAATTATGAGTTTTGGCCATATATCTATGAGGAGAATGCTTCAAAACTCGGTCATCCTAATAAGATTCGTCCAGGTACAAAGGTTGTAGTTCCGGATCTGAAGATGCTCGGGATTGACACTAATAACCCACAAGATGAGAAAAAAGCTCGACGTAAGGGAGCTGAGATATATTCTCGCTATAAATAATAATTCCCGCTATAAATAATAATTCGGCTATGAATAATAAAAGCTCGCAATGGCGAGCTTTTATTATTCATCCAAATGAAAAAGGCGCATTGTTGATGCGCCTTTTAGGGAGGTTCCAACCAGATTCGAACTGGTGTGGACGGTTTTGCAGACCGTTACCTAACCACTCGGACATGGAACCTTATTTTGCTAACCTGTTTTCGGTTTTGCTCTGCAAAGTTAATACCTTTTTTGTTTCTGTGCAAATTTTATGATGTTTTTTTCTCTTTTTTTTTAACCCATTCTTTTTCTGGCTAGTCTATCTCTATTGACTTTCAGTTGAATACTATCTGCATGGTTATATATTCCCCTATAAAGGATAGTACTGCAAGTATGCCAAATACCAGTGCTCCTTTGTCTAATTTTACACAAGCTATCGGACTCATCCGTTGCATTGTCAATGATAGCAGATGGCAAAATGCCATCATGAAGGCAAAGAAAATATCTATGAAACACCACCATGCCTGGCGCATACTAAATGTAAGACAGATTGCAGCAATTACCAATATCAGTAATATCCCGGCTGCTATTTTAGATTTCAGTAGGTTGTTCATTCTATGTCTAATTCCTTTATTTAGCTAATTTAGCTCCATAAGTCTTTCCGCTCTCTCCTACGAGTAGTGCAAAGTAGAAGCCGTTCGGCTCTCCGCTGAGGTCTACAAAGGCGGTTGGTGTGTTTTTGTATGTGCGTATGTTGCTGATGGCTCCTGCAAGGTTGTAGATGGTGACCATCCGGACATCTTCCGGTAGGGTGATGGCATAGTGTGATCCACCAATTCCTTCTACTTTTACATCTTTCGGTAGTAAGCTATCTATTCTGTATGGTTCCACCGCGCTCTCAGTTTCTGCAACTTCTCGGCGGAAGTCGTCGTAGAATCTGTATGTAGTATCCGGAAGTGCCGGCATCGGCTGAGGTTTGGGGTAGGTAAAGTCGGCAATCTGCAGCCCACTGAGGAGCTCGCTTGGCAGTAGTCGCATCAACCATTTGTTGCGCCCATCGAGCTCCATTCGATAGTAATCGCCACGCTTGCCATGAATGACTGCCGGATATACGTTGCCATTGGTGATTATGCCGAGTGCTACGCTCTTATTTCTTTCTAATTCTTCGTTGATAAGCTCTTCCCATTGCTGTGGAGAGTAGATATCAGAGGCTGTTTCTTCGGCTAATCCACTATCTACTACGTATCCAAGTTTTTCTTGTGCTTCTTCAATGCTTATCTTAGGGTCGGTTATCTCCGGCTTGGCTTCCAATATTCTCATGATATAGTCAGGATAATTTTGCCATGCTTTGATTGCCTCTTCGGGCGTTCTGCTATCATATCGTATGTGCTCGATATCTAAGGCGTAAGAAGTCAACAATGCTTTTGCTCTTTCTCCGAGTTTATCGGCATCGAAGTGTTCCTCAAGACTGTATCCTAAGATTGGAAATGTCTTGTTTTCAGCTGATATGATTACAAATCCTCCAGCCGGTTCGTTGTATACGTAGAAGGGTACGAAGAGTCGTCCCGTAGTAAGGTATCTGCCGTTGTAGACCATTTTTACGGGTGCCATTACTTGTCCGTAGGCTTCGTTGAAGAAAATCTGAGCGAGTTGCGAGGCTTGCTTCTGGCTCACAGTTTCTGCTCGCATCCCTATTGAACCTCCGAGGATTAGTGTTAGTATTAATATCAGCTTTCGCATCTTCATTTATGTCATTTTTTTAGTCATTTTGTCTTCATGACAATTTGACAGCTCGATTATAAGTATCTACGATCAATAAATGCACAAATATTGGTCGTAGGTACTTATGTAATTTATGAGGGGAAGGTTATACCATTCCCCTCATATTATAACGCTCGAGATTCGTATTTTATTGAGTTTACAGCTCTGCGGTCTCTACCTCTGCTTCTTCGCTCATCACTTTCTCTTCTTTGTTTTCGGTGATGTTGGGAAGCTCAAGGCCGAGGTGTTTCTTGGCATCAAGGGCTTTGAGTACGATACCTAAAATTAGTGCGCATACGCCGAGCAGGGCGAGCATTACCAGTGGCCAAGTGTAGTTGTAGCTGATAGCAGCGTCTTCTGCGCTGATAAGGCCATGTTGCTGTTGCATCACCAAGTCGGCATTTGTCTTGTCGAGTACTTTACCGATAAGTAGCGGGAAGAGCCATAGGCCGATGTTCTGAATCCAGAAGATGAGGGCGTAAGCAGATCCGATAATCTTGGCGTCTACAAGCTTGGGCACGGAGGGCCATAGCGATGCGGGCACCAGTGAGAAGCTGGCTCCAAGTACGAGGATGGTGACGTAGGCTAAGATTACGCCTCCCATATCATTCCCCTTAAATTGGGGAAGTACGAAGGCAAATGTCAGATGGCATATTATCAGTAGCAGTGCTCCGAAGATTAACATGGAAGCCGCTTTACCTTTATAGTCTACGTAGTTGCCGAGAATCGGTGTGATGCCAACGGCAAGTAGAGGGAATACGGCGAAGATGGCGGCAGCCGACTGACGCATATATCCCATATAGCAGTAGCATACGAGTGCGACAATCGCTATGGTGAGGGACGTGTATTTTACAGCTTTTGCCTTGGTAAAGCTGAAGCCGAAGGCTCCGATAGCCACTATGAGCATAATAACATACTGAATGTAAGTGGCCAGGTCGCTCTGCCAGAAGTCGGAAACACTCTCAGGATGCAATGTGAGGTTGCATTGTAGCATATTGACTGCGTATTTCTGGAAGGGGAAGATTGCGGAGTAGTAGAGTACGCAGAGGAGTGCCACTAACCAGAATGCCCAGCTGGAGAGAATCTTTCCGAGGTCGGAAATTTTGAAGGGTTCGTCGGCTTCTTCAGCCTCTCCGGTCTGTTCGTCAAGTTTCTTGTCCATGAAGAAGTAGACTACAAACATTATCAGGGCAATCATCAGCAACAGTACGCCGAAGGCTACTGAGCGAGATACGTTGATGTCGCCTCCGAAGTTGGCAATTAGTGGGGAGAAGATCATACAGGTGCCTACTCCAAGTCGGGCAAGTGCCATCTCCGATCCCATGGCCATGGCCATCTCTCGACCTTTAAACCATTTTACGATACCGCGGCTGACGGTGATACCTGCCATCTCTACGCCGCATCCGAAAATCATAAAGCCGATTGCGGAGAGCTTGGCGCTCGCCGGCATTCCTCTGTAGAAGGGGGAGATGCCGAGCTCATCGAAAACGGGGATATAGTTGAGGTAGTTGTTAAACCAGACCTCGAGGCCGGAGCCTGCAAACATGTCGGTCAATGCATACCAGTTGATAATACCTCCGACTACCATTACGGCTCCGGAGAGTACTGCTGTGAAGCGTACTCCCATCTTGTCGAGGATGATACCTGCGAAAATCAGGAAGAAGATGAAGACGTTAAGGAATGTCTCTGATCCCTGCATCGTTCCGAAGGCTGTGGAATCCCAGCCGCGTGTTGACTGCAACAGGTCTTTGATAGGGGAGAGGATGTCCATAAAGATATATGAACAGAACATGGCGAATGCCAGCAGTCCAAGGGCTGCCCAGCGGGCCCATGCCTTGTCTCTCAATAGTTCGAGGCTTCCTGCGGGTGCCCCTTGCTTTACGTTTGTCATTTTATTCTTTTTTTATGCTCAGGTTAGTTGATACATTTATGGCCACAAATTTAACCAATTTTTCCCCATATTACAAATCCGGATTCGGTTTTGCCTAATCCGGATTTGTAATATGAAGCTTTTAAGTAACTGTTCATTGGTCATAATGCTCGCATTATTCCCTCTTCGAGTGAAGAAACTATCTCAATAATAACCGCGCATAAAGGTTAAATTGAAATCGACCATCTACTTGGCTGTAAATCTTATAAATTCTATTTCTTAGCTATCTCTATTAGTTTGTCGATGTTGTCGCATAGGGCCTCTTCGCTTTGTAGCCCTTCCTGGGTGCCGGCTACGTTGCCGTCAGGTAATATATAGGCCAGTGTCGGTATTCCTCGCCCTACGTAGTTGGCGGCTATTTCCGGATGGGCGTCTACATCTATGCTGATGAAGTCTACTTTTTCGGAGTATTCCACGCTAAGTTTTTGGAATATTGGCTTGAGTTGTCTGCATGGTGGACACCAGTCAGCATAAAAGTCTACGATTGCAGGTCGACCGCTGAGGGGTACGATCATGTTGCGCTCGAGTCGATATTTCGGTTCTATATTTTCTTCCTCTGTAGCTTCTGCGGTGGTGCATTGTTCTTGCTTCTGCGTTGCGCTACTCTTGCTTCTTGAGTTGTCTTCACTACAAGAGCAAACAGCGGCGAGCCAAAGACCCGCCGCCATTATCATTATCTTTCTGAGTTTTATCATATCTCTTTCCCGTGTTCGAGGAGCAGTGTCATGGACGGACGGTCGCAAACTTCGGCAGGTCCGAAGTATTGGATGGGTCCGGGATATTGGTAGAGGGTGTTCAGTGCCAGTGTCTCTCTCATTGAGGCGAATTTCAGATAGGGACGTCCGTTGAGGTTGACAAGGGCTTTCTGAATTACAGGTTTTGTCTGGCCATTGCGTCGCTCCATATTCATCATCATGGTGATGGGTATACCACCGGCTATCCAATTTTCTGTGTGGTCGGTAAGGTTGCGTACGCTCGACATATATCCGGTGAGACCGGAGTTGATGAGCATGGCGGCATTGAATCCAAGAGCATACGTGTAGTCAGCATCGAAGTTTGTGGGGTCGGCACAGCGTCCTTCGTAGCCGAAGAAGTGATGCTGGGTGTTGAAGGTGCCGCTATATTGTCCCTCTTCTGCCATCTCTTCGAGGCGCTTGGCTACCATCTGGCTCAGCAGGCTCTCTGTCTCGATAAGGGATACCTGCACATTACCGTGGGAGTCGCGGTCGAGGCTGAGCTGAAGAGCGATTGCTTTCGGTAAACTCTTGTAAAGGTCTGCATTGGCCGGAGATAGGTGGGCATGAATAGCACGAAGCTTGTCGAGCTCTTCAAGACCTTCGAGTTCTGAGGCAAATTCTACCAATACTTCGTTGAGTTCCTGTATAAGTTTCTTTACTGAGGGGATAAATTCGATGAGTCCTTCGGGCACGAGTACTGTACCAAAATTCCAACCCAATTTCGCGCGCTCGGCTACTACGTAGCATATGTAGCTCACGATGTTGTCGAGTGTCATACGCTTGGCTTGCACTTCCTCGGAAATGATGCAGACGTTGGGCTGAGTCTCCAGAGCACATTCAAGGGCAATGTGCGAGGCTGAACGTCCCATCAGTTTGATGAAGTGATAGTATTTTTTTGCAGAGTTGCAGTCACGCTGGATGTTGCCGATGACCTCAGAGTATACCTTGCAAGCAGTATCAAAACCGAAGGAAGTCTCTATCCATTCGTTTTTCAAGTCTCCGTCGATGGTCTTGGGAACACCAATTACCTGAATGTCCTCGCCGTTGGCTTTGTAGTATTCGGCAAGTACTGCAGCATTCGTGTTGGAGTCGTCGCCGCCGATGATAACGAGAGCTTTGATGTTGAGTTCTTTGAGTATCTTCAATCCGGCATCGAATTGTTCCGGAGTCTCAAGTTTTGTACGTCCTGAGCCGATAATGTCGAAACCGCCGGTGTTGCGATATTCTTTGATGTATCCGGCTGTCAGCTCCATATATTGATGGTTGATAAATCCGGAGGGTCCCATCAAGAAGCCATATAGTCTACATTCTTTGTTAAGCGATTTGATGCCGTCGAAGATGCCGCTTACTACGTTGTGGCCTCCGGGGGCCTGTCCTCCCGACAGGATGATGCCTACATTGAAGGGCTCTTCAAGGCGTACAGGATTTTCGTCTGTCTCAAATTCTACTACCGGCATGCCGTAGGTGTTGGGAAACAGCTCTTTGATTCTGTCCTGATCGGCTACCGATTCTGTGGGTTCTCCTATTTTGAGCTTCACCGGCCCCTGCAGGGCTTTCGGAAGCTTGGGTTGGTAGTCAGCCCTTACTCTTTGGAGTGCACTCTTTTTCATTTATTTATCTTTTACCTTAAAAACTTCGTTGCAAATTTAATATTTTTTTAACACTCAAACAAATCGAATTGTTTTCTATCTAATATCTAATATCTAATATTTAATATCTAATCTCTCAATCGAGACTCAGCGGCTGCTAAGTCTGCGGGCGTATCGATGCCTATAGTCTCTCCTTCGGTCAGTACACTGCGGATGCGATACCCCGCTTGCAACCAGCGTAGTTGTTCCAATTTTTCAATCTTTTCCAATCCGCCTTCCGGCAGGGCTGTTACTGCTCGAAGTGTCATCGGCCGGAAGGCATATACGCCTATATGGGTCAGATAATCGTGTTTCTGAGCCCATTCTGCCTCTTCTACACCTCGCATATAGGGGATGAGACTGCGTGAGAAGTAGAGCGCATCACCGTTGTCGGCAGTTACTACCTTTACGAGGTTGGGGTCTTTTACTCCTTCTATTCCTCGTTTTGGGTCGTATCGTTTTACGAGTGTGGCAATCTCTACTCTCCCATCAGCAAATGTTTCGGTAAGTGCTGTCAGCTGCTCGGGGCGAATGAAGGGTTCATCGCCCTGGACGTTGATGATGACATCGACACCCTCCGCACCCTCGATCTTGTCGAGGGCTTCGCGGATTCGGTCGGTACCGCTGCGATGGCTCGCAGAGGTCATTACTGCTTCATAGCCACTGACTTTAACAGCTTCCAATATTCGTTCGTCGTCGGTGGCTACTACCGGACGTATCCCGGCAGCTTCTACCTGACGGCAGACCCTCTCTATTACGCTTTTACCTCCCAACATGGCTAACGGCTTGCCGGGAAAGCGTGTGGATGCATATCGCGCCGGAATGATGGCTATGACCTTCATTTTTTATCGTATTATTACTTTGTTGCGCTTCTCTCCTTGTACTTTGATATATATGCCGGATTCGGGATGTTCTACTCTTACTCCCTGAAGATTATAGTATATCGCGGGGTGTTCGGAGTCGCTTTCGATCATCTCTACTCCTGAGGGCATTGACAGAGTGAATTTGTTTTTCGTCAAGTCTACGATGAAGGAGTAGGTGCCGGGTGTGGTCTGCCAAGCATAGCAGTCTCCTGCGTTGGCGCCTCCATCAAAACGTTGTATGCTTGCCATGCCGTTGACTTTTACCTGTTCGTCGAGACTCGTTGCACCATAGCGGTGAGACCCGTTGACTGTGGTCCAATCGGAGGCTGAATTGCCAAGTATTGATGTAAAGGAGAAGTAGGCATTCGCTCCTGCTGCGGATTCTACGAGCTCTGCACTATTCCATTTGTATACTCCCTTTGAGGCTTCGTCGGCCGGAACGGCTTTAGCTGTGTTCCAACTTCCTTGTGGTTGATTGCCTATCAGGTATAGCATTTTGGGATAGTCTTCTACTATGGGGTCGTCTCCACCTCCCTGTATACCGCCTACTTTGGTCCATATGCAATAGCCGTTGCCCAACGCTTTGATGTCGGAGTTGCTGTAGCCATCGGGTGTCACCTGCGCACTACCAATTTTGACCACCAGTTTCCCCTTCTTACCCGTCACTTCAGCTAGATAGCAGTCGCGGTCGTGGCGCAATACTTTTACGGCACTTTCGTTGTGGAGACCTACTGCGTTGCGAACCTCTATCATCTTCTTTATCTGACTCTTGTATTGATTCCAGTGGGGAAGGAAAACGCAGGGTGTGCCCGGTGAGCAGAGTATGAAGGCGTTGGCTGCAAGTACGTTGCCGGTGAATTTGGATCCGTCGCGGTAGGTGTCATGGTTGTCTACAAAGGTTACTGCCAAGCGCGGATAGTTGTAGTGTATCATTCCCGCGGGCTGAGGTGTGCTGCCATTGGCCATCCATACGAGCTTTGACATGTCGTTGGAGGTAAAGGCTTCGTTCATTGCATATTTTAGCGGGAAGTCGAAGGCGGCACTCTGACGCCCTGTAGCCTCTATCCATGCTGCTACTCGGTCGTAGTTGCCGTCCCAATATTCTCCAACGGAATATTTGGGTTTGCTGCTCTGAAGATATTTTTCTACATATTGACCTCCAAATCCCTTCACCATGTCCCAGCGGAAGCCGGCATAGCCAATATCGGTCAGAAGGAATTTGCAATAGTCTTTCACACAGTCCTGAACTACGGAACTGGTATGGTCCAAGTCTCGCGATCCGTCAAAGTTCTCTCCGGTGTCTCGCGCTCCTGTTGGGGTGGCTTGCCCCGACTGGTAGGCTACCTCATCGTTGCTGCATATCTGGGCTGGTCCCATCTTGTACGTTTTGCCATTCCAGGTCTCTGTTGGAAAGTTTGTCCAGTTGGAAACCCCGCTGCGGTGGTTGACCACAACATCCTCTATGATGTCTGTCCCTTTGTCATTGAAGGTTTTAATCATAGTGCGGAGCTGAGCCTCTGTTCCGAAGGATGAATTATGGTTGGTAAACCAGTATACAGGGTCGTATCCCATACTTGGATTTGAAGCCGCCTTGGCACTATTAGGCACCCATATGGCCTTGAAATACTGTGAAAGCTCATCACTCTGATTGGTCAGAGTAGCCCACTTTGAATTGTTGGTCCCACTATAGGAGTCCCAGAAAAATCCTTGGAGCATCACGCCCTCATACTGGGCGGGCCAGCATTGTCCCAATGCGGACATGGTCAGTCCTCCAAAAGTTAAGCTAAGTAAAATTTTCTTCATAATTAGTTAGTATAATTAAATTTATCCATATATCCCTTCAAGAGACCAGAGCCAAAAGGATTTCAATACCAAAAATAAACTTCAAATCGAAATCCGCATTCGCAAAATTAATAAATTTTCCATAATCCTCAAAATTGCCTCTCTCACTCTCTTCACTGTTTAATTGTAAAAAGCGCCCGACTCCGTGGGGAGCGGGCGCTTTTAAGAGTTCTGTTATGCTTCAATTATTAGCAGGGGAGGGCGGCGTTGGTCTTGTGGACTGCAGCTGCACTCTTGGCGAAGAGTTCTTTCTCTTCTGCTGTGAGCTCAAGCTCGCAGATCTTTTCAATACCACCTTTGCCCAGTACGCAGGGTACTCCGATGCAGAGGTCTTTCTCGCCGTATTCGCCTTCCAACAGTGCCGAGCAGGGAATGATGGCTTTCTGGTCGTGGATGATGGCTTCTACTACTTCTGCTGTTGCTGCTCCGGGTGCATACCATGCGGAGGTGCCCAGAAGTTTTGTCAGTGTTGCACCGCCTACCATTGTGTCGGCTGCTACCTTGTCAAGCTCTTCTGCGGAGAGGAAGTTGGTCACGGGTATGCCGCGAAGTGTGGCGAAACGCTTCATCGGAATCATGGTTGTATCACCATGACCACCGATTACGAAACCTTCTACCTCGTTGGGGTTGGCATTCAGAGCTTTGCTCAGATAGTATTTGAAACGGCTGGAGTCCAGTGCACCACCCATACCGATGATACGGTTCTTGGGAAGCCCGGAAATTTTGTGGATCAGATATGTCATTGTGTCCATGGGGTTGGATACGCAGACGATGACAGCGTTAGGGCTGTGCTTAAGTACGCTTTCTGTTACCTGCTTTACGATGCCGGCGTTTACACCGATGAGCTCTTCGCGAGTCATACCCGGCTTGCGTGGAATACCGGAAGTGATGACTACTACGTCGCTGTTGGCGGTGGCGCTGTAGTCGTTGGTAACACCGCTGATGCGGGTATTCATGTCAAGAAGGTTGGCTGTCTGCATCATGTCCATAGCTTTGCCTTCGGACACTCCCTCCTTGATGTCAATCATTACTACTTCATCTGCAATTTCGCGCAGTGCGATTACGTTGGCGGCCGTTGCTCCTACGTTGCCGGCGCCTACTACTGTTACTTTTGACATTGCTTTTCTTTATTTTTGGGTTCTTTTATTGCTATTTCAGTCCGTCAGATTTTACCGACGAATCTTCGACTGCAAAATTAAATAATTATTTCTTCATTCCAAACTAATTTTTTGAAAGGTTCCTGTTCTTTCCAAAAAAACAAGGGGATTTGTCGAGACAAATCCCCTTGGATGATTCTGTCTGCCGAAAGTATTAACAATCGACATCTTCGTTTGTTTTCACATTACGGTCTTTCATATGTACCGATGAAAAGCGGCAGATTACAAGATTTCTCGGAAATCATGTAGATGAAGGGGCGATTGGCTCGGAATTCTTTACTTGCTACAATGGCAGTAACTCCTCCGTGGACTGTTGATGCTACTGTCGCTTCTCCTCCATCTTCATCGATTTTCAATGATACTGATTGACAAATGCTGGTAGCGCAAATTTTGTCTTCATTACTTGCCAATTTCGGCCACGAAGTGCTATGTAGAAACGATTCTGCACCAAGCTTGCGGAATGTCTTCACAAGATTCAAACTCGTGGTGACCTCAAAAGTAGGTATATATACACGAATATCACAACTATTCTGATGTGCCAAATCGGCCAGACTATAGATTGAATTATTGCGTATAAAGTCTCTTACATTATCACCCTCAGGAGGAAGGATAAATGTGGCTTCAAATTTGCCGTTACCAAAAGGAAGTACTATTACTTTTGTTTCGTTTGACTCCCAATAATATGTTGTCTTGCTCTCATCTTGCATCATTTGCACAGAAGCCGAGGTTCCATCGTGAAGTCGGAATGTCTCCTTTTTCGTCAACTCCTTTTTGAATGGTTTACTCCATGGCGACTTAAAATATAGGGCGTTGGTGAAGCAAAAATATTGTATTGCACTTGTAGGATCTAAATGCTCTCGAATAATTCCATTTGTATGATCTTCGACCCATTTGTTTACTTTACCCGGGAAATCCCCTCCGGTGAATTTCTCTTGTTTTACTTCAGTGTTATAATATTCAGACATCATCTGTTGAAACATGGGATTAACGGTTAGATAATCTTCAACCCATACCGAATTCGCCATAAGGAACGTTGTCTGAGGATCCTCATAGGGTAATGTCTCCAGTATTTCCTTGTTGTATGTGTTCACTTGGTCTACATCAGAATAGTTCATGATGCCAAGTAGCTCATTTGTCAAATTTTCAGGAGATGCGTTAGCTGTCATGGAGAGGGTGATATACATTCCAAGAGGTGAGTAAACGATGTTTCCTTCCTCTGAATCTACACAAAGTTGACGCATTACTTTCATGCCGGTTTCCTGTTGTGTATTGAGCCATGCCTTCATGGGAACGTCAGGCACGATGGGATCTTTCTGCGTAAATTCGGGTGCATCGCTGGAAGAACAGGCACTTACGATGATTGTCATCAATGCTGCCATGACCATGCGGGCATACAACTTCATGTTGTTTTGGACTCTCATTTTCATAATTAAAATATTTAGTTTGTTGATTGTGTGTATTGTCGATATTTATTTGATATTAATAATTAGTATTATTGCTTAGTTAATGTTCCAATGCTCCCGAAATTAGAATAAACCCAAGGACGGATTGCTATATACATCATCGGCTGATACATTTCCTTCGTTTGAAAATCCGATGACGGGAAGTTCTGAGTTTTTGGTAGAAACGATTGCGAAACCTCTGTTGTCTTTGTATGAGATAACAAACAGTCCAAGATCATCACCGGATCTTGTTGCAAAATTTGATAACCCTTCGATTTTCTTGATGGTTCGTCTTCCGGAGCGTGTCCCCGGTCCATCAAGGCCATCAACCATTTTTGGTTGCAATTTCGATTGCTTTTGCCAATTCTGGCGATGATTGGTTGCTCACTGTAGAATCCAAAAGAGGAGAATCGGATTCGCTACATGCGATGAGAAGCTGAAAAAGTGGAATTATTAGTATCCACAGGAAAAGTTTCTTTTTCATGATACAAAAACATCTATGTTTTAAAAGCAAATATTGATAAAATTTATTTAAAATTGATATTTTTAATGTCAATAAATGTTAAAATGTGGAATTTTGTCGTCCTTTATTGAATTTTGGGTTACGGGTTGCTCAGGTCAATGATTGTGGAGGTGGTGGTTCGTCCTTCTTCTCCTTCTACTATGTAGTCTACTTTGTCATCATAAGTTTCTGCTATCAGGCTCGGTTCGCGTGCGTAGTCTTCGTCTTCGTATTCTATGGAGGTGGTAAATAGTGGCCTGCCAAGTCGTTCTACAATGGCCAATGTGATGTTGTTGTTGGGAATTCGGATACCTACAGTCTTTCTTCCTTTGAAGGCTTTGGGTAATTTGCGGGTTGCGGGTAGCAGGTATGTATATGCTTTTTCTTCATTCTCTTGTGTGGCTTCTTTTATAATTCTAAATGCCTTATTGTCGATTTTTGCATACTCAGCAGCCATGCTTATATCGCTACATAGTATCGATAAGTTGTTCTTTTCCGGATTAATCCCCTTGATTTTGCAAAGTCGCTCGATTGCTTTGCTGTTCAACGTGTCACATACTATGGCATACAGTGTATCTGTGGGTATTATACCAATTTTACCTTCTTCTAAAAGTTCTGCAATTTCTGTAAGCTGTCTCTCTGAGGGACTGCTATTAACCATTCTTATTGTTTTCATTGTATTTTTTCTTTTCCATCGCCACAAATATATTGATTTTATTCTTTTTTTGCAATTATTTTATTATTTTTGCAGTTATAAATTTTTTTTTATGAAAATAGCTATTCTCGTAGCCATGAAGAAGGAATTGGATCTTCTACTTCCTCTACTCGGCGATTTGAAAACCGAAAAATCGGATATATTTACCCATTATCTTGGGAAAATTGGCTCTCACGATGTCGCAGTTGCTCAGTGTGGCATCGGTAAAGTCAATTCTGCCCTCTCTGCTTATATTCTTATCAATAGCTTCTCTCCGGATTTGGTAGTTAATACAGGAGTGGCCGGTGGTGCCGGTGCCGGTGTGCGTATTGGTCAACTCCTCGTGGCTGACTATGCGGCTTACCATGATGTATGGTGCGGCCCGGGCACTGAAATCGGGGGTGCGGATGGTTGCTCGGTATTCCTTCCCGCAGATAATAAAATTATATGTCTTGCTCGCGAACTCCTCAATCCTACCGATACAGTCTTTGGACTTATCTGCACCGGTGATTGCTTCGTCTCTACACATGAGGAGATTGTGAAAATAAAAAAGTCTTTCCCCTCTGTTATGGCTGTGGACATGGAGTCTGCTTCCATAGCTCAGGTATGTTATCTCAAAGGAGTCCCTTTCAATATCCTCAGGATAGTCAGCGACACTCCCGGAGAAGGGGAGAACATCAGCCAATATCAAGACTTCTGGACAAAAGCACCGCAGAAGACTTTTGAAGCTGTCAAAACTCTATTGGAAACCAATAAGCTAACCTGAAATTTAATTAATAAGCTTGTACTTTCACATAAATTTTGATGGAAGGAAGATTCGCAAGCTTCCGGTATGCAACCCTCATAGTAGCACAGGCGCCCCCGCCTGTGAATCATTACATCTCTACGTTTTGATTACGGTTTCCCCCTATTATTGCATTTATCGGATAATGAGCATCCGCAGCAGGAGTTGCTTTTTCTATCTTTTCTGAATATTTTGACTATTATCCATGCAATAGCGCCAAGGATTAGTGCCCCTACTATTACATACTGAATAATTATATTCGTATCAAGGTTGTTTCCCATCCGTTGCATCCTCCTATTCGCTCTTCTTGCTTGTTTTGCGTCTGTTCTTTTCGCCTTTCGGTGATTCCGCTGTAGATATCACTCCGATGCGTCTGTTGGAGGTGTCGGCTATTACTTGCCTTGTGATCTCAGAAATCATTGTCTTCAGCTGTCCGATGAATTCCTCGGCACTATACGTGCCTCGCTCTATCTGCCGTAGTCTTCCTTCCCAAATACCGGTTAGCTTGGGACTTTTCAGTAATTCTTCATGAATCAGCGATATTAACTCGCATCCCTCCGGTGTGGCGCGGAGCGATTTACGCTCTTTTCGGATATACCCCCGTTTGTAGAGGGTTTCAATTATGGCTGCGCGCGTTGACGGTCTGCCAATTCCGTTGGCTTTCAGTGCTTCTCGAAGGTCCTCATCGTCTATCGCACTTCCTGCCGTCTCCATAGCTTTCAGCAGTGTGCCTTCGGTGAAGTATTTCGGTGGCTGGGTGGTCTTCTTGCTTAGATAGGGTTTCTGTGGTCCACTTTCTTCCTTTTCAAATTGAGGCAGTACCTTTTCACTATCTTCTTTATCACGCTCTTTCTCACTTCCTTCTGTAGCAGGCTGACTCTCTTCTTTGGCGTAAACGGCTTTCCATCCTTTGTCAATAATGACCTTTCCGGTGGCTTTGAATTCCTGCTTGTCTACCTTCCCTTTTACTGTTGTCTGTTCAAATGAACAGTCGGGGAAAAAGACGCTGATAAAGCGTTTTGCGATTGTATCAAAGATGTTGCGTTCTTCTTCGGAAATACCCGGTGGTAGTGGTTGTCCCGTTGGTATGATGGCATGATGGTCTGTGACTTTTGAATTGTCAAAGACTTTCTTACTCTTTCGGAGCTGTTTTCCCCTGATTCCTTCAAGGATACTCTGATAGTGGGTCAACGAGTTGAGGATTCCTTTGCATTTTGGGAAGATATCTTCGGTAAGATATGTTGTGTCGACACGAGGATATGTAGCTACTTTCTTCTCATATAGGCTCTGTATCGTCTTGAGTGTGAGATCGGCTGAGTATCCAAATTTCTTGTTGGCCTCTACTTGTAATGATGTCAGGTCGAAGAGTCGCGGTGGTGCCTCTTTGCCTGATTTCTTACTTATGTCAGTGATGGTAAACATCTCTCCGGAGAGGGCTTCCACTGCTTTCTTACCCTCTTTTTCTGTCTTGAATATTTTGCCGGATCCGAATGAGACATCGCGATAGATTGTGCGAAGCTCCCATGAGTCTTGAGGCTTGAAGTTTTCTATCTCTTGCTGACGATTGACGATAAGTGCTAATGTGGGTGTCTGTACTCGCCCTACTGACAGTATCTGATGATTGACTCCAAATTTGAGAGTATAAAGGCGCGTGCCATTGATGCCTAATATCCAGTCTCCAATAGCACGACATAGTCCGGCAATGTAGAGGGGTTCAAGGTCTTTCTGCGGTCGCAGATTCTTAAACCCTTCGATGATAGCTTCATCGGTAAGAGACGATATCCAAAGCCGCTTCACCGGTTTTGTGCATCCTGCCTTCTGCATCACCCAGCGTTGGATAAGCTCTCCCTCCTGGCCTGCATCACCGCAATTCACTACTTCGTCACATTCCCCGATAAGTCGTCGAATCACCTCAAACTGGTGCTCAATACCCCTGTCAGGTATCAGCTTTATACCGAATTTTGGCGGTATCATCGGTAATGCTCCGAAGCTCCACGTTTTCCAATATTTCGTATAGTCGGCCGGGTCTTTTAAGGTGCAGAGATGGCCGAAGGTCCAGGTCACGCAATACCCGTTACCCTCGAAGTAGCCATCACGCCTGTTGACCGCTCCAAGTATCTTGGCAATATCTCCCCCAACACTCGGTTTCTCAGTAATACACAATATCATAAAAACGATATCAACTATCAACCATCAACTATCAACCATCAACCAAACTTTAGGCAAAGCTTAAAGTTTTTTAGCTTCATCCCAGATGGTATCCATCTCGGCAAGGGTCATCTCTTTGAGACTCTTTCCCATCTCTTTGGCTCGCTGCTCAAGATGGTTGAAGCGTTTGATGAATTTGCGGTTGGTCTTCTCCAGCGCATTCTCCGGATTAACTCCATATAGTCGCGAAGCATTGATGACGGCAAAAAGCAAATCTCCAAACTCCGACTCAAGCTCTTCTTTTCGTCCGGCTTTGATCTCTGCTTCTACTTCTCCGATCTCTTCTTTTACTTTCTCCCACACCTGAGAAGGCTCTTCCCAATCGAAGCCAACATTGCGAGCTTTCTCCTGAATGCGATTAGCTTTTATCAGTGCCGGAAGTGCTGAGGGTACTCCGGCAAGTACAGTCTTGTTGCCCCCTTTCTCCTTCAGCTTTATCTGCTCCCAATTTTGAGCTACTTCCTCCGGTGTCTGGGCGTCTACGTTTCCAAAAATGTGGGGATGACGGAAGATTAATTTCTCTGTCAAAGTCGTGCACACATCTGCAATGTCAAAGGATTCTTTCTCTTCTCCTATCTTGGAATAGAAGGCTACGTGCAACAGTACATCGCCGAGTTCTTTCTTTATATTGGGGTCGTCTTCAGAGGCAAGGGCATCTACGAGTTCATAGACTTCCTCTATCGTATTAGGTCGAAGGCTCTCATTGGTCTGCTTGGCATCCCAGGGACATTGTACCCGCAGTATGTCGAGAACATCAAGCATCTTGCCAAAGGCCTCAAGTTTCTCTTCTCTACTATGCATATTCTCTTTCTATCAAAGTATCTTTTTACCTCCGGCAGTCGATGCTCCGCTGATTTTCCATTCGCCTTCTTCTTTTACGAAGTGGATACGGGTGGTGCCGGAAAGTCCCATATCTTTGTATTTCACCACTACTATGTCGGCACCCTCCGGTGTCACACTAACAATTTTCGAAACTCCATCGCCATCTTGTGCACCGGTGCGAAGCTCCCATATAGCATACCCTCCATCATCATATTCGTTGGCGGCTTTAAGTGCGTTGCGGAATCCGGATGTAGCTTTCTCCTGTAGGAGGGTGTTGAACGATGCTGTGTTGTCGTTAAGTCCCAAAACGTATTTATAAAGGTCGCGAACTATAGGTTCCTGCACTTTGAATGCTTCAGCAGCCTCAATGGAGTCGGCTTCCGCTTTTGCAATACTGTCGGCGGCCATCGCTGCCGCAGCTTCTTCGGCCTGAGCGATACTTTCCATACGCAACGACTCGGCAATAGCTGCAGAGTCAGCACCTTTGTCGCTCTTCGTAGCGCATGATGACAGCGTAGCCACACCAAGACCCAATATGCCAAGATGGATTGATAATCTTCTAATATTCATAGTTGTCTTAACTTTACGGTTTGTTAAAAAAATCACATTTTTAGAGAATCTGAACCACAAAAATAGTAAATTTTCCAGAGATTTTATGCCCGATTTCTGAGTTTTTGCAGATTTTATTAAAAATTGACTTGATGGTTGCAATCTCCAAGGAAGTTTTGTAACTTTGCCTTTTGAATTAGTCGGGAAGATTGAGCCTTGCTCGCACTCCCCGCAAATCTTATCTTGTAAGATAATGAAAAAATTCATTGATAATGCCGATGCTGAGGCGTTTATTCGTTTGATTGACAATGCTTCGAGGATTGTCTTGACTTGTCATGTCCGCCCTGATGGAGATGCTGTCGGCTCGTCGTTGGGTCTCGCTCTCCTGCTAAACGGGCTCGGCAAGTCTGTCAATGTCGTTGTCCCTGACAGGCCTCCGAAGAATCTTTCTTTCCTGAAAGGATTCAAGGATATTGTTGTCTTTACCCAATATGATCCTTATTGTTCTCGTCTCGTTTCTGAGGCGGATCTTATCATATGTTGTGATTTCAATAAGCCCTCCCGACAGGATCTTCTCGCGCCGATCATCCAAGGTGCTACTTGCCCTAAGGTACTTATCGACCATCATCTTGATCCGGATGATTTCGCTGACTTGACGTTTTCTTTCCCCGATATGTCTTCTACTTGTGAACTCGCAGTGCGTATTGTTGCAGCCTGTGGTATGTTCTCATATGTCGACAAGGAAATTGCTTCGGCTTTTCTGACGGGTATGGTCACCGACACCCGCAATTTTAGCGTCAATTGCAAAAATCCGGATATCTACGAAATTCTCGAACGGCTTATGGAACGGGGTGCAGACAAGGAGCTTATAGTTAAGCTCGCTATGATGACTCGCTCTCTTGCATCGTTGAAGCTGCATGCCTACGCGCTCAACCAAAAGCTGGAGATCTTTGATCGCCATCATGGCGCGGTAATCACTATTGATAAGAATGAACTCGATAGATTCCATTATGAACGTGGCGACACTGAGGGTCTGGTTAATGCTCCTTTGGAGGTTAAGGGGATGGCTTACTCTTTCTTCCTTCGTGAGGACGCGGATTGTATAAAGGTGTCGGCACGTAGTTGCTTCGGCTTCCCTGTCAATAAGATGTGTGAAGACTTATTCAATGGTGGCGGACATCTTCAGGCTTCCGGCGGCGAGTTCAAGGGTTCTCTGGAGAATTGTCGTCGTATTTTGGTAGAGGCTATGCCTAAGTATGACCGATACCTTCCCCCTAATATTGACAAAATCGAGAAGTTCGATTAGTCTTTTCCCTTTAATCTTGATTATATTGATTCTCTTTAAGTAATGAATCTCAAATTTAGTAAATATATTCTCTCTCTATCACTTATTATGGTGTTGTTGTTTTCGGCGTGCAGTAAGTCAGAAAGCTATTCAAACCTTCTTAAGGATGAGGAACGTGCTGTCAACTGGTATCTCTCCGGCCAACAGGTTTGTGTGGAAATTCCGGCCGATAGTATCCTTCTTCATGGCGAAAATGCCCCTTATTACAAGATGAATGAGGAGGGTACCATATATATGAAGGTGCTGACTCCCGGTGATTTGACTCCTGAAAATCGCCCGCAGATTAATGATAATATATCTATTCGCTATAATCGCCTGAATCTGCGCCGTCTATATGAGGATGGAGCGGCTGAATGGGAGGGTAATTCCGACGATCTCGCTATGGGTAGCCTATCAATAGTCTATGGCAGTACTCTTCTGCCGGAAACTACCAAGCTCGGCCAAGGTCTCCAGGAGCCTCTTAAATTCTTGGGTTATAATTCACGGGTTATGCTAATTATCAAGGCTTCAGTAGGCCCTACCGATGAGCAGAGCCAGTGTATCCCGTATCTTTACGATATTCGATATTTTAAGACTGTAAATTAATTTCTTGAATTTTATTAAAATTATATAGGCTCATTTCTTTATTAATTTAAACTCCTCTACATTATTATAATATGTCTCTAATCAAGTCAATTTCCGGCATCCGCGGCACTATCGGTGGTCGCTCCGGTGACGGCCTCGGTGGCGTCGACATCGTTAAGTTTACTGCTGCTTACGCTGAATTCATTAGGAGAGGTCTTACCTCTGACGTTACGAATCCTAAAATTGTAGTGGGTCGTGATGCCCGCCTTTCAGGCAGGATGGTGGATCATCTCGTTTGCGGCACTCTCATGGCTATGGGATTTGATGTTGTCAATATCGGAATGGCAACTACTCCTACTACTGAGTTGGCTGTGACGGGTGAGAAGGCTGCCGGAGGTATCATCATAACTGCCAGCCACAATCCGGTACAGTGGAACGCGCTGAAACTTCTCAATGCTGAGGGTGAGTTCCTCTCCGATACTCAGGGTAAGGAGGTTATCTCTATCGCTGAGCGTGAGGATTTTTCTTTCTGCGAGGTTTTCGATTTAGGCACGGAGTTCCATAATGACACTTGGGCCGACCGTCATATAGATATGGTGAAGGCTCTGAAGGTCGTTGACTGTGATGCTATCGCTAAGGCGGATTTTACTGTAGCTGTTGATGCTGTAAATTCTATCGGAGGAGTGGTAATTCCACGTCTGCTCAGAGCTCTCGGTGTCAAAAATGTTATTGAGCTCAATTGTGAACCTACAGGCCATTTTTCTCATACTCCTGAGCCTATACCTGAGAATCTGACTCAGATTTCAGATCTGATGAAGGATGGCCGTGCTGATGTGGGTTTCGTTGTTGACCCGGATGTAGACCGTTTGGCAATAGTGATGGAAAATGGTGAGATGTTCGTAGAGGAGTATACGCTTGTAGCCGTTGCTGACTATATCCTCGGCTTGACCCCGGGCGCTTCTGTCTCCAATCTAAGCTCTTCGCGTGCGCTACGTGATGTCGCCAGTCGCCATAATTGTAATTATGAGGCTGCTGCCGTTGGCGAAGTCAACGTGGTGACTAAAATGAAGGAGTGTGGTGCCGTTGTCGGTGGCGAGGGTAATGGTGGCGTTATCTATCCTGAATTGCACTATGGCCGCGATGCTCTGGTGGGTGTGGCTGTCTTCCTGACTCTCTTGGCTAAGAGTGGCAAGAAGGTGTCTGAACTGAAGAATACTTATCCTCAGTATGCTATAGCTAAGAATAAGATTGAGCTGACTCCTTCTATTGACGTCGACAAGATTCTTGAGGCTGTCAAGAACCTATATAAGGACGAGAAAGTCACTACAATCGATGGCGTAAAGATTGATTTCCCCGACTGTTGGGTTCATCTCCGCAAGTCGAACACTGAGCCTATCATCCGCATCTATAGCGAGGCTGAGACCATGGAGATGGCAGACGCTCTTGCAGAGAAAATCAAGGATGTGATTAATTCTCAGGTAAAATGCTGAAGAAGTTTCTTCTCAATTCTCTGTCGAGTTTCGTAGGCGCCTGGCTTGCTCTCGCCCTTTTTGGAGTGGCTGCCGTGGCGACTCTCGTAGCGCTTATAGGTTCGATTGGTGATTCTCAGCCAATGAGTGTCTCTAAACATAGTATCTTGCACATAATGCTTGCCGGTTCTATTGAGGAGGCTGAAAAGGCTGAAGATCTGGACTATTTCGAGCTTATTCAGGGTAATCTGGAACGTCCTCAAACTCTGGATGTCCTCGTTGCTTCTATAAAGGAGGCTGCTGCCAATAAGAATATCGATGCTATATATCTGGAGTGTGGCGGTGTGTCGGCTTCTCCGGCTACACTTAATGCACTTCGTTCTCAACTTGCTGAATTTAAGAAGTCCGGCAAGAAGATTTATGCTTATGGCGATACTTATTCCATGGGCGATTATTTCGTAGCTACCGTTGCGGATAGTCTGTACATGAATCCTGAGGGGACAGTGGCTCTCCAAGGTGTCGGTGGTACGTCTTTCTATATGAAGGATTTCTTCGATAAAATCGGTGTCTCGTTCGAGGTCGTCAAGGTGGGTACTTTTAAGTCTGCCGTTGAACCTTATATCTCGAATGAAATGAGTGAACCGGCTCGTGCACAGCTCGACACTCTCTATGGTGGTATCTGGAAGTATATCCGCGATGATATCGCTTCTCGTAGGGGTATCTCTGCCGCTCGGATTGATACTCTTATTAATCGTGACTACCTCTTTTTGCAGGATGCTAAGTGGGTGAAAAGCCATAAGATTGTTGACCGCCTTATTTATGAGCGCGAGCTTAAGCCGTTATTGGCTAAGGTGATAGGCGTTGATAAGCCGGAGAAGCTTAACCTTGTTTCTCCCGATTTGTTGGCGTCTCAGACTCCTTGGGGTGTAGAATATGGCTCTAAGAAGCAGATAGCTGTGTTGTATGCCACAGGCGAAATCATGGAGAATAATCCCTCCGGTATCGATTGCTTTACTCTCGTTCCGCAAATCGTAAAACTCGCCGACGATGAGAATGTCAAGGGTCTTGTACTGCGTGTGAATTCTCCGGGAGGATCGGTATTCGGTAGCTCTCAGATCGGGGAGGCTCTCGACTATTTCCAAAGTAAGGGAAAAACTCTCGCTGTCTCTATGGGCGATTATGCTGCTTCCGGCGGATATTGGATCTCTTGTCGTGCCAATTGCATTTTTGCTGATCCGTTGACCATCACCGGTTCTATCGGCATCTATGGTCTTCTTCCCAATATTGAGGGTCTTTCTCAGAAAATAGGTATTCATCCGCAGACTGTCACTACCAATCCGGGTGCTAATTTCCCGGGTCTGTTCTATGCGATGACTCCAGCTCAACACGATGCTATGCAGAACTATGTGGAAAGGGGGTATGATAGCTTCGTGAAGCGTGTAGCTTCCGGTCGCCACCTCTCTGAGGCTCGCGTTCGCCAGATTGCTGAGGGGCGTGTTTATAGCGCAATGGATGCCAAGAAACTAAAGCTTGTGGATAATCTTGGCTCTTTGGATGATGCCATTGTCTGGACTGCTAAGAAGGCGGGTGTGGAAAATGACTACGATGTGGCTGTCTATCCTAAGCTCTCAACGGGTTTCATGGATATAATCGCTACTGCCTCAGCACAGAATCAGGAGTTTTCTCAGTTCTGTCGTAGAATCAGTGGCGTGACTACCGATGAGGTTGTCATTCGTATGGCCTACAAGTTTGTCCACCGCAAGCCTCTCCAGGCGTTGGCTCCACAACTTATCATCAGACTGTAGCTTATGGATACCAGGTCGACAAAGGATAGAATCATTGAATTTGCGCTGACCCCGTTCTCGCTGATTTACGGCGGGATTACTTGGTTGCGCAATAAACTTTTTGATATCGGCCTGTTTACTGAGGAGGTTTTCGATATTCCAATCGTTTCTGTTGGTAATATTACTGTTGGTGGCACCGGCAAAACTCCCCATGTTGAGTATATCCTTTCGCAACTCTCTAATCGGTATAATATCGCTGTCCTCTCTCGTGGCTATCGCCGTAAGACGAAGGGCTTCATAGAGGCGAACCATAAAAGTACCCCCGACCAGATTGGAGATGAAGCTATGCAAATCTACAATAAGTATGGTATGAGGGTGAAGGTTGCCGTATGTGAAAGTCGCCGTAGGGGTATAGCTGAGCTCATGCGCGCTTATCCGGAACTGGAGCTTATTGTCCTTGATGATGCTTTTCAACATCGCTGGGTTAAGCCTAAGGTATCAATCTTATTGACCGACCATAGTCGACCGTTCTACAAGGATAAGATACTTCCCTTAGGCAGGCTCCGCGAGTCGAAACATTCTGTCAATCGCGCGGATATGGTGGTCGTTACAAAGTGTCCCGAGAATATGAATCCTATCGACTACAGAATGATTCATCGTGACCTTGATTTAATGGCTTTCCAAAAGCTCTATTTCTCGCGCTATGACTATGGTCAGCTTTCGCCGGTGTTTCCCGATGATAAACCATACCACGCTTCTCTCTCTGAACTTACCGAGAATGATGGCGTATTTGTAATCACCGGCGTGGCTCGCCCTCGTTATTTCGTGCGTCATTTCAAGTCTTATCCCGTTAAGGTTAAGGTAGACCATTTCCCGGATCATCATGATTTCTCGCGCGAGGATATCGAGGAAATCCGCCGTAAGTTCGACAGTATGCCCGGCTATCGCAAGATTATTGTCACTACGGAGAAGGATGCTGTTCGTCTCTCATGGAATCCTTATTTCCCGCGTGAATTGAAACCTTTTACGTTCTATATCCCGGTGTCTGTAAGAATGGAATCGGGTCTTGAGGATGGTGATTTTATTTCTGACCTTATTTCGCTGATTGAGAAGTCGCCGGGGATATGAGAACTTTTCAACCCTCTCTTTCGTTTTACTTCAGGAGTATTAGCTCCGTTTTTCTCTAAATTGTTTGTTAATTTTATGTGATAACCCTATAAATAAAGCAAGATATGCTTAATACTATTCGAAACACGGCTGATTTCATTCGTGGCCAAGTGGGCGAGATGCCCAAAATCGCCATAATCCTTGGTACAGGTCTCGGCGATCTCGTGAATTACATCGATATCAAGAAGGAACTCAACTATAAGGATATCCCTAATTTCCCGGTGTCTACCGTAGAGGGCCATTCCGGTAAGCTTATCTTCGGCTATCTGGGTGGTAAGTATGTGATGGCTATGTCGGGGCGTTTCCATTATTATGAGGGATACGATATGAAGCAGGTGACTTTCCCCGTCAGAGTCATGAAGGAAGTGGGTGTTGAGACTCTCTTCGTCAGCAACGCTTCCGGCGGTATGAACAAGGAATTCGTAGTCGGCGATGTTATGATTATCACCGACCATATCAATCTATTCCCTGAAAATCCCTTGCGTGGTAAGAATTTCGAGGAACTCGGTCCCCGTTTCCCGGCTATGACTGAGGCTTATAGCCATCGTCTCATTAAGATGGCAGATGATATCGCAGCGGAGGATAACACTCGCATTATGCATGGTGTGTATGTCGGTACTCCCGGTCCTACTTTCGAGACTCCTGCTGAGTATGAATACTTCCGCGTAATAGGTGGCGATTGCGTTGGTATGTCTACCGTCCCGGAGGTTATCGTGGCTAATCATGCGGGAATGGAGGTCTTCGGTGTGTCTGTCATTACAGACCTCGGCGGCAAGGATATTACTATAGCTCCCTCTCATGAGGAAGTGCAACTTGCAGCTGTAAAGGCCCAGCCCGTCATGACTCGCCTTATCACGGAGATGATTCAAAGAATGTAGTTAACGACAGACCCCGGACTCTCCGGGGTCTGTTATGATAAAATCCAAGTACTTCGTCACTCATAACTAATACTTAATACCTTTATTAGATGGCTCTGGAACCAAAGCAAACTGAAATTTCCACTCTCGGTGAGTTCGGTCTTATAAAACGTCTTACGAGTGATTTCCCCCTTCGAAATCCTTCTTCTAAAAAAGGAGTAGGTGATGATGCTGCTGTCCTCTCTTATGGCGATAAGGAGGTGCTTGTCACTACCGACCTTCTTCTTGAGGGTGTACATTTTGATTTGCGCTATGTCCCTCTTAAACACCTCGGCTATAAGGCGGCTGTTGTCAATTTTAGCGACATTTATGCTATGAATGGCCAGCCGAAGCAGATTACTGTCAGCCTCGGCGTTTCAAGTCGTTTTTCCGTGGAGCATATAGATGAACTCTATGCCGGAATTTGTCTTGCTTGCGAAATTTACGGAGTTGACCTTGTAGGTGGCGATACGAGCGCTTCGGTCACCGGGCTCGTTATTTCTATTACTTGTATGGGTGAGGCCTCGAAGGATGAAATTGTTTATCGGGATGGTGCCAAACCTACAGATCTGATATGTGTCAGTGGCGACCTCGGTGCCGCTTTTATGGGTCTTAAACTCCTCGAACGCGAGAATGTAGTAGCTAAGGATCAAGGACCGGATTTCCAGCCTGATTTCTCCGGCAAGGAATATATTATTGAGCGTCAACTAAAGCCTGAGGCTCGTAAGGATGTAATTGATAATCTTAAAGAGGCAGGTATTCGCCCAACCTCTATGATGGATGTTAGCGATGGCCTAAGCTCTGATTTGATGCATATTTGCTCTCAGAGTAATGTGGGATGTCGTATTTATGAAGATCGTATCCCTATTGACTATCAGACTGCAATCATGGCTGAGGAGTTTAATATGAATCTGGTGACGGCAGCTATGAATGGCGGGGAGGATTATGAACTGCTTTTCACAGTTCCTCTTACTGATAATGAAAAAATCAATAAGCTGAAGGGCGTCAGAATGATTGGGTATGTTACTAAGCCTGAACTCGGCCTGGCAATGGTCACCCGCGATGGTGGTGAAATCCCATTGAGAGCTCAGGGGTGGAATGCATTCTCTTGACATGTTTTAACATTTATTGAAATTTCTTTACAGCGATAAATATTATTTTTGCAGTATACATTATACGGTACTTTGTAGGGTGAGATACTACTTAACCTGCTACGAAAGGATTCGTATATTACGTTTCTTATTGCTAACAATTTCTTTTAATACTCATGAATGAAACTGTAAATATTAGGGATCTTAACGAGCTGATTGCTTCAAAAAGCAATTTTCTAAGTCTGATAAGAACTGGTATGGATCGTCGTATTGTCGGACAGAAACATCTCGTTGATTCGCTGCTTGTTGCTCTTTTATGCAACGGCCATGTTTTGCTTGAAGGTGTCCCCGGTTTGGCTAAAACTCTGGCTATTAAGACTCTCGCTTCTCTAGTAGATGCGCGGTATAGTCGTATTCAGTTCACTCCGGATTTGCTTCCCGCCGATGTTGTGGGTACGCTGATATACAGCATTAAGAATGAGTCTTTTGAGGTGAAGAAGGGCCCAATCTTTGCTAATTTTGTTCTTGCTGATGAAATCAACCGTGCCCCGGCTAAGGTACAGAGTGCGCTGCTGGAGTCTATGCAGGAACGTCAGGTGACTATCGGTGACAATACTTTCGCTCTTCCGAGTCCGTTCCTCGTTATGGCAACTCAAAATCCGCTTGAGCAGGAGGGTACCTATCCTCTGCCGGAAGCTCAAACTGACCGTTTCCTTCTTAAGGTTGTTATCGGCTATCCTACACGTGAGGAGGAGAAGGAAATTATTCGCCAGAATATTTCCGGGGAATTGGAACCTATCCGCCCTGTAGTCTCTACTGAGGATGTGAAGGAAGTGCAACAGATAGTCCAGAAAATATATATCGATGAGAAAATTGAGTCATATATCGTTGACTTGGTGTTTGCTACTCGTGAGCCTTCGAAGTATGGCCTGAAGGATCTTCAAAGTATTATTTCTTGGGGAGCATCGCCGCGTGCTTCTATATCTTTGGCTCTGGCGGCTCGTGCAATGGCTTTCCTCCAGGGTAGGGGATATGTGATTCCTGAAGATGTACGCGCTGTTTGTCTCGATGTCCTGCGCCATCGTATTGGTCTCTCCTATGAGGCTGAAGCCAATAATATTTCTGCCGACGAGGTTATTACAGAGATTATCGATAAGGTTGAGGTGCCCTAATTCTTCAATTGTCTTATGAATGTGCGCTAATCATGGATGCCAACGAGTTATTACGCAAGGTACGCAAAATCGAAATTAAAACCCGGGGACTCAGTCAGAATGTTTTCGCGGGTGAGTATCATACTGCTTTCAAAGGACGTGGTGTGACTTTCTCTGAGGTACGCGAATACCAGCCCGGCGATGACGTCCGTGATATCGATTGGAATGTTACGGCAAGACAAAATAAACCTTTCGTTAAGGTATACGAGGAGGATCGTGAGTTGACTATGATGTTGCTGATTGACGTCTCCGGTAGCGAAAGCTTCGGCGCAGTCGGTAGCCCTAAACGAGATGTTGTGGCTGAAATTGCTGCTACTCTCGCTTTCTCTTCCATTCAGAATAATGATATGGTTGGCGTTATCTTCTTTAGCGATAAAATTGAAAAGTTTATACCTCCAAAGAAGGGTCGAAAACATATCCTCTGGATTATTCGCGAAATAATCGACTTCAATCCGGAATCCCGAGGCACCGATTTGGATGTGGCCATTCAGTTCTTAACCAACGCTATTAAGAAGCATAGTTCGGCTTTTATCATTAGCGATTTTATTGATTCTCACAATTTCTCTAAGTCGCTTTCTGTTGCCAACAGAAAGCATGAAATCGCCGCTATTCAGGTCTATGATCAGCGCGATGCTAAGTTGCCAAACGTGGGACTTATGAGACTGCGTGACCTCGAGACCGGTCAGCTGATGTGGGTCGATACTTCTTCGGCTAAATGTCGGCAGGCTTATGAGAAGGCTTGGTATGCACGCTCTCAGTCTCTTACCGATGTCTTTAATAAGTCCGGTGTCGATTTGGTCTCTATTCGCTCAGATGAGGACTATGTAAAGGCTCTTATAGGAATGTTCCGTCGCAGAGGCCGACATTAGCAAATCCCTCGCCCCTCCCCCCCCTCGTCCCCTCCCTCGTCCCCCTCAAACCTATCTTGTATGATTTATCTAAGATATTTTCTCATCTGTATCAGTATCTTTCTCCCTTGGCTGGCTTCCGCTCAGGATTTCTCAGTCACGGCTAAGCTTGACTCAGCTCAGATTCTGATGGGATACACTACTCGTCTGCGTCTTTCAGTGAACCAGCCGGCAAGTGCTAAGGTGTCGTTCCCAATGTTGAAAAGTGTCGGAGCTGATGATATAATCCCACTTTGCGGTGACAGCGTGGAGATGTCCGGTACATACACGTTGGATACAGTTAGACTCTCTAACTCACGCATTCGTGTCAACTATAATATGCGAATCCAGTCTTTCGACTCAGGTCGATATGTGCTCCCAAGATTTGATTTCGCTTCTGACCGAGGTGTCGTTAAGTCTAATTCTGTCATTCTTTCTGTTATTCCGGTGAAGGTGGCGGAAGATGCTCAAATAACTGGCTTTACCTCTGTGGCAGAACCTGACGAGGCAACCCTGAAGGGACCTGACAGTAAGTTCATAGCCTGGCTTAAGAAGTTTTGGTATATTTTCCCTATCATTATTCTCATTGCGGTTGCTACTATCTGGGCATGGCGAAGATATCGTCGTGTGGGCTCTTTGCTCCCAGTCAAGCCTGTAATTCCTCCGTATGATGAGGCTATGGGTGCTCTTAAAAATCTTGAGGCAAGGGGATTATGGCAGCAGGGTAAGGAGAAGGCTTACTATACGGGTCTGACCCTCATTCTCCGACGCTATCTTTCCAAGGAGTGGAATATCCAAGCTATGGAAATGACCTCCGGCCAGATTATGAGGGCTCTTAAGAGTTCTGAACTGCGCGATTTGCGTGCACCTATCAGACGTATTCTTGATATGGCGGATTTTGCTAAGTTCGCTAAGGTCCGCCCGCTGCCTCAGGATAATACTGAAAGTTTCGACAATTGTCGGGATTTTATTATCAAGGCTCATCAGCTTTACGTCGAAAAACAGGCTTGCTTGGATGCTGATGATTCTAAATCTGATGATGCGGTATCTGATTCTTATAAATCTAAGGCTTCAAAAAATGTGGCCTCTAAGATGAAAATTAGGGTCTCTAAGAAGAATAATCGTAGGAAAGGAGGGAAAAGATATGATTCTTAATAATCCTTGGTGGCTTCTGCTCTTTTTGTCTTATGTGCCGCTAATTTGGTGGTATCTAAGAAAGAAGCGTTCGGCTAATCCCAGTTTAGGGTTTTCTACTCTTGTTCCTTTTGCAAAAATTGGTGGTAGCTGGAAGGGTGTTCTCGAACATGTATGTTTCGCTCTTCAGCTCGTCGCCTTAGGTTGTATTATTGTTGCTATAGCTCGTCCCCAATCAAGAAACTCTAAGACTACTTCTTCTATCGAAGGTACCGATATTGTTATAGCTATAGACGTATCCACATCTATGTCGGCCAATGATCTTCGTCCTAATCGTTTTGAGGCTGCTAAGAAGGTGGCGTCTGAGTTCGTGCAAGGTCGCCCGGATGATAATATTGCAATCGTGGCTTTCGGTGGGGAGTCTCTTTCTCTGATGCCTCTTACTTCGGATCGCCAAGCTCTTCTTAGTGTGATCTCTAACCTTAGAATGGGTGACCTTGACAATGGCACCGCTATTGGGGACGGCCTGGCAAGTGCTGTCAATCGCTTGTCTGCCGGCCAGGCTAAGTCGAAGAGTATAATATTGCTCACCGATGGTACCAACAATACCGGTGAGGTTGCCCCTTCTACGGCTGCTGATATCGCTCGTGATAAGCATATGCGGGTCTATACTATAGGCGTCGGTACCGACCAGACTATGCAGATTACTGACCCTTATGGCTTCTCTACGACTACCATGGAGACTAAAATCGATGAGGAGTCGCTAAAGGAAATTGCTCAGACTACAAATGGTAAGTTTTTCCGAGCCAAGGATGAAAATGCCCTTAAGCAGGTTTTTCATGAAATCGACAGCCTCGAGAAGTCTCGTCTCGATGTCAACCGGTATTCCCGCCTCGATGAAAATTTCTTCCCATGGGCGCTCGCCGCTCTCTGCGCTTATGGTCTTATGATTATTCTGCGTTATACTATCTTAAGAAGAATTCCGTAAATCTATGATTACTTTTGCTTATCCACATCTGTTGTGGCTGTTGCTTGCCGTCCCTTTGATTGTCTTGATTTTTATCTGGACACGCTGGAGACGTGCTGCTAAAATTGCGGAATTCGGCAATTCTACGGATTTCGCTCGTCTGGCTCCTGACGTGTCCCCATATAAGCCTGCCATCAAACTTACACTGCGTCTGATTGCTTTGACGGCTATAATATTGGCTGTATGTCGCCCTTGGGGAGGTGTAAGTTCTCAAAATACTACCCGCCAAGGTATTGAGGTTTACCTCGCTGTAGATGCCTCTAATTCTATGTATGCTTCTTCGAATGATAATCCTGAGGGTATCGACAGAATGAGGATGGCTAAGATTGCTCTGGAAAAGCTTATAGATAATCTTGGTAGCGATCGCGTCGGCCTTATTGTCTATGCCGGTGAGGCTTACACGCTGATTCCGTCTACTAATGATTATGTGTCGGCAAAGATGTTTCTGAATTCTATTGACCCGTCAATGATTCAAAATCAAGGTACAGATATGGCTGCTGCTGTCAATCTTGCTCTCAATTCTTTCTCTAAGGATAAGAATATCGGTAAGGCTATTGTTCTTCTCACCGATGCCGATGAGCTGGAAAATGAGTCGGAGGTTAAGGAGGCTGTGCAGAAGGCTGCAAAACAAAAGGTCCAGGTCGATGTTATCGGTGTGGGCGGTACTAAGCCTATGCAAATCTACGACCCTAAGTCGGGTTACGTTTATGATCCCGATACCGGTAAGCCTGCTGAGTCTGCTCTCAATGAGGATCTGGCTGTGGAAATCGCTAAGCTCGGCAAGGGTATTTATGTCAATGCGTCTAATAAGAATGCTATAGGAGAGCTAGACAAAAAACTCGGCCAGCTACAAAAGGCTTCTCTCGAATCAAGTTTCCTTACTGTCCATGACGAACTTTATATTATCTTCGTATGGATTGCTCTTGTTGCTATAATTGCGGATGTTTTTGTTCTTGACAGAAAAATTCGTTGGCTCGATCGTTTCACTTTCTTTAAAAAAGATTCTGCAAAATGAAACTGCATTCTATGAAGTTTTCAAGATATATGTTCTTCATTACTATGGTGGCTCTTCTCTGGATGGTGCCGGCTATTTCACACGCTGACTCTAAGCCTAAGGAGGGTGGTGCTACCAAGAAGGAACGCGAACTTATCCTCCAAGGAAATGATCTCTACAGAGCTAAGAAGTTTAAGGAGGCGCAGACTAGGTTCCAGCTCGCTCTTAAGGAGAATCCTAATTCTAATGTGGCGGCTTTTAATCTTGGCCTGGCGAATATCGGTGTCGCCTCGGAGTTGAAAGGTCAAGACTCTGTGGCTGCTTCGCTTATGCAGCAGTCTGCTACCCTTATGAATAATGTAGCACAAAAACGTGTGCGCAAGGATAACCTAAGCTCCCGGGCGTTTTTTAATCTTGGTAATATCAATTTTCTTTCAGAACAATATGGCGAGGCTATCAATGCCTACAAGCAGGCGTTGAGGCTTAACCCTTCTGATAATGCTGCCAGACGTAATCTTCGTATTGCCCAAAAGAAGAAACAACAACAAGATAAGGATAATCAGAAAAACAAACAGAATCAACAGAACCAACAGAACCAGCAAAACCAACAGAACCAGCAAAACCAACAAAATCGACAAAACCAACCTCCCCAGGCACCTCCTCCTCGTATTGATAATCAAACTTCCCAGCAAATTCTTGATGCTATCGAACGTAAGGAAAATCAGATTAGAGCAAATCGTCTGAATGCTCCTAAAGCACCAACCAACGGTCATCGTAGAAACTGGTAGTAGCTGATTGAAATTGGTAGAACCTGATTCCCCATTCTGTTGTTAACAACATATGAAGTACTTATTAAGATATATAACCCTCTTTATTTTGAGCTTTATTGCTCTTTCTGCCAACGCTCAGCCAGTGAAGAAGTCTGAGCTGTTTATTAAAATTGATTGCCCGACTAAGGCTTATATCGGACAAGTAGTGCCCTATACTGTTTATCTGTATTCCGTCAACCCCAATGTAGGGAACGCTTCGGCTCGCTATATCCCGGATTTCGACGGCTTTACAGCCTATAATGGCTCTCCTTCTTATCGCGGCGAGTCGGTTACCCTTAAGGGCAAGGCTTTTACAAGGTGGAATATCGGTAAGTATTACATTGTGCCGGAAAGAAGTGGTGATTTCAAAATATCTGGTGTTGATTATCATGTATCTATCGGTCATCCTGTGGAAACCTACAGTTTTTTCTGGGGTCCGATGCGCGATATGGCCTATGATAACTATACTATCGGGAGTCCGGATGTTAAGATTGATGTTAAGAAACCCGGTAAGGCTCCGAAGGATTTCTCCGGTGCTGTCGGATCTTTTAATATATCTTGTAGTTTACCCCCGGGAAAGATTACCATGAATTCTCCTGCTCTTGCGGTCTTGACTGTCTCCGGCCAGGGGAATCTCTCTGATATTGAGTTTCCTGATCTAGATAAGTATTTCCCTTCTGCCGAAGTGAAAAGCCAACACGTTGATAGGCAAATTGTAGAACGCGATGGGATGATCCAATCTACTGCTGTTGTTGAAATTACTTTCTTGCCCACTTCTAAGTCGGGTGAAATTTCTCCGATTCCTTTTATTTTTTTCGATGTTAAGTCGGGTAAATATCGTACTGTCAAGTCGAAGCCTGTAGTCTGGAAAACATCCGGTTCCTCCCATTCTGACCATCCGGCTCCCACCCTCAATATTTAGTCTAAGATGTCTCGAAGATTTTCTTTCTTTATATTCTTGTTCCTACTGATTACCTTCCCGGTTTTCTCTACAGTTCGCGTTAGAATGGAGTCTCCTTCCGGTGGAAATAGGGTGGCGGTGGGCCAGAAGTTCCGTATTATCATTACCGGTAATGGCTCCGGCGATTTTCAGGTGTCTAATCCTCGGGGTGCTGAGGTGATTTATCAAGTTGGTAATTCTGAGTCAATCAATGGCCGTACTGAGGGTGAGTTTACTCTTACTCTGCTTGCTACTTCCCCCGGTACGTTTACTTATTCTGCCTCTTTAGGTCGCGAGAGAAGTAATGTCCTTACATATAAAATCACTGATTCGTCCGGAAATACTCCTCAGGCTGAACCTCATACTTCCACTCCCGATCCCTCAGCTAAGGTCTCCTCAGGACCGCAGTTTGTGGGTAAAGGTAATGAGAATATGTTCCTAAGAGCAAGTGTCTCAAATACTTCTCCCTATGAACAACAAGCTATCGTCTATACTATAAAACTTTATACCTCCTATAACTATATCAAGTTTCTTGGAGCTACCGCCGCTCCTAAATTTGATGGCTTTGTAGTTGAGGAGGACAATCGTTCTAATAATGTTCAACAGTCCTTTGAGACTGTCAATGGCCGTACGTATAAGGCTTCTGTCGTTGCCCGCTATATTATTTTCCCTCAAAAGGCTGGAAAACTTACTGTCAAGGGTAACACTTATACAATTTCGGCAGATGCTATGGAGTATTATCAGGATGACTATTATCAGAGGATGGTTGTCAAACGCCCGGTTCAGCTCAACATCACTCCCAACGATTTGGTCATCGATGTCAAATCTCTCCCTACGCCTCGCCCGGCTGATTTTTCCGGTGGTGTGGGTAAGTTCTCTATCTCTTCGTCTCTTCCCAGCCAACAGTATAAGACTAATCAGGCTGCTAATATCGTTTACACGGTTTCCGGTCAGGGCAATCTCAAATATGTTAAACTCCCCGATCTGAATTCGTTATTCCCTTCCCAGCTTGAGGTCTTTACTCCTCAGTCTGAAGTGAATGCCCAGGTCAATGGTAGCAATGTCTCAGGTAATGTCAAGTTTACTTGCTCTTTTATGCCTACTGAAACGGGCACTTTCGATATCCCTACTCTCAAGTTCGTTTATTTTAATCCTGAATCCGGTAAGTATGAAACGGCTGAATGCAAGGGCTATAAAATTACTGTGGGTCAGGGTTCTGACTCTGACAAGTCTCAGTCGGTGCGCCATTTTAATGCGAAAATTCTCCCGATAGAGAATCTTTCTTTCCCCTCATCTCCTTATATTCTCAATTTCATTTTCTGGCTTTGGTTCATAATTCCGGGTGCTATTCTCCTCATAGCTTTCATTGCCTACATCAGATATATGAAGATTCATTCCGACATGACGGCTTTGAAGAGTCGACGTGCCGCACGAATAGCTAAGAAGCGTCTGAGGAAGGCCGCTGTTTGTCTGAAGAATAATGATAGCGATAAGTTTTTCGATGAAATGCTTTCTGCTCTCTGGGGATACATGGCCCACAAACTCAAAATGCCTACTTCGGAGCTTACTCGTCAGAATATCCTTGAAATGCTTACTTCCCATGGAGTCTCTGAGCAGACTGCGACAAAGGCTATCTCCCTTCTTGATGACTGTGAATTCGCTAAGTATTCCCCCAGTGGTTCTTCTGAGGGTATGAGACGTATTTATGAGGAGGGAGAGTCTGTAATCTCCTCTCTGGATAATGAATTTTCCAAGACTGTCATAGACAATAATATTGAGAATGATGATGAAATTTTCTAAATATATTACTCTCCTGTGTTTGATTCTGGCATCATCTCTAAGAATTTGTGCCGTAAATACTAAGCTGACTGAGGCCGATTCGGCATACGCTCATGCTGAATATGATAAGGCTATTGAGATCTGGAATGGTATCGCTACTGACGAGGGAGTCTCTGCCAATCTTTACTATAATATTGGAAATGCTTCCTATAAAAAGGGTAATTCCGGTGAGGCTGTCCTGGCTTATCTTCGGGCTCTCCGACTTAATCCGTCACTGAAGGAGGCCAACGATAATCTAACCTATATATCAGGTTATGTTGAGGATCTTAATAGGGAAGAGCTTGGCAAAAATAAGGGTAATGTCACTCCGGATCAGCCGTCATTTTGGCAAAGCCTCTATACCGCCGTTGCCGTACGCCATCTTTCAAATACTTGGGCTATATGGTCTGTTATCTCTTTCTTCCTTCTTCTTGGCTGTATCGCTGCTTATATATGGTCTGACGTAGTGATTGTAAAGAAGGTCGGCTTCTTTGGCGGAGGTATTACAATATTTGCTACTATCATCTTTGTTGTTTGTGCATACGTCGCGGCCGACTACCATAATAGTTCTCGTACGGGTGTTATTGTTCAGAGTAGAACGTCCCTTCAGAAGTCGCCGAGGTCCTCTGAATCGTTGGGTACTCCTCTGCATGGAGGCACTATTCTGAATATTGATAGCATACGGACTGTTGGAAAGCAGCTATGGTATTATGTCAGGCTTAACAGCGATTGTAAGGGGTGGATTTCTTCTGAGGATTTTAAACCTGTCAATGACACTCCGAATCAGTCAAGATAATCACCCGGTTCTGCTCCCCTCTGATCTTGAGATTTTCGGGCGAAGAAAAAATATGTTGTACAACATGTAAATTTTATAAAATATATTGCTACAGTTTGGAAAATTGTTGTTAAATTAGCAATTGGAAATTTTACGAAGATGGTCTTCTGTTGCCTTTCGATGTCTTCGGACTGCCTATCTTCATGATTATAATATAATTCAAACCATATATTATGAGCAAGACAATCTCATTTAATGAACTTCGCAGACTCAAAGATAGTCTGCCCGACGGAGCTACCCATCGTATCGCTGACGAGCTCAACCTCACAGTGCAGACAGTTCGTAACTATTTCGGTGGGTCAAACTACGAGTTTGGCAACAATCATAGCCTGCATATCGAACCGGGTCCCGACGGAGGTATCGTTATCCTTGACGACACCACTATCTACGACATGGCCTGCAAAATTCTTGAAGAACAGAATCAGAAGGATTAAGAGTCCATCACATATGAAAGATGGGCTCTAAGTAGCTTGTCGTCAATTCTTTCTTGAATTGAAAAGCTACCTAAGCAGATTGAAAAATTACTGATTTATCCAAGCGGAATTCTTTTTGAATCTCTAAGATGATAGCTTTAGCCGTACATAATTTTGATTTCGCTGTTACCCTGAAGGGGGAACTCGAATCTCACAATATTGATGTTAAACTCGAGGGCTTGACTCCTATTGTGCCGGCCGTGCCCACAGCTGTAAAGGTTATGATTCGCGAAAAAGATCTTCCGCTGGCTCTCAAAATCATCGAGAGCGGCAATTTAATGCCTATGCTCGAACAGCGTGAATTGACGGGTGTGAGCAATTCCGTGCTCATACCCGTCGACTTCTCTGAAATGAGCAAGCTCGCTGTACGTGCAGGCTTCGAATTCGCCGAACGCCTTTCGCTCCACCCGATTATCCTTTACGCTTTCTCCGCCCCGGATTTCTCCGATTCTATACCCTCGTTTGACCCTACTACAGGTGTGCCGGATTTTGATGCGAGTATCCAGGATGCTCAAGTGGATGCAACTGTAAGTCGTGATGCTAACGCTTTGATGAAGAGATTCTCTGATGAGATTAGAATGTTGCAATCCCGTGGAGATATACCTAATGTGAATTTCTCTTCTCTTGTCTCCGAGGGTATAGCTGAAGACGTTATCATCGAATTTACTCGTTTGCATCCCCCTGCCCTCGTCGTTATGGCTACAAGAGGTAAGCACAAACGACAACGTGAAATGATTGGCTCTGTTACTGCTGAAGTGCTCGACTCTTGCCGTGTCCCCCTCTTTACTGTCCCCGAAAATTATTCCTTCTGCGGCGTTAAAAATATTGTTCGATTGGCTTTCTTCTGCAATCTCGACCAGCATGACATCCTATCTCTCGATATGCTCATGAAAATGTTCGGATTCCCCGAAGTCGAGGTCTGGC
The DNA here is from genome assembly GCA_023667015.1 of Muribaculaceae bacterium. Lineage (GTDB taxonomy): Bacteria > Bacteroidota > Bacteroidia > Bacteroidales > Muribaculaceae > Lepagella. Next base: position 5,314 of record JAMPAX010000008.1, on the reverse strand, counting down.
TTATCCCGGTCAATGATAATGCCGGACCCTCTCTGACCTCAAAGCTTAATTCTCTATGCAAATATTTCTCGGAAAATTATCCCGCTGCAAGATTTAATACTGCTTTCCTTCCTGCGGAGTCTTTTCGCGAGGGGTTCGAGCAGCTCCTTAAATCCAACAGCCTCCAGATGATTATCGTCCCTAATAAAAAGAAGAATATTATTTCTCGTCTCTTTAATCCCGGTATCGCCCATAAACTACTATTCGAAAAGGATATGCCCATGCTCGCTCTCCCTGTGTAAGGGATGGCCTCTTGTAATTCCGAATTCTTTTGACGACTCTGAATCCGTATGATTTACCCCGCTGATTTCGAAGCTAAAATCGGCTTCTCTTCACTGCGTTCCATACTCACCTCTCTTTGCTCCGGCGATGCCGCCAGAGCGCTCGTCGAGAAGATGACTTTCTCTGATTCTCCCACTGTCGTTATTCCACTACTCAACCAAACATCTGAGATGGTCAGTATTATTTCTGAGTCTACTGATTATCCCCACCCTGTCTATTATAATGTCTCTTCTTCTCTAAATCAACTGCGTACACAAGGAACTTTCATCGAGCCAAAATCCCTCCGCCAACTGTTCAAGACTATGTTGGCTTTTAAGGAGGTGAGAGGTTTTTTCTGCAAAAATGATAAGGAGTCGCTAGCTCCGATATATCCTTTTTTATCTAAGGTCTTCTCTCCGTTGATGGAGTTCCCTTCTCTATGCAATCTGATCGACCGTTCCCTCGATCGGTTTGATGAAGTGGCCGATAATGCCTCTGATGCTCTGTTGAAGATTCGTACAGAATTGGCCGTTGCTAACAATGCTGCCTCAAGGGCTATGAGTCGCGCCCTAAACCGCGCTGTTGCGGCCGGTATTGTTGAGCAGGATGTGACTCCGGCTATCCGCGATGGCAGAATGGTTATCCCGGTTGCCGCCGGTGTAAAACGTTCTATCTCGGGTATCGTACATGACCAGAGTGCCTCGGGCAAAACTGTTTTTATCGAACCTGCAGAGGTGGTCGAAGCCTCAAACCATGTCCGTCAGCTCCAGATGGAGGAACGTCGCGAGGTCATCGCTGTGCTTATCTCTATCGCTGATAGTATTCGCCCTTATGTTGATGATATTTTACAGTCTGATAATATCCTAAATCAACTCGACTTCATTACCGCTAAGGCCCGACTTGCCATAGATGTGGGCGGCTCTCTCCCTTCTTTTGTTGATAATCCCGAAATAGAATGGTTTGGTGCTGTCCATCCTATCCTCCTTCTTTCTCTAAAAAGTCATGGCAAATCCATAGTACCTCTAAATATTGTTCTGGATTCCAACCGCCGGTTTCTTATCGTTTCCGGACCTAATGCCGGCGGTAAGTCTGTTGTCCTTAAAACGGTAGGTATCGTGCAGTATATGATGCAGTGCGGTCTGTTGCCTCCTCTATATGACAATTCAAGGATGGGGTTCTTTAAGGATATTTTTGTTGATATCGGTGACCAACAGTCTATTGAAAACGACCTCAGTACTTATTCTTCTCATCTTAAGAATATGAAGTATTTTATTGCTCATTCTTCATCAAAGTCGTTGCTCTTGATTGATGAAATGGGCTCGGGGACTGAACCTATGATTGGTAGTGCAATCGCTCAAGCTGTCCTTGCGAAGTTGGCCGTGTCTAATTGTTACGGTATCGTCACCACCCATTATCAAAATCTTAAGACTTTTGCTGACGATCATCAAGGCTTTGTCAATGGAGCAATGGTTTACGACCGTCAGCATCTTCGCCCTACCTTTTCTCTCTCTATCGGCAACCCCGGTTCTTCGTTTGCTCTTGAAATCGCTCGTAATATTGGACTCCCCGCAGATGTTATCTCCGAAGCTAAGGAGATTGTTGGTAGCGACTATGTAAACCTGGATAAGTATCTGCTTGATATCGAGAGAGATCGCCGTTACTGGAACAATAAGCGCCTAAATGTCAAGGAGAAGGAGCATAAGCTTAATCAACTCCTCGCAAAGTATGAAGATACTTCTGCCGATCTTAAGACTCAACGATCAAGAATCCTTGCGGATGCCCGTAAGGAGGCGGAAGAGATTCTCGCAGGCGCTAACGCTAAAATTGAAGCGACTATCCGACAAATTCGTGATGTCCAAGCTGAGAAGAAGCGTACAAAGGAGATTCGTCGCGAACTAGCAGATTATAAAAAGGCTCTTAATGATTCTGATGAATCTCAACCTGAGATTCTGAAGCCTCTAAAGCATAAGAGTAGACTTAAAATAGCTAAAATTTCCTCTGTCCAAAAGCAAGAAGTTTACACTCCCGGAGTTGGCGATTATGTCAAGATGGGGGGCTCCGGTGTGACAGGTAAAGTGCTGTCAATATCAGGTAAATATGCCGAAGTGGCTTTCGGTGTGCTTCGTACTAAGGTGGCTCTCTCAAAGCTTTCTCGTAGCTCGAAGCCTAAGGAGTCTGCTCTTTCGCAGTCTTCAGGAATATCTTCGGCTACTTTCGAGGGTAGCCGTCGTCGTCAACTCGATTTTTGCCAAGAACTCGATATCCGCGGGATGCGAGCTGACGAGGCTCTGCAGGCTGTGGCTTATTATCTTGACGATGCCGTGCAATTCTCCGCCCGACGTGTCAGAATTCTTCATGGCACCGGACATGGCATTCTTCGAACTCTTATCCGAGAACAGCTGAAGTCTAACCCCGATGTCGAGGATTTTTTCGACGAGGATGTTCGTTTCGGAGGTGCCGGTATTACTATCGTTCAATTGAAATGACTCGCCGATGATTAATTTGAAAAGACACTTAATCAGTTTTTATAATTTGAACAGCTACGTATAATTTTACCAATCTGTAATATTTCAATATTCTGATGAAATCTCCTTATTTAGGACTTTGGTCTATCCTTGTCTCTTCGTTAATTATAGTCTTAACCATCTTTTTCTTGGACGATATTTCTATAGGCGATTGGACCATCAAGAAGGCGCCTTTCGACCAAACTCTGTTCCTTGATAAAAATGCACCTAAGCCTTTGTCCGGGCAGGCTCTCGCTGACTCTCTGCGTAAGGCTGAGGAGGAGCGTCCTAAGGCCAAGACTGATTCTACCCCTCAAAGTATTCTCTTAATTGGCGATTCTATGACGTGGAATATTGCCCTTAGAATGGCTCAATATGCTAAGCAAAATGGACATCAGTTCCATGCCATCAACTGGGACTCCAGTTCTACTACTACTTGGGCTAAGTCCGATACTCTTCAGCATTTCATTGAGAAGTATGATGTTACGTATGTCTTTATTTCTCTCGGCAGCAACGAATTGTATTTGGCAAAACCTGAATCTCATAGAAAGTATGTAGAGGAGATTATCGAAAAGGTGGGTGACCGACCCTATGTCTGGATAGGCCCTCCAAACTGGATGGAGGATGCCGGTGTAAATGATATGATTCAGTCTGCTTGTGCCCCGGGCTCTTTTTTCCGTTCTGCAGGTATGTCTTTTGAACGTAAGAAGGATAAAATCCACCCTACCAAAAAGGCTTCCGCTTTATGGGTAGATAGTATTGCACGATGGTTGCCTTCTTCTTCTCATCCTATTCTTATGTCTGCACCTCCCGATACAATGCCGTCGGTAAATGCTAATATGACTTTTCTCAAAGCCCTCAATAAGTAATCTTTAGATTTCATCTCATTAATCATGTCTGATTTTAGCCATCAGCTCTCTATAGCTCTCTCTAATCTCGCAGATATGCTGCTCTATGATCCGAGCGCTCCCATGCTCTTTTCAAGCGGCCTTTTCTGGCTCCTCTTTATTTTTTTCCTCCCGATTTTTGTTATCCTTAGAAAAAGTCGGGCGAAGATAATTCTCTTCATCGTAGCTTTCTCTTTATATTTTTATTATAAGTCCAGTGGACTGTTTTTCTTGATGCTTATTGCTACCTCTTTTATCGATTGGTCGATCTCTCAATTGATTGCACGGTCCGATAAAAGAGGTGTTCGTCTCGCTTTAATGTGGCTCTCTATTTGCATATCTGTTTCTATTCTCGGTTATTTTAAGTATGCTAATTTCTTCCTGTGGAACTGGAATCAGATGGTGGAAGGTAATTTCCAACCCTTCGATATAATTCTCCCGGTAGGAATCTCGTTTTATACTTTCCAATCTATTAGTTATGTTGTAGATGTATATAAGGAGAGAATCAAGCCCACAAACCAATGGATTGATTATCTATTCTATCTCTCTTTCTTTCCGGCTCTTGTCGCCGGCCCTATCGTTCGAGCCGACTATTTTCTCCCGCAACTGGAAAAGAATGAGTACCCTACAGCCAATAATATCTATGGCGGTCTTTGGCTCATTATTATAGGAATTGTCAAAAAGGCTGTTATTGCTGATTATATCGCTCAGTTCAACGACCTTATATTTAATAGCCCGGAGCTATATACCGGGGTGCAGACGCTGATGGGTGTGCTCGGATATACTATGCAGATTTTCTGCGATTTCTCAGGTTACTCAGATATGGCTATCGGTCTTGCCCTTATCATGGGGTTCAAATTGGGTGTCAATTTCAACTATCCTTACAAGAGCCGTAATGTCCAGGAGTTCTGGCGTCGCTGGCATATTTCCCTCTCTTCTTGGCTCCGCGATTATATCTATATCCCTCTGGGGGGTAACCGTAAAGGTGTAGTTCGTACTTATGTCAACAATTTCTTGACTATGCTTATCGGTGGTCTATGGCATGGAGCTGCATGGAAGTTCGTGTTCTGGGGTGCTATGCATGGTGTAGGTCTTGCTGTGCATAAGGCAGTATCCCCAATCCTGAGGAAAATTCCTGACAATTGGCTCACAAATTTTCTCTCCTGGGCTCTCACTTTTATTTTCGTTTCTCTGCTTTGGGTTTTCTTCCGTGCCGCTGACTTTGAATCCTCAATTACTATTATAAAAAATATCTTTGTGGATTTCCATTGGACTCAGTTCCCCGAATTCTTCTCAGCAAGAATGACATGGTGTGTGATGATGCTTTGTCTATTTATATTCCACTTTATCCCGGAATCTTGGGCAGAAAAAGGGGAGTACCTCTTTATGCGTTCCCCGTGGGTAGTAAAACTCGCTGTTTTCTTCCTGGCTGTGCAACTCGTCATTGAGTACATGAGTGCCGAGGTTTCTCCCTTTATTTACTTCCAATTCTAATTTTACATTTATTAACAGTTATTAACATTTTTTTAATTCTAAATATTACAATAATTTACCCCCTTCCCATACTGTTTTTTTCGAAAAAAACGCGATAAGGGTTGCACAGGGTGAACAAAAGCAGTAACT
>JAMPAX010000007.1 GCA_023667015.1 Muribaculaceae bacterium | reverse complement strand
CGGAAGCTCACTGTCCTTGATATGCTCACCCTTCCTTGAACATAGGCGGGACGCCTGTGCTGCCATGCTTCTACCATGGTGCGTAGGCTACGCGACGATATACGTAGGTCTGCAGGCCGCTTTGGTTGCGCCATTGCATGTACAAGACAGACGGGCCGTCAAACCAATAGCTCATTGTGGAGGCCTGACCGTTCTCGTACTGCAGATTGATCTGGTAGGTAGAGGGACCACCGGAGACCTGACACCAATAGGCGGTATTCTCACTATAGCGCTCCGAATTGAGGTAATAATAATATACACCGCGACCGCTACCATTAAAGAAGAGCCAGTTAGTGTCGTAGGCACCTATTGCTATTGAATTGGTACTCACCAGTTCCCAATAGCCGTTAAGGCGAGAGTCGTAGAACGTATTGTCCCAGCCATTGGGGGGATAGGGGTTCCAATAATAGTCGTCGTCATCACAGGAAGTAAAACATAGCGAGGAGAGGGTAGCGAGTATGGTTAATACAAGCCCGGCCAAGATTCTGGAGGAAACGTGTCTTTTCATAGTGGATATTTTATTAGAAAATATATTAATCTATATATCGTCGTACACCTTATTATATAAGAAGACGACAAACATATCAAAGCGGCTTGCGGGTCAAAACGGCTTGCGGGTTAAGATATCGAAGGCAGAAGCCGTTTAATATCTTAACCCGCAAGCAAACTGAATGGTTCAAATATCTTCAGAACTCGGTGAAGCTCAGAGGAAGGAGGGATTTGATGGAGGGGAGTATATATATTTCCTTTGCACCATAGAGTATAACCTCGATATCGCCATAAAGCGTTTCGTACTCCAGCAGAGCCTGCCGGCAGGCGCCGCAAGGGCTGATAGGCAATTGCTGGAAGCAGTCGGCATCAGCATCGGAGGGATTATGATGCAGACGGGTCCAGGCTGCGATAGCGATTTTTCTCATCGGCACACCCGGGAAGCGGGCTGAAGCATAATAGCAGGCTGAGCGTTCTGCGCAAGTGCTGGAGGGGGTAGCGGCATTCTCCTGGTTGGCGCCGGTGATAATTTCGCCATTATCCATAAGTATAGCGGCACCGACATGGAACTTAGAGTAAGGGGCATAAGAATTCTCGGTAGACTTCTTAGCGAGATCCACGAGATGGCGGTCAGCCTCCGAGAGCTCATCATAGGCGAGGACCTTAACAGGCACAGAAATTATATTTTCGTTCATGGCATATAGAATTAACGAAAGAGGGGATACAAATTTATGATATTTTGGCTACTTTTGCAAGGGAAAAACTCAAATATTCATTTTGGTTGCATTATGAGTTGATGAGTTGATGAGTATATTTGTTTATCATATATGATTGGAGGAATAGAGGAGGACAGGTGTAGATGCAGACCTATAGCGCAAGCCCGGACACTATTAACAGGCATTCTATTGTCAGCAACCATTAGCAATATAGCATTTGCCGACCGATATACGGAATATATAGAGGAGTACTCCGGCATGGCAGTAGAGCAGCAGGAGCGCTACGGCATACCGGCATCAATCACACTGGCACAGGGATTATTAGAGAGCGGGGCGGGAAGTTCTACACTTGCCACACAAGGAAACAACCACTTCGGCATAAAATGTCATAGCGACTGGCATGGTGAGACAATGCTACGCGATGACGATGCGCCCGATGAATGCTTCCGCGTGTATAAGAGCGCCTCTGAGAGCTTCGAAGATCATTCAAAGTTTTTATGTCGCAAGCGTTACTCACCGCTATTTGAACTCGAGCGCACCGACTATGCCGGATGGGCACGTACACTACGGCGATGTGGATATGCTACGGATCCCAATTATGGTGAGCGGCTAATAGCGATTATAGAGCGGTATTCCCTCTACGGCTACGACACCCCCACCGGCAGAGAGATAGAAGAAACGGCAGGGTTTATTTTTGAGAGTTTGCGCAATTCACATACGGTACGTAAGAGTCGTGGACTCCACTATATTATAGCCACACCGGGCGACACGTATGGTAGCATAGCGCGAGAATTTCACATAGACAAGAAGAAATTGCTCACCTACAACGATGTAGCGAGCGACATGGAAGTGCGACCATGGGAAGAAGTATTTCTGGAAGAGAAGAGAGACGAAGCGCCAAAGGGAGTAAAGAAAGCAACGATAGGCGCCGATGAAAGCATCCACAGCGTCTCGCAGCGCTACGGAATGAAACTGAGCCGGCTCAAGGAGCTAAATCCGCGAGCCAAAGACCGACCCGGGGAAATCATAAATCTCAGATAGCTCCCGGGGAGCTATCTGAGATTTATGATTGGGGATTGGGAAATGGGGATTGGGAAATAGAAAGGATGGGAAACCTTCGGGAGGAAAAAAGCAAATGAAAAAGGTCTGAAAATTTTTATATTAAATAATTTTACATTAACTTTGCGAGCTGAAAGTTTGCTGTGGGTAGCGCCCACAGCTGTTTGAGTGCGTAGGCCTCTGTAGTTCAACGGATAGAATAGAAGTTTCCTAAACTTTAGATAGGAGTTCGATTCTCCTCGGAGGTACAAAAGAAGACAACGGAAATATGAAACCGAAGCGAAACAAAGCGTATGAGTTGCCGATATCAGGCATAGGCGAGGGACATTATGAGCAGGACTTCGTCTGTGACACCGCATTTTTCGAGCAGATGAAAAATGGGGAGATACTGAGTTCGGACGTAAAGGCCCACATAGACGTAGAGAGTCGGCGTGGGGAATACGATTGCACGTTTCGGCTGAAGGGCACGATAACAATTACGTGCGACCGGTGTCTTGATCCCTTAGAGCAAGCAGTAGATACGGAGTATCATGTAGTATTGCGCTATGGGGAAAAATATAATGAAGTGTCGGAAGAGCTCATAGAGCTACCCGAAACAGAAAGAGACTTCGATGTCTCGGGGATACTGTCAGACACGATACTGCTCACCATTCCGATGCGGCATGTACATCCCGAAGGGGAATGCAATTCCGCCATGACGGCAATATTGGGAGAGCATCAGAATTCAGAAGAAACAGCCGAAAGTCAAGAAGAAGACTAATGGCAACAAACGATAAAAATAAACAATAAAAAAAGAATAGACAATGGCACATCCTAAACGCAGACAATCGCATACACGGACAGCGAAGCGTCGTACCCACGACAAAGCAATGATCCCCACACTGGCCATATGCCCCAACTGTGGCTCTTGGCACGTATATCACACCGTATGTGGAGAGTGTGGTTACTACAGAGGCAAGATAATGATTGACAAAGCAGCAATCTGATAAGATCAGAAGCTGAGGAACAATTTTCCCAAATCATGCTTAACGCCAAAATCAGCGGAATAGCTTCCTACGTACCTGACGACATTCTGGACAATGAGATGCTCTCCAAGATGGTGGACACCAATGATGAGTGGATCACCACCAGAGTAGGCATCAAGGAACGTCGGATACTACATGAAGAAGGCAAGGGTTCATCATATTTAGGTGTTAAAGCCGTGGAGCGCCTATTGGCAGACACGGGTACATCGCCTGAAGAGATAGAGCTACTGATTTGTGCGACATCCAATCCGGACTATCGATTTCCGTCGACGGCGTCTGTCATAGCCCACGACACCCATCTGAGCAACGCCTATGCCTATGATATACAGGCTGCATGCGCCGGGTTTATCGTGACTATGCAGGCAGCTCGTGCCTATATCCAGTCGGGACTATACAAGAAGGTAATCGTAGTCTGTGCCGAAAAGATGTCGAGCATGACGGACTACGAAGACCGCGCCACGTGTCCCCTCTTTGGAGACGCAGCTGCGGCCGTCCTCGTAGAACCCACTGAGGAGAATGTCGGCGTCATCGACGGCGAGTTCCATATCGACGGCGAAGGATTGCCCCACCTTCTTATGAAGGCCGGAGGTAGCGTCAAGCCCGCCACCCGTGAGACTGTCGATGCCCGCGAACACTACATCTACCAGGAAGGTCGGGTAGTCTACAAGAATGCCGTGCGAGACATGCTGTCATCGACACAGTCAGTCATGAAACGCAACAACCTGGACGTTGATGAAATAGACTGGTTCGTACCACATCAGGCAAACCTTCGCATTATCGAAGCTGTTGGAAGCCGAGTGAAAATTCCTGAAGAAAAGATACTCGTCAACATCCAGCACTACGGCAACACTTCGGCAGCGTCTATCCCCCTCTGTCTTGATGAATATAAAAACCGTCTCCACAAGGGTGATAAAGTCGTCATGACAGCCTTCGGAGCCGGATTCACCTGGGGCGCCATGTATCTCATTTGGGCAATCGACCCCAAATAGATTCACGACAAATACCCGCCTTAGCCATAATCATATAAGGACACCGGAATACACCTTGTTTCCAGTGCCCTTTTTTTATGAGATAGCGGCCAAGTAGCTATTATTTACATAATACAGCTACTTCTGACAGTTGCCTGACCGGAACAATCGGGAGAGTTCAGGCGTTCTAACTATGCAACCCATAATAAATAACATTATCATGGAAGAAGAAATAATCACTAAGAATCCGGCAGATTCTAATCCCGAACATAGAGCCGGCTTTGTCAACATTGTCGGCAACCCCAATGTAGGTAAATCTACGCTGATGAACGACCTCGTAGGTGAGCGTATATCCATCATCACATCTAAGGCACAGACTACGCGCCATAGAATCATGGGTATCGTCAACACTCCCGAATATCAGATAGTATTCTCCGATACTCCGGGAGTACTAAAACCCAAATATAAACTCCAGGAGTCGATGCTTGAGTTCTCCGAGGGTGCTCTGACCGATGCTGACATACTGCTATATGTCACCGACGTAGTAGAAGATCCTGAGAAAAACAAAGACTTCCTTGACCGCGTATCAGCTGAGAAAATCCCCGTATTATTAGTCATCAACAAGATAGACCTGCTCAAAGGAAACCAAGAGCTTGAAGCGATTGTAGCCCGCTGGCAACAGCGACTCCCAAATGCAGAAATCTTTCCCCTCAGTGCTAAAGAAGACTTCAACGTTGGTGCGCTCAAAGCCCGAATTGTAGAGCTTCTTCCCCCCTCGCCACCATTCTTTGGGAAAGATGCCCTCACCGACAAGCCGGCACGATTCTTCGTCACAGAGATAATACGCGAAAAACTTCTGCTCAACTACGACAAAGAGATACCTTACAGCACTGAGGTGCTTGTAGAGAAATTCGAAGAGAAAGACGCCTCGATCCACATCATGGCAGTCATCTACGTAGAGCGCGACTCGCAAAAGGGAATCATAATCGGCAAGGGTGGTGCGAAAATCAAGAAGATAGGTATCGAAGCTCGAAAAGATATCGAGACCTTCTTCGACAAGAAAGTATACCTTGAACTATTCGTAAAAGTAGAAAAAGACTGGCGCAACCGTGAAAACAAGCTCCGCCAGTTTGGATATATAGAATAATATAGATAATGAGTAAACTGATAGCAATTGTAGGGCGGCCGAATGTGGGTAAATCCACCCTCTTCAACCGTTTGACGCAGACTCGGTCAGCAATCGTAGATGACACAGCGGGAACGACTCGCGATCGTCAATACGGCAAAGTAGACTGGAACGGACAAGAATTCTCAATCGTCGACACCGGCGGCTGGGTAGTAAACTCCGATGATATCTTCGAAGAAGAGATCAACAAACAGGTGCATATAGCCATCGAAGAGGCCGACGTAATCCTCTTCGTAGTAGACTCCACCACGGGCGTAACCGACCTGGACGACAAAGTAGCAGCCATTCTACGCCGGTCGAAGAAGCCGGTCATCGTCGTAGCCAACAAAGAAGACAAAGGGGATGCCCATTTCAACGTACCCGAATTTTACAGATTCGGACTCGGCGACCCCATCGAAGTATCTTCAGCCAACGGCACCGGCACGGGCGACCTTCTCGATGAAATAGTAAAAGACATGCCCGAGCGTGAGGAAGACGATGCGCCGGAGGAAAACGTAGCCAAGTTTGCAATCGTAGGACGACCCAATGCCGGGAAATCCTCGCTCATCAATGCCTTTATCGGTGAAGAGCGCCACATTGTCACAGACATAGCCGGCACCACTCGCGACAGCATCTACCATCGCTACAACAAATATGGCTTTGACTTCTACCTGGTAGACACTGCCGGAATACGCAAAAAGCAGAAAGTCAACGAAGACATCGAATACTATAGCGTAATCAGATCCATTCGAGCCATTGAAGCCAGCGATGTTTGCATCCTGCTCATTGACGCCACCCGCGGCATTGAGGCCCAAGATGCCAACATCTTCGGACTAATACAGAAAAATAAGAAAGGCCTGGTAGTCTGTGTCAACAAATGGGACATAGTAGAAGACAAATCCTTAGAGAGTCAGAAGCGCTTCGAGGCAGCCATACGCAGTCGGTTTGCTCCCTTCACCGACTTTCCAATAATCTTCACCTCCGCGCTGACCAAGCAACGTATCTATAAAGTATTGGAGACCGCCATCAAGGTCTACGAAAATCGCAGGCGGATAATCCCCACTTCGCAGCTCAACACCTACATGTTGGAGCAGATAGCTATTACGCCACCTCCGGCCAACAAAGGTAAATATATCAAGATAAAATACGTCACAATGCTAAAAGAGTCGGTCATCCCGACCTTCATCTTCTTCTGCAACCTGCCGCAGTGGGTCAAAGAGCCCTATCGGCGCTTTCTCGAGAACAAGATACGAGAGAAATGGGACTTCCACGGCACCCCAATATCAATCTTCATGCGCGACAAATAATACAATAAGTCCGGCCAAAGGCCGGACTTATTGCGTTTATCGTTTATCAGGGAGATAATTGAAAGGCGGGAGACATCGGCCATAGCAACGAACAAACTCTTAAACTCATAAACTAAAAACCCTCCTGAGCTTTTAGCTCGGGAGGGTTTTTAGTAGCCCATAGCAGAGTCGAACTGCTCTTTAGAGAATGAAAATCTCTCGTCCTAACCGATAGACGAATGGGCCGGCCAATAGCGGAACTGCCGTTTAAGAGTTGTCAGGCCATTTCAAGGTCTGCGGCATGTTCTGCCGTATTAAAGCTTGTTGATATGCAACTGAAGACCGCTGCAGAGGTTAGCAGCCTTATTCTTCGAGATGATATTTTTGCGACCGAGGCGTTGAAGAAGCTGGCTTACCTTATTGTAGGCGGCCTGAGCCTCTGTCTTGTCAGTCATTCTACGCACTTTGCGCACTGCGTTTCTCGCAGTCTTTGCCCAATAGCGGTTCTCGAGTCTTCTCTTCTCCGCCTGGCGAATTCTTTTGAGTGATGATTTATGGTTTGCCATTTTTATGCTTTTAAATTGGTAGCCCATAGCAGAGTCGAACTGCTCTTTAGAGAATGAAAATCTCTCGTCCTAACCGATAGACGAATGGGCCACTTGTATCGCAACTGCCACCCTTGGGGCATTTTTGCGACTGCAAAGGTACATAAACTTTTTTATTACTCCAAAAATTTTTTTAAATTTGTGTGATTTTTTATTTGCAAAGTCAATTTCTCACCCCTCCTCACCATAATTATGAGCAAAACTATTAAGGTATTCTGCAAAAATACCAACTCTTATATCGATATCGAAGGAGGCGACACCCTTGCCCAAATCGCTCGCCGCCTGTCGGCAGAACTCCCCTTCAGCCCTATTTGTGCGCGCGTCAACAATAAAACTGAAGACCTTTCCTTCCCCGTCTTCTCTCCCAAGCAGGTGGAATTCCTCAGCGCAGCCTCCCCCTCCGGCGACCGTGTCTTCACCCGCTCACTCTGCATGATGCTATATAAGGCAGTATCTATAGAGTGTCCCGAGATGAAAATCCGTATGGAACACTCCATCTCCCGAGGTTATTATTGCCGCCTCTTCGACAAAGAAGGGAAACTTATCGTGCCCGGCGAGGAACTTACCGCCCGGCTCCTCAACAGGATGAAAGCATTGCGAGATGCCGACATCCCCTTCGAGCGCAAAGAACGACTCTCCACCGACGTAGCCAAAATCTTTCGCCGCCAGGGTCTCGACGATAAGGTGCTTCTCATGGAGACTACCCAAGAGCTCTATACCACCTTCTATATGCTCAACGGCCTTGCCGACAGCTACTATGGTCCCCTCGCGCCCTCTACGGGGATGCTCAGCGTATTCGACCTGCAACCCTTCAAGGAGGGTATGCTTCTGCTGGGTCCTCACCCCGAAAATCGCGATGTACCCCGACAGCCCGTCACCCAAGAGAAAATGTTTGCCGCCTTCACCGACTACTTGCGCTTCAACAAGGTCATCCAGGCCTCCAACGTCGGCGAACTTAACAAAGCAGTCAAAGCCAAGCAGACATCACAACTCATCAACGTAGCCGAAGCTCTCCACGACAAAGTCCTCGGACGCATCTCCGACGAAATAACGCGCCGCAATGCCGATGGAGGTGCCCGGGTCATCTTCATCGCCGGCCCATCATCATCGGGAAAAACCACATATACCAAGCGACTGGCCATCCAGCTGATGACCAATCTGATGACACCGAAGATGATATCCCTCGACGACTACTTTATAAATCGTGACGACACACCGCTGGATGAAAATGGCGACTTCGACTTCGAATCCCTCTATGCCCTCGACCTTGAACGCCTCAACTCCGACCTGCGAAGACTACTATGTGGAGAAACCATCAATCTCCCGACATACTCCTTCGAACTCGGAACACGCATAGAGCGCGAACGTCCGCTGAAACTCGAGAATCATGACGTCCTCCTTATAGAAGGAATCCACGGACTGAATCCTGAGCTCGCCGGAGCCATCCCCGCTGAAGACATCTTCAAAATCTACGTCTCCGCACTCACCACCCTCAGCATCGATGACCACAACTGGATATCGACTACCGACAATCGTCTGCTACGCCGCATAGTCCGCGACAACAAATATCGTCATACATCGGCCCTGGAGACCATCCGTCGCTGGCCCAGCGTGCGTCGCGGTGAGGAGAAATGGATCTTCCCCTTCCAGGAAAACGCCGATGCAACCTTCAACTCCTCCCTAATCTTCGAGCTCGGAGTAATGAAAAACTACGTAGAACCACTGCTGGCAGAGGTGCCCCACAACGTTGAGCAATATGCCGAAGCATTCCGCCTACGCAGACTGCTAAGCTACTTCGAGCCAATACCGGCGGAGCAAATTCCTACAACCTCCCTGCTTCGAGAATTCCTCGGAGGCAGCTCCTTCCATTATTAATCAAATAAATAAGACGCTAAGCGTCTTATTTATTTGAGGTTTATGAGTTTATCGGGTTATGGGTTCATTCGTTTACCTATTTCATACGTAGACATTGATTGGCAAACACATTGAAAATCTCTTATGAAAGAATTTACAGCGGAAGACATAGAGCGTATTGAAGATCAGATTGACAACTCCGAACGCGACAATATCGTAGCCGAGATTGCCGAACTTCACCCCGCCGACATCGCCGAGCTCCTCCGCGAGCTCAACCTGAAACGTGCCGAATGGGTATTCAACCTCATCGATGACAAGGAGAAGAAAGCCGACGTCCTGATGGAACTCGACGAGGAAGACCGTAAGAAACTCCTCGAGGGAATGAACCCCGAAGAGATCGGTCACTTCATCGACCTCCTCGACACCGACGATGCTGTAGACCTTATCCAGGAGCTCGATGAAGATGATCGCGATGAAGTCATCCAGCACATCGACGACATGGAACAGGCCGGCGATATCGTAGACCTGTTGCAATATGATGAAGACACCGCCGGCGGTCTTATGGGCACAGAGTTCATCGCCGTCAACGAAAACTGGTCGATGCCCGAATGCATCAAAGAGATGCGCCGACAGGCCGAAGACCTCGACGAGATATATTACGTATACGTCGTTGACGATGACAACAGACTCCGTGGGGTGCTCCCCCTCAAGAAGATGCTTACCGACCCGTCAGTGTCGAAAATAAAACGAGTCATGGAGACCGACCCCGCCTCAGTGCGCACCGACACCCCTATAGAAGACGTAGCCATCGACTTCGAGAAATATGACCTTGTAGCCATCCCCGTAGTCGACAGTATCGATCGGCTCGTAGGGCAGATTACCGTTGATGACATCATGGATGAAGTCCGCGAACAGAGCGAACGAGACTATCAGCTCGCCTCCGGTATCTCCTCCGACGTAGACGCCGACGACTCCGTATGGGCACAGACAAAGGCTCGTATCCCCTGGCTCCTCATAGGTGTAGTAGGAGGAGTACTGGCCTCTCTCATCCTGGCCGGATTCGAAGCCCAAATAGCCGCCATCACTGCTTTGGCCATCTTCATTCCACTGATTGGCGGCACCGGTGGTAATGTCGGCGTGCAAGCCTCAGCCATCATCGTACAGGGCTTGGCCAATGGACGCCTCGACATCAAAAACTCCTGGAAACTCATAGGGCGCGAAGTACTCATCTCAATACTCAACGCCGTAGTAATATCCGCTGTCACCTTCGGCTATATCGCACTGACAATGCCTGGAGAATACGCCGTTGGGCTTGCCGTCACCAGCTCCCTGTTCTGCATCGTCATCTTCGCCACCGTCTTCGGCACCCTCGTGCCCCTGACACTCGAAAAGATGAGTATCAATCCCGCCCTCGCTACGGGGCCCTTCATCCAGATTACCAACGACGTCGTCGGCTTGCTGATCTACGTCGGACTCGCCAGCTGGATGATGAGGGTGCTCAGTGTCTGAGACACATCCGGAGATATCGCCCCTATAGTTTATTATATTATTAGAAATATAGAAATACCGTTTAATGGCTAAGATAGTTGAGACCCCTTTGATGAAGCAATATATCGAGATGAAAAAGAAACATCCCGATGCTATACTGCTGTTCCGTGTAGGAGATTTTTACGAAACCTTCTCCGACGACGCCATCGCCGCCAGCGAAATCCTCGGTATCACCCTCACTCGACGTGCCAACGGCAAAGCCGCTTCCGTAGAACTCGCCGGATTCCCTCATCATGCCTTAGACTCTTATCTCCCGAAGCTCGTCAGAGCCGGCAGACGCGTAGCCATCTGCGAACAGCTCGAAGACCCCAAGCTCACAAAAAAACTCGTGAAACGTGGTATCACGGAGCTTATAACCCCCGGTATCAACACCAACGACAACACCATCTCCCCGCGTCGCAACAACTTCCTCGGTGCCGTACACATCCGGCGTCCGCGAAAGAACTCCGAGCCTATCATGGGAGCCGCCTTCCTCGACATCACCACCGGCGAATTCCTCTGTACACAGGGATCTCCTGAGAGTATCGACAAAATAATAGGAAGCATAGCCCCGGCAGAAATCATCCGCATGCGCGGCACTCGTCAGCTCTACGAGACTCTAGTCACCCACCGCTGTGCCGTCAACGAACTCGAAGACTGGGTATACACCGAAGAAGCCGCACGCGACAGACTCCTGACCCACTTCCAGACATCCTCACTCAAAGGCTTCGGCATCGAAGACCTCCCCGCCGCTATTATCGCCGCCGGCTCTATCCTACATTACCTCGACTATACCAAGCACAACCATTTAGGTCATATCTCCTCGCTCAATCGCATAGACGATAGCAAATACGTAAGGCTCGACCGCTTCACTCTGCGCAATCTTGAGATTATCAACGCCGCCACGCCTGAGGGGAAAAGTCTTATCGACATCATCGACAAGACCGCAACGCCCATGGGATCGCGCATGCTCGTGCGCTGGCTACAGTTTCCACTCCTGGACATCGACCGGATTCGCGCTCGCCACGATGCCGTAGACTACTTCTTCCGCGATGCCGGGACTCGCGAAGACTCCCGCTCTACCCTCCAGTCTATGGGTGATCTTGAGCGCCTCGTCGCCCGCATGTCTACAAGACGCGCTTCCGGCCGCGACCTGCTCTCCCTGCGCGACTCCCTCAAAAACGGCGCGTACCTCAAGCGCATCCTTGGGAATGCCGACTGCGAACCCCTCCGAAACCTCGCTCTTGTCATGCCCGACTGCTCCGGAGCTGTCGCAGACATCACCCTCACCATTCATCCCGAAGCACCCGGAGCCACCGGTAAGGGACAGCTCATAGCCAATGGTGTAGACCCTGATCTCGACCATCTGCGACACATAGCCCATGGCGGTAAAGATGCCTTGGCAGAAATCACCCGTCGCGAAATCGAAGCTACCGGCATCTCCTCGCTCAAGATTGCCTTCAACAACGTCTTCGGATATTATATTGAGGTGCGCAACACTCATCGCGACAAGGTTCCCAACACATGGATACGCAAACAGACCCTTGTCAATGCCGAAAGATACATTACTCCCGAACTCAAGGAATATGAACAGCAAATCCTGGGCGCTGAAGAGAAGATAGCCTCCATGGAGTCGCGCATCTTCAACGAGTTGCTCGACCGCCTGTCGCTAATGGCTCCGGACATGATACGCTGTGCTCAGGGTGCCGCGCGTGCCGACTGCCTGCTGAGCTTCGCCGAGGCCGCTGAAGAATACAAATACGTGCGCCCCATAATCGATGACTCCTTCAGCCTTGAGATTTCCGATGGTCGCCATCCCGTCATAGAACGCTGTCTACCACCCGGAGAGTCCTACATCCCCAACTCCGTATCCCTCGACTGCGACTCCCGCCAGATTATCATGATTACAGGCCCCAACATGAGCGGTAAGTCAGCATTGCTCCGGCAGACGGCTCTCATCGTACTCCTCGCTCAGACGGGCTCCTTCGTACCCGCAGTATCCGCACGCATAGGTATTGTCGATAAGATTTTCACCCGCGTGGGAGCCTCCGACAATATCTCCGCCGGTGAGTCCACGTTCATGAATGAGATGAACGAAGCCGCCGCTATCCTCAACAATATGAGTCCGCGGTCGCTGATACTCTTCGATGAACTCGGCAGGGGTACTTCCACCTACGACGGCATCTCCATAGCCTGGGCCATCGTAGAGCATATCCATGAAAACGGATATTCACGCCCCAAAACACTCTTCGCCACTCACTACCATGAGCTCAACGAGATGGAGAAGAGTTTTCCGAGGATTGCCAACTTCAACGTATCCGTCAAAGAGATAGATGGCAAGGTAGTGTTTCTGCGTCGCCTTGAACGCGGCGGGAGTGCCCACAGCTTTGGTATCCACGTGGCCAAGCTCGCCGGTATGCCCCCCAGCATCGTAAAACGAGCCGACCAGGTGCTCGAAACTCTCGAGAAAGATGCCTCAAATCCTGCCGACAAAAAGTCCGGAGCCCCCTCAGTCTCCAAAGCTGACGTCGGCGACTTAGGAAAGAATCGCGACGGCTACCAGCTATCCTTCTTCCAGCTCGACGACCCCCTATTGTCGCAAATTCGTGACCGCCTTATCGGCATAGACGTCAACAATCTAACACCCCTGCAGGCTCTCGCTACCCTCAACGACCTGCAATCGCTCCTTACCGGAAAATAGATATGCCACAGACTCTACGTAAAAGCCATAGACTCCATCATAAATCCCTGACTGATGCCCTCTTTGCTTCGGGCAACACACTCAATGCATATCCACTCAGAGCCTTTTGGCGACCACTCTCTGAGGGTGAGCTCACAGAGACATTCCGCAATCATGTCCCCGACTTGATAGGGCGCGACCAGATACTGATTTCAGTGCCCAAGAGGCGGCTGCACCATGCCGTAGACCGCGTCAGAGTGCGCCGACTTATTCGCGAAGCCTACCGTCTGAACCGTGCGCCCTTGGTAGAAGCGCTCAGCAACCATCCCGAAATTCGTACCCTCTCCCTGGGCTTCGTCTACTCCGCCGACAAACTACCCGACTATGCCAAAATCACCACCAAAATGCAAAAAATCATAACCGACCTCATAGAAAAAATCAGTGAACTACATATCTGCAAAATAATTCTATAGAAGACTCCGTTGTTATCACAGGTAAAGTGTTATCATTCAATCTTGCAGCTGGAGATTGCATGATATTTAAATATTATCAAAATTATCGCAAAGTCACGTCTTGAGGATTTCCCACTTAAAGGTCAATTCTAATGAAAAAATTCCTTACATGGATTTTGATACTTCCCATAAGGTTATACCAGGGGGCTATTTCGCCGATGTTCCCTCCGAGTTGTCGCTATACTCCTACCTGTAGCCAATACGCTGTAGAAGCTCTGCGCAAGCATGGCCCGCTGAAGGGTAGTTGGCTCGCTCTTAGACGTATCTGCCGCTGTCATCCCTGGGGAGGCAACGGATATGACCCGGTGCCTTGAAATTTTATTTTACTATGGAAATCATTGATATACATACACACAAAGAAGCTCCCCAGCCGCAGGCCGTAGTCTCTGTATCGCCCGAAGCATTCAATCCTATACTCGAGCAACTCTACTCCGTAGGGATTCATCCTTGGGAGAGCCTCGAACCGTCCTCGCCGGAGACTCTCGAAACACTGGCCAATGCAGCGCGCCACCCGCAAGTTGTCGCCATTGGAGAATGCGGCTACGATGCGCTGAAGGGTGGTCCGGCATTCCGCCAGCTCCAGCTCTTTCGCAGGCATATAGAACTATCCGAAGAATTAAGAAAACCTTTGATCATTCATGACGTCAAGGCCCATGACATCGTCTTGGGGCTACATCGCGATCTTAAACCCTCGCAGTCATGGGTCATCCACGGCTTTCGCGGCAAACCGCAAGTAGCAGAGATGCTGCTAAGAGCCGGTATATGGCTAAGTTTAGGAGAGAAATTCAATCTCGAAACACTCCGCTACATCCTGGAGAAATATCCCGATAGACTACTGGCAGAGAGCGACGACACGCCGCTGTCAATCCATGAGATTCTTGAAATCCAAAGCGAAGCCGCAGGTGCATCACTAACAGACATAATCGTTGCCAACACCGCCGGCTTCCTCAACAAATGATAAAGCCCCTCCCCGTTCCTGCCCGTCCCTCCCTTATGGGGAGGGACGGGCAGGAACGGGGACTATAAAACTTGAAGTTAGAGTTTATACTAAAACCGAGGGGGTTGATGGAATATAAGTCGTTTGTTTGTGAGAAAGTGGCGAAAATTCATTATCTTTGCCAAAATTGATAAATTAAGCGGAGATTCCGATGAATATCCATTCATCTGCCTCTCCCACCACTATAAAATTTACGACTATGCGCTGTAGCAATTGTGGATGGCTCAACGAACCCGGAGCCACAGTATGTACTAAATGTAATTCCCCACTTCTGGCCGGCGACGCCTTTGGGGAATACTCAGACCCTATCCTCAACACCGGTGAGGGATTGTCGGAATTCGATAACGCCTCTTGCCCCGCCTGCGGCTATCCCCTCACTCCGGATGCCGTGCACTGTCCTGCCTGCGGTCAAGCTCTCCGTCAGTCACCAGCCTCTCCCTCAGAATCCATTCCATCCCCCGCAGCGCCTATTACCCCCATTCCAAACATCCCCCCTATTCCCCGGCAAGAAGAATTCACCCCCACTGCCGACCCTCATACAATCATCGAATCTCCGACATATTCCGCAGCCCCGGCAGCTCCCGCAGCTCCGACCGACGAGCCTTCGATTTCCGACGAGCCTTACATGGGCACTATCAATCCTTGGTCCATGCCCCAGCCTATGCCCGCTGCGGAACCTTCATTCACCCTCGAAAAGAAAAAATGGAGCCATGAGCAAGGAGACTCCCTACTCATGGAATTCACCGGCCGGGAAACCATCCTCAATCGTGCAAACACCGACCCGGAGAACAACTCCATCACATCTCGCCAACAGGCTCGCATATCCTTCGAAAACGGCGAATGGAACATCGAAAACCTCAGCGACCAGGCTACCACCCTTATTCGCGTTGATCGCAAGACCCCGCTACGCGACGGCGACGTCATCATCCTCGGCAACAGAATGTTCACTTTCCGCACAAAATAATGGCCATCATACCTCCCCAAAAAATTGAAATTTGCAACTTCAAACCCGGCGACATCATCGGCGGCACTTGGAGTGTAGACTCCTTTCTGGGTGAAGGGACCTTCGGACAAGTCTATCGCGTACGCGGCGAGGATAATCAGCTCTACGCACTCAAACTCCTAAAGCTATGGATAATCCCCGAATCGGAACGCCGCGCTATCCTCAACCGCTTCGACCGGGAATATGAGACGGGACTCACCCGGAGTCGTTATCTTGTACACTCCATATGCAAAGGGGAGACTGGAGGTAATCCCTATATCGTCATGGACTATTGTCCGGGGGGCGACCTCAAAAAAGCCTTTCGCACTCAGGAGCTGGATCTTCCGGTGCTTGCCAAACACGTACTCTTAGGGCTTCGCGACCTGCATACGGCAGGACGCGTACACCGCGACCTCAAGCCTGAAAACGTACTGCTGATGGACCCCAACCATGCCGTGCTCACCGACTTCGGCATTGCCGGCGACCAGAACAACCGACTGACACGCCGCGGCGTCTCCGGAGTACCCCTACAGAGATTCGGCACCATGGCATATATGCCTCCGGAACAAGCAAATCCCAGGGGTGCCAACGCTACCGTACTCCCCACCACCGACCTCTTCTCCTTCGGAGTAATGATCTTTCAGCTACTCACCGGAGAACTACCCTTCGGCACCCTGTCATCTCCCGCCGATGTAGTGCCCTACACCCGCCGCGCCGCCGCCGGCGACTGGAATCGCACTCTCGTTTGCTCAAGAAGTCCAATTGGAGAACGCTGGCTACCCCTGCTCGAAGCCACCCTCGAACCCGAATTTTCCAAACGTATCCAGACTGCACAAAACGTCATCGAGCTCCTGCCGCTTGACCACGAAGATATATCCTATTCCGAGCCAACTCTCCCCGAAACTTTCCCTACAGATCTCTCTGTCGGTGTCATCCTCAGAATTACCTTAGGCGATGGCCAGGGTACTGTCTACGACCTAAACAATCTGAAAGGAAAAGGCAATATCATCACCATCGGACGCCACTCCCCCGATATTGCCAACACCATCTCCCTGCGCGGGGAAAGCGCCTCCTTCATCTCCCGTCAGCACTGTTCCTTGGAACACAATCCTGACACCGGACGATGGCTGATTCGCGATGGCCAATTCCGCATACAGTGTCCGCGGGCTCTTATCCTCCCCAAAATATTCCCCTGCAGAGAATGCTCCGAGAGTGGAGGATGCAACCCTCAGCGGCAACGCCTGCACCGGAGCAGATCGCTCAACGGCACATACCTCAACTCCACCGAACTCGACTCCCGCCCCTTAGAGCTAAACGCCGGTGACATCATCTCCCTCGGAGACATAAAGATGAGAGTAGAAGGAATACCACAATAAATAGAGAAAAAGAGATTGCCTCAACAGCTACTCAGCAACAATACAGAAATAACAGACAAACTATTATATAATGATAAAATTAAAACTCATAGCCTATTCAGATGCTGCGGGGAAATATGACCCGAGAGCACCGCTCAATGGCAATGAAGACAACTTCTATGTTGACGACAACTTGGGAGACGACATCCCCGGACGCTGTCGTATGGACCAGCCCCTCGACCTCTCCGAGACGGGCACCCTCATGGTTGTCGCCGATGGAATGGGTGGACTCAACGCCGGCGAAGTAGCCTCCGGTATTGCTATAGATACTGTCAAGGAACTCTTCGCCCCCGGCAAAATCACTCCGGCCATGGCCGCTACCCATACTCTCCGACGCGATTACATGGAGAAAGTAATCATCGAAGCCGACAAACGCATCAAGGCTCAAGCTCGCAACAATCCCGACCAAGAAGGTATGGGATCCACAATAATCATGGCCTGGATTGCCGGAAACGAGATGTCGCTCGTTTGGGTAGGCGACTCCCGAGCCTACCGCTACAACCCTGCCGGAGGTATTCAGCTTATCAGCCGCGACCATTCCTACGTTCAAGACCTCGTAGACAAAGGGCTGATATCCTACGAAGACACCTTCGAGCACCCCCAAGGGAATATCGTCACCCGCTCACTGGGCGACCCCTCAAAAACCACTACTCCGGAGTCCAAACTCGTAGAGATCTTCACAGGTGATGTCATCCTCCTCTGCTCCGATGGTCTTAGCGGTGTACTCCGCGACGTACGTACATCCGACGAAAAGGGAGTAGCTATCCCCGGCGACAACATCGAAGATATCATTTCCGCCAATACCGGCAGCATGACAAAATGTCGCGAAGCGCTAATGAACGCCGCTGAGAAAGCCCACTGGTACGATAACGTCACCATACTGCTCTGTCAGATTATGAGCGGCGCTCCGACCTATTCCAAGAGTATCGCTGCCAAGGCCTCTACCATCAGCTACCGTCCCTTCGGAAAGGTGCTTGTTAAAGAGCCCGAGATCCCGGCACCAAGAAAAACGGCTCCTTCTTCCCCTGCCGCAAATTCAGCCCTGCCATATTCTACCAATCCCTCAGCAATGGCGACGCCACAGCCTCAAAGAGCACAATGCGTCGTTACTACCCCTCAAGCCGCTCCTCAGGCCGCTCCTCACAAGAGGAAATCTCCGGCATTGATGATTTTCTTAGTGGCTATGATTTTTGCACTGATTGCCATCCTCATCTATGTCATGTTCCTCTCGCCCAACAAAAACAATGACAATAACCAATCGCCCGTAGATATCGAAACTACAATAGAGGAGACCGAAATCACAGAGCGCAACCTCCCGGCCACTTCCGAGCCTCGTGAGCATAACACCGAACGTCGGCAGGCAGAACCCGCCCGGCCGAAAGCACAGGAACGTCCTCTGAAGGCCCAGCCACAGAAAGGCGACTCCAAAAAACCCGTCGCCACTCCGGCAACCCCGGCGAAACAGACTCCCAAACCTGCACAGGATGCTAAGGTCAGCGAGCCCGGCAAGGGTAGCAGTCAAGGCAAAATCGGTAGTGACGAGAACGACCATAAGAAACCTGATAACAGACCGGACATCAAACCGGCCAACGCCCGAGATATTTAAAAGACAACTTACAAAGAACAAACAAGCACCTATAACACCTCCCCTCAGGAGGGTATAAAGAATGGAAAAAGATACAATGGTAGCCGACAGATATCGGCTTATAAATTTCATCGGTAGAGGTAGTTTCGGCGAAGTGTGGATGGCAGAAGATACCGCCCTCGACAATATGCACGTTGCCGTAAAGCTATACATCAGTCTCGACTCCGGCGGCCAGAAGGAGTTTAGCGAAGAATATAAAGTGGCCTACGGCCTTAACCATCAGAATCTGCTGAAAGCAGACCACTACAGCATCTGGAATCATCATCCCTTCCTGGTCATGAAATACTGCTCCCGGGGTTCCGTAGCCGGACAACTCGGCGGCCTGTCGGAAATGGAGATCTGGAAATTTATCCACGATGTCTCCGCAGGTCTGGCATATCTGCATATGCAGACCCCGCCAATTATCCATCAGGATATCAAGCCCGAAAATATCCTTATCGATGACCACGGCAACTTCATGATTACCGACTTCGGCATCTCGCGCAAGCTCCGCTCTACGATGCGTAAGCAGTCAAAACGTGTGGTAGGCTCGGGAGCGCTCGCTTATATGGGTCCGGAGAGATTCTTAGCTAATCCTATCGCTGTCAAGAGTAGCGATATATGGTCGCTCGGTGTGTCGATATATGAACTGGCCACCGGCGAACTCCCCTTTGCCGGACAAGGTGGAGGCATGCTCAATCATGGCGCTGAAATGCCCACACTCGACCCCGTAAAATGGTCGGACAATCTCAATACTGTCATGCAACTATGTCTGGCAAAAGAAACTTGGGATAGACCAACAGCCGAAGAACTTATGGAATTCTCCCGACTGATGCTTAAAGGGGAAATGATAACCTGGTATCAGTTCAAGAATCCCGGAGCTATGACACCTCCCCCTCCGAAACCTTCCGTAATAACAGACAATCTTGAACCCGAAACGGGCACCGAAAGCTCCACAGTAGGAGACTTTGTGACGCCCGAAGTTCCTCAGAAGAAGAAAAACAAATGGCTCGTACCCGGACTATGCATCCTCGGAGTAGCCATAGTCACCTTCTTCGCAATTTGGGCATTCATCAAACCCGACTCAAATTCCGGAGCCGCAGACGATATCGAAGCTGTCAAGACAAGATATGCCTCCTTAGCATCAATGTGCGAAAACAATATCAAAAACGGCAGCTCCGAAAACTATACGAATCTTCTGGAAGCTAATGCTTTCCTCGATTCGCTAAAATCTTACGAAAGCAAATATCCGGAGCTTGCAGAAGCCGGATCAAAGTCGGAATCACTTGCCGAGAAACTCACTGCAAAATCCAAAGAAGCGGCTGAGGAATGGGCAGTAGCCGGTAAATCACAGCTCGAAGACGTTGGCGACCTCCCCGCAGCTCTGCAGTATTACCATCTTGCCATGCTTCTCAACCCCGGCGATGAGTATAAGCAGACCATCAACGACATCGTAGCTCGATCCGGTTGCACCGCCGGACTCATGGCCATCCGCGACCTGCGCCTCGACGGCACAAAACTCATCGTCAATTACATAGGCACCAACTCCGACGTTAAGAAAGAGATTCCCGTGAATTATGTGATTAATGCCGGTGGTCAAGAAATCAAGGGAACTTCAAACATCACCATCGAGCCCGGCACGGGACGTCGACTGAACATCAATCTTCCCGACCTCCCCGCAGGCGATAAGGAGATAACCCTGAGCTCCAACGGTATTGAATTCTATTCGCAAAAACTCAACTAACCCCACACCTTATATAATATGAAACGTGTAATATTGATAATGATAGCGCTGATGGTGACCTTCAGTCAGGCCACAGCCGTGAAGGTACAGACAGTACAGCAAGTCATCGCCAGCGCCAACTATATGCTGTCGACAGCCACCACGCCGGCAGCCTGCGACAAGGCCGCTGCAAAGTATGCTTCGGCAAGAAAAGTGCCGGGATATAGTGCCGCCAAACATGAGAAAACCATCCAAAATGGTATCAATAAATGCGCTGCGAAAAAGAAACAGCTGGCTGCCAAGAAGAAACCATCTGCCGGTGGAGGCGACGTTGCCGGAGGATCAAAGATGCCCAAAGTCAAGCCCTCCACGCCGATATCGCCCTCGCCACAAAGTGGACTGTCGAAACTGCGGATTACTGATATCTCCTTCTGCAATACCGACGTTGATGAGAACATTATCTCCGGCCCTGGCTTCTACTTCTATTTTGATGACGTACAATACATCTGCCCCAAAATCTACTACGAAGGTCTTACCAAGGATACCGAAGTTACCTTCACAGTCAAGATTTACACACCCTCGGGAGAACTCTTCGGCAGCAACGGTAAAACCTACGATGCGGAACAGAATCTGAAATCCGGCAGCAATTCCCTGTTGATGCACGGCTGGGGCAATAGCACCGGCGGTGTATACTACGACGGAGACTGGAGAGTAGAGATTTGGCAAGGGAGTAGGAAACTGACATCGGGCACCTTCACCATCGAAGGCGTTGCTGATGATGACTCCCCGGTAGTAGATAGCAATCGTTATATTCAGATTAATAAGATGTGGGTGGACCACAACCAGTGGATCGATGGTGTTAAAGGTATGAAGATCCATGTAGACTTCAATGCCGTAGGGATGAAAGACCATGAAGTCTATGTAGCCGCCTACTTCTATTATGAAGACGACACCTCCCTCAAAGATGTAGATGACAGCTATTGCACAGTCGACGGGCAGGTCTGCGTTTTCAAGACAGAGAAGGTCATCTACGATAACTCCCACTTTGGAGACTTCGTACTCTTCATACCAAATGACCAGATACATGCCAGCGATGCAGAGTTAAAATTTGTAGTCCGAGTAGAAGACAACACTATGGACGACAAGACGGAATATTCAGAATACTTCCACTTCACCATAGGCAATCCCTAATTTCTCAAGAAACCAAGGCGCAATGCGCCTTGGTATATTTGGAATTAAGAGTATAGAGAACACCCGTAACAAATCCCTTAAATTTTATAAATCACAGAATATGAAGAAGATTCTTTTTATAATAATGGCTGTCATCGCCACTATTTTCACCTCTCAGGCATCTGACGAACTGACGGGACGCGGACTGACACTGCGCAACAACATTCAGAACTACCTCCGCTCGCAGGGATATTCTCCCGAGATTGACTCCGACGGAGATATCAAGTTCAAATATGAAGGTAAGTCTTATTACGTGTCTATTGAGAAATACGGTGACGAATTCTACGTAGAAACCTATGGCGTAATGGGAATCGAAGACACCAACCGCCACAACGTTTTAGAAGCCGCCAACACCGCGCAGAAGAGCTTGAAATTCGTCAGAATCAACGTATCCACAACCACCGTAAGCTATGGATGCGTACAGGCCATCTCCTCCGTGGCTCAATACGAGCGATTGTTTGAAGACTTCATCTATATCTGCAAGACAGCTCGCGAACGTCTAATCGAAAACTACGAAGATTAACGTCCCGAAGCCCCTACCCGACCCTACCCATAGGGGGATGGATGGAGGCAGAGACGCTGAGGTCATTTGGATAGAAGTTCCGGGGCTTAAAGAAGTCCTTTGGAGAGGGGCTATTGGGAATTAAAGAAGCCCTCAGAATCTGACGTATCCATTCTCTCCACACCTATTGATAACGTCAAACCCCGAAGGCTCATTTTTACCATTAAAATTTTTACCTTTTCTGTCTGCATATATAACCGCAAAAAAAGCGGAAGAGTTCATTACTCTTCCGCTTTTTTCTCTATAAGTCTTATGTTGCATCAAGATTCATCAACCATAAACCATAAACCATCAGCCATCAACAAAAAAAACAAAGGCCGTATGAGCGGCCTTTGTTTTTTTAGTCTTCGATTTCTACGTCGAAGTCGTCGGTGAAGGTGTCGGAGGTGTCGGGAGTTTCTTCGGCTGTCGGACTCTCGTCGTCTCTGCCTACTGTGCCGGGGCGTCCCCCCTTCCTTCCTGCCTGAAGCTTCTCCATTATCTGTGCTGTCAGTTCTTCCGACAGCTCCTCATTGTCGGCGAGCATACGCTTCACAGCGTCGCGTCCCTGGCCGAGCTTCGTACCGTTGTAGCTAAACCAGGCTCCACTCTTCTTGATGACGCCGAGGTTTACTCCTAAATCGACAATCTCGCCGGTCTTGGAGATTCCCTCGCCGAACATCAGGTCGAATTCCGCCTTCATAAACGGAGGCGCTACTTTGTTTTTCACAACTTTTACTTTGGCGATGCGTCCGATTGCTTCCTCACCATCCTTGATCAGCTGGCCGGTGCGGATCTCAAGGCGCACGGAACTATAGAATTTTAAAGCGTTGCCACCTGTGGTAGTCTCGGGATTACCGAACATCAGTCCGATCTTCTCGCGAATCTGGTTGATAAATATGCAGCATGTGCGGGTGCGCGAGATGGTGCCTGTCAGCTTGCGCATTGCTTGCGACATCAGACGTGCGTGCAGACCTACATTCTTATCGCCCATCTCTCCTTCTATCTCAGCCTTCGGCGTCAGCGCAGCTACGGAGTCTACTACCAACACGTCGATAGCTCCTGAGTTTATCAGCTGCTCGGCAATGTCAAGAGCCTGCTCCCCATTGTCGGGCTGCGCAATCCATAGATTGTTGACATCTACTCCGAGCTTCTCAGCATAGAATCGGTCGAAGGCGTGCTCTGCATCGATGATGGCGCAGATACCTCCCTGCTTCTGAGCCTCGGCAATAATATGGATCGCCAGAGTAGTCTTACCGGACGATTCCGGTCCGTAGATCTCTGTGATTCGGCCACGTGGCACCCCACCCACACCTAAGGCGAAGTCCAGACCAATGGAGCCGGTGGAGATTGTCTCTACATCCTGCACATTGTCATCCCCAAGACGCATGATGGCTCCGCTGCCAAAATCCTTCTCGAGATGCTCCATCGTCACACCTAATGCTTTCAGCTTCTCCTCTCGGTCGCTGATACGTCCGGCCTTGCCGGCTATTGTCTTTTTCTTTGCTGCCATATATTGTGTTTTTTATTTCGATTGATGTTTCTTATTTTTTACACTGCAAAGTTAGAGCGGATTTTACCCTCTGCCAAACCCAAGGGTATTAATAATTTTTAAATTTTTACAATTTAGTGCAACTTTCTTGCAGTAGTGCTTCCGTCAGCTCGCCGCTCCACCAGTATATACAATCCGGAAGAAGGTCGTTCTGAATATTTTATGCCTTGCAGGTCATAATATTCTGTAGCCACTACATGATTCTCCTCGCCTACAGTCTCCACACCGGAAGTCTGCATAAAGTCGGTGATAGTAGAGTTTACTACTTTCGCTGTCTTAGCATCATAGACCATGGCAATGACTCGCAGTTTGCTCTTGTCTTGGACGAGGTTGACACCATAATTAGAGTTGGTAGTATCGTTGCAAGTAGCATCGGCAAGGTCAAATTCATAAGACGCTGAGTAAAACTTGCCGCGTTCAATTTCTGAGGGTATTGACCCCGCCTCTCCTTGCAGTGAGGGATAGATAAGAGCAACGTCATCGTAGACGAGGCCCTTCACTTCGCGATCGGCATTAGTGAAGATATCCCAGTAAGGTCCTGTTAAATTTGTATTTCCGGCGTAGTCGTTTCGCTGACCCCAGTCGGGGCTGGTCAGTCCGTTGCCGATAAGGCAGAAGGCTATTCGATAGTCGGCCTCAGAATGGGGGTCGATAAAGCGAGCTGTAGCAGTAGCCTTGATATGGGTCTGTTCATCATCGCACCATTCGGCATTAACCTCGATAGCTGCCGGGGCGAGTTGAGCGCGCTCATAGTCCCACACCTCAGTCAGAGACATGGAAGCTCCGCGAGTTGTCTTTCTATTGACATGGATGGAGGGATATCCGGAGATATGGAAAGGATACTTGTCGGGAGTGACGGTGGCTATCTTATCTTTATTATGAATAGAGATTGCAATGAGATCAGGGTCGTAGTCATGCATCTGCAGAAGAGTGACGTAGGCTGAGGGACAGGCGGCACACCAAAAGCCGGTATATTCCTCCATCAGCGGTCGGGTGACAGGCATAAAGTCGATCACATTCAAGAATGCAGAAGCAGTTGTAAACATGTCTGTATTAGGCTTTGAATTAATCCCTGTCAAGGTTACCGTAAAGAGATGTTCACCCATATCATTACGAGCCGGTATCGGCAATTTCACTAAAGCCTCGGAAGCATATGCAGAGGATATATGATTGTCATCTAAGCTGTAAGAGAGAGGACCTACATGTTCTCCATCCTCGAAGTCTACAATATATTCGAGGGAAGATACTTCAGAAGTGCCATGATTGGTGATCAGAGCATCTACGGTTGTCGGGGTTCCGGGAAGTGAGTAGGCATCTGAGGTCAGGGCAATAGTAGCGGCATTCTCATCTTGAGGAATTTCTATGATGATGGTCATTGCCAATCCCACGCCATTTTGGACACCGTATGGTGTCCATTCAACATATTGCGACAACGCCGGAGCATGCAGGAAGAAACCATTACTTTTATCGGTCGGCGCTACGGCATGTGGAAATTTTAGCGAATACTGGTAGAGCTGAGTGACAGTAAGGGAATATCCCAAGTATAGACCTCCGATGGGTATAATAATCGGAGAGGAGAAATCTACGGAGATTGAGGGTGGCACCTCAGGAGTCTCGGAGCTTCGGAGCACCGGCGCGCCTATAATTTTGGTCTCTACGCTGAAGATATCGGCTACATTCTCGCCATCCTCAGAAAGAGTCAATTCTGAGGCACCCCATACGGAGCAATCCTCAGCGAGCAGGCCGCGGTTAGGTCCCAGCGGAATTCTTACGCCCACGATGCGAGCGCCCACAAGAGTAGGGTCATTGATCAGCATAGCGACATCCTGTTGTCCCGGACGCCCCGGACCGGAAAAAGAATAGTCAGCATCCCCGGTAAAAGAATAGTCAACGGTAGCGAAATTGCCATCATCGGCAAAAGCTGAGCATGTCAGCACCAAGGCCGACAAGAAGGGTAATAATCTTTTCATAGATGCAAATATAGAAAAAATAATCCTCATTCGCTTCTCGAATGAGGATTATTTTTTGGTTGAGGGTTGAGGGATACATCAGGATTCAACGGGTTGCATCTTGTTGCAGCGAGTTGAAATCAATTCTTGATTTTTTTCCGGATTGCTTCTGTCTCTTTTTCGAAGCCGGGCTTGCCGAGCAGTGCGAACATATTGCGCTTGTAGGCCTCTACGCCGGGCTGGTTGAAGGGGTTGACACCAAGCATATAGCCACTGACTCCACAGGCGCGCTCGAAGAAGTAGATAAGTTGTCCGAGGGTGTACTCATCGAGGGCATCTATCTCCAGACGCATCACGGGCACTCCACCATCTACGTGAGCTATACGGGTGCCGAGCTCTGCCATCTTGTTGACCTCGTCGATACGCTTGCCGGCAAGATAGTTGATGCCGTCGAGGTTTTCTGCATCCTCAGGTACTCGATGAGTTATCGAGGGTTTCTTCACGCTGATGACAGTCTCAAAGATTGTGCGTTCTCCATCTTGAATCCACTGTCCCATAGAGTGGAGGTCGGTAGTGAAGTCTACACTGGCCGGGAAGATACCCTTACCGGCTTTACCCTCCGATTCGCCATAGAGCTGTTTCCACCATTCTGAGAAGTAGTGGAGCTTGGGGTCGTAGTTCACAAGGATCTCTATCTTCTTACCACTCTGATACAAGGCGTTGCGCATACGGGCGTAGACCTCTACCGGGTTTTCCGGTCCGGGATGTGCTGTTTCTTTCTCCATGTCGGCGGCTCCGGCCAATAGCTTGGAGATATCATATCCGGCACAAGCGATAGGAAGGAGACCTACAGGAGTGAACACCGAGAAGCGACCACCTACATTGTCGGGGATTATAAAAGATTCGTAGCCCTCCTTGTCGGCCAAGGTGCGCAGTGCTCCTTTCTTGGCATCGGTGATAGCCACGATAAGGTCTTTGGCTGCCTCCTTGCCGGCTTGAGCTTCGAGTTGCTCCTTGAGCAGACGGAAGGCGATAGCGGGTTCGGTGGTGGTACCCGACTTGGAGATTACGATGATACCGAATTTCTTACCCTTAAGGAAAGACTGGAGTTCGGCGAGATACACCTCGCCGATATTCTGACCTGCAAACAGGATTTTGGGCTTGTTGGGTTGTGGGCCGTAGAACGCCTCAAAATTATTGTCGAGAGCTGAGATTACAGCCTTTGAGCCGAGATATGACCCACCGATACCGATGCATACTACATACTCGCAGTTCTTTTGGAATCTCTGTGCTGTCTTGTTGATGCTCTCTACGAGCGAGGTGGGAGTCTCAGAAGCTAAGTGGAGCCAACCGAGAAAATCGTTGCCGGCACCGGTGCCTTCATCGAGTGTAGCCATAGCCTTTACGGCTTCAGCTTCATTGGCTTTATAGTTGGACTCCGCGAAGTAGCGGGCGTCCCGGATGTTCAAATCAATTGTCTTCATAATGGTTACCTGTAGTGTTTTTTACCTATATTTTGTTACTTTTCTCTTTCACATCTCACATCTCATATTTCATACCTCATACCTGTCAAGAGAATGTGTCTACGATACGGTCGATAGCTCGTTTCGGCGACAGGTTCTCATAGAGTATGGAATAGACACAATTGAGTATGGGCATATCTACGCCTGCTTCTTTGTTGATTTCATGGATACATTTGGTGCCATAATATCCTTCGGCAACCTGTGCCATCTCCATCTTGGCTGCCTTGACGCTGTAGCCCTTGCCGATCATAGATCCGAAGTTATGATTGCGCGAGAATTTACTGTAGGCAGTGACGAGCAGGTCGCCCAGATATGCCGAGCGGCAGATATTGCGATCAAGGGGTGCCATGGCGTCGACAAAACGTCCCATTTCGCGGATAGCGTTGCAGACCATCATAGCCATGAAATTGTCGCCGGCCTTCATGCCGTTGATGATACCTCCGGCGATAGCGTAGACATTCTTCAGCACTGCACCATATTCTATGCCCGCTACGTCGTCGGAGATGATAGTCTTCATCTTCTTCCCGGAGATCAGCGAGGCGAAGTCGCGACTTTTCAGCCCGTCGTGGCTACCGACTGTCAGATAGCTCAGACGTTCCAGGGCTACCTCCTCGGCATGACACGGACCGCCGATGACCATCATCGAGGAATCGGCACATCCGAAGAAATGTTTGAAATACTCGGTGACAATCATATTGTCGTCCGGGACGATACCCTTCACTGCCGATACTATATTCTTCGCTGAGATATCGGTAGTGATACCATCGGCCATGCTCTTAAAATATGGTGAGGGCACTGCAACGACTATCGTGTCGGCAGTGTTGCATGCTTCGTTGATGTCTGATGTAAAATCGATACGAGCGGTGTCGAAAGATACGTCGGAAAGATACACCGGGTTGTGACGATACTTTATGAAATCGTCAATGCGGTCTTGGCGATGCATATACCAGACTATGCGGTCGCAATTGTTGAGCAACAGTTTTGCAAGAGCTGTGGCCCAGCTGCCTCCACCGGCCACGGCTATCCTTCCGAGTCCGTTCATTTCGATTCCTCCTTTTCGTCTTCCTTCTCCTCAGCAGTCTTGGCCTTAACCTCAGGGCGCATCTGTGGGAAAAGCAATACCTCCTGAATCGTAGACTGCCCTGTCAGCAACATTGCCAGGCGGTCCATACCGATACCCATGCCGGATGTCGGCGGCATACCATATTCGAGGGCGCGGATGAAGTCCTTGTCGATAATCATAGCCTCATCGTCTCCCTTGTCGGCCAGACGCATCTGCTCTACGAAGCGACCATACTGGTCGATTGGGTCGTTGAGCTCAGAATAGGCGTTGGCAAGCTCCTTACCGTTGACCATCAGCTCGAAACGCTCCGTCAGCTCCGGATTGTTGCGATGGCGCTTTGTCAGCGGTGACATCTCTATGGGATAGTCGGTGATGAAGGTGGGCTGTATGAATGTGCCCTCACATTTCTCGCCGAATATTTCGTCGATAAGTTTACCTTTCCCCCAGGCGGGATCCACCTCTATATTGTTCTTCTTGCAGAAGTCGCGAAGTTCCTCTTCCGATTTGTCGGTGATGTCGAAGCCGGTGGCGTCGAGAATAGCCTGAGTCATGGTGATTCGCGGATATGGGGCTTTGAAGTCTATCTCATTGTCGCCGACCTTCACTTTGGTAGTGCCGTTGACGTCGAGGCTGATTTTTTCGAGCATTTTCTCAGTGAAGCCCATCATCCAGTTGTAGTCCTTATAGGGGACATAGATCTCCATGCAGGTGAATTCAGGGTTGTGGGTGCGGTCCATACCCTCGTTGCGGAAGTTTCTGGAGAACTCGTAGACACCATCGAAACCACCAACGATCAGACGCTTAAGGTAAAGCTCATTGGCAATACGCAGATATAGAGGTATGTCGAGGGTATTGTGGTGGGTGATAAACGGGCGAGCCGAGGCGCCGCCGGGGATAGACTGCAGCACCGGTGTGTCGACCTCCACGTAGCCATGAGCGTTGAAGAACTCGCGCATGGAATTGAACATACGTGTACGTTTCAGGAAGATTTCCTTCACACCCTTATTGACCACGAGATCTACATAGCGCTGACGATAGCGCATCTCCGGGTCGGTGAAAGCGTCGTAGGCCTTGCCATCCTTCATCTTTACGATAGGAAGAGGACGGAGACTCTTCGAGAGGAGGGTAATCTTCTTCGCATGAACGGTGATTTCCCCCATCTGGGTGCGGAACACGAAACCCTCTACGCCGATGAAGTCGCCGATATCGAGAAGTTTTTTGAATACTACATTATATTCCTCCTTATCCTCACCGGGGCAGAGGTCATCGCGGCTGACATAAACTTGAATACGACCTTCTCCATCCTGCAGTTCGAGGAAAGAAGCCTTACCCATGATACGGCGGGACATGATACGTCCGGCCACTCTCACCTCGCGAGGCTGTTCCTCCTCGTCGGAGAAATTCTCCTTGATTTCACCGGAATGGCCGGTGACTATATATTCCGCTGCGGGATAAGGATCTATACCGCGTTCGCGGAGAGCTTCCAAACTTTTGCGACGCACTAATTCCTGTTCGCTCAATTCCTGATTTGCCATTGAATCTAATAAATATTATATGTCCGACCGATGGTGTCCATTAAATAGAACAAACCGCCGAGTCGCAGGGTTGTATACTTTTCCGCAAATTTAACTATTTTACACAACTTACGCAACAACATGGTAAATCATGATGCAACATGATTCATCATGATTCATCATGATAAATCCTGAAGAATACTGAAGAATCTCCTATCGTTTGTCCAGCTGTTCGTAGATGGAGTGTTGCGACTTGAATTCCGGAACGAGACTTTTCATCCGCGCTACTATCTGCATCGCTCCCTCTCTGTAGGAGGCTTCTATCATCTCGTCGATGACGGCACAGACACGGTCAAAATCGTATTCTCTGACTGTGGCTATCATTATCTTCGGATGGAATGTCGGCTTGGTCTGCTCCATCTCGCTGAGCACCTCTTCGTAGAGCTTCTCGCCGTCACGCAATCCGGTGAACTTCACCTCTATATCGGTGGCGCCACTCAGTCGAATCATGCGCTGCGCAAGGTCTACTATCTTTACAGGCTCTCCCATGTCGAAGACGAATATCTCACCACCGTTGCCCATAGTTCCGGCTTCGAGCACCAACTTGCATGCCTCCGGGATGAGCATGAAGAATCGGATAATGTCGGGATGAGTGACCGTCACCGGTCCTCCCTCCTTTATCTGCTTCTTAAACAGAGGTATCACCGAACCGTTGGAGCCCAAGACGTTGCCGAAGCGGGTGGTCACAAACTGGGTATTGCCCTTCACTTTTCCCTCTTTCTCGGCCTTGTCAAGGGCCTGCACGTATATCTCACATATACGCTTCGAGCATCCCATGACGTTGGTGGGGTTGACTGCCTTGTCTGTAGATACCATGACAAATTTCTCCACTCCTTCCTCTACGCTGAGGTCGGCTACTATCTTTGTGCCTTTGACATTGTTGGAGATACTCTCTGCCGGATTGTCTTCCATCATCGGCACATGCTTGTAGGCCGCCGCGTGAAACACGTATTGAGGATGATACGTATGGAAGATATCTGCAATACGGTCGTAGTTGGCAATGTCGGCTACTATCGTGTGGGTCTTTATGTCGGGCCATTGACTATCCATCATCAGTCGGATATCATGAAGGGGTGTCTCAGCTTGGTCGATGAGTATCATCTCCGAGGGACAGAACTCCGCCACCTGACGTACCATCTCCGAGCCTATCGAGCCGGCAGCGCCTGTGATGAGTATTCGTTTGTCGGCAAGCTGCTCACCTATACATTTAAGGTCTACCTCAATCTTCTGGCGAGGCAAGAGGTCTTCTATATTCACCTCACGAAGCATCGAGGTCTTCAGCTCCGATTTGCCGTTCCATTCCATAGCTCCCGGAATTACAAGCACCTTAATACCTGCATCGGTCATAGCATTGACAAAGTCGTTGTGCTCCGACAGCGACTCACTCTTCTTCGGAGATACTATAATGTCTGAGATACGCTTCTTATTGATGATACCCATCAGCTTGGCATCATTCATATATACTCGCACTCCCATCAGATATTTGTCTACCATATTAGGATTGTCGGTGATGAAGCCCTCAAGCATATAGGGACTGTTGGCATTGGTGTTGATATTCTTAGCTAAGGCCACACCGCCATCGGCAGTACCATATATAAATACACGGCGATAGCGGCGACGTCGCTGATAACCCTCGTAGACCATCTTACCCCATATTCTGACCATCATCATCATAATCATAGAGAAGATACCCTGAATTATCAGAGCCAAGGGGGGTATAGAGACAATCCATACACTACTATTGGAGAATAAAGATTCTATCAGCGAGAAGATGATACCGACGATAGTTGCCAATACCACTCTTTGCAGGTCGATAAAAGAAGATAGACGCAATATTCCGGAATAGGTATGGAAAATTCTGAAGCCTAAAAGATACCCCACCAGCCCAAAGATGAGAGTACACATCAGCGGCTCAAAAGTAGTCATAGTATTGTAGCCGCCAACGATAAATATACAGCTGAGTATCCCGGAAACGAGTACAAGGAGAGAATCCATAGCGAGCACGCCCCAATAAGGCATCGCATCGAGCGAAGCATACCAATGCACTAACTTTTGAAAGGGGTTAAGCTTGTGTGGAGAATTATCGTTTCGATGAGTCATTTTATAGAGCTATTGAAAATAATCGCAAAGATAACAATAATAAGTCAAATAATTAAATTTTAGCACTCCAAAAACACACCAAACCCAACAAATAAGCAGACAAACAATTGACCAACAATTATATATATATATATATATATATATATCAAGCAGTTACGTTAAATATAGCATTAAACTATAATCCCCGTGGATTTGCAACCGGCAGTGACAACTTGTGGCAATCTAACAAATAGTCTTTCCAACAGAACGTAGGGAAAGAAGATAAAATATACCACCATGCGATATAAGACCACAATGGCAGAAAAAGAAAACAAAAAGAAAAAATATAACAATTTTATTTGTTTTAAAATATTAATTTTGATAACTTTGCGAATATATATATGTAAATCAATCATATATATATATATATATATATATATCAATTACTTACGTTAAATTATGAAGAAATTTTTACTCGCACTTACAGCAGTGCTTCTCGCCATCCCGGCGTTCTTCGCACAGCGTGAAGACGCCTCCCCCTCGGCCCAAGCCGACGACAACTCAACTAAATACTCATTGGCAGGTAGTATATTAGGCACCCCCTTTAAATACGACGCCGACAATCTGTTTAATTATAACGAAGCCACTAATACTTGGACTAAGACTGTAACAATAAAAGAAATAAAAAAATATAATAATTATCTCAACGTATATGATTCTTCTAATCCCAATAAAGGTCTTGGCTACAAAAATCACAACGGACAAATCTCCGAATCCAGAGACTTAGAAGAACTCGCATTCAACGACGAAAGTATGGAAATCACCAAACCCGGTGTATATACCTTTACTATTGTTGAGAAGGGTTCTACTCCTTGGATGTCTGTTACTATAGAAGGAAACTCTACTACTTGGGCTCTCGACGGTCTTACTGATTCTAATACTGAACATAAAGGAGATGTCTACACTTGGACTATCGGTGATGTCGCTAAGGATTCTTCCTGCAAGATTGTCTCTACTTCCTCCGACAAGTCCGAATATTGGGGCGTTGCCGGTGATATAGAACCTGAAAAAAGCTACACTCTTACTTCCGGTGCGGATAAGCAGATTACTTTCGCCAAGAACTATGAAAACGTTGTCATCACTTTCAATGCCTCCACCAAAGTCTTCTCCTTCACCGGAACTGAAGTAATTCCCGAAGACCCCGCCCACAAGTATTCATTTGGCGGACCATTCTTTGCCGGAAGTGGTCAGTGGGGCTACAATGATAAGTTCCTATTTGATTATAATGAAGAAACCGGTACTTGGACTAAGACTGTAACAGTAAGTAATCTAACTTCTCCTTTATCTTACTTTGATATTTATACTCAGAAAGAAGCTAAAGGTTATAGCTATGGTAATTACTCTGATAATCAAATTTCCGGGTCTGTAGAGTCAAAAGCACTTGTTGCTGATGATCAATCCATATCCTTCAAAAATAATGGTGTATACACCTTTACTATTGTTGAGAAGGGTTCTACTCCTTGGATGTCTGTGACTTATGAAGGGTTTACTACTACTTGGGAAATTAAGGGTATTAATCCTGCATCCTCTACTCAGAATGTTAATGTATATACTTATAATGTAGACCGTGTCGAGAAGAATTCTTCTTTCAAAATTGTTGGTACTACTAATGGTGAGGAAGTAAACTGGGGCGTTGCCGGTACTGTTGAAGCCGGTCAAGACTACACCCTGACTTCGGGTGCTGACAAGCAGATTACTTTCGCCAAGAACTATGAAAACGTTGTCATCACTTTCGATGCCTCCACCAAAGTATTCTCCTTCACCGGCACCGAAGTTGTCAACCAAGATGGCACCGCCAAATATTCCTTGGGTGGTACTCTCTTCGGAACCGGCTTCGCATATGACGCCAACAACCTCTTTGACTGGGATTCTGAAACCAACACATGGACAAAGACTATCAATGTAACTAAAACAGGTTATTTCAACATATTTACTGAACCTGAAGCCGGAGTGACAAATCAAAATAATACTCTCTACTTTGAAAACCATAATAATGTGATCTCCGGCCCCAGAGCTGAATCCTTACTCGCTTTTGGAGATTCCAACGCTGATTCTATGAATATTACCGTTCCCGGTGAGTATACTCTGATAATCACTGAAAGTGGTAATGATATCTACCTTACTGTCAAGGCTAAGGATTTCTCCATCTACTTTAATTCGAAACCTTACAATCCGTATGCTACTATCTCCAGTGTTGACGCCCATACCCTCGCTTCCGGCTCTACTACTATGACTGTCAGCATCGGTAATAATGGTAGTAGCACTGCCATCTCTTCCTTAGGTAGTGAAAGTGCCGAATTGTTCAGCTTCACACTTACTCCCGGCGACTGGAAGGAAAACTTTACATATGCCGGAGGCAATGATCATCAGACCGGAAACTCTGCTTATGTCGGTAATAACCTTCCGAAAATCGGAAGTGTGGAGTATAATAATGGTGTATACCAATGCGATATTACAGTGCCTGTAGCCGGTACTTACACCCTTACCTGCAATTTTGACGGCAATGATGACTACGAGGCTCAGAACTTCTCATGCCAGGTAGCTGTCCGTCCTACTATTGCTTCGTTAGGTCTGACAATCAATGGTGCTGCAATTCCGACAAATGGTGATGGTTCAATGACAGTACCTGCTGACGATGGATGGGGAGAATTCCTCGGTGGCTCTCTCGAGCATGCCCGCATCAATACAAGCGCTGATATACCTCTTATGAAGAATCTTCAAATCTGGTATCAATATCTTACACCATCTGAGGAATCCGAACAGAACCGTCCTACACTTCATCGCGAGACAACTAATCCCTCAACCGAAGGATACAAACAATACACCGGAGCCTACGGTATCGACGTATCCGGAGGAAAGAGCGTACGATTCCTGCCTATCCAGAATGGCGTTGCCGGAGTACCTACATCATATATTCAGATGAATGAAGGTGCACCCACAGGCGTTGAGGGTATTGAAGCTGAGGAGGGGAAAGCTCGCTACTTCAATCTTCAAGGCGTAGAGGTTGCTAACCCCGCCCCCGGCATCTACGTGAAAGTCGCAGGAGGCAAAGCCTATAAGGTTATCTTACGATAAATATCAAGACCGAAGTTCCTCCTCTACCCTCCCCATATGGGAGGGAGGCAGAGACACGTAATACTACATTTTTTTCGTTAGTTTTTTATTCTATCTATGGCGGTGGGTTGCAAACCCACCGCTACTACTAAAAAGACGGTGACCCTTTTTAGTCACTGTGGGTTTGAATTTAAATTGAACAGCTACTTATATTTAACTAATTTATCACTCTAATTATGAAGAAATTTTTGCTCTCCCTTTCAGCAGTGCTTCTCGCCATTCCGGCGTTCTTCGCACAACAGGAAGGCTCCTCCCCCTCCGACAATGCCGACTCTAAGGCTGTGGTCGCTACTCGTGCCGCTGTAGGTACTATCAAACCTACTTCTACCTCTCCTTCCCTTAATCAGCAGGTTATACCCATTTCTCCACTATCGGTAATCTCATTTACTTTCAATCAGCAACAAAACGGTATCTATCAAATCTTTCGTACTGAGCATCCTACTCTTGAACTCAAGAAGGATGGCGATGTAGTGCAGACCATTTCTACAGAAAGTAATGAGAAGGTTACACTCAATCGCAATAATCCCAATCAACTTGACATTTATATAGAACCTGTCTCCGCTCCGGGTGAGTATTCCATCACTCTTCCGGCCGATTTCATAAGACTCGACAACAATGGAGGAGGCGTCATGGGCAGTGAGGAGACTGAAGTGGAAACTGACCCCGCCAAACTCCAAAATGCTGAATATACGCTGAAGTTTTCTATCGTTGACGTAGTCATCGGTACTGTCAACCCCACTCCGGGCGAGGTAGAGATAGATCAGCTGAAGACTGTCACCATCACATATCCGGAAGGTACTGTCATTTCTGCCAATTCCTCCTTCAATAGTATCTCTTTTGCTCCTTTTCTCTATTTCAAGGATGAAACCTGGGTGGAGGATGAGGAGAATCCGGAGTCACGACCTATCAAACAGCTCACCAAATACGACGTTTCTTTCTCCGACAATGTAGTCACTCTCACCGCTGTATCCCCCTCCGCAATCAGTGATGAGGCCAACAATCAGCTGACCAAGTATGACTACATCACCATACCCGCAGGTGCTTGGCTCGTAAACGGCGACCCCACTCCCTCCATCATTTACCAAAAATATACCATTAAGGATGCCTCCGACTCGGAAGGGAAAGATGACAAGCCTGAACTTTCGCCCGCAGCTGATAAAGAGGTCGCTTCCACAAGCTTGAAAAATGTCACCATCACATATCCCGATTCCTGGACTTTCAACGCTTACAGTAAGACATCAAACCCCCTCGGCAAGAAAGAAGGATTCATCGTCGGCTCACTCCGCGCCACCTCCTCAGAAACTTCCACGGAAGGTACCAATGTAGGCGACTTTATCCTCCAGTCTGTAAATGAGACCGACCATACTCTCATCCTTCAATACTCCGACTCCGGCACTCCACTGAAGGAACTTGAGTCCGGATACTATTGCATAATGATTACCGGCAATATGTTCGTGCTCCCAAACAAGTCTAAAAACACTACTCTCTATTTCCCCGGCTATACTATTACAAAGTCTTTAGAAGATCCTGAGGTCAATACAAGCTATTCCATCGGCGGTCCGATGGTTGGTACCTCCTTCGCTTATAATGCCGATTTCGCATTTGCATACGATGCTGACACTCAAACCTGGACTAAGACAGTAGTTGTAGATGACACCAATAAGGGTAAATACTTCAGCATCTACAATAATCTGAATGTAGAACTCAACTACAACACCGCTATCATCTCAGGAGCTGTTCCGGCCGAAGAACTCTTCACTCAACGCTCTTCGATGAGAATCACCACTCCCGGTGAATATACCTTTATCATCACCGAAAAAAACACCACTCCCCGGATGGAGGTCAGGGTAATTACAGTTGAGACAACGTCATGGACTCTCGAAGGTGTCATCCC
Source organism: Muribaculaceae bacterium (assembly GCA_023667015.1). GTDB lineage: Bacteria > Bacteroidota > Bacteroidia > Bacteroidales > Muribaculaceae > Lepagella. The sequence goes on along the minus strand of JAMPAX010000007.1, from coordinate 26,522 downwards.
TGTTTCTACAGAGCAAAAGGGAGATACATATACCTGGAACATTGACAAGATTGATAGAAACACCACCTTCAAATTCGCTTCCACAACCGGAGATGTTACCCAATATTGGGGCACAAGCTATGAACCGGAGACAGGCTATGACTACGATCTCGAACCGGGCAAGGATGTCACCCTCTCCAAAGATTACGAAGATGTAGTCATCACCCTGAATACTGCCTCCAAGACCTTCACCTTCAGCGGCACTGAGGTAGTAGCTGAGGATGGCACAGGCAAGTATTCTGTAGGAGGTCCGCTGTTTGGCACAGCTTGGGAATATAATGCTGAAGATCTGTTTGACTATGATGCAACCACCAACACCTGGAAGAAGACTCTCAACATCACCGGCAATGGTGGCTACTTCAATATCTACGCCAAATCCAATCCCAAGAAAGGCCTCTGCTACAAAGATAACAACACCATCTCCGGACCCAGAGACACTGCCGAACTCGCCTTCTACGACCAAGGTATAAGAATCTCCAAAGCAGGAACCTACTACTTGGAAATCACCGAAAACGGCAATGGTATATACCTAACAGTAAGCGACAAAGAGATATCAACAGGCGTAGAAGCAATTGATATAGACAACGCCGAAGCCATCGAAATCTACACCCTCAGCGGAGTAAGAGTAGATACAGAAAATATTCTCCCCGGCCTCTACATAGTAGTCAGCAACGGCAAAGCAAGTAAGAAATATATCAGATAAATCTCAGTTGAGGAGTTGAGAACTATACTCTTCAACTCATAAACTAAAAAAATAGAATAATAAGGAAGGTACCTTCCTTATTATTCTATTTTTTTAGTAAATTTGTTGCATGAAATTTAAAAGAATCCTTCTTAAGCTCTCGGGAGAGTCATTGGCCGGGAGCGCCGGCCACGGCATAGACCGCGACCGTCTTGACTCTTACGCACGTCAGATTAAAGAAGCTGTAGAGAGTGGCGTTCAAGTAGGTATAGTCATCGGCGGCGGCAACATATTCCGTGGCCTGCAGGGTGCCGCGAAAGGTTTCGACCGCGTGAAGGGCGACCAAATGGGTATGCTTGCCACAGTAATCAACTCCCTGGCACTTAGCTCAGCCCTCGAATCTATCGGTCAGCCGGCACAGGTATTCACCGCCATCGGCATGTTCCCCATCGGTGAGCCTTACTCCAAATGGAAAGCAATAGCCGCCATGAAAGTCGGAACGGTAGCTATCATCTCCGGAGGCACCGGCAATCCCTTCTTCACCACCGACACCGGCTCAGCTCTGCGCGCCATAGAAACCGAAGCAGAAGTGATGTTGAAAGGCACCCGCGTCGACGGCATTTACACAGCCGATCCCGAGAAAGACCCTAAAGCAGAGAAATTCGATACAATCTCCTACTCCGAGGTAATATCTCGCGGATTGAAAGTCATGGATCTTACAGCCACCGCCCTCTGCAAAGAAAACAACATGCCCCTCTATGTCTTCAACATGGACCAAGAAGGCAACCTAATGAAAATGCTGCAGGGCGAAAACATCGGTACCTTCGTCACAGCGGTGTAAAATCTCTAAATTTTTCAAATTTAGAGATTGGTGTTTATGAGTTGATGAGTTGATGCTCTTAAATTACTTAAGCTCCTTAAATTACTTAAGCTCTTTAAATTAAAAAAAATTATATGGAAGTAAAAGAATATCTTCAGAATGCGGAAGATTCCATGCAGTTAGCAGTGGAATACCTCGACGACACCCTGTCGCATATCCGCGCCGGAAAAGCCTCAGCTCGACTGCTCGATGGCATCCGTGTAGACTACTATGGCACAAGCTCCCCCATCTCTAATGTAGCTAACGTCAGTGTTCCCGACGCACGCACCATCGCCATCACCCCTTGGGAGAAATCAATGTTCAAAGAGATTGAAAAAGCTATCATCAACTCCGAACTTGGTGTAACACCCGAAAATAACGGTGAGGTAATTCGCATCTGCATTCCCCCCTTGACAGAAGATCGCCGTAAGCAGCTCGTCAAGCAATGCAAGGGAGAGTCTGAGAATGCCAAAGTATCGGTAAGAAACGCACGTCGCGATGCCATCGACGGTCTCAAGAAAGAGATCAAAAATGGTCTGAGCGAAGACGCTGAGAAAGACGCCGAAAATGAAGTCCAGAAGATTCATGACAAATACATGAAGAAAATAGACTCCATCTTCGCAGAAAAAGAGAAAGAAATTCTGACAGTGTAGAAAAAGTTTCGGTTTTTAACCGAAACTTTTTTGTTGATAGTTGATAGTTGATGCTACATGATGGATCATGATGGATTCTGTTGCATCTTGTTGCTTCTATAATTTTCCTTGTCTCTGACTTCCTCCCCTTGTTGGGAGGGTAGGTGGGGGGCTTCGTTGCTTTTGGGGTTGGTGGAGCTCCCTTTTATTTTTTATTTTTTATTTTTTATTTTTTTATAGAATTCCCAGAGGGCTATGCCGCCGCTAACGCTGACATTTAGTGAGTGCTTGATGCCGTGCATCGGTATTTCTACGGCTACGTCAGCGAGGTCTACTATTCGCTGGTCTACACCCTCCACTTCGTTGCCCACCACCAGTACATATCGCTCTGAGTCCTGCAATTGGAATTCCTCTAAAGGTATGCTGCCGTGGGTCTGCTCGAGCACACATATCTTCCATCCCTCACTCTTCAAGCGTTGACACTCCTCCAGCGAGTCCTCAACATGACGCCATGCCACCGACTCTTCAGCCCCCAGAGCACTCTTAGTAATCTGCGGGTGGGGAGGCACTCCACTGATACCTCCCAAGATTAGCTCATCTATGAGAAAAGCATCGCCGGTGCGGAAAAATGCCCCCACATTTTGCATAGAGCGCACATTGTCGGCCAATACCTTCAACGGCAACTTTGCCATATTGCGATAGCCGTCAATATCAGTATTGGTAAGCTCAATAATATTCTTCTTCTTTCCCACAATTCTTCTACGACATTGCCAGCATTCGCTCGATGGGACGTATGGCTTTAGCCGCTAATTCGGGGTCTACATCTACACTCGGACTCTCGTTGAGCAAACAATCGTAGACCTTCTTCAGGGTGTTCAGCTTCATGTAGTCGCATTCGTTGCACTGACATTCGGTATCCTCCGCCGGTGCGGCGAGGAAGGTCTTCTCCGGACAGCTGCGACGCATCTCGAAGAGTATGCCACTCTCCGTCACTACTATAAACTCCGTAGCCTCATCATTGCGAGCGAAGTCCAACAGAGCAGCTGTAGATCCTACCTTGTCAGCTACGAGCTGTAGAGGACGTTTGCATTCGGGATGTACAAGAATCTTTGCTCCCGGATGATCTTTCTTCATATCCAGGATACGTTGCAGTGAGAATCTGTCGTGGACATGGCAAGCACCGTTCCATAACAACATATTTCTTCCGCACACACTATTTATATATTCTCCGAGATTATGGTCCGGACCGAAAATTATCTTCTCATCGGCTGGTAGTGCATCGATAATGTTGCGGGCATTGCCGGAGGTCACCACAATATCGGTGAGAGCCTTCACCTCAGCAGTGGTGTTAACATAGCTCACCACGGTATGATCAGGATGAGCCTCCACGAACTTTCTGAACTCTTCAGGGTCGCAGCTATCGGCAAGAGAACATCCGGCGGCAGGGTCGGGAATGAGTACAATCTTATCGGGACAAAGAATCTTTGCCGTCTGTGCCATGAAATGGACACCACACATTACTATAATGTCAGCGTCGGTCTTTGAAGCCTGACGAGCCAGAGCCAACGAGTCTCCAATGAAATCTGCTATTTCCTGGATTTCGTCGCGCTGATAATAGTGGGCCATGATAAGCGCGTTTTTCTCCTTTTTCAAACGTGCTATCTCACCCTTCAAGAAATCCGCATCCATCTTGTCGCCACAATCGGGGCGAGAGTTGCCGACAGAGTTTTTCATTTTTATTTATTATTTATTCTAAAATCAAAAATTAAAAAATTAAAAATAAATATAAACAACAACAATAAATCCTGTTGAAAACTCAAATAACTTTTCCTCTAACCCTATTGCATATTAAGTTATATTACTTGTAGAGAAATTTATCAATAGTTTTTTTACAGGTTATAGACATGCCATTTTGTTGGGTATCTATAGATTGTTGCGTTTGTCAACACCTTCGTGAAGACAGCGCAAATTTAGTAAAAAATATGTAATGAGCGGATGAAAACCTGATGAAAAGTGTATGCAACCGGTGTTGACAACTTTCAATAGAAAAATAACCATCATGAGAGTGAAGATGAAAAAAGACGCTCTCAGCATCTGTTATTAAAAATGCAAGATAAATGTTAAAAAGATTCCAACATGATATTGATATGTTTCCAACAAGTTTTTGACAGGGAAAAGCGTGGTTATTGACAGGTTATTGACAGGGTATGTTGCCGGATGATGAATGTTGGTAAAGGAATGATTAAATTGGAAAATTCTCCGAAAACACTTATTTTTGCATAGAAGTGATTTAAACCTTTTTTCAAATGCAAGATTTATTAAGATTTTGAGCATATTTAGTTTTTTGAAGTGAGGGTGTATCATAAATTGTATTTTCAATAGAACGTAGGGACGCACAGCTCGTGCTTCCACATTAAACTGCATATTGTAAAGGACGCATGAAGCGTGCGTCCCTACGTTATGATTAATGATACACACCTCGACAATATTTATTATTATTATGGGAAAAGATCAGACTGTTTTGTTCCATTCTACTATTTTCGGTCCTATACATAGTCGCCGATTGGGTGTGTCTTTGGGTGTTAACCTTATGCCTAATGATGGCAAGGTGTGTTCCTTCGACTGCCTTTACTGTGAAGCCGGGTTTAATGCCCAAGGTAAGGGCTCTTCAGGTTTGCCGACAGTGGAGCAGGTAGAGCATGACCTGCAGAGTAAGCTTCATGATATGAAAGAAAAGGGTGAGAGCTTGGATGTCATTACTTTCAGTGGTAATGGAGAGCCGACGCTTCATCCTGATTTTCCGAAGATTATAGATATAACCTTGCGAGCTCGCGACAAGTACTTTCCGGAAGCGAAGGTATCAGTATTGACCAACTCTACGAGGATTTTCACTCCTGAGGTGGCAGAAGCTCTGAAGAAAGTAGACAACAATATATTGAAACTTGACTCAGCCATTGAGCCAACCATGCGCTCTATAGACCGGCCGGCCTCAAAAGAATTCACAGTAGAGAAGGTGGTAGAGGGACTGCAGCAGTTCCGTCATACCGGAATTATCCAGACAATGATACTACGCGGGGAGCATTGCGGCAAGAAGATAGACAACACAACTCCCGAGGAGATTGCAGCGCTGATAGAAGCCTACAAGCGCATACAACCCAGGGAGGTAATGATTTATAGTCTTGATCGTTCCACCCCCGAAGAGCGCCTACAAAAAGTAGATCGCGAAGAACTCGAAGTCATAGCAGAAAATATCCGAGAAGCCGGAATAAAAGTTCAAGTAAATTGAAATTTTAGAATTGAGAGTTGAGAATCTCTATCTCTAAACTTTAAACTATAAACTTTCTACCAAAAACTATAAGTAGATGGTCGATTTAAATTTAAACTTTATGCGCGGTTATTAAATTGAACAGCTACTTAAACCCTTTAGGGTTTATAGTGGTTTATAAGGTAGTGACATTAAAAAGAAATTACTATGTTTGGGAAGAATAAATGGATACGTCCGGCGGCACTTCAGCCGGGCGATACTGTGGCGCTGATATCTCCGGCCACCAAGGTAAAACCGGAATACGTAGAAGGGGCGGGAGCTTTCATCGAAAAACTTGGCTACCGTCCTATGGTTATGCCGCGAGCTAATGGTGAGTCGTCAGGTTCATTCTCTGCATCGCTGGCCGACCGTCTTGCGGACTTCAATATGGCTTTGACCAATCCTAACGTGAAATGTATCTTCTGTTGTCGTGGTGGATATGGAGTGCAACAATTGTTGCCATCGGTGGATTCCGACCTGATTCGTGAGAATGCCAAGTGGATAGTAGGATTTTCCGATATCTCCGCATTTCTGGCAGCGTGGGCTAAGGCAAATGTCATGTCGCTCCACGGTCCCATGGCCAAGCATATCACAACCAAGGGTAACGATCTCTACACTCAAGAGGAGTTCAATATTCTTGCCGGCAATGAGGGAGACTACAAGATTTCGGTAGATCCCTCTCCTCTTAATATTGAAGGAAAAGGATCGGGAAGAATCATTGGTGGTAATTTAGCAGTACTCAACGGCTTGGCAGCCACCCGGTGGGATCCTTTCAATGTGAAAGATGCCGATGACTACATCTATTTCATTGAAGACACCGGCGAGAATATCTATGAGGTAGACAGGATACTCACCCGTCTGTACATGACCGGTGCATTGACGAAATGTCAGGGACTCATAGTAGGTGAATTCTCCGGCTATGTAGAGGATCTTAACTATAAGACCATGGAGGATATGATATCAGCAAGGTTGAAAACCATGGGAGTGACTATCCCTACAGCATTTGGATTCCCGGTGGGTCACGGCGATGCCAATATGCCGATTATAATCGGCGCCGAGGCTAAGCTGAAGGTAGAATCCAAGAAAGTAGTGCTGGAGTATAAGTAGTAGAAGCTCCTCCCCGACCCTCAAGATTTATCAGGATTCTTCAGGTTGCATCATGATTTATCAGGTTGCTACAGGATTCAACAGGATTTATCAAATCAACTTTTAAACACACATTGCTATGGAAGACATTAAGAAATTGTATATTATTAGTTTTAGCGACTCTCGCAAGTATCGATTGGAGACAGCTACCCCTGAGGGTGCAGAACGCAGTATTGAGAAGAAGCCTATTGAGGATATTGAGGCTGTCGTGAAGGATTATCTTAAGAAGAGGTTCCCGGATGAGCCGTTGGCTTATTTCTTCACTCCGAGGGTTGAGGAGATAAGCTGGGAGCACAGAGATCAATATGCGGATCTTCCGGAACTCAACGATGAAGAAATATCCTTGATAGAGAAAGAACTTGCAGGAGAGGTAGAGCAGATGGAGGCAGTAAGAAAGGTCAATTCCTTCTTCGATCCCTCAGAAGTAGACCCCTCAGTAGTTACTAAGCGGTCTCTCACTCCTTAAGGTTGCATCAGAATGCATCCTATTGCATCCTGTTGCATCTTGTTTCATCATGATGCATCAGGATGAAACCTGTTGTATCAACTCTTCCACTCCTCCACTCAGAAGGTGTGGCCGTAGGTGGCGCGGTCGAGATTGCGGTAGCCTATTGCTTCGGAGATGTGGTGTTTCAGGACGGGTCTTGCGGCTAGCTCGCGTGCCTGTTCAGCTGTCAGCTCGTAGTTGCTTTCCGAAGCGCTATCGAGGTCGGCTATAGTGCGCGCTACCCTCAGAATCCTGTCGAAGGCGCGTGCCGACATATTCAGCCTGGTCATTCTGTCTCTCAGCTGGTCGAGGCCCTGCTCATCGGGCCACGCATATTCTCGCAATAGTCGCGATCCCATCTGTGCGTTGCAGTATACTCCACTGTGGGATGCAAAGCGGGCCTCCTGAATCATTCTCGAGGCCATCACCCGTCGACGAATATCTACGCTACTCTCAGCAGGAGTAGTATCTGCCATATCATCGAAACTTACCGGCTCTATCTCTACTTGAATATCTATTCTATCGAGCAAAGGGCCGGAAATACGGTTCATATATCGGGCCACAGCACCGGCGGCGCAGGTACACGGTCGCGTAGGATGCCCATAATAGCCGCATGGACAGGGATTCATCGAGGCTACGAGCATGAAAGATGCAGGATAATCTACGGTATACTTGGCGCGAGAGACGGTGATAACCCGGTCTTCTATCGGCTGACGAAGCACCTCCAAAACCTGACGCGGAAACTCCGGAAACTCATCCAGAAAGAGTACTCCATTGTGGGCTAAGGATATTTCTCCCGGCATAGGGCTGGCACCGCCACCCACAAGAGCTACGGGCGACACAGTATGATGTGGTGTGCGGAAAGGGCGACGGGTCATCAACATAGACCCCTTGGTGAGCTTACCGGCAACAGAATGGATTTTGGTAGTCTCTAACGCCTCACCCATCCCTAATGGAGGAAGAATAGAGGGGAGACGCTTAGCCATCATAGACTTTCCGGCTCCCGGAGGACCAACCATCAGGATATTATGGCCGCCGGCACATGCCACCTCAAAAGCCCGCTTTACACTCTGCTGACCACGCACTTCAGAGAAATCGAAGTCGAATTTCTCTGCATCGGCAGCAAACAGCGCGCGTGTGTCTATACGCATCGGCTGTATATCCGACTCCCCTTTCAGCAGGTCTACAGCCTCTGAGAGTGACTTCACACCATAGACGTTCAGCTTATTGACCACGGCAGCTTCTGTCACATTATCGGCCGGAACTATCAGATTCTTTATTCCCAGTTCACGCGCTTTGACGGCCGAAGGAAGAGCTCCTCGAACCGGAAGAACACTTCCATCCAGAGATAGCTCACCGAGTATCATCCACTCCTCCGAATTAGGAAGCTCGAAATCCTTATAGGATGTCAGCAGACAGATAGCCATCGGAAGGTCATAGCTCGCACCCTCCTTCTTTACGTCTGCCGGTGAGAGATTGATAATAGTGCGATGAGACCCCACCCTCTTGCCACTCGACTTCAGAGCCTCAGAGATTCGCTGATAGCTTTCCTTGACAGCGGTGTCGGCAAGTCCTACGATATTGAATCCCACGCCACGGCTCGTAGCTGTCTCAATGGTGACAAGATGAGCTTCAATACCGGCAATAGCAGCGGAGTATACTTTTGTGAGCATTATAATACTATATTATTTCATCAATTTGCGGAATTTCTCAGCGGCTTTGGAAGCCTCTCTGCCGCGATATACTTGCCCACCCTTACTGTCGGCTACTATGAAAAATCGTGGACTTTTGACTACCACACCGGTGATAAAAGGATCGGAATAAGACAATGGCACCCAACAGCGGGAGACGTCAGGAAGGGTATCGCGGTCGATCAGTCTATGCCACGCCGTAGAGTCCGGCTCCAGAAAAATATCGGCCACCACACGCTTAGACTTGTCGGGAAAAGCCTTGGCGAGTGCCTTGAGGGTATCAATATCTGAAGACTGTTCGCTATCAAAGCCGCTGAAGTAAAGAATAGAGGCTTTAGCCTTATTGATATGCAGAGTGTCGTACCCTTTGGAAGAGTGCAGGACGACGTTTTTCAGAGCTGTGGCCTTCTTGAGTTCGGAGTCGAGGAAATCACCGCGAGCCACGGCTGCCAACAGGCGTTCATCCTTAGCGTCCTGATCGATTTCTTTCCACAGATTGTTGAACAACTCAGGATTCTCCTCGCGTGAGAACATACAGAGGAGTAGCAACGTAGATACCTCGGAGTCAGTGTGGGAGCGTATATACTTGGCAATAGCATCATTGGCGATGCCGGGTTCGTAGCGGCATTTAGAGACGATATCCTTATTCTTCAGTCGCCAGGCTGTAAGTTCCTCATTGATTTTATTGCCGGAGATAGACCAAGAGGAAGGTTCTGCATTATCGCCGGAGATAGATATATCATCGCCACGTTCAGCCCAGAAGAAAGAGACCGGATATTGGTCAGAGCCATTGAAGAGAAATACGACAGTAGGGAAGCGTGTAGGAATTTTGACGGCACCCTTACCGGCTTGTACAGGAACAACAGTCTCCCCGTAGAAACTCTGCGACTTAGAAGAGGCGAGCCATAGCAAGCGATATGAATTATTAATCTGTTGAGGGAGATTAAAAGCGATGTTTACCTCATTTTTGGAGCAAGAGACCAAAACTAAGGAGACAAAAATAGATAATAGCCAGGTATATCGTCTGAATAAAGGGATCATCAAAATTGTATAGTATATACACGCAAAATTATGAAAAAAAGCGAAAACGACAAAAAAGCGGAATGTCCGTGGGGGCATTCCGCTGTATATTAAAGAATGTGGAATCGAAATCAGCCTTCGTATTTTTTAAGAATCAGAGAAGCGTTGTGTCCGCCGAAGCCGAAGGTATTCGAGAGGACGGCATTGATTTCGCGTTTCTGAGCCTTATTGAAGGTGAAATTGAGGTTATAGTCCACTTCGGGGTCGTTGTCACCCTCCACATGGTTGATGGTGGGGGGTACAATCTGGTCGGTGATAGCCTTCACTGAGAAGATAGCCTCGAGGGCACCGGCAGCGCCGAGGAGGTGACCGGTCATGGACTTAGTAGCTGAGAGATTGAGCTTGTAGGCATGGTCGCCGAAGACGTCCTTAATAGCATGAGCCTCGGAGCGGTCGCCCACGGGGGTGGAAGTACCGTGAAGATTGATATAATCGATATCTTCGGGCTTCATACCGGCGTCTTTGAGAGCGTTTTCCATTACCAGGCGTGCGCCAAGACCTTCGGGGTGGGTAGCGGTGATATGGTAGGCATCAGCGGAGAGGCCACCACCGGCTACTTCGGCGTAGATATGGGCGCCACGTGCTTTGGCATGTTCAAGCTCTTCGAGCACGAGAGCTGCAGCACCTTCACCGATGACGAAGCCGTCGCGGGAACCGCTGAAGGGGCGGGAAGCGCCCTCGGGGTCGTCATTGCGGGTGGAGAGAGCCTTCATGGAGTTGAAACCGCCCACTCCCGCGGGGAATACGGCAGCTTCCGCACCTCCGGCTACGATTGCATCGGCCATGCCCAGACGGATGAGGTTGAAAGCATCGACAAGCGCATTGTTGGAGGAGGCACAAGCCGAGACAGTAGCGAAGTTCGGGCCATGATAGCCATGGTCGATGGAAATCTGTCCGGCGGCGATGTCAGCAATCATCTTGGGGATGAAGAAGGGATTGTATTTGGGTCCCTGGTCGCTATGCTGAGCATAGTATCCTGCTTCTTCCTCAAAAGTATGCAGACCTCCGATGCCGGCGGCGAATACGACACCGACACGGTTCTTGTCTATTCCTTCAGCGTCAAGACCGCTGTCGGCGATAGCCTCGTCGGCAGCTACCAACGCGTACATGGCATACAGGTCAAGTTGACGCGCCTTCTTGCGGTCAAAATGATCTGTAGGCACAAAGTCTTTTACCTCACACGCGAACTTTGTCTTAAACAATGTTGCGTCAAAATGAGTAATCGGTCCGGCACCGCTTTTGCCTTCGACGGCGTTTTTCCACGTCGTCTCCACATTGTTACCAATGGGAGTAAGGGCGCCCAGGCCGGTTACAACCACTCTTTTTAGTTCCATTCAGGATATGCGGTTGCGGGCTGTTGAAACCCTGATTAGTTCTGGTGGGACTCGATGTATGCGATGGCGTCGCCTACGGTTGAAATCTTTTCAGCTTCCTCGTCGGGAATTGTGATGCCGAATTCTTTCTCGAATTCCATAATCAGCTCAACGGTGTCGAGGGAGTCGGCGCCAAGGTCTTTGCTGAATTCAGCTGCGGGGGTAACTTCGTTTTCGTCAACTGTCAGTTTGTCAACGATGATTGCTTTTACTCTATCTGCGATATCAGACATAATCAAATTATTTTTTTGAGTTAATAATTCGTTTTAATTATTTCAGACTGCAAAGTAAAGCAATAATTTCCAATTGACGAAATTATTCCACAAAAAATGCACATTTTTTTGAGTCTTGTGCCAATTTTTCCAATTTATCTTCCCTGTCTTCCCAATCCTCGCAACCCTCCCTATCCTCCCAAAAGAAAAGAGCTCTCTTAAGAGAACTCTTTTCTTTTGGGAGGTCTATCAACTATAAACCATAAACCTTCAACAAATCAAAATTGGCAAGGCCAATTTTGATTACTGTACTTCCCAGGTTTCGGTGGTCTTCAGAATCATGTCGCGCAAGGAGGTGAAGCCTTTCTTGGCTTTTATTTCGTCTACCTGATTCTGAACATCGGTCTCGTAGCTGTTGGACTCTACGTCGCGGATTACGCCTATAGCCAGGGGAAGTTCGGTGCCATCCATCATTGCCAACTGCTGATGCAGGAAGTTCTGACGGCAGTGAGCATCGTGTACCAGCACGTCATCGATTGTCCAACCATCTTCACCTACTGTGACTGCTTTCAGTCCGAAGCCGTCTTGTACCAGACCCTTCTCCATGTTCTTGCCGAAGAGCATCTTTTCGCCATGATGCAGATGGATGGTGTGCTCGTCGCGGAGATCTTTATCTGACAGGGATGCGTGGGAGCCATTGTTGAAGATTACGCAGTTCTGGCGCACTTCCACCACTGAGGCACCCTTGTGGGCAGCAGCAGCAATCATAACCTCTTTGGTAGTGTCCAGAGCGATATCGATACTGCGGGCGAAGAAGTTGCCACGAGCACCGAATACGAGCTCAGCCGGAATGAAGGGGTCTTCTGTGGTGCCGTAGGGGCTCGACTTGGTGACGCTGCCACGATCGGAGGTCGGGGAGTACTGTCCCTTTGTCAGACCATAAATCTTGTTGTTGAAGAGCAGGATATTAAGGTCGATATTGCGGCGTACGGCATGAATGAAGTGGTTGCCACCGATAGCGAGGCCGTCGCCGTCGCCGGAGATTTGCCATACTGTCAGCTCGGGGCGAGCGGTTTTAACACCTGTAGCGATTGCGGCAGCACGTCCGTGGATTGTGTGCATGCCATATGTGTTCATGTAGTAGGGAAGGCGGGAGCTACATCCGATGCCCGAGACTACTACAGTATCTTTGGGAGCCACGCCGATAGCGGCCATGGCCTTGTGGAGCACGTTGAGAATGGCGTGGTCACCGCAACCGGGACACCATCTTACGCTCTGGGAATTCTTGAAATCTGAGGCCTGAAAGGCGCAAGTATTGTTTTCCATTGCTGATTATGCTTCTTTGGTGTGGGCGATTACGCCGTCTACGATTTCTTTAACAAGGAAGGGCTGACCCTGCACCTTGTTGATTCTCTTAATATCTTTGAGGGGCATGTGTTGCTGCAGATAGTCGGCAAACATACCGGTGTTGAGCTCTGCCACGATGATGTTCTTGTACTTCGAGAGGGTCTCGAGAGCATTCTTCGGCATCGGGTTGATGTAACGGAACTGGGCAAAGGCTGTCTTGTGGCCCTGAGCGTTGAGCTCTTCAGTAGCTGTGAACAGATGGCCGTAAGTACCGCCCCATCCTACGAGGATTGTGTCGGCATCGGGATCGCCATGTACTTCCAGAGCGGGAATTGTGTCGGCAATCTTAGCGATTTTCTGACGGCGGATTTCTACCATGCGTTCATGGTTGGGACCGTCGGTGGAGATTACGGAGGTGTGCTCATCCTTCTCCAGACCACCTACACGGTGCATAGCATCGGGAGTGCCGGGCATTGCCCAGTAGCGTACGAGAGTCTCAGCGTCTCGGTCGAAGGGTTTCCAGCCGTTGGCAATACGTTCGGGGGTAATGACGGGGGGAACGATTGTGGGGAAGTCCTTCTCCTCGGGGATTCTCCAGGCGCTGGATCCGTTGGCGATGAAGGCATCGGTCAGAAGGATGACGGGGGTCATATGCTCGATAGCGATGCGGCATGCTTCGAAGGCCATTGTGAAGCAGTCTGTAGGGCTGGCAGCGGCTACGACGCAGAGGGGGCTTTCGCCGTTGCGACCATAGAGAGCCTGCATGAGGTCGGTCTGTTCAGTCTTGGTAGGAAGACCGGTGGAGGGACCGCCGCGCTGTACGTCGATTACTACCAGCGGGAGTTCAGCCATAACGGCCAGACCGATACCTTCGCTCTTAAGAGCCAAGCCGGGACCTGAGGTAGAGGTAACAGCGAGGTGTCCGGCATATGAAGCACCGATAGCGGAGCAGACGCCGGCGATTTCATCTTCCATCTGGCAGGCTTTCACACCGAGGTCTTTACGCTTAGCCAATTCATGAAGGATGTCAGTAGCGGGAGTGATAGGATAGCTACCGAGGAAGAGGGGGCGACCACTCTTTTCGGAGGCCATGATAAGACCCCAGGCTGTAGCGGTGTTGCCATTGACGTCGGTGTAGATACCGGGGTTGGTAGAGGCTGTTTCAATGCGATAAGTAGACATTGAGGAGTGGGTATTGTGGCCATAGTCCCAACCGGCCTGAACCACCTTAGCGTTGGCTTCGTATACAGCGGGTTTCTTAGCGAATTTCTTTTCGAGTTTGCGGAGCACACTGTCGACGGGGCGGTCGAAGAGCCAGCAGATAAGGCCGAGAGCAAGCATATTCTTGCATTTCATCATAGCCTTCTGGTCCATGCCGCTACCCTCAAGGGTATGTTTAAGCAGAGTGGTCATGGGCACGAGCATCACTCTCTTGGGGTCGATACCGAGCTCAGTAATGGGGTCATCGGTAGTGTATTCAGCCTTCTTGAGGTCGGCGGGACGGAAGGTGTCTACGTCGCAGATGATGATACCATCTTTTTTGAGATACTGGAGGTTGGTCTTGAGAGCAGCGGGGTTCATCGCCACAAGGACGTCGGCCTCGTCGCCGGGGGTGTGTACACCTTTACCTACGCTCACCTGGAATCCGGAGACACCGCTGAGGCTTCCCTGCGGGGCGCGGATTTCAGCAGGATAGTCCGGGAAGGTGCTGATCTGATTCCCCTCGCCGGCGCTTACGTTTGAAAAGATGTTGCCGGCGAGCTGCATGCCGTCGCCGGAGTCGCCCGAAAAGCGGACTACTACCCGGTCGAGGGTCTTGACATTGATGCTGGTTGCCATATTTTGATTTAAGGTTAAGAGTCTGTTTTTAATTTGTTAAAGACTCTATTTTTCGAATTCGATTCTTGATTGGTTTAGATTTCCTGCAAAATTACAACATTTTTCTTAAGTCCCAACTTTTTAAGGAAAAATTTATGCAATAATCTATAAAAACCAAGGCCGCTCAAGCGGCCTTGGTTTTTGGGGGATAGGGAATAGGAGGTTAGGGAGTGGTCCTCTCTCCTATCTATTTTACCATTACTTTTACGGCTTTCCCTCCGGGGACTGCTACTATGTAGAGGCCGCGGCTCAGGCCTTCAGCTGCGCAGAGATGTCCGTTGAGGTCGAAGATTCGGCTTCCGGCGGGGGCTATGATCCTATCCCCTTCTACGGCTACTATCGGCAGGTCGAGGATGAAGTCGGCGGCTGAACTGCCGTTTTTCTTCAACACTACCTTTACGTCATCTACACAGTAGGTAGCACTATGGCCGGAGCCTCCGGCAGCACTATAGTAGCGGAAGCCTACGAAGGTGGTCTTAGCGCCCACACCGAGCGATGTCTCTCCGCTCGCTACCCAGTCGCAATATACGGGCTTAATGCCATCGGCATTGGGCACGCAGACTTTGGCATCTGTGAGCTCTGACTTCTCAGCTGCAGCGGGATCTTGACTGCTGAGTTGATAGACTTCCATAGTAGATTCATCGACTCCATATGCACCCTGAGTGCGGAAGCTCAGGAAGGCTTCGCTGTCTGCAGGAATTTCAATGGCGGGGGTGATCAGCCACATCTCGTATGGGCCGCCGCTGGGCTTACCCTTATAGGATGAGCAGCTGGCATAGGTGTTGGAGTTATACTCTTTGGTGAACCATCCGGTGAGATCTCCGGCGCTCACTACGTTTGCCCAGCCTGCAGGAATAGAGGTGCTCTCGAAGTTCTGGTCGAGTACTAAATCGCCCACTACAGGATTCGGTGTGGGATTGGGATTGGGGTTCGGATTGGGATTTGGATCTACATTACTACCTGCATTGTCCGGGTCGAAGGCGGTAGTATTCTTTTCGCCCCAGATATATTCAGCGAGCTCCGGCATGTCGATAAAGGGGTTGCGGTTTCCTTGGATACCATAGATAGCCTCCTGGCGGCTACGTTCTTTCTCATCGACGGGGTCTTCGCGGTTCCAGCGGAGCAGAAGTTCTACAGCCCAGGGCTTAAACATAAGGGTATTGGCGGTGTCGTACATCCAGCCGGTAGTGCTCCTCCAGGAGATGTCGTCATAGACGGTGAACATATACATGAACACGCGAGCGAAGTCACCCTTGTAGTCATCGTGGGGTTCGTATACCCAAGCGTTACCTCCTCCCTGACCACTGACGGGAGTGCCGACATTAGTCACACCATTGGTCCATTTTGGCGTTCCCTGGATTTCTCCGAGGGGATAGTTAGCCTTACGGTTGTTGGCATCAGCGTTGGAGGGGTTAAGATGGAACAAATCTTTGTAGGCGTCGTTTTTCGAGCCTCCCCACCATGAGTTTGCTACACTGTGTTCGATGTTGAGACCATCATGACCGGAGACGGGGACGAGGTCGTTGGAATACATGTCCCACCAATACTCCTTACCGTTGACTATCTTAACGTCGGTCTTGCGGAAGCAATCCCAGGTAGCACCGGAGCCGCCGCCATAGCTGATGACGGTATGGTCCCGAACTTTGTCTTTGGCAGCTTTCTTCAGTGCGTAGCCGCATTTTCCTTTAAGAGAGTTGTAATAGCCGGCCGGAGCCTCTGCAAATGCAGAAGAGATTGCCAAAAAGGCCAGCATTAAAAGTGATAAACGCTTCATCACAAAAATTTACCGATAAAATTTGATAAACTAATAAACTAATAAACTAATAAACCTCATAAATAGGAGCACTCTGCGCTCCTATTTATTGACTCAGAGCACCACGATTTTCATCGGGCGACCAAGGGAGGGCGAAGTTACTATAAAAATTCCGTTTGGCAAAAGGACTTCTTCGCCAATTTGTGGATTTTTACAAATTTTTACTATTGTGCCGTTGGTGTTGTAGACGTAGAGGTCGTCACCACCGGGGTTGGCTATGATGGCGAAGCCTCCGTCGACAGTGCCTATCAGCATCGGCTCTTCTTCACTGATGGCGTCAACGCCGCTGGCAGAGACTACGATAGTGTTGGAGGGATCGCTAAGGATACCAAGACGGCTCGACTGCACGCTGTATGTCTCCATGACATTGGCATCACGTCCCTCAATCAGCAGGGTGTTGGTGTCGGATTCGATGGTAGAGGTCTCCGGTCCATCCTCGAGATAGCAAGTGCGAGTGACGACGTAGTAGTCTACGGCCTCAGGAGCTGCCGTCCAGTGGGCGGTATAAGATGTCGCTGTGATATCGGTAGCATCCAGAGCTGTCAGCTTGCTAAGCTGGGGAACGGGGCAGCCCTCGCCGCGTAGTGTCACACTTATGCTTCCGTCGAGACCGCCATCATAGATGATTATATTGGCAGACTTCACGCCCGTGGAGGTAGGTGTAAAGACTATGGGGAGCATATATTTATCGTTGGTATTGATAGCTGAGGGGAGGATTGAAGTCTCTGAGAGGGTAAACATACTGCGGTCGGTGCCGGAGATACGCAGAGAGAGGGGTGAGGTGAAGTTCTTACCGCTAAAAATAAGATAAGCGGTCTGAGCGTTACCAATGGCAGTCTGGCCGAAGTCAAGGGCAGAGCCGGTGGCGGGGGCTGTCAGCTCCGGATCGCCGGTGATGGGAGGTGTAGGATTTCCACCCTGCTCGGCGATATAGAAAGTCTCGGAAGTGCGGGTGCCCCAGATATATTCAGCGAGTTCGGGGAAGTCGATGAAGGGGTTGCGATTTCCCTGACTCTGGTCTACGGAGTTGTTTCTGACTATCTCTTTTTGGCTGACGGGGTCTTTACGGCTCCATTGCAGCAGCATTTCATATGCCCAGGGACGCAGTGTAGGCCAGCTCTCCTTGACGAACATGTAGTTGATAACCCAGGGAAGGTCATCATAGACTGTTGCCATATAGAATATGGAGCGGGCGAAGTCCCCCTTGTATTCATCGGCGGGTTCGAACACCTTGGCAGAGCCACCGCCATAACCTGTGACGGCACCACCTACCTTAGTACAGCCGTTGTCGAAGGAAGTTGTAGCCACGATGCCGAAAGGATAATTGCTCTTAGCCTGGTTGGCGGAGCCATCGGAGGGATACAGGTTCCACATGTCGGAGTAGGCCGGGGTGTATTCTACGTCGCCGTTTTGTTTCCACCATGACTTGGGGATAGAGTGTTCGCGTTGCATCTTGTTGGCGCTATAACTCTGTGTGGGTGTCTGGCCGGGACGGATCAGATATACCTGATTGGAATACATCTCCCACCAGCGCTTGCAACCGTCAACCAGCTCAGGATAAACGTCGGAGTACTGCCACTGGTTGGGGAGGTTGTAGTAGTCAAGGCGCTTATGGGATTGCACACACTGTTTGGCGGCAGATTTCAGAGCCTCTTTCTTCTTGCCATTCATAGCTGAGTAATATTCTTCAGAATATTCCGCGTTGGCAATTCCTGCTGAGAAGGTCATCAGCAGAGCGGTCAGCGCCATGGTGAGATTATGAGGAGTCAATTTAATCATAATTGTACTTTTTTTTCTATGAAAATAATTCTTCGAAATCTTTTAAAAGAATCCCCGCCGGAGAGCCGGCGGGGATTATAAAGTATATGCCGGCGAAATTATTGCGGCAGGAGTTCCGAACTTTCAGTGGAGCTAAGTGCGGGAACGCCCATCCAAGTGCCAATAGTTCCTTTGAATTTCACCTTGCGACCTAAAGCTTGAGGGTTATTGCCCAAGCCGAGTGTCTTACGGTCGGCAACTGTCAATTTAACCGGAATGACCTTAGAGATGTCGTTGATTTCGGGGTTGTCGGCAATCAGGACGTTGCCATTGTTGTAGTCAACGTTTGTCATATCGGCGTTGAAGCGGCAACCGTCAGCGAAGTTAGTGCCGGAGACGAAGCCCACGATGTAGCCCTCTACGTAGACACCAATCTGTTCCTGCTCGAAGTTGTTGAGCACGAACTTCACAGTGTAGGGGTCGGCACCGGTACCGTTACCCTGGCCTGTGACTCCATCGATGACAAGACCTTCGATTGTGAAGTCGGCTACACCGCCGGTGCAGTCAGTGATACCGTGCATACCCATCAGGGCGTTGTAGGAGCCGTTGATCATCATCAGCTTACCATAGTTCTTGGGATGGTCGGCGAGGTTGCCGTATTCACGCAGCATAGTTCCGGCGGGGAGACTTACTACCATACACTTCTCGAAGTCCTTGCAATCCTTGTCGGAAGCGATTACCAGAGTGTTGTCGAGGTCGGCCTCAGAGCTGAAGATGATATCATCGTTGGAGGTGACGTTGGAGACACCCGCCTTTACGGAACCTACGATATAACCGGAGGTCCAGCAGAAGCGGCCGTTGTTGTCCATAGCGATAGCCTCTTCTACGCTGTAGGGTTTTTCTTTAGATCCGGTGCCGTCGAAGATGACGTCATTGAGGTCGCGAATCAGCAGCTGCCATGCGCTGTTGTAGTAAGAGAGGATACCGCGAATTGTACCGGTGCCTGTGGGGAGCGCAGTGTTGAAGAAGTTTGACATTCCGGAGTTGCGCACAGCGAGTACGCCGCCGTAGGCATCAACGATGTTGCGGTTCACACTTTCGTCCTTGGGAGCATAGGTAGTCTCGCCATTGGCATCCTCAAAGCGAACATTTGGGATTTCCACGAGTTGGCTCTGCATATTTATCAGGTCGGCACCCGAGGCGGGAAGTTTGCTGACATCGTTGATAGTGATGCAATAGGGAGTGTCAGAGGGGAAAGGGTTGCCCATGCGCACATATTTCATATTCTCGTTGGGAAGACCGTTGAGTTCAGCGTGCTCTTTGAAGATAGAGAAGGCCATACGAGAGGTCACCAGAGAGCCGTATTCGTTGTATCCGGCGCCGATGCAGACGAGGTCGTGGTACTTACCGCCCCAGAGACCTGTGGCATTGACTACGATTTCCTGGCCTACACGATAATTGGTGTAGAGGCTGGCGCTGTTGATAGAGAACTGGATTGCGGCAGTCTCATCCTGAATGACGAGCGACTTGAAGATATTGCCGGAGATATCGGAGGAGACAACACGCCCCTTGATAATATAAGGAGTCTTGGACTCTTCATCCTTCATCGGGATTTCGATGGAAGATTTATCGGCAAGGATATCCTTAAGATCCGCTATTGAAGTATTGGCAGACATGGTAGCTACCGGAGTCTGAAGCCCCGGCTCGTCATAGTCAGTCTGACAGGAAGTCAGCATGGCTAATCCGGCGAGTGCTGTGCCAAACAGGGAATATATCGAGATTTTCATTTTTCTTTCAGTTTAAAGGGTTTCTCAATTGCTACGCTTGTAGAGCACGGGCATGGGATTATTGGTGTTGCTATAGGCGCCAACATTATTTTTGGAAGCGTAGTATCCCATGTTGAGGTTGAATTGAACGTTGGTGATTTTCACAGTCCCGTCAGCATTGGGAGTGACAGTCCATACCATACCTTCGCTACCGCGCTTGTTGAGGGTCAGCTGGAAGGAATTATGAGAAGGATCTGAATCCCACCAAACATAGCGGCCGTAGCCATCGCGAATCTCCCATCCACCTTCTACCTTGTAGAACATATAGGCATTGAGAGTGGAAGTGACAATCTTGTCGCCGTCGGGGGTTACATTCGAGCAGGGAAGATAGCCGTAGGTATAGGTGCTGGGTTCTACCGGACCGGTCATGTATTTATTGTCGAATACAAGGAGATACTGGCCGTCATCAACCACGTCTGTAACCTTGGTAAAGGTAATGCCTTCTGCGATACCGGGCATGGGAGGAACAGGCTCCTGAGGCTCTTCATAGATACCTTCGTTGCCCCAATTATACATACTCACAGATCGTACACCATATTGTCCACAATATTTGGATCCGGTAGTTCCTTTGAGACTAACTAGTTTTCCGAGATTATTTGGATTTTTTGAAAGATTCAACTTGTTTCGTACATCTCCTGATGGAAGTTGTACAGTTGCACATTTTTCCCAAAATAATGAACCTGCAACAATTTGGATTTTACCATTTTCATCTAATTCAAATTTCGGAGTTCCATCTTCATTAAAAATATAATCTCCATTTTCATTTGTTTCTACTTTCCAAGGTAGAGACATACTAATAAGAAGGTTGGTTTCAGTACCACATTCTTTAGTATAGCGTGCAGATTCACTGTTAAGGACATGAGCCGGTGTTGCATCTGTATCAATCCATCCGACTATATATCCGTATGTCCAAATTTCTTGATCATCTGACGGATGACCGAGATATGCTTGAAATGCTGAGATAGGTTTGTCCCATGAGCCGTTGCCGATGCTTTCAAACCCGCCTTCGGGCACGGGTACGGGAGGCAATACGGCATCATCGTTGCAGGCGACGAAGCCGATGGCCATAAGTGCCATGATTGCTATATTTATTATCCTGTGCATATTTATATTTTTCTAATGTATTATTAGTTGGTTTTGTTCACACCTTCCCGGGATTAGAAGCGGATACCGAAGTTGAAGTATACGCGGATTCCCTGAGCATACCAGTAACGGTTGGGGAACTTGGTAGTAGTGTAGTTGGTGTAGTCAAATTTGCTCTCCTGAAAGCCTCCGGTCTGGATGTTGCGGTTGTTGAGGAGGTTGTTGATGCTGAGGTTGAAGTTCAGCGCACCGAAGTTAGTGTAGAGTACCTTACCGATGGAGAGGTTCATGACGAAAGCGTTTTTTAGCTTATCCTGATGAGCGATTTCAGCCATGCGCTCTTCATATTCTGCTACGGAGGTGCAGAATTTCCACAGACCGGGCATCTGCTCGTGGCGTGTGGGAGCGAGGTCTACGTAGCCGTCGCAGAAGTAGTTGGCGTTGATTTCGAAAAACCACTGCTTGGGAGCGTTGTAGTTCAGAGCAAGGGTATAAGCCTGCTGGGGAGCGCCACCTACGTGGTAGTTCTTAAGATAGGTACGTTTGTAGACGTCATCGATAGCACCGTTGTTGGCGTTGCGTACACCCATGGGGTTGTTCTTATATAGGTACTGGCTAAGCATGGCAGCTGCCGATACGCTGACACCGCCTCCGATGTTGTACTTGGCACCGATCTCGATACCCTTGTACTCAGTCTTCACGCCGCTCATGGCATATGCCATCATCGAAGAGAGGTCATAGTCGTAGAAATAGTTATGGCGTGAGCCGTTGGAAAGAAGGGTGTAGAAGCCGGTGATGCTACCGCGGAACTTAGAGTAGTTGATAGTATAACCGAGGTCAGCGGCGAAGTAAGTCTCACTCTTCAGGTTCGGGATTGCCGTATCCTTAATCTGGGAGTTGATGTAGGCATCGTTGGGCTGGGGGGCGCGGTTGCCATACCCTACGTTGGCAGTGATGTAGTTGCGGCCGTCGATCTTGTAGGTAGCGCCGGCTTTCAAGCCGAAGTTGAAGAAAGAATGGGTATCACCCTTGCCATATGAGTTCTCCGGGGCGCGGCCATTCTGCATCATACCCTTACGATAGTAGGAAGTCCAGGAAACCTGGCCGGCGTAGTTCACGTTCCAATGGGGGGTGTTGATTTCATTCTGATACCAGGCACGGGCGGTGTTGCGATGAATATAGTAGTCATAGCCATATGTATCGCCTTCGCTTACACGGCGGTTGGGGTCTCTCATGTTGTTCTGGAGGATTTCCTGATTGCCGTTGAAGTCGCGCACGGAGAAGTTGTCGATGTCGAGCCAGTATTTGGCGCCGAGCAGGTCGCTGACGCTCTTATAGTAATGGCCGCGAGAGTAGTTGTAGCTGATACCTGCCTGGAGGGTCATGATGTCGCTCAGACGGTGGTTGAGGTTGGAATTGAACATCCAGCTGGCCACGTTGGAGTGCTGGCGGGCGAGGATATAATTGGCACGTCCGGCCTGTAGGGCATCATTGTTGTAGCCGTCGGCGTTGAGAAGGTTGGCCTGGTACATTGCGTCCCAGTTGATCTGGCGAGTGCTTTCGTCGTTTCTCCAAAGGTCGAGTACGCTTTCATACTGAGAGAGCTGAGCAGCGTAGATAATAGAGTTTGTAGTAGTCGGGTCCTCATCGGGAGTGATCGTGGGGAGATAATAGCTCGGCATGTTCTGATAATATGTCGGGCGGGGATCGGCGGCGTTAAACCAGTCCAGGGTAGTACGGCTGTAGATATTAGAGCGGAAAGCCACGGCTGTATTCAGCTGAGTACCGTTCTGAGGTTTCCAGATCCAGTTGATGATTGCGGAGGGGTCGAAGGAGCGATAGACGCGGTCGGAGATTTTCTTACCGTTGAGGTAGCCCCAGTCGGGGTTATATAGGTTGGAACCGGCCAGGTCGGCAGCCTCCCGGGTGATAGCGTTGGAGCCGGCACGCAGGGTTGGGGCGCCCCAGGTAGAGATATTCAATGAATGGTGTTCGTTGAAGACCTTCTGCAGCGACAGAGAATAGCCGAAGGAATCGTAGAAAGTACCCTTGACTACACCCTCGGGAGCATATCTTCCGATTACGGAAGCTGAGAAAGCCCATCCGTTGCGGCTCAGGCCTGTGCTATACTGCAGCATGGCGCGAAGCATGTAGTTGGAGTTGGTGTAGCTCACGTTGCCACGGAAGCCGGGGGCATATTCTGAGGCATAGGTGGTGAAGTTTGTAGCGCCACCGATAGAGCCGAAGCCATAAGTGCCGGCAGCCATACCGATTTCCGTTTCCTTACTACGGAAGGCGGAGGAGGTCATACCTCCCAAGCCGGAGTAGGAGAAATTACCACGCATCTGGTCGTTGAAGAGGACGCCGTTGATGTAGCCGTCGGCCCAGTTGTCGTTCAGACCGCGGAAGCGGTAACGCTTGATTGAGAAATTGTAGTTGGCGAGCTGGAAGAAGACATCGTCGTTGGCACCCTGGATAGTGCCGACGCCTTGCTGCAGGCCGTCATCGTCTGAGATCTGCTCAGAGTCGAAGATATAATTATCGGAGTCAAGACCCTGGAGAAAATCTGACGAGGGTTGCATACGGATAGTACCCAAATCGAGTACTTGACCTTTGAGCAGGTCGATATCTCTCTCGATATCCTGGTATTCGTAAGCGATGATTTTCAGGACATCGCTACCGGACTGAGCACCGGAGATTTTGAAAGAGCCATCGGGGGCAGTGGTCGTGAACAGACCCTGACCGCTGAGCAGTACGTTGGCATCGGCTATTGGTTTGCCGGTGCCCGAGTCTACAATGACGCCGTGGAGACCTGTCTGCGCGAGTGCCGGCAGGAACATAAGCAGCATCAGTGCCAATGTTAGTTTTATTCGCATATCTGTTGTTTTTGTTTTTATTTCACTTCTTTCATAAGGAAAATCTCAGTTGGGAAATGGTCGGAGTAACCATTTGTCCAGGCGCCGCCGGAGAAGGTGCGCAGCGGATAGCCTTTGTATTGACCTGTCTGCTGCTTGAGGAAGTCTTTGTTGAGCACCTCAGCCTTGTCAAACTTCAGGCCGTTGACACCCTCTACCAGGTTATAGTTTACAATAATCTGGTCGAACAGGTCCCAGCCACCTCTATATATATAGGAGCCGATACCCTTGTCGAGGAGTTTCCAGAAAGGATTGTAGAAACCGCCGACTTTGACATCCTTCTTATCCTTGACAGCTCCGAGTACCTTCGCGCATGAAGCGTCGGAGGGGTCGTCGTTGAGGTCGCCCATGATGATGATACCTATATTGGGGTCGATTTTCAGCAGCGAGTCTGCGATATGAACGTTTAGAGCTGCAGCAGCCTCGCGCAGGTTGGTGCTCTTGTCGCCACGACGTGAGGGCCAGTGGTTGACGATGATTGCCACGCGGCTGCCACCCAGAAGACCTGTCACACACATTTGGTCGCGAGTCTTGAAATATTCCATCCCGGGGATGACAAGACGATGGTTGGTGACATTGATGGGCTTGAAAAATCGGGGATTGTAGAGCAACGACACGTCAACGCCGCGCACGTCGGGACTGTCATGGTGGATAACCTGCAGATTCCAGTCGCGGATAGCTTCAGCCTTCACCAGGTCGTTGAGCACTGTGATATTCTCAATCTCTGAGCATCCGATGATTGCCGGACCCATAGGGGTCGTCTTGGTCTTCATCTGGGAGATGGCATACGACAGGTTTTTGATTTTTGACCAATATTTATGGCCGTCCCATTTGTTTTTTCCCGCCGGGGAGAACTCTCGGTCATATTTGCCGTTATTGTTGATAGTGTCGAAGAGGTTTTCAAGATTGTAGAAAGCCACTCCAAACACCCGGTAGCGCTTCGATTGGGCAGCGGCCGGAATAGCAGCCAGCACCACGAAGGCTATAGTCAGAAGAGAAATCAGACTTTTTCTCATGATATGATTTTATCGGTTATGTTTAGAGTTTAGAAATATTTGGTCGGCTCGCCGGTCATTGCGCTCAGCACATTGTTGGCCAGAGAGCTGGCACCGATGCGGAAGAGGTCTTGGCAGAGCCATTCGTCGCCTAACACCTCCTTAACTACTGCATAGTAGCCTAAGGCATCTTCCACAGTGCGTACTCCACCCGAAGCCTTGAAGCCAACCTTGCGACCTGTATTCAGGTAGTATTCGCGGATACACTGACACATGATGTAGGCAGCCTCCAGGCTGGCTCCCGGATAGATCTTGCCCGTTGATGTCTTCAGGAAGTCGCAGTCGCTATAGAGAGAAAGGATTGAGGCATTGCGGATATTCTCAGCACTCTTCAGCGCTCCGGTCTCCAGGATTACTTTTAGCTTGCATCCCTTAGCGGTATGCTTCAGTTCGATAATCTCGTCGCAGAGGTCTTCGTAGTTGCAATCGAGGAACATACCTACGGGGAGAACGATATCCACCTCATTAGCACCGGCTTCTACAGCCAGAGCTACGTCGGCTACCTTCACGGCGGTGAAAGTCTGCGAAGAGGGGAAACAGCCGGCTACTACAGCTATATCCACCCCCTTGACGTCGAGCACGGTCTTTACGACCTCGGCGAAGTTTGAGTAGACGCAGATGGCAGCCACATTTTTAAACTGTGGATAGTCATTGTCAAAATCGTTGACACGCTGAGTGAACGCCGCAACACTACGCTGGTTGTCCTCCGAGCTGAGAGTGGTCAGGTCGATAGAGCTGAAGAGCAACTGGAGCACCTCCGGACTATTGTAGGAAGGGGCTTTCTCTTTGATTTTTTCCACTGCAGCCGCTACTACGGCATCGTCTACAGTCACCTTAGACTGAGCGAGAACTTGCTGATATTTATCCATATTTGTAATAATTTATTCATTTAAACAAGCCCATTGTGAGTGCATGTAAGTACATTGGAGTATACACTGCAATGCTTGCAAAGCGTCAGTCCACAATATGGCTAACTGCAAATTTATTTATAAGAATTGATATGACAAAGTTATTTTTAATAAATTTTAATGAAATTTTACAAACCTCCGGACATTTATAAATACAACAACATAAGTAGCTGTTCAATTTAAATCGACCATCTACTTGCAATTTGTTTGGATGAATTTTAATAAAATTTTTCGCTTTTTTTTTAAAAGATTTGGCCACTTCGCATTTTTGTTGTACTTTTGTGGCGGGTGAGTCCTGCACGACCAGCTCCCTCCCAATCCCCCAGGTCTTGACCGAAGCAAGGGTATAGAGGTTGAGCGGTGCGATGTAGGTAGCTCATCCACCTGCCTCTTTAGCTCAGTTGGCCAGAGCACGTGATTTGTAATCTCGGGGT
>JAMPAX010000006.1 GCA_023667015.1 Muribaculaceae bacterium | reverse complement strand
CATAAAGGGTCTTTCTTAGTCCGGAATCGGGCCTTAACCGATAGGGTTAGGACATAAAAAAGCCTCAGAACTGGTTGTCAGTCTGAGGTTTGTCTTCTTTAGTCCGATTTTCGGACTTTTAACAAGTGGAGCTGGAGGGGATTGAACCCTCGTCCAAACGTGGAACCAATAAGCTTTCTTCATGCTTAGTCTGTGAATTGATTTTCGTGATATGGCAGGCTCACGACGGCCAACCATAACCTTATCTCCTATGTTTTCAAGCTCTGGACGGAGAATCCAGTTCTCTATTTCCGATTTTCTCGGCACCACCTTATCCAAACGCCTCGGAAAAAGGGCAATGGGGTGATGTCTCGTTTGTCTCATCCTTTGGAGACAAATTAAGGGAACTTACTCTATTCGGTTCACGCAGCGAGAGCGTAATTGTTATTTTCGCCAATTATAGTTCGATGTTCTTGCGATTATAGAGTTTGAACACCAAAACTCTGCATGCTTACCTACCGCTTCTACACGCTGTCAAAGCCAATCAGCCCCTTGTCGTATAGCTACGTTTCGTAATTTAATATCGTTATCCATCTCTCTTGATGGCCGATATTCAGTGCAAAATTATATAAAAAAAGACCAACTACAAAAGAATCGGTCTTTTTTTATTATTTTTAACATATAAAATTTATGAAATGTAGCTACTCTCCAATCATGGATTGCATATTCGTCTAATCATTAATGTAGGGATGTAACCTGGTGCATACATTTTCCATTGATTTCTGAGCTTCGGAGGACTGATGCACCAAGGAGTATCCCTACAGTTCAACGAATTAGCGTAGCTGAGTAGTTACTTATGAGATGGACTCTAAGATGTGATTTTAGCCCTTCTTCATTTCTTTAGCAAAGGTGTCGCGAAGTCCGATAGTCTTGTTGAAGACGATTTTGCCATCCTTAGTGTCCGGATCTATTGTATAGTAGCCAAGACGCTGGAACTGATAGTGGTCGCCTGGCTTTGCTCTATCTGCGAGCCATGGTTCTATCTTTACGTCTTCAACTATTTTGAGAGAGTCCGGATTGAGGAGGTCGCGGAAGTCTCCCTCTTCGGCGGAGGGGTTTTCTACGGCAAAGAGTCGATCATAATCGCGTACTTCTGCATTGACGGCTGTGGGTGCTGATACCCAGTGGAGCGTGCCTTTGACTTTACGATC
Source organism: Muribaculaceae bacterium (assembly GCA_023667015.1). Taxonomy (GTDB): domain Bacteria; phylum Bacteroidota; class Bacteroidia; order Bacteroidales; family Muribaculaceae; genus Lepagella. The sequence goes on along the minus strand of JAMPAX010000006.1, from coordinate 75,985 downwards.
TGCTCCGGGGAGTCCACTGCGTGTATCAGGATCGTATTCGGCATATATCTCTACAATCTCTCCGGCATCGTTTTTCTTGCAACCGGTGCAGTTGACAATGTATGCTCCTTTTAGACGAACTTCCTTGCCGGGAGTCATACGGAAGAATTTCTTGGGTGGATTTTCCATGAAGTCTTCGCGTTCTATCCATAGCTCGCGGCTGAAGGGCATCTGGTGCTTTCCTTCTTCCGGCTTTTCCGGGTTGTTGTCCATCTCCATCATCTCTGTTTTACCTTCGGGGTAATTGGTGAGAATGAGCTTAACCGGATTCACTACGGCAGATACTCGTGTTGCTGTCTTGTTGAGGTCTTCACGTACGGAGTGTTCGAGCAGTTCAATATGGTTGAGTGCTTCATAGCGTGTATAGCCAATTTTGTTGATGAAAGACTTAATAGACTCAGGTGTGTATCCTCTACGACGTAGTCCGCAAAGTGTTGGCATACGGGGATCGTCCCAACCGGCAACCAGACCTTCCTTCACAAGCTGTAAGAGTTTGCGTTTGCTCATTACAGTATAGGTGAGATTCAGTCGGTTGAATTCTATCTGTCGTGGACAGTAGCTGTTGTCCGCGAGTTCTTTAACAAAATATTCATACAAAGGACGATGAGGCACAAATTCAAGTGTGCATATCGAATGGGTTACCCCCTCGAAGTAGTCGCTCTGACCATGGGCAAAGTCATACATAGGATACACTTTCCATTTGTCTGCAGTGCGCCAGTGTGGAGTCTTAATGATACGGTACATTATGGGATCTCGGAAGTGCATGTTGGAGTTGGCCATGTCGATTTTGGCGCGTAGTACCATGCTTCCTTCGTCGAACTCTCCCTCGTTCATTCTACGGAAGAGGTCGAGGTTTTCCTCTACGGGACGATTGCGGTATGGACTATCTGTACCCGGCTCTGTTGGTGTGCCTTTCTGTGCTGCTATCTGTTCACTTGTCTGTTCGTCAACATAGGCTTTGCCTTCTTTGATTAGACGCACTGCAAGGTCGTAGAGCTGTGGGAAGTAATCACTTGCATAATACAGACGATCTTCCCAATCGTAGCCAAGCCAGTGGATGTCTCGCTTGATTGCTTCAACGTACTCCGTGTCCTCTTTCTGGGGATTGGTGTCATCGAAACGCAGATTGCATGTGCCTCCAAATTTCTCTGCAGCTCCGAAGTCCATGATGAAGGCTTTTGCATGACCAATGTGTAGATATCCATTCGGCTCAGGTGGAAAACGAGTGTTAAGCCGTCCTCCGTTCTTTCCCGCAGCCAGGTCGTCTTTGATTTCCTGTTCTATGAAGTTAAGGCCGTTTTCTTCTGTTTGAAGCTCGGCATTGTCTGTCTGTAGTTCTGCCATATTGTTAACAATTAGTGATGTAGACTTGGTGCTACCATTCTTTTGCTATTTTTCAGAAATGCCTTGTATAGCCAATTGGCTGTACAAAGAGAATTCTGTCCTGCAAAAATACTAATTTTTTGGGTAATTAATGCTTTAAATTTGAATTTTGATTATCTTTGCTCATATTCTTTTATAATAACCCTAATCAAGCATATGGATACACGAGCGAAAATGCGGGAGCTGTGGAAGGATACATTCAATGATTCCGATGAATATTTATCCATAACTTTCGATAATTATTACAGTGAAGATTATGTTGCTACGGAGTTTAAAGGTGACCGTTTGGTGGCGTCATTACTTTCTGTACCCTATGATTTCGTTTGCAAAGTAGGGGAGCGGTATGCTGATGAGGAGGGAACCATAATTGGCGATGGAGGACCGGTTCCATTGGGAGTGAAAAAATTCTATCGAGGGCTATATTTATGTGGTCTGGATACCGTCCCGGAGTTACGAGGGAGAGGTATAATGGCAAGACTAATCAATGAAATTGCTGAACGAGGAATGGGAATGGGATACGATTTCTTGTTTCTGATTCCAGCAGATTCCCGTCTTAGAAATTATTATCGCAGGCATGGCTTTTCAGATTTTTTCTACCAAAAGGTATTAACCTTCCCACCCAAATTTAATTTTATCTCCTCATTCGGTAAATTCTGTTGTAAAAATGATTTTAGATATAACATAATTATTAGCAATGAAAATACGTTCAAGTATAAAATAAATATATCAAAAAAGATAATAGATATTTTAATTCATGAATCACATATTAATTATTGTAATTCGAATGATAGTAATATAGATAATTTTTCTAAAAAATATAATGAACAGAACAATAAAAAATATACTATATATTCAATATCAAAATATAAATCATCTACAAGAAATAATATATCAGATATTTCCATAGAAATATTATCCGGTTTGGTTAAATTCTTATATCCTAAAATCCTAAGAAAATCTATTAATACGATTATCCATTCGCCAAAGGATTGGAAGGCTGTCATACAAGAATTCATAATTTCAGGAGGATCAATTTATGAGTTGACATTCGGGGGTGAAATTCTGGGAGTAGCATTTGTTTCCCAACAGTCGAAACAAATTCTTCAGGTACAATATTCCTTTTTTGAGAACTTCGAAGCGAAGGCTCTCCTTTTACATTTCGTGGCTTGTACTAATAGTAGCTGTCAGATACAGCTGGTGGTTAGTGGTGCGCCATCTGATTCTCAAGCGACACCAAAAGGAATGATTCGAAAACTGCGAGAGGCTGAGAATTTAGAATTTCTTAATACTAAGGCAGAAAATCGAAAAAAAACGATTCTCAACGATTTCAGAAATTCAGAAGAAAACATCGCTGATTTACAACATGATACGCATAATCATGAAAAAATAGAAACTGGCGAGATATGGAACGGGTTGAATTCTCAGGATAAGGGCAAGGTTGGAGACCTGAGCATGTATCTTCTTATGGAATAGAAGGAGTGCACACAAGATACAGAGGTGAAATAGACTCTAAAACTGCTATAGTATGATGGAAGGTCGATCCGCGATCGCCTCCACAATTGCGTAACCATTCAGACTGTGTCTCACTGCGCATTTAATATTAGACGAAAAACACAATCCTCCCCCCGATCCAACAAGTCTTCAACAAGCCATCTATTAGCTTTTAATTTTAAGACGATTGCAAATCTCCCTTCCTTCCTACTATAATCATTATTATAGTGTTTTGTAAATAGCTATAGTAATCATAGATTCAACAAATTATACAGTATTAACAGAAGAGATAGGCAGTTGACAATCCCAAATTCCCGGTTTGTTGACTAAATGGTCGTATATATTATATTATGACGATAAATTCGACAAGTATTTGAGAGATGAGGAGGAGAGAGATAGGTGGGTAAAAAAGGGTAGAGGTCCGGTGTTCGACAAATTCGTCAAAAAGTCAGATAAGGAAAATAAACAATGACAATTCAACATCAACGCATCAAGTGAGAAATTTGCAAATGGATGAATTTACAAATAAAACGGACAGAATTGAAAATAGACGTGATGGAAAATGGAATTAAAGTATAGAAGGGGAGAGCATTTCACATAAGCTTCATAAATGCAAATTTAGAAACACAAATAGCTTAAAAATGTAAATAATTATCTTTAACAAAAATTAAGAAAATACATGTTCGGCTGAAAACTAGTATAATAAAAAAAATAATTAAAGTGTTAGATTAATAAAATATGAGAAAACTGAAATATTTTCGTAGGAGGTAGGTACGAGTGGGTTTATTTGGTTGAAATATAGATTTTGGTAGATATGATCTGATGTGATGCTTTAATATGGTATCTACATTCGTAAGTATACTTCATGATGAAAATTTTGGAGAATTTATTTATCAAAATTTGCAAATTGTAATTCAAAATAGTTTGATAAATGAAATTAAATATGTAAATTTGCAGAAGTTTAATTTTTTAAATTTATGAATATGACAGAGAATACAGTGGCTTATCGTCTAAAACTCTTCATTGAGTACAGGGGGCTTTCATACTCTCAGTTTGCTGATTTATGTGATATACCTCGTCCTTCTCTGTCGCAGCTATTGACTGGCCGTAATAAGAAGATTAGTGATGTCTTGGTTGGTCAAATCCATACCCACTTCCCGGATCTAAATGTGCTTTGGCTTCTCTTTGGTGAGGGGGAGATGCTGTTGAGTAGTGTTAAAGGTGACCCTGAACCTGATGTCGCTTTCACTTACGATAAACCTCTTACCGATGAACGATCGCAACAATTGGCGGAAGGACTGTTTTCATCACAATTTGAGCCGGAATCACAAGATTCAGACTCTCAGAGGTCAATTTCTACAGCCAGGAGGTCGGATTTGACGAAAAAGTCCAAAGAAAACGGCCTATCTCAGTCGCAAAATGACTCTAAATCTATAGAAAATCAGCTTATTGAAGCTAGTTTTAAAATTCGAAATCTAACTCGTGATTTAGAGAGATTAGCTAATAATCCGAGGAAAGTGACTCAGATTATGGTTTATTATGACGACTCTACCTTCGAGACTTTCATTCCAAAGAGTCAGTCGTAGGGAGAGCCACCTTCGGAGAAGCCATTTCAAAGAAAAAATCTCTTTCTCCTTCATGACCTCCTAAAATTTTGGGATGTACTCCAATAATCTATTCCAATGAGAAGATGATAGAATCCATTATCTTCATCCATTCATCTTTCAAAATAATATTCGTTTATTATCTTACGTTATAAATAATGGATAACTATATACTTAGTGCATATAGTTATATCCATATGTAGTTTGATTATAAGAATTGTATACATAAAATGTAATACAGCTTAGTATCCTTTTTATACAGAAAAATCTAATCAATATTTTGATTATTTTTTATACATATTATAATGTGATATATATTCAAAACTATACAACATATATTTTATTTTTAATACAAAATAATACATGATATTTTGTAATACTTTAATAAAAATAAAATTGAAAAATTATATGAATAAACAAAAGCTTTTAAAGAATATAGGATTACCCATCATATCAATGATTTTATCTACACATATAAATCAAATATATGCCGATTCTTCGTTGTCATTTTCGGGTAATAGTCTACATGCTATAGACATTATTCCTGAGAAGAATACCGGGCTTGACCATATATATGTTTTATATACCATTGATGGTGTTTATGCATCGTTTCAAGCCTCGTCGGTGCAATCAGCATATAGGGTAAAGTGGTTTAAGTATACAAACCTTGGAGGGTCATTTGCTGAAGAGTTAACAGACATTTCTGTGGATGGCGACAAGTCTATTTTAACAAAACTTGAAGGGAATACCGGCTACATTGTAGAGGAGGGTGACAGTCGTAGTTATTTCTGGGTGGTAGATTACCAACCTCAGCATTTCTCATTAAAGAATATTAACCTATCAGATCAGAGTGATTGCGATTATACTCGCCTTGATGTAGATTGTAATGCTTCCCCAATTCATTATTTTACTATCAATGGACAACAGCGCATTCTAAGTAGGGAAATTGAAGTTGCTTACGAGAATCAGCAATGGGATGAGTCGACTAAGGAATTCAATAATTATACAGTCAAAAAGATCCTTGATAGTATTGACAAAACAATAAGTCTTACCCCTCCGATATATTGTTCCACCTTCTTTACAATCTCCGGAGACCGTTTCCTTAAGGAATGGAATTGGGATCAGGAGATGCAAAGCAACGTGATGGATCCAATAGCTGTAGATGTCAGAGCTGAAGCCAAGCAGGAGAATGATAGTGCTGCTGATGGCGATTCTTCTTCCAACGAGATAAAGGGTAATGACAGCGGGCTTGGAGGTTCCGCACCGGCTCATATTCTTTTTCATGCATATACAACACAAGGAGTTATCCACAATGAATGGCAGATGAGTCGAGATTTTCAATTTGAGGATATTGAATATCGATTCAATGAACGCGAACTTGACTATACGTTCAATGAGGAGGGTACTTTTTATCTTCGATATATTGGCTCAAATTCTGATGGCAGTTGTGAGGCTTATAGCGACGTCTTTACGGTAAACATAGGCGCAAGCGAATTGAAATGTCCTAATGCTTTTTCTCCTGATGGCGATGGTGTAAACGACGAATGGATGGTTAGTTATCGGTCAATTATTGACTTTGATTGCTGGATTTTTGACCGTTATGGCCACCAGATAATCCACCTTGATTCTCCCGATAAGGGATGGGATGGCAAGCGTGGAGGAAAATTGGTGGGTCCGGGTGTTTATTATTATGTAATCAAGGCACGAGGAGCAGATGGCAAGGAATACAAGAAGTCCGGCGACATCAATATCATTCGCCATGTCATCAGAGGAGCCCAGGGAGCCTCACCTGCGAGTAAAGAATAGGAAATTATGAAAATATGAGTACAAAGAAAGATATAAGAGACAATAGACAATATATTCCTCAGGCGACTCAGAATACCCTTAACGAGTCTTTTCCGGAGAATCCAGACTCAATAGAAGTATATGGAGCAAGGGTACACAACCTTAAGAATGTGGACGTTTCTTTTCCTCATGGAAGCCTTACTGTTATAACCGGTTTGAGTGGTTGTGGCAAATCATCTCTAGCCTTCGATACTATTTTTGCCGAAGGTCAGCGTCGATATGTAGAGACTTTCTCTTCATATGCTCGCAATATGTTAGGAGGTCTCGAACGCCCTGATGTTGATAAAATTACGGGCTTAAATCCCGTCATCAGCATAGAGCAGAAAACCACGAATAAGAATCCTCGTAGTACAATTGGTACTACTACAGAAATATATGATTTCCTACGTTTGCTCTTTTCAAGAATTGGTGAGGCAAGAAGCTATCTTACCGGCCGACCAATGGTTAAATATACTCGGGAGATGATATCCTCCCTGATTCTTGAGAAGTACCGGGATCGCAAAATATATATTCTCTCTCCTTTAGTAAGGAATAGAAAAGGTCATTACAAGGAACTGTTTGAAAATCTTCGTAAAAAGGGCTATATCTATGTTCGAATAGATGGAGTACTCCGCGAACTCGCTTACGACATGAAACTCGACAGATATAAAAACCACTCTATTGAGCTTGTCGTAGACCGTTTGCGGGCTACTTCTGATGATGTTCAGCGTCTTAATACTTCAATCGACACCGCACTCAAACAGGGAGACCGACAGATGATGGTTCTTGACGTTGACTCCGGTGAGGTTCGCCATTTTTCTCAGATGCTTATGGATCCTGAAAGTGGATTGTCATATCCGGAGCCGGCACCCCATGATTTCTCTTTTAATTCACCCAAGGGCGCTTGTCGACGTTGTAAAGGCCTCGGCCATATCAGCGTCATTGACCGCGAAAAGATAATGCCCGACATGTCGAAGTCTATTGCAGAAGGTGGAATCTTACCACTTGGCAAGTATAAGAATTTATTGATATTTTGGCAAATTGAAGCTATATGCAAGCTCTATGGAACTACAGTGCATACTCCATTGGCAGAAATGCCTCCAGAGGCTCTAAATGATATCCTGGAAGGTACCGATGTGCGATTACATCTTGAAAATCAGACAATGTCCACACGCTATTTCGATGCTGAGTATCAGGGGTTGATTAGCTACATAGAAATGCAACGTTCGGAGGATGCCGGTGCTTCTGCCAATAAGTGGAGCGGACAGTTTTTTACTGAGGCTGAATGCCCGGAATGCCATGGTAAGCGACTTAATAAAATTGCACTCCATTTCTTTATTGATAATAAAAACATTGCAGATCTCGCCCAGATGGATATCTCCGAACTTTATCGCTGGACTCAAGAGCTTCCCGACAAACTTTCCGGCAGAAACTTGACAGTAGCCCAAGAAATCCTAAAGGAGATAACATCTCGTCTGCGTTTCTTATTGGATGTAGGCCTGGACTATCTGTCACTCAATCGTTCGAGTGGCTCGCTAAGCGGTGGGGAGAGTCAGCGTATACGTTTAGCAACTCAGATTGGTTCTCAGCTTGTCAATGTCCTATATATTCTCGATGAGCCCTCAATAGGCCTTCATCAGCGCGACAATGACAGACTGATAAATAGCCTTAAGAATCTGCGTGATTCCGGCAACACTGTTATAGTTGTAGAACACGATAAGGATATCATGCTTAGCGCTGATTATATTGTAGATATCGGCCCTGGAGCAGGTGCCAACGGGGGAGAGGTAATATTCTCCGGCCCACCCAAAATGCTCGTCGATTCCGGCACACTGACCGGAGATTACATAAATGGTACAAAACGCATAGAGATTCCCGCTAAGCGCCGAAAGGGCAATGGCAAATTTATAGAGATAAAGGGTGCTACGGGTCATAATCTTAAGGATGTGGACCTTCGTCTACCCCTCGGAAAATTCGTATGTATTACCGGTGTTAGTGGCTCCGGTAAGTCCTCACTTATCAATGGCACTCTCCAGCCCCTGCTAAGCCAGAAGCTTTATCGCAGTATTCAATCGCCCTTGCCATATAAGAGCGCTACAGGCCTTGAAAATATAGATAAGATTGTCACCGTAGACCAGTCCCCACTTGGGAGAACCCCACGGTCGAATCCGGCTACATATACAGGCGTATTCTCAGACATACGTAAACTCTACGTAGAACTTCCCGAAGCCAAAATTCGCGGATACAAACCGGGACGATTCTCCTTCAATGTATCCGGAGGGCGTTGCGAGACGTGCAAAGGCAACGGCTACAGAACCATAGAGATGAACTTCCTGCCGGATGTCCTCGTGCCGTGTGAAGACTGCCATGGCAAACGCTATAATCGAGAGACCCTCGAGGTCCGATACAAAGGAAAAAGCATATCAGATGTATTGGGAATGACTGTAGACGAGGCAGTTGCCTTCTTTGGAAATATACCCGCAATAATTAGAAAAATAAAGGTGCTCCAAGATATAGGCCTGGGATATATTAAGTTAGGTCAGCCCTCCAGCACACTTAGTGGAGGAGAGAATCAGCGAGTAAAGTTAGCGACAGAACTTGCCAAGAAAGACACCGGCAACACCCTGTTCATACTCGATGAACCCTCCACGGGCTTACATTTTGAAGATATCAGGATTTTGATGTCAGTTATAGACAGACTCGTAGCCAAAGGAAATACCGTAGTAGTCATAGAACACAATCTCGATATAATCAAAGCCGCCGACTATATCATAGACATGGGCCCGGAGGGAGGACGCGAAGGAGGCAATATCATCGCCATGGGCACACCGGAGCAAATCTCAAAAAGCCATAGCCACACCGGGCGATATCTGCGCGACGAGCTGCAACAGCCATCAAAACAGGCCACTAGGAAAAACTAAGAATAAGGTGGTCTGTTCGAACGATAATTGCCATTATGTTAAATAGACATAAGGGAAAAGGCATGCCAATATATGTTCGTATGATGATACAGCCTCTTAATTTTTTCGCGCACGCCGCATCAGAAAAATGCTGAAGACACTATGACGGCTGATGACATGGTCGCTGTGTCTCACCTCATCGCGCAATTTTTTTATATCTTCGCGATTCCCTTTTTCTTCACGACGATATAAATGACCTATCCCGAATAATACGAGGGCCATCGCTACAAGCAGGGTTATTACCAATATTACTTTTATTAGAAAGTATATAACTGTGCTTATCATATTTTTTTAACAATCTATCCCCCATCTTGGTTCGATTATAAGTAGCTGTTCAATTTAAATTTAAACTTTCTGCTTGTCCTTTTTGGTCATTTTCTCCTCTCTCATCGGTCATAATGCTCGCATTATTCCTTCTTCGAGTGAAGAAACTGTCTCAAAAATAACCACGCATAAATTTTAAATTTAAATCGACCATCTACTTACTTGGTTCAATTATACTATCAACCATCAACTATCCTTTGAACCTTTTTTCATTATTTTCTGTTTTAAGATTAAAGTTAACATTAAGCAACCAATTTTAATAATCATTCAATTAACTTTAGAGCTATGAAAAGAATATTTCTTACCCTAATCGCTTTCGTATTAGCTTTCTCCACAATCTTGGCTCAAAATATCTCCAAGAATGAGCAGAAGGCGCTGAAGGCTTTCCTTGAACAGTCTGCCGCTAAGGGGGGCAATAATGCCGAGGCCCTCGGTATGGTGGGTAGCAATTATGCTGCCGTCAAGGGTCTTAAGATCGAAAACGGCCATGTTGTTGCTATCGATTGGCGCCACTGTGAGCTCGCCGGCTCCCTTAATCTCTCTGGATTTTCAAATCTGACTTCTGTAAATGTTACCGGTAATAAAATCCAATCGCTGACTTTAACTAACGACCCGGCTCTTAATGAGGTAAACGCAGGCCGCAATAGAATTTCTGCTCTTACAATCACCAATTGCCCCAATCTCCAGACTCTTAGAATCTACAGAAATGCAATCTCCGAGTTTGATCTCGGTGGTGTCCCCTTCTTGAAGAAGCTGAATATCTCCGGTAATAGACTGGCAGCTCTTGATGTCAGCAATGCGGCTAATCTTGAGTATCTCAATTGTATGAGTAATAAGCTGGAAACCCTCGTCGTTGCCGGTTGCCAAAGCCTTAAGACCCTCTATGCCGGATACAATGAACTCGACGAACTTACTCTTGCCGGACTGGAGAATCTTCAGAATCTCAATGTTACTTCTAATAAGCTTTTGAAGTTCTATGTACAGGGTCTGCCAAATCTTCGTACGCTTTTCTGTAGTGACAATCACATGACACAGCTCGTTGTCACTGACTGCAAAGTGGTCAATGATATCTATGCTCCTTACAATGACCTGACTGAGTTTAGCGTGCAGAACTGCCCTACCCTCGAAAATGTCAATCTTGCCTGGAACGACCTCACATATCTTCAGCTCTCCACCCAGAACTTCCTGCAGAGAGTTAATGTAGCAAACAATCAACTGCTGACCCTCGATCTTACCTTCGACCCGATGCTGGCATACATAAATATCTCCGGCAATTCCCTTCTGACCGACCTGCGCCTCGAAGGCTCTGACAACGTTCAACAGATTGTGGGCGAATGGAGCGATTTTGATTGATAATCAGCAAGAAAAAATTATCAAAAATAAATAAAGTAATAAATTGATAAACAAATAAACTAAAGATATGGGTTCCGATTAGGAACCCATATTTTTTATTACGTAGATTTTTGTTACTTTTGCGTATGATTTCTGTCAATGCACTGGGCGTAGAATTCTCATCACGCCCGCTTTTCTCAGATGTCAGTTTTGTTATCAACAAGACTGACAAAATGGCTCTTGTCGGTAAAAACGGTGCGGGGAAGTCTACTCTGCTCAAGATTTTAGCTGGTCTTCAACAACCTTCGTATGGAAGTGTTTCCAAACCCTCTGATGTTGTAGTAGGCTATCTACCTCAGCAGATGAAGTTGGCCGATGATACTACTCTGATTGATGAAACTCGCAAGGCTTTTTCCTCAACATTACGCCGCAGGTCTGAGCTTGATTGTATCAACGCGCAATTGTCCAGTAGGGAAGATTATGAATCAGAGGATTACATGCATCTGCTCGAGAGAATGCAGTATTTGCATGAACGACTCTCAATTGAGGAAGTCTGCAATATGGATGCTGAGGCTGAGAAGACACTTATTGGCCTCGGTTTTAAGCGTTCGGACTTTCAGCGCCCTACATCGGAATTCTCCGGAGGGTGGAGGATGCGTATTGAGCTTGCAAAAATCCTTCTTCGTAATTGCGATTTACTTTTGCTTGATGAGCCTACCAATCATCTTGATATAGAGTCTATCCAATGGCTGGAGCAATTCTTGGCTACAAGGGCTCGTGCTGTTCTGCTTGTCAGTCATGACCGTGCGTTCCTCGACAATGTCACCAACAGGACTGTTGAGATTAATTGCGGAAAAATCTATGATTATAAGGTAAAGTATTCTGAATTCGTAGAGTTACGTAAGGAACGCCTTGAGCAGCAGATGCGTGCATATGAAAATCAGCAAAAGCTAATCTCCGACACTAAGGATTTTATAGAGCGTTTCCGATATAAACCTACCAAGGCAGTGCAGGTGCAGAGTAGAATTAAGATGCTCGAAAAGCTTGTGCCTGTTGAGGTTGATGAGGTGGATCGCTCTCGTCTACATCTGAAGTTTCCTCCTGCTGAGCGTAGTGGTGATTTTCCGTTGATTCTTGAGAATGTCGGAAAGGCTTATGGCGACCATCAGGTCTTTGACCATGCAGAGTTCACAATACGTCGCGGAGATAAGGTGGCGTTTGTAGGACGTAATGGAGAAGGAAAATCTACACTCGTGAAGTGTATCATGTCTGAGACTCAGCATACTGGTACTCTCAAGATAGGTCACAATGTAAAAATTGGCTATTTTGCTCAGAATCAGGCTCAACTCCTTGATGAAAGTTTGACGGTATTTGACACTATAGATCGTGTGGCTGTTGGTGATATTCGCTTGAAAATCCGTGATATACTCGGTGCTTTTATGTTTGGTAGTGAGGATATCGATAAGAAGGTGAAAGTCCTTTCCGGTGGGGAGCGTTCCCGTCTGGCTATGATTAAGCTGCTTCTCGAGCCTGTCAATTTCTTGATTCTCGATGAGCCTACCAACCACTTGGATATGCGCACCAAGGATATACTTAAGGAAGCAATTCGTGACTTTACGGGCACGGTAATCGTAGTAAGTCATGACCGTCAATTCCTTGATGGGCTCGTTGAAAAGGTCTACGAGTTTAGCGATGGCAGAGTCCGAGAGAATTTAGGTGGTATTTACGATTTCATACGTCGTAAACATCTCTCTGACCTTAAGGATATTGAACGGAAAGCAAAACATACAAACTCAGACGATAAACAGCCCTCCGGTACTCAGCCCTCTTCCCGAGAGGCAATATCCGTAGTTGCCAACACCCCCTCCCCTGTCGGTAAGCTGTCTTATGCTGAGCAGAGAGAGCGGGATAAAATGCTACGAAAGGCTCGTAAGAGAGTGGATCAAGCTGAGGAGGAAGTGGAGAAAATAGACCTTGAAATTCAGCAGATAGAGCAGAAAATTTCAGAAGGTGATACCTCTACGGAGACTCTAAAAGCGTACGATGACCTCCAGCGTCGTCAGCAGAATTCTATGTCAATGTGGGAAGTAGCCCAACAGGATCTTGATGAACTTACAGAATCATTATCCTGATCACTTCGTAAATTATTTGAAAATTCAACGCAGAAGGATATGATTGAAAACGATAAACAACAAGATATAATGAACCTTAAATCAATAATGCTTGGAGCAGTCGTCTCAGCTCCGGTAATGTTTGCATCAGCTACGGGTCATGGTATTGACCGCGTGAATCTCGACCCTGCAACTCCTCCCGCTGTTGACTTTTATCAGTATGCCTGTGGAGGATGGATGAAAAACAATCCTATACCTGCAGAGTTCGCTCGTTTTGGTACATTCGACCAGCTTAGTGAGAATGCTCGCCAGCAGCTCAAGGGTCTTATACTGAATCTTTCGGAAAATCCGGAATCTAAGGTTAAGGGCTCTAATGCTCAGAAGGTATGCGATATTTATATGATGGGTATGGACTCAGTACGTCTTAACAATGAAGGCGCTGCGCCTCTGCATCCATTCCTCAATCGCATTAAGAATTCTCAACGCGAAGATCTTTTCAGGACTATAGCATGGATTCATAATGGGATTACTACTACCCTCTTCTCAGCCGGTGTAGGCTCCGATCCGAAAAACTCTGACCGCAATATCATGCATATTGGCGAGACGGGTCTGGGATTGGGCGACAGAGACTATTATCTCGAGGATAACGAGACAAATAAGAAGATAATGGAGGCCTATGAGAGATACGTGAAGCGTATTATGACGCTCGCCGGATATTCTCCCAAGGATGCTGAGCGTGTATGGAAAACGGTAATAAAAATCGAAAAGGGTTTCGCTGAGCATAAAATGACCCGCGAACAGCGCCGTCAGCCTGCTCTGCGCTACAATATGATGACTATACAGCAGATTAAGGACCGTTATCATAATATAGATTGGGATACCTTCTTCGCTGAGCTGGGCGTCAAGGACTTGGAGTCTGCCAATGTCAGCTCTCCCGCTTTCCTCGATTATCTCAATGAGCTGCTGCCTGCTCTGACCGATCAGGAGCTCAAGGATTTCTTTGCTTACGAGGTTATTGCCGATTCTACCGGTCTGCTGAGCGATGATTTCTACGATGCCTCTTTTGATCTCTACTCTCGCGTCATGAGTGGCAAGGAGGAGCAACAGCCACGCTGGAAACGTGCAATGGCTATCCCCAATTCGATGTTTGGCGAGGCAGTGGGTCAGCTATATGTAGAGAAGTTCTTCCCCGAAGCCAATAAGCAGTATATGAAGGAGCTCGTGGAAAATCTTCGTGTTGCTTTAGGTCAGCATATTGATTCACTCACATGGATGTCGCCCGAAACGAAACAGCGAGCCCACGATAAACTCGCTACTTTCAAGGTGAAAATCGGATATCCGGACAAGTGGAAGGATTATTCCGGTATTTATATCGACCCGTCTCTGACCTACCTGGAAAATGTTTACAATGCTTCGAAATGGTATTCACAAGATAATTACTCGAAGCTCTCTAAGCCGGTAGACAAGACTGAGTGGCATATGACTCCCCAGACTGTCAATGCATATTACAGTCCGTCAAGCAATGAGATATGCTTCCCGGCAGCTATTCTGCAGAAACCTTATTTTGATCTTGAGGCTGATGATGCTCTGAATTATGGTGCTATAGGCGTGGTAATCGGTCATGAGATGACCCACGGGTTTGATGATCAGGGTCGTCAGTATGATCCTCATGGTAATCTCGTGGATTGGTGGACTGAGGCGGATGCTGCTGAGTTTAATAAGCTTGCTGATAGACTTGTAGAGCAGTTTAATCAGGTAGAGGTATCTCCCGGAGTTTTCGCCAATGGTCGCTTCACCCTTGGTGAGAATATTGCCGACCAGGGTGGTTTGCGTGTTGCAATGACTGCCTATCAGAATTCTCGCAAGGGTACAGAACCTACAGTTATCGATGGTTTCACACCCGAGCAGAGATTCTACCTGGCGTATGCCAACCTGTGGGCCAACAACATCCGTGATGAGGAAATCTTATCGCTGACAAAAACTGACTCCCATTCCTTGGGCCGCAACCGTGTAAACGTCTCCGTAAGAAATCTCCAGCCGTTCTTCGAGGCTTTCGAAATCGGCGAGGGCGATCCGATGTTCCGTCCTGTAGATGAGAGAGTCATTATCTGGTAAAGATCTTATACTATCCCCTTTATTACCCTCTTGAATGAAAGCGATCTATGGCCTTGTGGGTCGACATCTCAGTCATTCCTACTCGGCAGATATGTTTAATAGTAAATTCGGCGCCGAAAATATCGACGCCGAATATGTTTTATTTCCAATGCCTGATATATCAAGTTTGAAATCATTTGTCGATGAGGATAAGCGCATTAGAGGTCTTAATGTAACTATCCCATATAAGCAGAGTGTCATCCCACTCCTCGATTCCGTGTCATCGCTGGCACGAGCAGTTGGTGCGGTGAATACTATAAGAGTGGATCGTAGTTCAGAGGGGAAGGTGACCCTTCATGGCTATAACACTGATGTACGGGGGTTCAAAGACTCGCTCAAGCCGCTTTTATCCCCCGGAGTTGACAAGGCTCTTGTTTTCGGCACCGGCGGTGCCTCATTAGCAGTTCTCGAGGCTCTTCGAGAGCTTGATATTCAAGCACTGAGGGTGAGTCGTAACGGTAGTCCCCTATCTGAGAATATCATTACATATAGCTACGTTACGCCGGATCTAATTGCTCATACTCCCCTACTTATCAATGCTACTCCCTTGGGGATGTGGCCCGATGTGGAGTCCCGCCCGAATATCCCATATGAGGCCGTTGGTGGGAGACATATCGCCTTCGATCTAGTGTATAATCCTGCTGAAACTGCCTTTATTCATGAGTGTGCACTGAAAGGAGCCAAGGTGAAAAATGGCCTGGAGATGCTTCGCCTTCAGGGTCTCGAAGCGTGGCGAATTTGGAATGCTTAGTTTATAGTTTATAGTTGATAGTTTATAGTTTATAGTTGATAGATAAATGGTAAGATGAGTCAACGTCCCCCATTTCCCCAGCAGTATCTCCCTCCGATGGCTTTTGTCGTTGGAGTGGTCGTTGTTGTTTCTTTGGTGGTTCTCGTTGATTTGCCAAATATCTATCTCTATGGGGCTGCCGGTGTTTTAGAGGCAATTGCTATATCTATATATATCTGGACGCTGATGAAGACTAAAACTGCAGTAGATGCAGTTGCTATGGTACCGCTCCACTGGACCTGGAGCATCATGGCCTTCTTCGCATTAGGGATTGGAGCTACAGCTTTCGGCCGACCGGAGTCTCTACCCGAAGAGAGCAGCGGCGCTATGGCAGTGGGTGTTGTGGAGAAAGTAGGACACTCCACCTCCGGCGACCGACTTACAGTAAACGTAGAACGGTTTATAAAGAAAGGCAGAAATACGAGCCTACATCGCAATTTAAAGGTGGTGCTGATAACTGATGCCATATTGGTGAGAAAAGGGGATAGAATAGCCTTTAAATGTGATTTAGAACCGCCCACTGATAATCCAAACTTTATTTCGGGAGACTATGCTCGCTATATGAGACTTAAGGGTATTGTGGGCGAGCAACATATGGAGGCATCTCGGATTTATCCCCTGGGGCATCAGGAGTCGTTGTCGGCGTCGCTGTCAGAGTGTCGTGATAAGCTTGAGATTTTTATTGAGAATAGTGGTCTGCAGCATTCCACGTCTGATTTTCTAATCACTATGCTACTTGGCGATGGTGAGTATATGGACACGCAGATGCGTGACGGATTCTCCGAAGTGGGTTTAGCTCATATATTGGCAGTCAGTGGGATGCATGTTGGCATTATTGCTACAATTATTCTTGTTGTTCTTTTTCCACTCAATTTCTTCTTTAGCTATAAATTGCGCTATCTATTGGCAATCCCCATAATATGGGTTTTCGTCTTTTTGACAGGACTGGGGCCCTCGGCTCTCAGAGCGGCTTTGATGTTGACCCTATCTTTTATGGCTATTCTCCTTGAACGTAAAAACTCATCGCTGATGACTATGCTATGGGCGATGTTTTTCATACTTCTTTTCTCTCCTTTTTCGCTTCTCGATCCCGGTTTTCAGCTAAGTTTCATTTGTGTCGGTGGTTTGGTAGCTTTCGCTAATCCCCTTAATCCTATTGATTTGCGCCATCATCATATGCTCTCTAAGCTCGTAGGATTGATTATCGCTACCGTTGTGGCTACTGCAGCATCGTGGCTGATCGCGGCTTATCATTTTGGCAGAGTTCCACTTATGTTTCTTCCGGCGAATTTGCCGGTGTTGCCTCTGCTCCCACTCTTTGTCGGTGTAGTCGTCTTCTTTTTGCTTCTTTCTGCTGTAGGCTTACCCTCTTTATGGTTGGCTCGTATTATTGATGGTGCCCACGATGCACTGCTGTCTTACACGCGGTTTGTGGGCGGTGACACGCTATCTTCGCTGACCTTGGATGTAGGCGCTTTATCTGCAATTCTTTGGACAATAGGTATAGGTCTGCTCATTCCGACAGCATATGAAGGACGGCAACGTCGCGGATACCTATTTACCTCAGTGATCATCTTAGTACTCAGCATTGCTACCATACCCATGTTCAGACCCTATCGCGAAACAGACGGATATATCATACGCAACTCTTATCAAGAGATAACAATAGCGAATTATCATTCACGGGAGCAAACAATTCTTGACATACCAAGAGGGACGATAAGTGGCGTTGAACTCTATGGCGACAAAATAGTTAGCGTGGATCTCCCGGTTGATAGAATTAATGAACTTCCGAAAGACGCGGATATTATCATTATAGGCTCCGGCTATAGGGGTAGTTTGACAGCGCTCGACAGCATTGCGGGAAGTGTCCCCGACGTAAGAGATGCAAGTAGCAGAAAGGGTATGACAGAGGTGAGAAATCGCCTATATATTCTTCATAATTCATTGCGTAAACGCAGAGAGTTGGAGCTGACAGAAGAGGCAAAGCAAATAGGTTTAAATATCTATAGTCTGAGAAGAGATGGCCCTTATCGTATATTTAATAAAGATATTCAGCTAAGTAATAAAAGAATAAATACATAAAACAATAAGGTAAAATAATAATAAATTATGAGAGATAATATAAAAATAAATGTTATTAATAAATAAGAAATGGGTGTTATTAATAAATAAACAATAAATATTATTGAATAGCTGCTTAAGTAAATTATAAATTATAAATTATAAATTATAAATTATAAATTGTTTAAATGATTCAGCATATCCTCAAATATTTCACGAATCTCTCTGAGCTTCAGGTTTCGCAGTTCGAGTCGATGATGACTCTTTATCCTGACTGGAATACCAAAATAAATGTCATCTCCCGAAAGGATATTCAGAACCTTGAGATTAATCATATCCTTCATTCCCTCTCTATCGCGAAGTTTATAGAGTTTGTGCCCGGCTCTTCAATACTCGATCTTGGCACCGGCGGTGGCTTTCCGGCTATCCCCTTAGCTGTGCTATTCCCGGAGGTGAGTTTTCATCTCGTGGACCGCATTGCCAAGAAGCTCCGTGTTGCGATCGACGTGGCGCTCAAAATCGGTCTTAAGAATGTGTCGTTCCAGCATGGTGACATCGGCGAGTGTCATGAGAAGTTTGATTTCGTCGTTAGTCGTGCGGTGATGGGTCAATCTGATATCATTTCTCTGACCAGAAAAAATATATCGCATGAGAATCGAAATGCTATACCTAATGGGGTCATTACTCTTAAGGGTGGCAATGTGCAGGCTGAACTCGGAAAATATAAATCGGTGTCGGAAATTTTTGATATCTCCTGCTGGTTTGATGAACCGTTTTTTGCCACCAAAAAAATTGTCTACACTCCCATGTAGTTATTTGTGAAAACATACCGATTATTTTGTTTGTTTTATATAAGGATTGGCATTAGAAAATATACAGAAAAGTGATTTTAAAAAATTATGAAAATTGCAATATTTAATTTCACTCTCTTCGGTATTAATTCGTATGTGGTATATGATGAAGCCTTGAGAGAATGTGTTGTGGTAGATCCGGGGATGATGGACCATGTCGAAGATCAGGCTCTTTCAGATTTTGTAGAGCGAAATAAATTGAAGGTTATCGGTATTGTTAATACCCACCTGCATATCGACCACGTAATGGGCAATAGATTCATTATTGACGAATATCAAGCTCCGGTGATGGCAAGTCCCGCTGATGAGTTTCTCGGCAAAAGGCTAAATGACCAGGCTCGGCAATTTGGTCTTCCTCCGATTTCTGATACTGTGGAAATTTCCCGTCCCCTAAAAGATGGTGACGTCATAAAGGTAGGCAATGGTGAGCTGCATGTAATAGCGGTGCCGGGACATTCTCCCGGAGGTTTGGCTCTCTATGATAAGGAGGATGGATTCTTAATTAGCGGTGATGCTCTTTTCGAGGGAAGCATAGGGAGAACCGATCTTCCGGGGGGTGACTATCATCAGTTGATAGACGGCATTCGGAAGAAGCTAATGGCCCTCCCCGACTCTACAGTAGTCTATCCCGGACACGGCAACCCCACCACCATCGGCCAAGAGCGAATCGCCAACCCCTATCTATAGGGGCAACGTGTTGTTTCAAAAGCGACATCCCCTCTCAATATGTTTTGACCGGTAGTTCTATGAAAAGAAATCAATTTCGAAAATAAAATAACAAAACAATTAAATAATAAAATAAAATAATAATATAATAAACTAATAGTAAAACAATATTAAAATAAACCAATAAAATAATAAATATTATTGGATTAAATTATTATGATGTTAATTTGCATATTTGTAGTAATATAGTAATCAATATGCAATGTTAAAGGTTACAATTATTAAGTAGTTCGTCGATTTAAATCTGAACTTTATGCGCGGTTATTTTGTGACAGTTTTTTCACTTGAAGAAGGAAAAATGCGGGCATTATGACTAATGAGAGGGGAGAAAATGTCCAAAAAAGAACAAGCAGAAAGTTTGAATTTAAATTGAACAGCTACTTAATATTGCTTATTCAGCAAAAAGGGGGCATAATTCCGAGTGATGCAAAATGGGTGGTTATATACTGTTTGGCTTTTTCTTTTACCTCTTCAAGTGTTGCGTACACTCCATGAACTTTTCAAGATCTGCAGAAATGTCTTGAACCCCTCTGAGTCTTGTTGAATATATGCTAATAATGACTGATTAACGGTATTTGTGAGGGTTTTATTTTCTTCTTTAATATATACCGTATATTCCCCATTTCTAAGTGCTCTTGGTAATGGTTTAGGCTCAGTAATTTTATCATCAATGATTGTCTCTTTTTATGAGATTCATAAGATTTATAATCTTTATAATCTTTTAAAAATATTCAAAATTTCTTGCTATCTCACTATGGGAATATAGTTTTTTTTGCTATTTTTGCATCATGTAGACTTGCATAATTTTATTTTTATGAAAAAATCCGTACTTCTTTACTCTGCCTTGGCGAGCTTTGCTCTGCTCTGCTCTTGCTCCCGCTCTTCGGAGGTGAAGATTGAGTATTTCCCTTTTCAGGAGCCTGAGGGAGATGAGTGGCAGATGATTTCCCCGGAGGGAAGGATCCTGTCCGGTGTCCATTTCGACAATATGCCTACTGTTGCCACCGATGGCGTCTTCTGGGCACGAAACCATAAGGGTTATTGGGAGATGTATCATATTGATGGCGATAAAGCTGAAAAGCTTGATGGCGAGTATCGCTATGCTACAATCTTTAAGAATGGTCATGCGCTCGTGGCTAAGCGCGACGAAAATGTCTCAGTCATCAATACTAAGGGTGAGGTGACGGCCGACCTCTCTAAAATCGGATCCTACACTCCTGACCAGTGTATGAATTTCAACGATGACCTTTTCACATTCACTGTCAATGAGAAGCAGGGCCTTGCCGACATTAAGGGTAATCCGATTATCAAGCCGGTAATGGGGCAGGTCTTCGAACCTCATGACGGAAAGGTGGTTTCCATCGATTCTATTGGCCTGAAGTCTCTATACTCTGACACTATTGCCGGAAGTTATTACGTATATAACTACAAGGGTGAGGAGTTGTTGAAACTCTCCCGTTCCAAGTATTCGATGGTTTCGGATCAGTTTTCGGGAGATTATTTGTCAGTGGCCGTAGAGAGTGGCAATGAGGATGCTCCATACAAATGGGGAATAATCGACGTCACCGGCAAGGAAGTTGTGAAGCCTAATAATAAGTATAGGATTATTGGAGATATCAACAAGGTTGCTTATACATACTACGATGGTGAACATTGGGGTGTCAACGCTTTCGATGGTAAGAAGCTCCTCGCTCCGAAGTATGATATCGTAGAACTCAAAGCCGATGGCACGATGATCGTCGGTAAGCAGGACAATTCCGTAGGTGAAGGAAATGGCGAGGGAGAAGGTGGCGAAATGCAATATGCTATCATAGGTCCGGATGGCAAGGCCGTATCGAAGGATAAATTCCGCACAGTCTTCTCTCTTCCCGAAGGATCTTTCCTCGTACAAAACGATGATGAAGTGTTCTCCATAATCAATAAGAAGGGTGAATTCCTTAAGAATATCCCTGATATGTCTAATGCCGTCGTCTACAGCATGGGCGACTTTAATGTCGAGTCTGACAAGGTCAATCTGAAAGCACTTGTTGGCAAAATCGGTTTTACGGCCGATACTATGGGCCCTCTGACTTTCAATTCTAGTGTCCGGAAGGCTATTGAATATCAATCGGATTCTTACTCAGCTACCAACAAACCGAAGGCTTCTGACTTTTCCTACACCGATGAGCTATATGTCTATAAGCGTGTGGAGGGTGTCAATGTTTCTCAAACTATCAAATTCCCTGAGAAACTTAGTCATCAGAACTATCGCACTGAGCAGGTCATTGACTTCTGGATTGGCTGGACATATTATTACCATACCAATCAGATTCCAACAGGCCATACCTTCACTACTACCAATCCGAAGTATTTCCAGTTGCAGTTTGACAACTATGGCAAGCTTCGCGGTAAGCTGAAACCGCTCTTCAAGGAGCTGTGTGCCAAGTTTGCAAAGATGGGTACACTCGAAGATAGTAATGGAGCAGCTGCTCTCTATCGCCTTAACAACGGTAAGTATGCGCTGATAAGCCTTGAGCCGCACAATGTAACTGTAAAGTGGGGTAATCTCTCCTCTTCTGATCGTGAACTCTACCCCTTCTACGGCAATAAGGAGGATCTCTCCTGGAATGATTCTGAAGAGGTAGAAGGAGATATTTAGTTTATAGTTGATAGAATAAATAGAGGCGATGCCGTTGGGGCATCGCCTTTATTTATTCTTGGGGGAATTTTTTATGAGCTGGACTCTTAATGGAGGGCGGCCATGATTACTTCGCTGACGGAGGGGTGGCTGAAGATTATCTGGCGCATGCTTTCGCGAGTGGCACCATAGTTCATCATATCAGCACACTGCTGTGTCAGATCGGCTGCTTCTACGCCCATGATGTGAGCTCCTACCAGCAGTCCGTTGTCCTTTCGGAAGAGTAACTTCACAAGTCCGTCGGGCTCTCCAAGAGCCAACGATTTGCCGTTGGCACGGAAGAAGCTCTGCCCCTTCTCTATCTCGATACCCTGAGCTTTGCACTGCTCTTCAGTCAGACCTACCATACCGCATTCGGGAACGGTGAATACTGCTGAGGGCACAAGGTCGAAGCGAATACGGTCTTCTTTACCCTGAATGGCATTCAGAGCGCGGAATCCCTGGAAGGTAGCAACGTGGGCCAGCATCATGCGAGCATTGACGTCTCCGATAGCATAAATGCCGGGGACGTTAGTGCGCATGTTGTCGTCAACAACTATACCTCTCGGGGAGTATTCTACGCCGGTGGCCTCTAAGTTCAGACCATCAATACGCGGAGCACGCCCTACGGCCATCAGCAGATCGGTAGATACTACGCTTGCTTCTTTTCCTTTGCATTCATAGGTCACTATGATTTCTCCCTCTGCTTTCTTCTCGATTGTCTTGGCAGCTGCAGAGGTGATAATCTCCACACCTTTCTTCGACAATGCCTGCTTCAGTCGCTTGGCAATATCGGAGTCAAAAGGTGGCAGTATCTGCTTCATAAACTCAATGACTGTCACTCTCGAGCCAAGCTGGCTGAAGATGGATGCAAACTCCATACCGATAACGCCTCCACCGATGATAGTCAGCGATTCGGGAACATAGTCAATAGAGAGTATGTCGGTAGAATCCATGACGCAATCGAGGTCATGGCCGGGGATGGGAAGGGATCGGGAGGTACTGCCGGTTGCAATAATGATATTGTCGGCGGTGTACTCCTCGCCATTAGCTTCCACTGTCTTGGCATCCTTAAAGGAAGCGCGGGCATCGACAACGTTGACCTTGGCACTCTTCAGCATCGCGGCGATACCCTCGCGCAATTTGTCGGTAACCCCATTCTTGCGCTCAAGTATTTTCTTATAGTCTACGCTGAATGTGAATTCATCGATACCGAATTCATCACCATTCTTAAAGGTAGAGATGACCTCAGCATTGCGACATAGACACTTGGTAGGTATGCAACCCTCGTTGAGGCAGGTGCCGCCGAGGCGGTCACCATTAAAGAGGGTGACGGAGAGGCCACGCTTGGCGGCATCGAGTGCACACTCGTAGCCACCGGGGCCTGCTCCGATAATTATGATATCACTATGGCTCATTTCCCTTGCATTGCCTTATAGGTGAGCACAGGATTCTTGGCAGCTGTAGTCTCATCCAGCTTGCGTACCAGAGTAGTCAGCGGTGCGTTCTTCACATCATCAGGAGTCTCGCGAGCCTCCTTGGCTACCTTGTGCATCACTTCGATGAATTCGTCGAGAGTCTCGAGGCTTTCTGTCTCAGTAGGCTCAATCATCATAGACTCATGGAAGAGAAGCGGGAAGTAGATTGTAGGAGCGTGGAAGCCATAGTCCAACAGGCGCTTAGCTACGTTGAGAGTAGTGACGCCGGTGCTCTTGTCTTTCAGGCCATCGAATACAAACTCATGTTTGCAGACACCCTGGATGGGGAGCAGATAGTCGTCCTTAAGGCTCTCCTTGATGTAGTTGGCATTCAGGGTAGCCAAGGGACCCACATTCTTGATATTTTCCTTACCGAGAGTCAGGATGTAAGCATAAGCTTTCATCATGACACCAAAGTTGCCGAAGAATGTGGAGATGCTGCCTAAGGAGTCTTTGTCAAACTGTACATAGAACTTGCCATCTTCCGACTTCTTCACCTGAGGATTGGGAAGGAACTTCTCCAGACCTTTGCGAACGCCTACAGGGCCGGAGCCGGGGCCACCGCCACCGTGAGGTGTGGAGAATGTCTTATGAAGATTTATATGCATGATATCGAAGCCCATGTCGCCCGGACGTACCTTGCCAAGCAGCGGGTTGAGATTGGCACCATCATAGTAGAGCAGACCGCCTGCCTCGTGAACTAGCTTGGCAATCTCCATGATTTCAGTCTCAAACATACCCAGAGTGTTGGGGTTTGTCATCATGATGCCGGCGATGGTGTCGTCAAGAAGTGGCTTGAGGTCTTCAACGTCGATAGATCCGTTGGGTTTGGATTTAACCTCTACTACTTCCAGACCTGCTACCATAGCGGAGGCAGGGTTAGTGCCGTGGGCTGAGTCGGGCACGATAACTTTTGTGCGCTTGTTGTCGCCGCGGTTTCGGTGGTACTGACGCATTACCATCAGACCTGTCAGCTCACCATGAGCACCTGCGTAGGGGTTGAGAGTAAACTCAGAGAGACCGGCGAGTTCCGCCAGATCGTTCTGCAGATTGTAATAGAGCTCGAGAGCACCTTGAGCGGTGTCGGGGTGCTGCAGGGGGTGCAGACCGGCGAAATCAGCAGAGGCAGCGAGTTCTTCCGAGATTTTCGGATTGTATTTCATGGTGCAGCTGCCGAGGGGATAGAAGCCGGTGTCTACACCGAAGTTCTTGTTCGACAGATTAGTGTAGTGGCGTACTACGTCGAGTTCGCTGACCTCCGGAAGTTCCAGCGGCTTGCTACGCATGAGGTCGGAGGGTATTTCTTTTGAGCCATCTACGCCATATTTGTCGGCCGGGAGTTCATAGCCTTTTCTTCCGGGACGTGAAAGCTCGAATATGAGTTTATCGTAATATTTCATATCTGTTGATGTATAGGAGATCAGTCCTCAGTTATTAAAGCTACAAGTTTGTCGATTTCTTCTTTAGTACGGCGTTCGGTGACAGCGAATGTCACAAGGCCGTCTCCGGCTTTCAGCGGGCCCATAATGTCGTGGCTCAGCAGTTTGTCGTTGAGCTTATCGATATCGAGAGTGGTCTTGAGGGTGAATTCCTTTAGGAAGGGCTTGTCGAAGGCGGGAGTGAACTTGCCGCTTTCGACGAGCTTGCCATAAAGGTAGTGTGCCCCATCACAGCTGAGTTTGTTGACCTCGCGAAGACCTTCGGGACCCATCAGAGCTACGTAGATGGTAGCATAGAGAGCCATAAGGCTCTGGTTGGAGCAGATGTTGGAAGTAGCTTTCTGGCGACGGATGTGCTGTTCGCGAGCCTGGAGGGTCAGCACGAATGCACGTTTGCCATCAGCATCAGTAGTAGCACCTACCACACGTCCCGGCATCTTTCTGAGCATTCCCTTCTCGCAGGAGATGTATCCTAAGTAGGGACCACCAAACTGCAGGGGCATACCCAATGTCTGGCCATCGCCGCAAGCAATGTCGGCACCCCACTCAGCGGGTGTGCGGAGCACTGCGAGTGTGGAGGGGTCAGCATTGATTGTCAAGAAGCCTTTAGAAGCATGAATTTCATCAGCGAGACCACTGAAGTCTTCGATAACACCATATTTATTAGGTTGAGCCACGATAACACCGGCAACATCACCCTTAGAGAGCTCTGCCGTGATATCGGCGCGATCGGTGACACCCTCTTTCTCTGCTACTAATGTCACGTCTACACCGTGGAAATCAGCGTAGGTCTTGACTACGTTGATGACACGCTCGGGAAGAGTGGCCGATAGAAGCACACGGTTTTTCTTTCTGGCACTCCCAACCATCATGAACATGGATTCAGCAGTAGCAGTAGCTCCGTCATACATAGAGGCGTTGGTAGACTCCATGCCGGTGAGCTCAGAAATCATACTCTGATATTCGAAGATGTACTGCAAAGTACCCTGTGAAATCTCGGGCTGATAAGGAGTATACGCGGTATAGAACTCGCTACGTTGCAGCAGATGAGCTACAGCGGAGGGGCAATAGTGGTCATAGGCACCCCCACCGGCGAAGATTGTCAGCTGGCGGTTTTTCTTGCCAAGTTCCTGAAAATGTTTGCGGAGTTCGATTTCAGACATAGCCGATGGAATGTCATATTCACGGCTGAAAATGACCTCAGAAGGAACGTCGCTGTAGAGGTCATCGATTGAGGCCACACCGATTTTCTGAAGCATCTTTTGGATGTCTTCCTCAGTGTGGGGCATAAATTTATTGCTCATTGTATTAGAGACGATGTTTTGTCAAAAAAACCTTGGCGCGAAGTCTCGCAGACTCCACGCTCAAGGTTTTATACAGTTGATTTTGGATTATTCCTCGCAGATTTTTGCATAGGCGGCTGCATCCAGAAGGTCATCTACTTCAGCAGCGTCGCTGAGTTTTACCTTCATGATCCAGTTGGCGAAAGCGTCTGTGTTGAGCAGCTCGGGCTCATCTTCAAGGGCTTCGTTGATTTCAACTACCTCACCGCTAACGGGGGAGATAAGGTCGCTGGCGGCCTTTACGGATTCTACGGCACCGAAATCTTCACCGGCTGTTACTTCATCGCCTACTTCAGGCATGTCGACATATACGATGCTGCCCAGAGCGTGCTGTGCGTAGTCGGTGATTCCTACTGTGGCGATCTCGCCTTCTACCAGTACCCATTCGTGGGAGTCCGCATAGCGGAGGTTTTCTAAAATCTTGCTCATTGCTTTTTGTGAGTTTATGATATTTAATTTTAATTTCTATTTTTTATGAAATTGTCGGAGTTCTTTAAAACTCTCAACTCTAAAATTTAATGATAAGGCGCAAGGCGCCTTATCATTGAATTATTTCTTATAGCTCTTGTCGTAGAAGCGTTTCTTCACGACTTTGCCGGGGAATCTCTTCTTGCGAATCTGCACTTCTACCTCAGTGCCAAGCTTGTCGTAGGGCTTGTCGATCATGGCCATAGCTACGCTCTTGCCGGTGGAGATTGATTTGTAGCCGGTGGTAATCTCGCCTACCTGCTTACCCTCAGCAAATACGGCATAGCCGTGGCGGGGAACGGCGCTTCCTTCGAGCTCGATGCCCACGATGCGGCGTTTCACACCCTCAGCTTTCTGTTTTGCAAGCGCTTCCTTACCGATAAATTCGGGCTTGTCAAGCTTCACAAACATGCTGAGGCTTGCCTCGATAGGTGTGATGTCGGCGCTGAGTTCGTCGCCATAAAGGGGCAGACCAACCTCGAAACGCAGTGTGTCGCGGCAACCAAGTCCGCAAGCCTGCACTCCGGCTTCCATCAGCTTGTCCCATACCTTCTGAATGTAAGCGGCGCTGCCGTATACCTCGAAGCCATCTTCTCCGGTATAGCCCGTACGACTGACGATGATTTCTTCTCCATCTACATCGAAAGTCTTGAAATTGTAGAATGCAATATCTGTAACTGCCAGTCCCAATACTTTCTCTACAGTCTCTTCAGCTTTCGGCCCCTGAATGGCCACCTCAGCATATTTAGGACTTTCATCGGTCACTACGCAGTTGAAGCCTTCTGCGTTCTTCTTGATCCATTCTACGTCTTTTGCAATGTTTGCAGCGTTGATTACCAAGAAATATTCTTCATCGTTTACTTTGTAGACAAGAAGGTCGTCGACGGTACCTCCATTTTCGTAGCACATCATGCCGTAGAAAATCTGGCCGTCGGGAGCTCCTGTGACGTCATTTACAAAGATATGGCTCACAAATTTATAGGCTTCAGGGCCTTTTACACGCACTTCGCCCATGTGGCTTACGTCGAAAACGCCGACTTCATGGCGTACAGCATTGTGTTCTTCTGTGATGCCGCAATACTGGATGGGCATGTCGAAGCCGCCGAAGGGCGACATGAGAGCGCCTTGCTTCACGTGGCGGTCATGAAGACAGGTCTTCTGTAAGGTTTCTTCCATTGTTTGTTAGTTCTGTTTAATGGTTAGAAATAAGGTAGGGGAGTATCCCTCCCAATTTTTTCCCAAAATTAACAATCCCTGCAATATCTACCAAATATTTCTGCACTTTTCCATCTTCCTACCCTTAAATTTTTATAATTTTGTAGCCGTTATGAATTATTCCTTTTTTCTCGCTCGCAGAATTTCTCTCGGTTCGAAGGGTGCCGGCCTCTCCCCTGCAGTGAAGGTGGCGATGGCGGCGGTGGCTATCTCCGTTGCTGTCATGATTGCTGCCCTCGCTATAGTTCAGGGGTTTAAAAGGGAAATCCTCTCTAAGCTCTCGGGCTTTAATGCTGACCTTATTGTTACCCCGGTATCCGACCAAGATTCTTCTAATGGTAATAATTCTTTTCTGATCAATTATTCCCCCTCGCTAAGGCAGCTGATTTCTTCTCGTCCTTATGTAGAGGATGTGGCTCTGAATGTTGCTGCCCCGGCTATACTGAAAACTCCTGAGGATTTCAAGGGTGTATATCTCAAGTCGCTCGTTGGAGAAAACTTGATATCTCTGCTTGCTTCTTCTATAGAAGAGGGTTCTCTGCCTGCTTTTATCAATACTGAGGAGTCTGCTCCGGATTCGGCCTATAATCAAATTTTGGTGAGCCGTGTGGCTGCCTCTAAGCTGGGCCTGCATGCAGGCCAGAAGATTGATGTTTATTTCATTACTGACCAAGTGCGTGTTCGGCGCTTGAAGATTTCCGGTATTTTTAATTCTCATTTCGATACGTATGATAATATCTACATCTTCGGTTCTCCCCGGATTCTGGGGGAGATTGGAAGTGTCCAGGAGAATCAAGCTACATCCTTAGGCATTAAGATAGCTGAGGATATGGATATGGATGAAGCCGCGGCCGACTTGCAGAATGTGCTTCTCGAGGCTCTTTCCAATGGTTATATTTATACCCCCTATCGAGTTGAAAGCCTTCGCGCATCGAGTGGTAATTTTTTCCAATGGCTGGAGCTTCTTGACATGAATGTTGTCATCATTATAGTTTTGATGACTTTTGTTGCGTGTGTGACCCTGGTGTCGGGTATGCTGATTATCATTGTTGATAAAAAGAAGTTTATTGCACTTATGCGCGCTTTGGGTATGCCGGGACGCAATATCCGCCGAATTTTTATATATCTGGCTTTGAGAGTCAGTGTTACGGGATTGATTATCGGGGATGCAGTGGGGTTGGGAATAATGTGGCTTCAACACACCTATCATTTTATCCCCCTGGATGCTGATGCTTATTACATAGACTTTGTGCCGGTGGAGTTCTCATGGCCGGAGATATTAGCTCTCAACGTAGGCGTCCTGTTCGTAACATATCTCGTTCTTATCCTTCCGGCAAGATTCATAGGTTCGATATCGCCGGCAAAAGAAATGGCAACTGCTTGAGCAGTTGCCATTTCTTTAATCTATTTTAGCAAAAAGCTAAAATAGATGGTTTATGAGTTTTTCTAACCTCTAACCACCTCTAACCTCTAATTCAAAGGTTCAAATCGCATAGCGATTTGAACCTTTGAATTAGAGTAACTTCTCTGAGCGCGTGATGAAGTCTGACAGATTGCGTCCGGAAAGAAGGTTGCTCTTAAGAAGGGCCAGATCGATTATCTGACGAATCTGAGGTATGCCGTTGGCATATTCTTTCACAATCTTTTCTTTCTTTTCGCGAAGTTCGCCTACCTTCTTCTCGAGTTCTTCAGTCTTGGAGGTGTCGGCATTCTTGTCATCTTTCTCTTTCTTGGAGGCGTCGGCAATTTTAGAGTTGAGTACATCAATTTCGTCTCTGATCTCCCCTACCTCTTTGTCAAGACTTTTGTCAGCTTTCTTCAAGAGGTCTGCTACGGCAGGTTGAGCAGTGTTGACGAGCAGTGTGTAGCTCTCAGGCATTCCGGCAAACATGGCTGCTTGTGGATTCATTTCGGCCATCTCTTTCATTCGGCGCATAAATTCATTGCGGGTGATGGTGGCCGGAGCTGCTTCGGGCGATAGTTTCTCATACTCCACGATGACATTGGCATTGTCAAGGTCAGGAATTTGTGTGCGGAAGAGGTCTACGAGGATATCTCCCTGAAGGGGTGTCAGACCGCTGTCCGTATCCCCTTTCTTGGCGATAAGTCGCTCGGGGATGTCGGAATCTACTCTGACGAAGCGCAGTTTCTGGTTGTCGCTCTCAAGCTTAGCCATCAGGTGCATATCGAGCTGGCCATCGAGAAGCAATACGTTGTAGCCTTTATCTTCGGCACCTTTAATAAATGAGTATTGCGCTGTCTTGTCGGTAGCGTAGAGATAGATGAGCTGGCCATCTTTGTCGGTCTGTGTAGACTCAGTGAGGGTTTTGTACTCATCGAGGGTGTAATATTTTCCTTTCACGTCTTTGAAGAGGAAGAATTTCTTTGCAGATTCGAAGAATTTGTCGTCGGTGAGCATACCGTAGACGATAAAGATTTTGATATCGTCCCATTTTTCTTCGAAGGCTTTGCGGTCGTCGTTAAACATCTTCTGCAATTTCTCAGCTACTTTCTTGGAGATGTAGGAGGAAATCTGCTTTACGCGGCGGTCGGCTTGCAGATAGCTTCGAGACACGTTTAGAGGAATATCCGGTGAGTCAATAACACCTTGCATGATAGTCATGAATTCGGGTACTACTCCCTCTACTTGGTCAGTGACATATACCTGATTGCAATAGAGCTGAATCCGATTCTTGCGGATTTCGATATTGTTGTGGATTTTCGGGAAGTAGAGCACGCCGGTGAGGTTGAAGGGGAAGTCTACGTTGAGGTGGATCCAGAACATGGGGTCTTCCTGGCCGGGTTCGAGTTCATGATAGAAGCGCTTGTAGTCATCATCAGAAAGGTCTGCGGGTTTGCGAGTCCATAATGGCTCGGTGGCATTGACTACGAGGTCTTTGTCGGTGTCTACATATTTGCCGTCTTTCCATTCTTTCTCTTTACCGCTGATGACGGGGACGGGGAGAAAACGGCAATATTTCTTCAGAAGGGTGTTGATACGTTCCTGTTCGAGGAATTCTTTGTTGTCATCATCGATGTAGAGGATGACGTCGGTGCCGCGTTCTGTTTTCTGAGTCTCTTTCATTTCGAATTCGGGACTTCCGTCGCAGGTCCATTCTACGGCTTTTGCTCCATCTTTATATGATAGGGAGCGGATTTCCACCTTCTTGCTGACCATAAATGCAGAGTAGAAACCCAAGCCGAAGTGGCCAATGATGGTAGAGGCGGTGTCTTTGTATTTGGCTAGGAATTCTTCAGCTCCGGAGAATGCTATCTGGTTGATATATTTTTCAATGTCTTCTGCGTCCATGCCAATACCATGGTCGGAGACGGTTAATGTGCCGGCTTCTTTGTCTACTGTCACTTTGACGTTTAGTTCGCCGAGTTCACCCTTGAAATCGCCGAAGGAGGCGAGGGTACGGATTTTGCGGGTGGCATCGATGGCGTTGGCTACGAGTTCGCGCAGAAAGATTTCATGGTCGCTGTAGAGAAATTTTTTGATAACGGGGAAAATATTCTCGGTAGTAACCCCGATTTTACCTTTTGCCATTAATCTAATATATATTTATTTTGTCAGTTTGGATTTTCTTTTTATAGTTCACATAAGTAGACATATCAAATATCATGCCAACTTGATATTTCGTTTCCTGTGTTCCATCTTTTTTAACGCTTATCTCTGCTATAAGGTTCAGCGGATTTGCTAAGATACAAATAATTACAAATAATTAGCGGTGGGTTGCAACCCCACCGCTACTACTAAAACGGATGCACCTGAGTGCATCCCTACTTTGATGATGAGTTCTCCAGGGTTTGTAACCCACGAGCTCTTATCTGTTTATGCCTCCTCAGTCTTCTCTTCTATGGCCTTCTCCTCTTCAGCGAATTTGGTGAAGCCGGCTTCTATCAGAAGGTTGTACCAGGTGAAGAGTTTCTTGATGTCGTTGTCATAGACACGATCTTCGTCAAAGTCGGGTATAATTTCTTTGAAGAGGGGACGCAGTCCACCATTCTTCTGGAGTTCTTTGACTTCGATCTTCTCACCCTTGCGGTTGGCATATACCAGATCAAGAATCTCTCCTAAGGGTTTGTCGCCGGAGTCGGTATACATTGCGATATCGCCAAGGGACACCACCTTGTCGCGGGCTGTGGCCGGGAATCTCTTCTTGGTGGTCAAGTCTTCAAGAATCAGCGAACGAGCACTGTGAGACACTATTCTGGAAAGACCGGGCTTGCCGGTTACTGATAAGATTTCTCGTAGCATTTCATTCTTTTTTGAGAGTCCTCACTCATAGTCGGGACTCAATTCTACATTATTTGCCTGCAAATTTACGAAATTTTTTTAATTTTTCTGCAAGCTGAATCAATCAACCCCTCATCCATAAACCATAAACTATAAACTATCAACCAAAAAATAAAGTCGCATTTGCGACTTTATTTTTTAATACTCATCCCAACTCTTGATGCCTATCTCAGAAATATCGATAGTACAGAACGCCTGGATAAAGGCACTCGCAAGTCGGGGATTGGTGATTAGAGGTATGTTCATATCTATGGCGGCTCGGCGAATCTTATAGCCGTTGCTGAGCTCGCTGCTCGAGAGATTCTTTGGCATATTGACTACCATATCTATCTCTCCGTTCTTCATCAGAGACAATGCCTTGGGCTCCCCTTCTTCGTTGGGCATTGTAACCCTGATATTGGCAATGCCGTTCTGAGACAGGAACATTGAAGACCCCTCAGAGGCGTAGATTGTATAGCCGTGTTGTGACAAGAGTCGGGCTGCTCCAAGCATCGCTACTTTGTGTTTCGGCTTACCCATTGAAAGCAGTACTCCCCTCTCAGGCTTGCGGTAACCCACGGAATACATGGATTTCAATACGGCACATACCGTATCCTCACCGATACAGCCTACCTCTCCGGTGCTGGCCATGTCTACGCCCAATACGGGGTCAGCCTTCTGGAGCCTGTTGAAGGAGAATTGACTTGCCTTGATTCCTACATAGTCCAGGTCAAACAGACTCTTATTGGGCTTCTCTACGGGAAGTCCGAGCATTACCTTTGTAGCTAGTTCTATAAGGTTGAGCTTTAGAACTTTGCTGACAAATGGGAAGCTTCTGGATGCACGCAGGTTGCATTCTATGACTTTGATTTCATTCTCACGTGCGAGGTATTGGATATTGAAGGGGCCGGAGATGTTGAGCTCCTTAGCTATCCGGCGAGAAATGCGTTTGATACGGCGTACGGTCTCTACGTAGAGTTTCTGTGGAGGAAACTGAATTGTAGCATCTCCGGAATGTACTCCGGCATATTCGATATGTTCGCTGATAGCGTAGGCTAAGATTTCTCCATCGCGAGCTACTGCATCCATCTCTACCTCCTTGGCGTCTTCGATGAATCGGCTGACTACTACCGGATGTTTCTTCGATACATTGGCGGCAAGCTTCAAGAAACGATCAAGCTCTTCACGGTTGGAGCATACGTTCATAGCTGCTCCGCTGAGTACGTAGCTTGGTCTTACCAATACCGGGAAGCCTACCTTTTCAATGAATTTGTCAATATCTTCGCGTGTGGTCAGTGCACTCCATTGAGGCTGGTCAACTCCTAAGCGGTCGAGCATGGCCGAAAATTTGTCGCGGTCTTCGGCGTTGTCTATGCTCTTGGCGCTTGTGCCGAGGATATTGACACCATTCTCATCAAGTCGTAGTGCCAAGTTGTTAGGTATCTGTCCTCCTGTGCTGACAATTACCCCGTGGGGATGTTCCAGCTCCATGATGTCCATGACGCGTTCAAAGGTGAGCTCGTCGAAGTATAGACGATCGCACATGTCGTAGTCGGTGGAGACAGTCTCGGGATTGTAATTGATCATCACGCTGCGCCATCCTTCCCTTCGTATTGTCTCCAGGGCCTGTACGCCACACCAGTCGAACTCTACAGACGATCCGATTCTATATGCGCCTGAGCCGAGTACGACTATGGACTTACCATCGTTTTCATATGCTACGTCGTTGGCTGTGCCATTGTAGGTTAGATACAAGTAATTAGTCATCGCCGGATATTCTGCGGCAAGGGTGTCGATTTGTTTGACTACAGGCAGAATACTGAAGCTTTTTCTCAATCGGCGTATTTCATCGCTGGCAGCTTCGGGTTCTTCATCCATCCCAAGTGCTCGTGAAATCTGGAAGTCACTGAAACCCTGACGTTTGGCTCTGTGTAGTAATTCTTTATCAGGATTTGATATGAAATCTCCCTTTTTCCCGGCTTCGTGGAGCTCTTTGGAGGTCTGCATGATTGCCTCCAATTTGTGGAGAAACCAGCGGTCTATTTTCGTCAGTTCGTGGATCTTATCAACACTATAGCCGGCGCGCATCGCTTTGCTGATGACGAAGATACGGAAGTCGGTGGGCCGACGCAGTGCTTTTTCTACATCGGGAATTACGAGTTCTTTGTTTTCTACGAAGCCATGCATCCCCTGGCCAATCATTCTAAGACCTTTCTGCAGAGACTCTTCGAAGGTACGACCGATAGCCATCACCTCACCCACGGATTTCATCGAAGAGCCGAGCTCACGACTTACGCCATGGAATTTGCCGAGGTCCCAGCGAGGTATCTTGCAGACTACGTAGTCCAGTGCGGGCTCGAAGAAGGCACCGGTAGTGCGGGTGACGCTGTTTTTAAGCTCAAACAGCCCATAGCCGAGTCCAAGTTTGGCTGCTACAAAAGCTAAGGGATATCCGGTGGCCTTTGAGGCGAGAGCGGAGGAGCGACTAAGTCGGGCGTTAACCTCAATTACGCGGTAGTCTTCCGAATCGGGATCGAGAGCATATTGGACGTTGCATTCGCCAACAATACCTATATGACGTATAATCTTGATGGCTATTTTGCGAAGCTTGTGGTATTCTCTGTTGGTGAGGGTCTGAGAGGGGGCTACAACGATTGACTCTCCGGTGTGGATCCCTAAGGGGTCGAAGTTCTCCATATTACAGATGGTCACACAGTTGTCGTAGGCATCGCGGACCACTTCGTATTCCACCTCTTTCCATCCTTTCAGGCTCTTCTCTACGAGTACCTGTGGGGAGAAGGAGAAGGCTTTTGCAGCTAAGGCTCGTAGCTCAGTCTCGTTGTCGCAGAATCCTGAGCCAAGACCTCCGAGTGCATAGGCGGCTCGAAGAATTACGGGGTAGCCTAACTTGGAAGCTGCCTCGCAAGCCTGCTCTACGCTCTCTACGGCTTCGCTACTGATGGTGTTGACGCCTATTTCGTTCAGTCGCTCTACAAAGAGTTCGCGATCTTCAGTGTCGATGATGGCCTCTACCGGTGTGCCCAATACTTCAACGCCATATTTTTCAAATACGCCATTCTTGAAAAGTTCTACGCCACAATTCAGAGCCGTCTGGCCGCCGAAGCTCAGAAGGATTCCATCGGGACGTTCTTTCTCGATTATACGTTCTACGAAGAAGGGTGTGACAGGGAGGAAGTAGATCTTATCGGCTACTCCCTCAGAAGTCTGTACTGTGGCGATATTGGGATTAATCAGGATTGTCTGTATCTCCTCCTCTCGCATGGCTTTAAGAGCCTGAGATCCGGAATAGTCAAATTCTCCGGCCTCTCCAATCTTCAGGGCTCCACTGCCGAGAAGAAGTATCTTTTTGATGTTATCTTTCTTCATTTTTTCGGGAGTAACTTTATGAATTCGTCGAAGAGAAATTCAGTATCAGTGGGGCCGGATGCGGCCTCAGGGTGGAATTGAGCTGAAAACCATGGGTTGCTCTTATGGCGTATTCCTTCGTTGGTGTTGTCGTTGAGATTGGTAAACAGCGGTTCCCAGCCTTCTCCTAAGGTGGTTGCATCTACGGCATATCCATGGTTTTGTGAGGTGATGAAACAACGCTGAGTACCGTTTTGAATCACCGGCTGATTGTGGCTACGATGTCCATATTTAAGCTTGTAGATTTTAGCTCCGGCGGCTTTTGCCAGTAGCTGATTTCCCATGCATATACCAAATATCGGCAATTTGGGATTCTCCATGGCTTTGCGGATATTGACTACAGCTTGGGGACATTCATCGGGATTGCCCGGTCCGTTGGAGATGAATAGCCCGTCGTATTCCAGGGTATTGAAATCATAGTCCCATGGCACTCTGATAACTTCTACTCCCCTATTAATCAGGCAGCGGATGATGTTGGCTTTCACCCCGCAGTCTACCAGTACTACGCGTGGCAGCCCCTTGCCGCTATTGTATCGGATAGGTTCGGAACAGCTGACACGCTCTACCCAGTTGATACCTTCGTAGACCGCATCGGCCGGAGATTCTTCTCCTTCTATTTCTATCTTGCCGGTGATAACGCCGTGTTCGCGCAGTTCTTTTGTCAGTTCGCGAGTGTCAATGCCGGTGATACCGGCTACTCCTTCACGCTCAAGCCAGTCGCTGAGGCTCTCATTGGCGTTCCAGTGAGAATATTTTTCAGAATAATCTGCTACCACGAGTCCTGCCGGGTATATCCTGCCGCTTTCCATATGCAGGGGTATCCCCTCGGTATTTTTCTCTGTGGAGGGTACTCCATAGTTGCCTACGAGAGGATAGGTCAGCACCATTATCTGCCCTGCATATGATGGGTCGGTAAGACTCTCCGGATAGCCGGTCATTGCCGTATTAAATACTACCTCGCCTGCTGCAGGGAGTGTTGCGCCGAACGATTCTCCTTCAAAAATCTTTCCGCTATCGAGTATCAGTCTGGCTTTTTTCATATATTCTTGGAATGACGATAAGTGTTTTCGTAATAATCTATGAAGGCACTATTCACCTTCTTCACCCCTCCGGGTGTAGGATAGTCTCCGCTGAAGTACCAGTCGCCCGGATGGTCGGGACAGCACTCGTGCAGACTCTTTAGCGGCTGATATACTATCTCTACTTCTGCTCTGACATAATCGGGCTTGAGCATTCTTACAATCTCTGCCGATATCTCTTCGTCGGTAAAGGGTGCGTAGATGCGCTTCACGTAGTTTTCCATCTCTTCTTTCTTCTTCCCTTCTTGCGCCTTACATAGTTCGTAGATTTCGTCAATCAGCTGTCCTCTGCCGCTGTTTTTCAGTAGCGAGATGGCGGCTCGAAAGGCGATAAACTGCTCGAGGCTCGACATATCTATGCCGTAGTAGTCGGGATAGCGCACCTGCGGAGAGCTGCTGACTACTACTATCTTTTTGGGATTGAGTCTGTCGAGTATGCCTAAAATGCTTTGCTTCAAAGTAGTACCTCGTACTATGCTGTCGTCGATAACTATGAGGTTGTCTTTTCCGGGATTGATACTGCCGTAAGTGATGTCGTAGACGTGGGCTGCTAAGTCATTGCGACTCTCTCCTTCTGCAATGAAGGTGCGGAGTTTGATGTCTTTAATAGCTACTTTTTCACTACGTATTTTATGGGAGAGTATCTTGCGAAGCGCCTCAGGGTCGGTAGTAGCGCTTAGCTTAGCTATCTCCTTTGCTTTCAATTCATTGAGATAGTCGTTGAGACCATCGAGCATGCCGTAGTATGCCACTTCTGCCGTGTTGGGGATAAAGGATACTACAGTATGGTCTATGTCATAGTCTACACTCTTGAGGATAGGATCCGTCAGTCTTCGTCCGAGTTCCTTGCGTTCGCGATAGATATCGCGATCGGAGCCGCGACTGAAGTATATGCGTTCAAAGGAGCAGGGCAGTTTCCTTAGAGGTGGGTTGACCTGTTCAAACCGATAATTGCCATCTTTGGATATCAAGAGGGCTTGTCCGGGTTGGAGTTCATGGATTTGTTCAATTTCGAGGCCGAAAGTTGTCTGCAATACGGGACGCTCAGAGGCGAGGACTATCTTTTCGTCGTCGGCATACCAGAATGCTGTGCGTATTCCCCAAGGGTCGCGGAGAGCGAATGCCTCGCCCGAACCGGTGACCCCACAGATGACGTAGCCGCCATCCCATTTGGCTGTAGCTGTCTTCAGCATGTTGGTGAGGTCTACGTGCTTTTCGATGAAGTGGGTGATATCCATTCCTTTCAGTCCTTTATCGCGAGCTTCGTTGAAAAGACGCTCTACCTCTCTGTCAAGTCGGTGGCCGAGTTGCTCAAGCATTATATACGTATCGGCGTATTTTCGCGGATGTTGCCCTAAGGCGGTGATATCGGCGAAGACTTCATCTACGTTTGTCATGTTGAAGTTACCACACATACAGAGGTTTTTCGCTCTCCAGTTGTTACGTCTCAGAAAGGGATGCACGTAGCTTATTCCCGTTCTGCCCGTTGTGGAGTAGCGAAGATGTCCCATATATAATTCTCCGGCAAAGGGTAGGCGTTGCTTGGCATACTCCGCATCGTGGAGCAATGCCGGGTCAATTCCCTGCCAGTGTTGCTTAATATTGTCAAAGATTTCTGTAATCGCTCCTGAGCCTTGGGCTCGCTCACGGAACATATATTCCTCTCCCGGATTGGCCTGCAGTTTCACCACTGCCAGTCCGGCGCCCTCTTGTCCGCGGTTGTGCTGTTTCTCCATCATAAGATATAGCTTGTCCAGACCATAGGTCCACCGCCCATACTCCTTCAGGTAATATTCCAAAGGTTTGCGCAAGCGAATCATGGCCACACCGCATTCATGTTTCAACGTATCCATCTATATTTTCTCTATACTATAATCTATCAAGGACGGCGAGCTTCCGGCTCGCATTTTTTATCAACTAAATTCAGGCAAAGTCGAATTTTGACCCTATTCCCACTCAATTGTGGCAGGTGGCTTCGAGGATATGTCGTAGACTACTCTGTTGACACCTCTTACTTTGTTGATAATCTCATTGCTTGTACGTGCCAGGAATTCATAGGGAAGATGCACCCAATCTGCTGTCATACCATCCGTAGATATGACGGCTCGCAATGCCACACAATTCTCGTAGGTGCGTTCATCGCCCATGACCCCTACACTCTGCACCGGTAGCAGGATTGCTCCTGCCTGCCATACTTTGTCGTAGAGTCCGTCGGCTCGTAGATTGTCGATAAATATCTTGTCGGCCTGCTGTAGGATTTTTACCTTTGTTTCGGTGACCTCTCCGAGCACTCGTATGCCAAGTCCCGGTCCGGGGAAGGGATGCCGTCCAAGCAGCTCGGGCTTCATTCCTAATGCCTGGCCTACTCTGCGCACTTCATCCTTGAAGAGAAGTCTGAGTGGCTCTACAATTTTGAGATTCATCTTCTCCGGGAGCCCACCAACGTTGTGGTGGGATTTGATGGTGGCCGAAGGCCCATTGACCGACACGCTTTCTATGACGTCCGGATAAATGGTGCCTTGTGCGAGCCAACGGGCTCCGGAAATTTTCTGTGCTTCTGCGTTGAATACTTCCACAAAGTCGCGCCCTATGACTTTCCTTTTTTTCTCCGGATCGGTCACTCCCCTGAGGTCGGAATAAAATCTCTTAGAGGCATCTACTCCAATGACATTGAGCCCCATGTCTTTGTAGGAGTTCAGTACGTCGGTAAACTCATCAGCACGTAGCAGCCCGTTGTCTACGAAGATGCAGGTAAGATTCTTGCCAATGGCACGATGAAGCAACATGGCAGCCACCGATGAGTCTACACCCCCTGAGAGTCCGAGGATCACCTTGTCATCGCCAAGCTTCTCCTTGAGTGTTGCCACGGTAGTCTCAATAAATGATGCCGGACTCCAGTCGCCGTGGCATCCACAAATCTTGACTACAAAGTTGTTGAGAAGTAGGGCTCCATCAGTGGAATGGTATACTTCCGGATGGAATTGTATGCCCCAAACGCGGTGTCCCTCTATGCGGAATGCCGCGTTGGTCACATTGTCGGTAGAGGCTATGACTTTGAAATTATCGGGGAGATTGGTGATGGTATCGCCGTGCGACATCCATACCTGAGTGGGCGATGGCAGACCCTCCATAAGAGGGTCTGTCGGCTCTACTATCTCCAACATTGCCCTGCCATATTCGCGACTTGGAGCCGACTCTACAGCTCCCCCGCCATTTTTTGCCAGGTATTGTGCACCGTAGCAAACACCGAGCAGGGGCATTTCGGAAGGGATCTTGTCTAAGGCAGGATGGGGCGCCTCGGGATCATTGACGGAGTATGGACTGCCGGAGAGTATAACTCCCTTTACGTCGGAGTCCAGTTCCGGTAGTTTATTGTAGGGGTGGATTTCGCAGTATACGTTAGCTTCACGGATACGCCGTGCTATAAGCTGCGTATACTGCGAACCGAAATCCAATATTATTATCTTTTCCATTATATTTCAGTATCCTATGAGATTACTCTCCACGGGTATAGTTGGGAGCCTCTTTGGTGATGGTCACGTCGTGAGGATGGTTTTCTATTACTCCGGCAGATGTGATTCTTACGAATTTTGCATCGTGGAGTGCTTCGATGTCTTTAGCACCGCAGTAGCCCATGCCGGAACGCAACCCTCCTATAAGCTGGTAGACGGTCTCGCTGAGTGTTCCTTTGTACGGAACACGAGCTACGATACCTTCAGGCACGAATTTGCTCGTATCGCATGTGTCCGACTGGAAGTAACGGTCTTTCGACCCGGCTTGCATGGCTTCAATGGAACCCATGCCACGATAGGCCTTGAATTTCCTACCGTTGTAGATGATGGTCTCTCCGGGAGATTCTTCCACACCTGCAAGCAGTGAGCCCATCATCACACAATCTCCACCGGCCGCAAGTGCTTTGACTACATCGCCCGAATAGCGAAGTCCTCCGTCGGCAATGACGGGCACGCCATGACGATGGGCCACGTTGGCTACCTCATAGATAGCTGTCAGCTGAGGCACGCCTACTCCGGCTACTATGCGGGTAGTGCAGATGGAGCCGGGGCCGATACCTACCTTAATGCCATCGGCACCGGCCTCTATCAGGAATTCAGCAGCTTCTGCTGTAGCAATATTGCCTACTACTACGTCCAGCTCAGGGTATTTCTCTTTTACGCTTTTGAGAGTGCGGGCTACGTTGGCCGAATGTCCGTGGGCTGTATCGATTACTACGGCGTCTACCCCGGCGTCAACCAGTGCTTCCACTCGTTGCAGGGTGTCGGAGGTGACTCCGACTCCGGCAGCTACGCGCAAGCGACCTTTGCTATCTTTGCATGCCTTCGGGTAGTCCTGGATTTTTGTGATGTCGCGGTATGTAATAAGTCCTATCAGCTTCCCCTCTTCGTTGACCACGGGGAGTTTCTCAATCTTGTAGCGCAGAAGAATCTGGGAAGCATCGCTGAGCGCGGGGCTGGTGGTGGTGATAAGATTTTTTGACGTCATGACGTCTCGGATGGCGATTCCCATATCTGTCTGGAAGCGCAGGTCGCGGTTGGTGACGATACCTTTCAAGTATCCTTCAGCGTCTACTACGGGTATGCCTCCGATATGGTTGTCGTGCATAAGACGAAGTGCATCTCCCACGGTTCCTTCTTCAGTGATGGTGATGGGATCGTAGATCATGCCGCTCTCTGCACGTTTCACTTTGCGTACTTGCTCAGCTTGTGCCTTTATCGACATGTTCTTGTGGATTACTCCGATTCCTCCCTCGCGGGCAATGGCTATTGCCATCGATGCCTCTGTCACGGTGTCCATGGCTGCGGATACTACCGGGACGTTCAGACCTATATTGCGGGTGAAACGTGTGCTTGTCTCTACCTTGTCCGGTGTCACTTCCGAATATGCCGGAATGAGTAGGACGTCGTCGAAGGTGAATCCCTCGTATGCTATCTTATCGCTTTGAAATGACATTGTTCTTTAGAAATTACGTAGATTCTCGTTTATTATTATAGTCTCACTTCGATCCGGACCTACGGATACTATTCCTACGGGCACTCCGGTGAGCTCTTCTATCTTGCGGATATAGGCTTTGGCGGCTTCAGGAAATTCTTCTGCTGATTTCATCTTTGTCAAGTCTTCCTGCCATCCTTCCATCTCAATAAATACGGGCTTTACACGGCGAAGGGCTCCGATTGTTGCCGGGGGTGCCTGCAGTATCTTGCCGTCGAGTTCGTAGCCTGTGCAGATTTTCACTTTCTCCAACCCTGAGAGTACATCGAAGAGCATAAGTGCCCAATAGTCAATGCCGGCCAGACGGCTGGTATATTTAGCTACTACCGCGTCAAACCATCCGATACGGCGCGGACGTCCGGTGACGGTACCATATTCATGGCCGCGTTCGCGAATTTCTTCTGCTGTCTTGTCGAAGAATTCTGTGGGGAACGGTCCCTCTCCTACTCGTGTGCAGTAGGCTTTGGCTACGCCGACTACGTTGTCTATCCATTTGGGGGAGATACCCGCACCTACCGCTACGCTGGCGGCCGAGGGACAGGAGGAGGTTACGTAGGGATATGTGCCATGCTCGATGCAGAGCATCATCCCTTGCGCTCCTTCAAACAGGACTTTGGCATCTTCCCTACGCAATGCACTGTCGATGACCAACGATGTGTCGCAAATCATTGGTCCCAATTCGCGTGCATAGCCCATATATTCATCGTAGACTTTCTGAAATTCGTACTCTTCGAGGCCGAGTGCACGAAGTTCTATGTTCTTTATCTCAATGGCGCTTTTCAGTCGTTCTGCAAAGTATTCCGGCTCTAGCAGATCGCCCATTCGCAAGCCTGTGCGGCTATATTTGTCGGAATATGCCGGGCCGATACCTTTCTTGGTGGTGCCAATCTTGGAATTGCCAAGGCCCGATTCGTATGCGCCGTCGAGTGCGGAATGCCAGGGCATGACCATTGCTGCTCTATCGGATATTAGCAATGTGTATTCGCATACTCCATTTTCGCGTAGCTTTGCCAGCTCTGATATCACAGATGCCGGGTTAACTACCATACCGTTGCCCATGACATTGACTGTTTCCGGATTGAAGATTCCCGACGGGATGCTCTGCAGGGAGTATTTCTTGCCGCCGAATTTTACGCTGTGGCCCGCGTTGTTGCCCCCCTGGTATCTAACTACCATGTTTGCGCGACATGCGAAGTAATCGGTTATTTTCCCTTTTCCTTCGTCGCCCCATTGGGAGCCGGTAACTACTAATCTTCTTGACATTTTATTCCTTGATATTGTTGCGTTCGTAGATGTAGTCTACGTTCTTCATGTAGTAATCTAATGTGAAACATCCCTCCAGCTCCGCGGCACCCAGCTCTGACATGACTGTCTTATTTTGCTCCAACAGCTCTTTGTAGGGCTTGCCAAGCCGCATAGCTTCCATAGCTATCGGCTGTACCGTATCGTAAGCTTGCTCGCGGGTAAAGCCTTTGGAAATTAGGGCATTCATTACTCTCTGTGCGAAGATGACTCCATTGGTCATATAGATGTCGGAGAGCATTTTTTCAGGGAATATTACGAGTTTTTCGAGTATTCCCATCATTCTGTTGAGCATATAGTCCAATAGTATTGTAGCATCGGGCATGATAATTCGCTCTGTGGCAGAGTGGGAGATATCGCGCTCATGCCACAGAGCTACGTTCTCATAGGCCGTGGCCATATATCCGCGAAGTACGCGAGCACAGCCACATATATTTTCCGAGCTTATCGGGTTGCGCTTGTGGGGCATTGCGCTCGATCCTTTCTGACCCTTGCCGAAGGCTTCTTCCACTTCGTGGACCTCTGTGCGCTGGAGATTGCGCACTTCCATTGCCATCTGCTCTAAGGTAGCCCCCACCAGAGCTATAGCGGCCATGTAGAAGGCGTGGCGGTCTCGCTGTATAACTTGGGTGGATACATCTGCAGAGGATATGCAAAGTTTCTCACATACATAATCTTGCACAAATGGCGGAATATTCGCGAAGTTGCCTACAGCTCCACTAATCTTGCCTACTTCCACCCCTTTGGCGGCTTCGTCGAAGCGCTTGATATTGCGTTCCATCTCAGCATGCCAGAGCACCCATTTCAGACCAAAGCATGTAATGTCGGCATGTATGCCGTGGGTACGTCCGATACAGGGTTGATTCTTGAATTCTAATGCACGCCTCTTGAGCATCAGCGAGAATTTCTCCAGGTCTTTGCGGATGATATCGTTAGCACGCTTGAAGATGTAGCCGTTGGCGGTGTCGACTACGTCGGTGCTCGTCAACCCGTAGTGCACCCACTTGCGCTCCTGGCCCAGCGTTTCGCTGACAGCGCGTGTGAAGGCTACGATGTCGTGGCGAGTACTCTCTTCTATCTCTTTTATTCGGTCGATGTCGAAGCTGGCTTGGCTGTTGAGCTTTTCGATGTCTTCTGCGGGGATGACCCCGAGTTCTTTCCAGGCCTCAGCGGCGAGCAACTCTACTTTCAAGTAGGCTTCAAATTTGCTCTGTTCCGTCCAGACGTCGCGCATCTCTTTTCTTCCGTATCTTTCTATCATTGTTTCTTTGACTTTTCTGTTGATTTTACCTTATGCTCAATGCTTTGATGTTTCTCTCTTATGCATCTCGCGCTGATAACATTCCATTGTGTTCTCCATCAGGCAGGCTATGGTCATCGGTCCTACTCCCCCCGGTACGGGAGTGATGACGGAGGCTTTCTTCTTGATGGCTTCAAAGTCTAC
This sequence comes from Muribaculaceae bacterium, assembly GCA_023667015.1. Taxonomy (GTDB): domain Bacteria; phylum Bacteroidota; class Bacteroidia; order Bacteroidales; family Muribaculaceae; genus Lepagella. Next base: position 31,196 of record JAMPAX010000006.1, on the reverse strand, counting down.
ATCTCCACACATGCCTCCCGTCTCCGTGTCGCGGTTGATTCCTACATCGATGACGGCAGCTCCCGATTTTACCATATCTGCGGTTATCAGCTTGGCACACCCTATGGCGACTACTAATATGTCAGCTTCGCGAGTGATGGCTGCGAGGTCTTTTGTCTTGCTGTGGGCTATGGTGACTGTCGCATCGCGGTCAAGCAGCATCTTTGCTACCGGAAAGCCTACCATGTTGCTACGTCCGATTACTACTGCTCTCTTGCCGGCGATTTCTACACTTGCTTCGTCGAGCAGTCGGATGATTCCTTTGGGTGTGCAGGGGAATAAATCAGCCTGCTTCTTCCATAGTTTTGCAACGTTTTCAGGATGAAAAGCATCTACGTCTTTTAGAGGGTCGATTGCGTCAATGACTCTTGTTTTGCTGATATGCCCGGGCAATGGCAATTGTACGAGCACTCCATCAATATCGGGATTCTCATTGAGCTTGGCTACTGCTGCCAGCAATTCCTTCTCGCTTACGCTCTCGGGAAAATGAAGCAATGTATGGTCAAACCCGCAGTCGGCGGCTGCTTTCCCTTTGTTGCTGACGTAGCGTTCGCTGGCAGGATCGTTCCCTACGAGTATTACGGCAATATGAGGAGTTCTCCCCCATTTCTTTTTGCATTCCTCAGATTCGGAGCGAAGGCTATCTTTTATTTCTCCGGCTATGTCGCTGCCGGAAATTATCATTCCTCCAATGTCGCGACGATAGAAGAATCCTTCTGTGGCTATGTCGGCAGTGTCGGCCAATGCTTTGCGTCTTGCTTCAGGCATTGTCGCCGCTAAGCTTACGGCCATCATTACGCGACCTCCAGCACTGACGAGTTTCCCATCTCTCAGAGCTGTGCCCATATGGTAAATCTTGGAATCTTTATCCTCTCCGGCAGATATTTCTACCCCTTTGGTGTATTTACCGGGGTATCCTTCGGAGGCGATGACTATCCCCAAGGCGCTTTCTTCTCTCCATTCTGCATTATAATCTTTTCCTTCTATGACGGCTTCTACAAAGTCGTAGAAGTCACTCTTCAGGCGGGGAAGTACAACCTCCGTTTCCGGATCTCCGAAGCGTGCGTTGAATTCTATGACCTTCGGCCCTTCTTTGGTCAGTACAAGTCCTCCGTAGAGTACCCCCATAAAGGGTGTACCTTCGTTGACCATAGCTTTTGCCGCGGGTATCATAATTTTCTCCATCGCTTCGTGACGAATATCGTCTGTGATGAAGGCTACCGGGGAGTAGGCACCCATTCCTCCGGTGTTCGGACCGGTGTCTCCTTCGTGAGCACGTTTATGGTCGCGGGCTTCAGCGAGGGGATATACTTTGTCGCCGTTGACCAGACACATCAGCGAAAATTCCGGTCCGTCAAGGTATTCTTCTATGATTACTTTGTCGGTGCCGAATTCTTTGTCTACGAGCATATGTTTCAGCGCTGTTTCTGCCTCATCATGACTCATGGCTACGGTCACTCCCTTCCCTGCTGCCAGTCCGTCGTATTTTACTACTATCGGTGGCTCCAGGGTGCGTGAGTATTGCATGGCTTCTTCATAGTCGGTGAAGACGCGGTAATGACCCGTAGGTATGTCGTGGCCAAACATTATCTTTTTGGCGAATTCTTTAGAGCTTTCTATGCGTGTGGCTGACTTCGAGGGACCGAATGCTTTGAGTCCCCTGCTGTTAAATTCGTCGACTATGCCGGCTGCCAAGGAGGCTTCCGGACCTACGATTGTCATGTCGATACCCTCCCTCTGGGCAAAGTCGGCAAGCCCTTTTACGTCTTCTACATTGAGGTCAACGCATGTGGCCTGGGTGGATATTCCGGCGTTGCCGGGTGCGCAGTATATCTTGCCTACCCGCTCTGAGCGTGACAAGGCATCGACTATCGCATGGCAGCGCCCTCCGGAGCCTACTACGAGTACTTTCTTCCCGTTGTTCTGCTGTTCTTTCATTTCAGATCGGTTTGTATTCAATGTTTGAAATGACGCATACCTGTACATACCATGCTGATGCCGTGTTCGTTGGCTTTCTTTATGGAGTCTTCATCTCTAACGGAGCCTCCGGGCTGTACGATAGCTGTAACTCCGCTCTTGCCGGCTAATTCTACTGTGTCGTCGAAGGGGAAGAAGCCATCGGAGGCCAATACGAGTCCTGAAGTGTGGCCTGCGGCATGTGCCTGCTCAAGCGCTATCTTTGCAGAACCCACACGATTCATCTGGCCTGCCCCCACGCCAAGTGTCATTCCATCTTTGACTACTACTATGGCGTTGCTCTTCACGTGTTTTACTATCCTCCATCCAAATTGAAGGTCGCGAAGCTCTGCCGCTGATGGATGACGCTCAGTGACGGTCATCTCGTCGGCAATCTCTATACATTGACGGTCTTGATCCTGTGTCAGCAGTCCACCGTTGACTCCTACATACTGTCGAGGTGTCTCTTCTGAGCATGCTGAAGCTCCCATATTTACTTCCATCAGTCGTAGGTTTTTCTTCTTCCCGAGTATCTCGAGAGCTTCAGGGGTGATTTCCGGCGCTATGATAATCTCTAAGAATATGGGTTTCAGTTTGGTGGCTACCCCTGCTGTCAAGGGTCTGTTGAAGGCTACAATACCCCCGAAGATGCTGACCTTGTCTGCCTCGTATGCTTTGTCCCAGGCTTCTTCGATATCTTTACCGATAGCAGCCCCGCAGGGATTCATGTGCTTGAGTCCCACACAGAATGGTTCACTGAATTCGCGTACTATTGCCAAGGCTGCATTGGCGTCTTGAATATTATTGTATGATAGTTCCTTTCCTCCCAGCTGGCGAGCAAATGCCAGAGAGTATGTGGCCGGAACTTGTTGCTTGTAGAATGCGGCTTTCTGATGAGGATTCTCTCCGTAACGCAAATCTTGTACTTTGTCGAAGCAGAGGAAGAGTTTCTCCGGAAGACCGGCCTCTTTTCTCATATAGGAGGCTATATGGCTATCATATAGTGCGGTATGAGTATATGCTTTGGCGCTAAGTTTGATTCGCGTCTCGTAGGTTGTGTTCCCCTCTTTTTCAAGCTCTTCGAGTACTGTTGAATAGTCGGCAGGATCACATACTACGGTCACTGCTGCAAAGTTCTTGGCGGCGCTGCGGAGCATTGAGGGGCCTCCTATATCGATATTCTCTACTGCTTCTTGAAGGGTAACGCCCTCTTTGGCTATTGTGGCTTCGAAGGGATAGAGGTTTACACATACCATGTCGATTAGTCCAATACCGTTCTCTTCAAGCTGACGAAGATGGTCGGTTAAGTCGCGGCGCCCCAATAGCGCTCCGTGGACTTTCGGATGTAGTGTCTTTACTCTTCCGTCGCAAATCTCCGGAAAGCCGGTAACATCAGAGATGTTGGTGACTTCTACTCCGGCCTCTTGAAGTTGCGTCATTGTGCCTCCTGTAGCTATGATTTCCCAGCCAAGTCTTTTAAGACTCTTGGCAAAGTCTATTATTCCTGTTTTATCGCTTACGCTTATTAACGCTCTCATGGTATTGCTATTTTTTGGTAAGTGAGATAAATTTATTTGCGGCTCTGGCATATAGCTTGTGTTCAACTTCGTGGATCTTCTCTTCGAGTTCTTCTATATCACTGCCTTCGTAGCGGAAGGCTTCCTGATCGAGTATTTTCCCTCCATCGAGTGTATTGTCTACATAGTGGACTGTTACTCCATAGATTTTCACTCCATAGTCGAAGGCATCGCGGATACCATGAGCCCCCTTAAATGAGGGAAGCAATGAAGGATGGATATTAAGTATCCTTCCTCCATACCGCTCCAGTAGTTCATCGCCTACAATGCGCATATATCCGGCTAAGCATATCAGCTCTATGCCGCGTCGGTCGAGCTCATCGGCTATCATTTTCTCATATTCGTGTTTTGACTTAAACTCTTTGGGACTGAATTCCAAATAGTCTACCCCTAAACGTGATGCGCGTTTGCTGACCCGAGCACCCGGGCAGTCGCATATGCAGACGTCTATCTCTGCGGGGATATCTCCCCGACGTGAGGACTCTACAAGTGCTTCAAAGTTGCCGCCATTGCCGCTGGCAAATACTGCTATTTTTCTCATTCAGTTGTCAATATTCAGTTGTCAATAAAGTGTGACTCCTTTCCCTTCGATTACTTTCCCTATTACGGAGGCTTTCAATCCGCATTCTGTCAATACTTCCATAGCTTTCGCTATTGAGTCGGGATTCAAGGCAATTACCATTCCTATGCCCATATTGAAGACGTTGTACATCTCCCTTTCCGGGATGTCGCCAAGACGCTGCAATTCTTTAAACACCGAAAGTATCTCCCAGCTACCTTTCTCTATGGCTACTCCTTGTCCATCTTTGAGTATGCGTGGGATATTTTCATCGAAACCTCCACCTGTAATATGAGCTATGCCATGAACCTCTACTTCTTTCAGTAGTTTGAGTATCGGACGTACGTAAATCTTCGTGGGACGTAGCAACCATTTGCCCAGGGTCTCCCCTTCGGTGAAGTCGTAGACGGTGTTGTAGTCAAGGTTGTTGTCTGCTACGATTTTCCTTACCAGAGAAAAGCCGTTGCTATGGACACCACTCGAGGCTATACCAATGAGGGTATCTCCGTATTCTACACGACTACCATCTATCAAGCGGTCGCGCTCTACGACGCCGACGGTGAAGCCGGCTATGTCGTATTCGCCACCCTCATACATTCCGGGCATCTCGGCGGTTTCACCCCCTACAAGGGCACATCCTGCTTGTCGACATCCTTCTGCTACTCCGGCTACGATGCTTTCTACTACGGCCGGGTCATTCTTTCCGACTGCTACATAGTCTAAAAACAGTAGTGGCTCCGCACCCTGTGCCAATACATCGTTGACACACATGGCTACGGCATCAATCCCGACAGTACTGTTATGCCCTGTTGCAAACGCTAATTTCAGCTTTGTACCTACTCCATCGGTGCCGCTGACAAGTATTGGATGCTCGTAGCCAAGGCTCCCGAGGTCAAACATACCTCCGAAGCTTCCGATTCCCCCCATGCATCCGGTGCGCCGGGTGGAGGCTACATGCTTCCCGATACGTTTTACTACCTCATAGCCGGCCTCAAGATTTACTCCCGATTGCTCATAACTCTTTGCCATCTTTCGTTATTTTTTTGAGTTGCTTTCGAGTCGGCTGTCTATTTCTTCGTAGGCCTCGATGACGTCGCCCATGTCGCGGCGGAAGCGGTCTTTGTCCAGTTTCTTGCCAGTCTCTGCATCCCATAGTCTGCACGTGTCGGGGCTAATCTCATCAGCGAGTACTATCTTGCCGTCGGAGGTCTTACCGAATTCTATCTTGAAGTCTACAAGTTTTACTCCAACTTCCAGGAACATCTTCTTCAATTCTTCATTAATGCGGGAGGTCAGGGAGTATATCTCTTTGAGTTCATCGTAGCTTGCGGCTCCTAATGCTACTGCATGATGGTCGTTGATCAGAGGGTCGCCGAGTGCATCGTCTTTATAGCATATCTCGAATATAGTGTTGGGCGCCGGAGTGCCTTCTTCAATGCCGAGTCGCTTTGCCATAGAGCCGGCGATGACGTTGCGTACTATCACCTCTAAGGGGAATATCTTTACCTTGAGGCAGAGTTGGTCGCGATCGTTGAGTGTTTCCAGATAGTGGGTGGGGATGCCGGCTTCTTTCAGGCGATTGAATATCATCGTCGTAATCTTGTTGTTGAGTTGACCTTTTTTGTCAACGATGGCGTGTTTGAGGTTGTTGAAGGCGGTGGCGTCATCTTTGTAGCGGATGATTACCTTGTCGGCGTCGTCTGTGGCGTATACTTGCTTTGCCTTTCCTTCATAGAGCATCTCTCTGGGTTCCATATATGTATTATTTTATTTGTTTTACGTTTTTTGTTATTGATATTTTTGTTTCTTTTTCAGTCGTTTTTATTACGGTTTAAAGTATCCGACTGCGTTGGCAAATAGGTTCTGGTCGCGATCTCCATAGATATTGCGCATCAGTCCGTCATGCCATCGTTCGGAGTGAGCCATCTTTCCTAAAATCTGTCCGTCGGGACTGATTATTCCTTCAATTGCCATCGTTGACCCGTTGGGATTCCAGGGACTTTCCATTGTTGCATTCCCTTCCAAATCGGCATATTGGAATGCTATCTGTCCGTTCTCGGCAAGTCTTTTTGCTGTCCGGGGATCGCAACAGAATTTCCCTTCGCCGTGGCTTGCCGCTACTTCGTGGAGCTGGCCTATGGTGAAGCCCTTAAGCCATGGGGATGCTGTGCTTCCTACTCGCGTTTTGACTATCTGCGAGATATGACGGTTAATGTCGTTGCGGAACAGAGTGGGATTATTCGGTGTTATCTCTCCAATTTTGCCATCGGGCAAAAGTCCCGATTTTATCAGTGCTTGGAAACCATTGCAGATTCCGAGTACTAAACCTCCACGGGCGAGTAGTCGTTCGATTGACTCTTTTACTTCTTGATTTTGCAGTACGCTGGCTATAAATTTGCCACTCCCGTCGGGTTCGTCTCCTTCGGAAAATCCTCCACTGATGGCTAGGATATGGGCATTATCTATATGACGGGCCATCTCCCGACTGCTCTGTTCAACGTCATCGGGGGTGAGATTGCGGAACACGAAGGTCTCGCATTCTGCGCCTTCTCTACGGAATGCCCTCTCCATATCGTAGTCGCAGTTGGTGCCGGGGAATATCGGCAGGAATACGATGGGATGTTCTGTCTGCATCTCCGGTTTGGCTTTGAGCGATTTTCCTTTGGCTTTGCCATTGTCGGCATTCGCTACTTTCCCATGAAGTCCGCTGAAGGCGGGGTATATCCTGTCGAAGGGTTGCGCGTTCAGTGAATATAGCTCTTCTATACCATAGATTTCGGAATTGACGGTCAGCGTTGGCTCTTCTGTAGTCTCGCCAATCAGTTCAATGCCGGGTATGTTTAGCTCTTCGGGGGTAACAGAACTCTCAAAGACGATACTCCCGTAGGTGTAGTCGTAGAGGTCTTTTTCGCTGAGTGTTACTTTAGCTCCAACATTGTTGCCGAAACTCATTTTGGTTATAGCCTCTGCCACACCGCCAAATGTCGGTGCATATGCTGCGAGTATCTCTCCTTTTTCTACTGCTCTGTGGTAAGCCTCATAGCTATCTTTGAGCGATGATGTGGCGGGCATGGCTCCTGCCAGAGGAGTGTGCCGTAGCAGATAGATATGATGGCTTCCGGCTTTGAAGTCGGTGGATACTGACTTCCGAATGTCGGTGGGCCCACAGCTGATGGCTATCAGCGTGGGGGGTACACTGATGTCAGCGAATGTGCCGCTCATGGAGTCTTTTCCTCCGATAGCCCCCAGTCCGTATTCTATTTGCATGCGTAGCGCTCCGAGAAGTGCTGACAGCGGTTTCCCCCAGCTCTTGCTGTCGGTGAGTTTTTCGAAAAATTCCTGGAATGAGAATCGTATATCTCGATAGTCCTGGCCGGCTGCTACTGCTTTGGCTATAGCTTCTGTGACAGCGTAGGCTGCTCCATGATAAGGACTGCGGCTGCTGATGTAGGGGTTATAACCCCAGGCCATCATTGAGCCGGTTGTTGTCTTTCCCCCTGTAGGCAGAGCTTGTAGCGATACTTGTGTCTCGCTTCTCTGTGTGCGTCCTCCGAAGGGCATCAATACCGTTGTAGCGCCAATAGTGGAATCGAACATCTCGATCAGACCTTTCTGAGAGGTGACGTTGGGTTCGCATAGGTTGTTGAGGAAGCGTTCGCGGGGAGTAGCTCCTTGAGGCATATGGTTTAGTATTCCTTCTGTCTCAGGTACTGTAATTGTCGCCTCTGCATAGTGTGGCGCTCCTGCGCTGTCGATAAATGTCCTCTTGAGGTCGGCTACGATCTCTCCGTTGTAGTATAGACGCATGCGTCCGCTATCGGTCACGTCTGCTACATGAGTTACTTCGATATTCTCTTCCCCACATAGGCGCATGAATTCTTCTTTATCTTTGGATTCTACGACGGCCGACATCCTCTCTTGAGATTCACTAATTGCTATTTCTGTAGGATTCAGTCCGCTGTATTTCGTTGGCACTCTGTCTAAGTAGATATCAAGACTGTCGGCAAGTTCGCCAATAGCTACACTGACACCTCCGGCACCAAAGTCGTTGGACTTCTTAATTAGACGGGTGACTTCCGGACGGCGAAAGAGTCGCTGGAGCTTACGCTCTTCGGGAGCGTTTCCTTTCTGCACTTCTGAGCCGCATTCTTCCAACGATGAGGTGTTGTGTTCCTTGCTTGATCCGGTAGCTCCTCCAATGCCATCGCGTCCGGTCCGACCTCCAAACATCAGTATGACATCACCGGGTGCGGGGCATTCGCGACGGACGTCAGCAGCTCTGACAGCTCCGGCTACAGCTCCTACCTCCATCCTTTTGGCTACGTAACCGGGATGGTATATCTCTCTTACTTGAGTGGTGGCCAGTCCTATCTGGTTGCCATACGATGAGTAGCCTGCAGCGGCACGGGTGGATATGACTCTCTGTGGTAGTTTGCCGGGGAGAGTTTCTTTAATATCTTGATAAATGTTGCCCGCTCCGGTGATACGCATGGCTTGGAAGACGTAGCTACGGCCACTCAATGGGTCGCGGATGGCTCCTCCAAGACATGTAGAGGCTCCTCCAAAGGGTTCTATCTCTGTAGGATGGTTGTGCGTTTCGTTTTTGAACTGTAGCAACCAGCGTTCTTTTTCTCCATTTTCATGCTCTGCATCGACATAGATGCTGCAGGCGTTGTTCTCCTCGCTTTCTTCGAGATTGTCGAGAAGACCACGATGACGAAGTACTCGTGCTCCTATTGTGGCCAAGTCCATAAGGCATAGTGGTTTCTCTTGCCGTCCTGTCTCTTCGCGAAGTTCCTTCCATAGTTGCAGACCCTCACGAATTTCGTTTGCTACAATCGAATCCCCACCCTCAGCAATCTCTATTTTTGTCAGACGTGTTGTGAAGGTGGTGTGACGGCAATGATCGCTCCAGTAGGTGTCAAGGATTCGCAATTCCGTTTCGTTGGGATCTCTCTCTTCTCCTTTGAAGTAGCTTACAATCTCCATTAAATCTGCGGCATTCATGGCGAGTCCTTTCTCCTTGAAGAAGCGTTCGCAGTCATCGATATTAAAGTCGCGTAGTCCGGTGAGTGTCTCTACTTTGCGGACTTCTGCTCTTTCGGGAAGTTCCAAGCGGCTAAGATCTTTGCGACGGCTCTCTACTCTGTTGATACAGTATCGCTCTATTTTTTCAAGAGCCGCCCTGTCTATACCTTCATCAAATATCAGAAGTTTGCCACTTCGAATTTCTACATTGGCATGGGGATCAATCAGCCGTACGCACTCTTCGGCAGAAGTGGCACGCTGGTCGAACTGTCCCGGCAGACATTCGATAGCCAGATGAGGATGTCCGCTGTAGTCGCATTCTTCGCTTACATTATCGGTCACCTTCTCTCCAAATACCTTATACTTGCATTCTTCCATAATTTCGGGGTTCATCCCGAAGATGTCGTAGATTACGATCTGACGCAACTCGCGGATCTCAAGCTGCAGGTTGGTATTGAGTTCTTGGCGCAGGCTCTCCGATTCTGTGCGGTAGCCCGGTTTTTTTTCAACAAATATTCGACTCTTTTTCATATCTCTGCTTCGAGTACTTTCTCTGCTTGACGTTCGCGGAAAAGGTCTATTTTGTTTTTGATATCTTTGTCGGTGAGTGCAAGGATTTCAGCTGCTAGTAGGGCTGCATTTTTCGCACCATTGATGCCAACGGTGGCCACGGGGATGCCTCCGGGCATCTGCACGATGGAGAGTAGCGAGTCGAGTCCCATCAGCTGTTTCGACATTACCGGCACTCCAATCACGGGTATTGTAGTGTGGGCCGCTACTACACCCGGCAGATGAGCTGCACCTCCGGCTCCGGCGATTATTGCTACCATTCCGCGATCTCGGGCTGACGATGCCCATTGTTCGAGCTGTACAGGCGTACGATGAGCCGAAAATACTTTCTTCTCGTATTCAATGCCGAATTCATCAAGTATCTCAAAGGCCCCTTTCATCACGTCCAGGTCGCTTGTCGACCCCATTACTACTCCAATCTTCATCGTTTATTTCCTTTCTTTATTGTTAAAAAAGCTGAGCCGTCAAGCGTTCGAACGCTTGACGGCTCTATATTTATATTCTTATTTTTTCGTTGATAATACAGTTGACAAAGGATACGAGCTCATTGCAGTTCACAGCCTTACGCTCCTTCCCCATCTCCCCATCCTGACGCAAGCTTAAGCTTGCCCCGGTTCTTATACGCTTCCTGAAGGGATGCTTTCTAAGGATGAGGTCTCTGACTGATGTACTGTCGGGGGATATGTTTCGGGGTTGCCGCATAATTGGTTTCCTGTCGGTTATCATTATCCACTGCAAAGGTAAGCATTTTTTTTGACTTATCCAAAAAACTTACATTGCATCCGATAAAATTTTAATTGGCTTTCAACAAAAAGAATCGGCTTCGGCCGATTCTTTTTGTTGCTGTAGTTTATCGTATCAATATTTTCTTGGTCGTACCATGTGTTCGAAGAATGTATATCCCCGGTTCCGGCGTCAATGTCTCAACTCGCTGTCCATTGATTGTATACAATTCGATATCTCTTTCTCCAGCTTCTATCGTTCCTACCGCTGTCTCTATATCCGGATCCATTAGTGTGTAGGCGATATTGTGGCAGTCTGAGACGGCTCCGTTCTTGGTTCTATAGACATGCAGTGTCGATCCTTGTGTCAGGTCTATGCCTGCACCGTTAAATAATCGATACCCCTCGGGAACTGTATACTTCGGATCTGCTGTCTCTACCGGATGTTTGGCTCCGCGTCGTAGATTATTCCTTCCTACAAGTCCCGGATAATATCCATCTATCATATAATAATAGTCCACATTCCATACCTCTTTGTAATTAAGGCGTGCATGTACCAGTCCCTCATCTCCTATGCCGTAGCTTTTGACACATATACTATTGTCTACTATCTCTTCCCAGTTGATATCGCATTTTGATTCGTTGGGATATATATTTAAATCTACACTCTTCTCTGAGGCTATGAAGCCGGTCTTTCCGGAGGGTGTATATGTTATCGTCAGTCGATAAAGTCCTGAGCAGGGCACTTGTATGCATAGGGTTCGGTAATCATCCTCATACCATGCCTTGGCTTCTCCATCGCGATAGTATGCATCTTTACCCTTCTGTCTCTCAGCTACACTCTCATCCAAATCTTCCGGTGCATATTGAGGTTCGAAAAGTGGTATCATTGTCAGCGTCAACTCTCCGGTATTCACCGGATCTGCAGCTTCAAGCCCGGAGTGCATAAGTTGTCCCTCAAAGGTAAGTCCCTCAGCGATCCAAGGTGCTGAATACAACCCATTAGTAGAGAGTGGTAATTTAATCTCCGGATCCACAGGCTCATAAACCTCACTCTTCTCATAAGTCAATTTCAGTCCACACAATATTATTTGCCCCGGCTCTCGAGGTTTAATATTAATCGAAAATCGTCCATTAACTATACCCTCCGGTAGCTTACCGCCGTATTGGCCATTCTTTTCAAATGGTATTTCTTGGCATTTATCGGAATACAGAGTATAAGAAAAATTATTGTCAGTGCCGTTATAACTGACAGTACATTCATAATTTTTCCCGGATTGCATATACAGAGGAATTAGTACCTCAGTAATCTCGCATCCATCAAGCTCATCAGTTGAAAGTGTTACCGATGTGCAATATGAAGAATATTCATTACCAAAGACTAATACATGGAATTGATTGCCATAATAATTAAGAAAAACAGGTGCGTGATTGCCACCATCGGAATATGAGGCCTCTACAGTCCATTTTAGGTCTTCTCCGTTATATTGCTTTGGCAATACCTCCGCTGTAGGTGCTTTTTCCAGACCATTCCATCCTTCTGCTTCTATACATCCACTCGTTGGTTCATAATACCAATAAACATTCTCTGCTTGAACGCTAAGGCATGCAAATATAGCAAGCATTAATAGAAAACAAGGAGTTTTATCTCTTTTGCAAGTCATGATAAAAGGTGTAATGCAGTATGTGATGAATCTTTTCATCTCCGCAAAAGAAGTTCGGTTCATCTATATTTAGTTTATTTGAAATAAGTAGCTGTTCAATTTAAATTCGAACTTTCTGCTTGTCCTTTTTGGCCATTTTCTCCCCTCTCATCGGTCATAATGCTCGCATTATTCCCTCTTCTACGAGTGATGAAACTGTCTCAAAAATAACCGCGTATAAAGTTTAAATTTAAATCAACCATCTACTTACTTGGAAGTTTATAATTTTATAAAGCACAATTATACAACAACTATTCAAAAAATCAAACAGTAAATCAAAAAGAAAAATTTTTCATTAAAATTATAGTTACAAGTTTGAAGATTAATTATTTGTGCTGGATTCGCAGTAGACACAGCGGCATCCTTGGCCGTCTTGGGTGGGACGAAATAGCGGTCTTACTCTTTCGTAGTGGCTGATACAGCGGTTGTTGGTGCATTTCATGGATTGCTCTTCGGCTCCACAGAGTGATTGTAGGGGGGTGTCATCCCTCTCTTCGGCTTTGCGAAGAAGGGTTAGAATCAGCGCCATACGTACAAACTTGCCATTTTCAACCTGGCGGAAGTAGGCCGCTCGTGGGTCTGTGTCTACCTCTGTCGTTATCTCGTTGACACGAGGTAAAGGATGAAGAACTATCATCTCTTTGCGTGCATGGCTCATCTTCTCTGTATCGAGTATGAAGCTGTCTTTAAGTCTTTCATATTCATCCTCATCAGAGAAGCGTTCTTTCTGAACTCTCGTCATGTATAGTACATCGAGCTCTCCGATTACCTCTTCAAGATTGTCGGTCTCTTTATATTCTATTCCGTTGGGTTTGCATACTTCCTCTTTCATATAGTCCGGCAATCGTAATTGCTCCGGAGATATAAGTATGACTTTAAGGCCGGGATATCGAGAAAGGGCTTTTATCAATGAGTGTACAGTCCTTCCATATAGCAGGTCTCCACAGAATCCGATTGTAAGGTCTTCAAAACGACCTATTTCCTTACGTATAGTCAGCAGGTCGGTCAATGTCTGTGTAGGATGTGCATGGCTACCATCGCCGGCGTTGATTATCGGTATGCGAGAATTCATCGCTGCTACTAATGCTGCCCCTTCCTGATAATGGCGCATTGCGATTATGTCGGCAAAGCAGTTGATTACTTTGACAGTGTCTGCTACAGTCTCTCCCTTACTTACAGAGCTACTCCCGGCATCGTTAAAGCCAATTACATTCCCTCCAAGTTCCATCATCGCTGCAGTAAAGCTAAGTCGTGTACGTGTGCTTGGCTCGTAAAAGAGGGTGGCCAGTTTTTTGCCACGACATGCCTCGCTATATTGTTCGCGATGCTCTATAATATCCAGACCAAGATTTACTATCTGTTCGGTCTCTTCCTTACTAAGATCGTAAGGCTCTATCAAATGTCTCATTTCCTATAATTTTAATCACCCAAAGACAATTATCTATCAACTATCAACTATGGGGTTGTATCATAAATCTGAATGTTGGGACCCACCATGGTGCGTCCGTTATAACAAGATGATTATATGCGGACGCACCATGGTGTGTCCCTACATTCTATTGGAAAGACGATTTATGATACACCCTCATAAGTCATCCAAGATTCATCCGATGGGTTGGACATAAATCGCAACAGACGTTCGCGATCGTTGGCCTTGATTGTTCCCCGTTCTGTAGCTACGTCCAGAAGGACATCAAAGTTTGAGAGGGAGTGGTTCTCTACGTTAGCTTCGTGCAGACGCTTAATTCCACGCTCCATCCCATAGGTGAAGATGCTGACAACTCCCAATACTTCGGCCCCTGCCTCGCGAAGGGTTTCTACTACCTCTATGCAACTTCCTGCAGTGGAGATGAGGTCTTCGATGACTACTACCTTTTGTCCTTTTTCAAGCCGTCCTTCTATACGATTGTTGCGGCCGTGGTCTTTGGCACTCCCGCGTACATACCCCATGGGCATCCCTAAAAGGTGGGCTGCTATGGCTGCGTGTGCTATTCCGGCAGTACTCGTACCCATCAAGATTTCTGCTTCAGGGTAATATTTCTTTACACCCTCAGCTATGGAAAGTTCTACATCATCGCGTACTTGCGGTGAGGTGAGGATTAGTCTGTTGTCACAATAGATGGGACTTTTTATGCCGCTTGCCCAAGTGAAGGGCTCGTTGGGTCGAAGATATATCGCTCCAATCCCTAATAATGCTCCTGCTATCTCTTTCGCTGTCTTCATCTTATATATTCTTAATTCTTAATTATAAGTTCTTAATGAAATTCTTCTACACATTTCCTGTAGGCTTCCAGTGGTTTCTCAGCGGCCGTAATCGGACGCCCTACTACTATGTAGTCAGAACCTATCTCGCGGGCTTTTGCCGGAGTGGTAATTCTCTTTTGGTCGTCTTTGCTGCTGTCTGCAAACCTGATGCCGGGTGTCACTGCCATGAAGTCTTTTCCACATGCTTCTTTTACCAGGGATGCCTCAAGTGGTGAACACACTACTCCGTCGAGGCCTGCTTCTTTAGCATTCTGTGCATAGCGAGCTATTGTAGTGTTCATGTCTACTCCGATCAGTAGCTGGTCATGTAGCATCTCTTCGGAAGTGGATGTCAACTGCGTCACGGCTATCAGCAACGGTCGTGTGCCATCGGCACGTGTCAGTCCTTCAAGGGCGGCTTTCATCATCTCTATCCCTCCTGAGGCATGCACGTTGGTCATGTCTACATCCAAGGACGATAATACTCGAATCGCTTTATTTACGGTGTTCGGAATGTCGTGGAGTTTAAGGTCTAAGAATATCTTATGTCCACGTCGTTTTAGTTCTCTTACTATTTCGTTGCCGGCTGCATAGTATAGCTCCATGCCGATTTTTACAAATGGTCGTTCATCTCCAAATTTGTCGAGAAATGAATATGTCTCTTCTGCTGAACTGAAGTCGCAGGCTATAATTACTTCTCTCATATCTTTTAAATTCTAATTTATAAATTCTAAAGAATGTATTCCATACTTTTCCATCACGCCTGGG
The DNA here is from genome assembly GCA_023667015.1 of Muribaculaceae bacterium. Taxonomy (GTDB): domain Bacteria; phylum Bacteroidota; class Bacteroidia; order Bacteroidales; family Muribaculaceae; genus Lepagella. Next base: position 16,030 of record JAMPAX010000006.1, on the reverse strand, counting down.
AGTCTCTCGATTATCTCTTTGCAAGCGTAGGGGTTCACGAGGTTGGCGGCTCCTACTTCTACCGCATTCGCCCCGGCCATTAGCATCTCCAAAACATCTTCAGCTGTGCTGACCCCGCCGCAACCGATTATGGGTATCCGGCAGGCATGAGCTACTTGCCATACCATTCTCAGCGCTATAGGGAAGACGGCAGGTCCGCTACACCCTCCCATGGTGTTGGCAAGTATTGGCTTCCTGCTCTTTAAATTAAGGCGCATCCCTAGCAATGTGTTGATTAAGCATAAACCATCGGCTCCGGCGTCTTCTACGGCTCGCGCGATAGCAACGATGTCGGTGACGTTGGGTGTGAGTTTTACGTATAAGGGGGTCTTTCCTACTACATGCTTTACCGCCGCTGTTACTGCCGCTGCCTGTGAGGGGTCAGTGCCAAAACTCATGCCACCTCCGTGTACGTTTGGACAACTGATATTCAGCTCAATGATCCCGATTCCTTCAGCTTTCGACAGTTTCTCTGAGGTTTTTACGTATTCATCGATGCTGAAGCCACTGACATTGGCTATCATGGGTTTGCTATAGGCAACTCGCGCTTTAGGTAGCTCTTCGCTGATGACTTTCTCTACCCCGGGATTCTGCAGACCTACGGAGTTGATCATTCCTCCCGTAAATTCCGCAATGCGTGGAAGTTCGTTGCCATAGCGGGGATGGAGTGTGGTGCCTTTTAGAGATATTGAACCTAAGATGTTGATGTCATAATATTCGCTCATTTCGTAGCCGAAGCCGAAGCATCCACTGGCAGGAATGACGGGATTGTCCAGCCGAAGCTCTCCGAGCTTTACGCTCATGTCAATGTCTCTTTTTTCCATATATTGCTCGAGGTTGAAGTCGGTTTTCTGTTCTTTTCGATAGGTGAATCTTATTCCCATATAAGCTTCTCTGTTTTGAATACGGGTCCCTCCTTGCAGGTGCGCTTCGGGCCGTCAACAGTTTTTATTGTACATCCCATGCAGGCTCCAAACCCACATCCCATTCTCTCGTCAAGACTGACTTCTCCCGGTATGTCAAGTTTCTGGCATACTGCTTTCAGCATTGGGTTCGGGCCGCAGGCATAGAAATAATCGAAGGGTAATTCTCCAATCGGTTCTCGTTTTTCGCTTAACTCTTGATATAAATCAGTCACAAACCCTTGAACCCCTTCGCTACCATCTGCTGTAGCTACATGAAAGGCTATTCCCAGAGCCTCAAGTTCCTCACGGAGTATGACGTCTGCCCGGGTATTGAAGCCAAGCGCTACTGTCGGTTCTTTCCCTTTTTCTTTGAGTTCTCTGGCGAGCCCAAGCATTGGTGCGCATCCAATGCCTCCTCCTAAAAGTATCGGTCGGTGTAGTTCGACGCTAGTGTCGAAGCCATTCCCTAACGGGCACAATACGTCAAGTCTTTCTCCACTCTTCATCTCCGACATTATTTCTGTGCCGGCTCCTACTACATCGTATAATAATAACAGACTATCATCGGCCATATTCCAATCTGCAATAGATATTGGCCTTCGCAGGAACTTCCCCGGCACTGATATATTAACAAACTGTCCGGGTGTGTTGATATGTGATACATCGCCCTGAAGTTGCATCCTCCAGGTCTTACGCCCAATCTGTTTATTCTCTTTTATAAAATACATCATTCGTATATTTCTAATTCCTAATTCCGACTACTTTCCCATGCAGAATGAGCCCTTCAAAGGGAGTACTTCTCCCTTTGCCGGAAAATTTAGCCGGGTCTATTCTCTGATAGCTCTGAAGGTCTACAATCGTAAGTTCAGCGCGGTTGCCTACGCGCATTGCTCCATTTTCTGCCCCGATCATTCCCAGGAGCTTTCGTGGTGTCAGAGACATGATCTCTATTAGTCTGTACATGTCAATATGTCCTTCTTTTACCATAAAAGTATATACGGCCGGGAAGCTGGTCTCCAACCCTACTACTCCCATGGCGCTTTCGCTTAGGCCGCGACTTTTCTCTTCTAAGGAGTGTGGAGCATGGTCGGTTGCTATGGCATCAATTGTGCCGTCAATTATCCCTTCTATCAGCGCTCTTCGATCTTCAGGAGTGCGCAGCGGTGGATTCATCTTGAAGCGACCTTCATCTTTTATGTCTTCATCACTAAAGACAAGATAATGCGGCCCGGTCTCGCAACTGACGTGTACTCCCCTCTTCTTGGCTTCTCTGATGAGCTCTACACTCTCTTTAGTGGAGACATGACAGATATGTAGATGCCCTCCCGTCTCTTCGGCTATTTTTATGTCGCGCTCTACCTCTTTCCATTCGCTTTCAGAACATATCCCCTTATGATAATGGCTCCTACACCATTCTCCATCGTGGATGTAGCCCCCTCGTAGCAGGTCGTTGACTTCACAATGTGCTGCTACCAAGAACCCTTCGCGTGCTGAGGCTTCGAGTGCTCGACGCATAGGTGCTTCTTCCTGTATGCCACTGCCATCGTCGGAAAATCCTGCAAGCTGAATTCCTTTTTTTGCAGAATAGGTTTGTAATTTCTTAAAGTCTACGCATTCTTTCCCTTTACGCCCCAGAGTAATGCATCCGTAGGGTCGTATATCTATCTTTCCGCGGAGTTTTAGTATTGCTTCAATCTCTTGATCAAGGTGCTCCTCGCTATCCGGCGACGGATTGAGATTTGGCATAGGACAGACAGTGGTGAATCCTCCGGCTATTGCTGCTGCTGCTCCTCCGGCTATCGTCTCTTTGTATTCGTAGCCGGGTTCGCGAAAGTGAACGTGCATATCCACAAGTCCTGGAAGTACACTCAACCCCATCAGGTCAATTTCTTCTATCTGTGTACTTGGTACCGGACTTTCTGCAGACCCGGAGTTGAATATACCCGTTATGATTCCATTGGATACAAATATATCGGTGAGCTTTGTCCCTCCACCTTTCAGATGGATTGTCGCATTGCGCAATACATAGCTACCTGTAGTTTCTTGCATATGGCAGTTTTGTAGATTTGTCATACAAAAAAAGCAACCCATTTACGGATTGCAGTAGTTTATTATTCTATGTCAGAGGGGGGAAGAGGCCGTAAAACGGTTTCAAACATCTGTTTGAAACTGTACTTACATTGGCAGTATTTAGTCTCTTCCTCCACATACTGCCACAAAGATAGTCTTTTTTTTCGAATTTTGGGGAAATATCTCTTAATTTTGCATTATTTTCTTCATTATCTTCGATGGCTACACCTCTAAATACTGTATTTTTCTCTGTTTATTCTTCACCTGCAGGCGATTTGCGTCTTGCATCTTGCGGTGAGTATCTGTGTCTGTGTGACTGGGTATCTTCTAACAAGAATTTGTTGCCAAAGATTTGTCAATTTCTTAATGTCAATTGTGAAATGGGCGAGTCTGACCTGATAACATCCGCAATTGCTCAACTTGAGGAGTATTTCAAAGGCTCTCGCCGCGCGTTTAATATTCCAATCAATCTTATCGGAACTGATTTTCAGCTCCGTGTATGGTCCGAACTCTGTAAGATTCCTTATGGCACTACAATCACTTATGCTACTCAAGCTCAAAGGATTGGTAATCCTAAAGCTATACGAGCTGTTGCCGCTGCCAATGCTGCAAATCCTATTTCAATAATAGTACCTTGCCATAGGGTTATAGGTAGCAACAAGAGTCTGACCGGATATGCCGGAGGCCTTCAATCCAAGCAGTCTCTTCTGAATTTAGAGTCTCCAGAAATCTTCCAATAGTCAAATCCCCCAAATCTTTCCGCCTTTCGAGCTCGAGTGCCGGGTCTTTGTTTTTAAAGTAGAGGGAGGCCGGCGGCCTCCTGAATCCGCCCCATCTGCCTCCGGACTCCCTACTGATGTGGAAATAGAAATTTCAAAGGAATTGCCACTCGCCTCGCCCAGCTGCGCTCTTCATGTGCACCTCCGGTGTCGACAAAAGATTCGAAGTTCCCCTTTTCAGGATTGTATCCTAAGCTGTCTACCAGTGATATCATTCTCAGCTCCGCTTCTTTGTAATTGCTGTCGAGAGTCGCTGTGCCTCGATCGAAGTACAGACGATGTGTTTCCCCCGAAGGGAGGTTCTCCCGCAAGTAGGAGGCCATGGCTTCTCTAAATGAAGGGTCGCCATCGAGTGTGCCTATCCAATGCGTTGATAGGCATGCCGCTGCTCCAAATACCTGAGGATACTCTGTCATGGCATATACAGACATCAGCCCGCCCATGCTCGAACCCATAACAAACGTAGAGTCTGGATTGCTACTGATGTTGAATTCTTCGATCATCATCGGACGCAAGGTGTTGGCTAAAAAGGCGGCATAGGCGTTTCCGCGCACTTTCCCTGAGGCTACAAATTCGTCTATAGCTCCCGAGTAGGGTCTCTTCAAATATTTGATAGCATTCTCCGGCATTAGGTCTCCAAGCCTGGTGGAGTCTACACTATGTACACCTGCTATTATAATCTCCGGAATCTGGTGAGAGCTGATAAGTCCACCGACTATAGAATCCATTTCCCATGATTGCCTATTCCACGTAGTGGTGGAATCATATAGGTTCTGACCATCGTGCATGAAGATGACGGGATAAGATATCGAATCGGGACGATAGCCTTCAGGTGTCCATACGTCTATGGTTATTGTGTCTCCCATTTCCACAGAGGGGACATACCGACGATGTACTTTGCCGATTTGTGCTTTCTGAAGTGGAGGATGGGTAAACGCTGACATGCCGACAGCTGCTATCACTGCCGACAATGCCAACATTCCGGTAATTATCGTTCTAATTCGCATCTTATTGAGGCTGCTCATAAAAATTTTGCTCATAAGTAGCTGTTGAATTTAAATCGACTATCTACCTAGGGGCGGCTTATTTCTTTCCCGGTTATTTCTTACCGGGGAGTTTTATCCTGCCGTTTTCCTCTTCCCAGTCTGCTATGTATTGTTCCAAGGCGTTATAGAGAGTCTCTTTGAGCAAATTCCCTTCAGCCAATGATATATATTTTATTTTCTTCATCTGAGCCGGATCTACAATGAAGGTAGCTCGGATTTCATCGCTCTTAACCGGAGTCTCCCCTTTCCTGGGGCGTCCTACACGCCGACGTCGTGTTGACTCCGGATTTTCTTCTTTTGAGTTTTCTTCTTTTGAGTTTTCTTCGATTGCAACCTCTTGGATGTCTGCTTCTGCCGGAGTCTCTTCGACTACCTCCGGTGTTGGAGTGGATGATACTTCCGGTTCGGTTGTTTTTGCGGGTTCATCCCCCATTATCCCTACCATAAGGGATGCTAAACTCTTCTTTGCCATACTTTTCTCGTTACCTATTTTTCTCGTTATATTATATCATTGTGTTGTCTTGGCGTGCTACGATTTCTTCAGCAAGTGACATGTAGTCTTTGGCTCCATTCGATCGCGATTCGTATTCGAAAATTGACTGTCCGGTCAAGGGCATCTCTGCCAATGAGATGTTTTCTCGGATCTTTGTCTTGAAGACTTTGTCGCCGTATTTTTGTGTTATCATGTCAACAACGTCCTTGTTGAGCTTGCGATTGTTGTAGCGAGTGAAGAAGACTCCCCCCAGGTCAAGATTCGGGTTTACAAGTCGTTTTACTTCTCTGACTACCTCATCGAGCATGGCAAGTCCTTTGAGTGGCAATGCTTCCGCTGTCAGGGGTATGTAAAGTTCATCAGAGGCTACAAGCGCGTTGGTGGTGACTACTCCCAATGATGGCGGACAGTCAAAGAGGATGTAATCGTATTTATCAAGGTATGGCTCCAGAAGATTTTTCAATAGTCGCTCACGTGCTATTTTCGAGGCGAGGTCTATTTCTGCGCGGGCAAGTTCAAGCGAGGAGGGTACTAAATCCAGGTTAAGCCGTACATTGACGATGGGCAGTTCATCGCCCTTTACTAATGAGTCATATACGCTCTTCTCGGGGTCTTCATTTTGTGTGAGGGTAAACGATAGATTCTGTTGTGCATCCAGGTCTATTAGAAGTACTCGTTTCCCCAACATGGTCAGTGCCACGCCAATAGTGGCAACGGAGGTGGTCTTGCCTACTCCTCCTTTATGATTTGCTATAGTAATTACTTTTGCTTTCATAGTTTCAAAATTAATATAATATTCTGAAAAATAAAAATTATTAATTTACTAAAATTTTATCCAATTTCTCTTACTCTTTGTCATTCAAAAGAGTGTGTGGGCGACAACAGTCATTTTTCTACAGCTCGTATCCGGTCCGTATTTTGCTTGTACTTTTTTCTTGTATGTCGCAATTATTTTCATTAATTTTGCAGAATATAGCCGGAGTAGGTGGTGTTTTTCCGCTCCGCAGTTTTTTCGAAATGGCTACTAATTGGAACTATCAGCCCTTGACTCTTCAGCAGCAGGCTAACAAGGAAGAGGTTATGAAAGCTTGCAATGGCGACCGCGTCATTGCTGAGTTGCTCCTGCGCAGAAATGTTCGTTCTCAGAAGGAGGCTGAGGCGTTCTTCAATCCAAGCTTCGATGATCTCCACGACCCTTTCCTAATGAAGGATATGGACAAGGCTGTCAACAGGCTTAATAAGGCTATGGGCGCAAAGGAGAGAATCATGATTTACGGCGATTATGACGTTGATGGTACTACGGCCGTGGCTCTCGTCTATAAGTATCTGCAAAACTATTACAGTAATATCGAATACTATATCCCTACCCGTTATGACGAGGGATACGGCATCTCGCTTAAAAGTATTGACTATGCTGAAGAAAATGACGTCAAGCTTATTATCGTCCTCGACTGCGGTATAAAGGCTATTGATGAAATTACCTATGCCAAGGAAAAGGGGATAGACTTCATTATTTGCGACCACCATATGCCTGACGAGGTGTTACCTCCGGCTACTGCTATCTTGAATCCTAAAATGCCGGATTCTAATTATCCTTGCAAGGAGCTCAGCGGGTGTGGTGTAGGTTTCAAATTTATGCAGGCGTTCGCCCTAAGCAATGGCCTTTCAAATCATAATGAGCTCGAGTCTCTTCTTGATCTCGTCGCGGTCAGCATTGCTGCAGATATCGTGCCTATCGTGGATGAAAACAGAGTGATGGCTTTCCATGGTTTGCGCCGCCTTAATTCTAACCCGAATCTGGGTCTGAGAAGCGTTATCCGACTTTGTAAGCTGACAAACAAGAATATTACTATATCTGACGTTATCTTCAAAATTGGTCCTCGTATCAATGCCTCCGGCAGAATGCAGAGTGGAGTAGAGGCTGTTGACCTCCTGGTGTGTCGCGACCTCCATGATGCGTATGAAAAGGGTAAGGCTATCGACCAGTACAACAAGGATCGCAAAGAGCTTGATAAACGTATCACTGAGGAAGCCAACAATCTTATCGAAAACAATGTCAATATTATTCATGGTAAACGCTCTGTTGTAGTCTACAATAAGGATTGGCATAAGGGTATCATCGGTATCGTGGCCTCTCGTCTGACTGAGCTTTATTATAAGCCTACTGTTGTTTTAACATATTCCGACGGTATCGCTACAGGCTCTTCACGCTCTGTTCAGGGTTTCGACATTTATTCCGCAATTAATTCTACTCGCGACCTGCTCGAGAATTTCGGAGGTCATACTTATGCTGTCGGTCTCAGCCTTAAGGAGGAAAATATCCGCGAGTTCTCTCATAGATTTGAGGAGTATGTCGCTACGCATATCCAACCTAATCAGCTTTCTCCTCAGATTGTTATCGATGCTGAAATCGAATTTGCCGATATTACCCCCGATTTAATTCAACAGCTTAAGAAGTTCAACCCCCATGGCCCGGGCAATCAGAAGCCTGTATTCTGTTCAAAGAATGTTTTCGACTTCGGAACGAGTAAACTTGTAGGGCGCAATCTCGAACATATCAAGCTTGAGCTCGAGGATAATTCAACTTCCAGGGTGCTCAATGCTATCGCTTTCAATATGTCGCAATATTTTGAGCATATTCATGCTCATAAGCCTATCGATATATGCTATACTATTGAGCAGTCGAAGAGTGCGGCTCATCCTGAGGCTATTCAGCTGATGATCCGAGATATTCGCCCTTCGAAATCTTGATACCCTTCTCTATTCTCCTCTTTCCTTGTTTATGAAAACGCCTGATTCTCTCCTCTCCCCCGAGGATATACTTAAACGTCATTGGGGCTACGATTCTTTTAGAAGTCTGCAACGCGAAATTATCGACTCTGTACTTTCAGGACATGATACGCTCGGCTTGATGCCTACCGGTGGTGGTAAGTCTATCACTTTTCAAGTTGCAGGTCTTAAGACTGGGTTCGTAACTCTTGTTGTTACCCCTCTTATTTCTTTGATGAAGGATCAGGTAGACAATCTGCGACGTCGTCGTATTGATGCTGTCTATTTCCATTCTTCTATGACAGCGGCTGAGATTCGTATCGCTTGGGAAAGAATCCACAATAATAGGGCAAAGTTTATATATGTGGCTCCGGAACGCCTCGCAAATGATAGATTTATTATTGACCTTAAGCATATTAAGGTGGGGTTGATTGTTGTTGATGAGGCCCACTGCATCTCTCAATGGGGATATGATTTCCGTCCGGCATATCTGAATATCAAAAATCTTAGAAAGATTTTTCCGAATATTCACGTGCTTGCACTGACGGCTACTGCTACTCCGGATGTGGTGAATGATATATGCTATCAGCTTGATTTTCGTCATGGTAAAACTCTAAGTATGAGTTTTATTCGATCTAATATCAGTTATGTTGTACGCTCAAGCGAGTCTAAGTATTATGATGTCCATCATATATTGAAGCGTACGTCCGGCTCTGCTATTATCTATGTCAGAAGTCGTAAGCGTACACGCGAGATTGCTGAATACCTTTCATCAGAGGGTATCTCTGCTACGTTTTATCATGCCGGATTGAAGTTCGAACAGAAGGAACAACGGCAGAATGATTGGCAACGGGGTGAGTGTCGAGTGATGGTGGCTACCAATGCGTTCGGTATGGGTATTGATAAGCCGGATGTCCGAGTGGTTATACATACAGACCTCCCTCCTTCTCTTGAGGAATATTATCAGGAAGCCGGGCGTGCCGGACGCGATGGTCTACCCTCTTATGCTGTTTTGTTGGCGGCTAAAAGCGATAGTGCCCTTTTGCGCCGACGACTGACGGAGGCTTTCCCCTCTCGCGATGATATTAAGAAGGTATATGAGCGTGTTTGCAATTTTTCAGGTGTCGCTTTGGGTGAGGGGTATGACTCTATTCGGGAGTTTGACCTCGATAAGTTTTGCGAAACGTTTAAACTGCAGCCGAGGTTTGTCAAGAATTCTTTGCGTATACTCGGGCAAGCCGGTTATCTGGAATTTCACGAGGAGACGGATATGCGCTCTCGCCTTAAGATTCTTGCCGACCGCGAGAAGCTCTACGAGTTGCGCCTCGAGGGTCCGGTGTCAGACCGTGTTATCCTTCAGTTACTGCGTCTATATCCGGGGCTTTTTGCTGATTATGTATATATCAATGAGGATCGTATTTCTCGTGAGGGTAATCTCTCTCCCCAGGAAGTCTACGAGTCTCTGTTGGCGATGAGCCGACAGAAGATTATCAGCTATATTCCTCATCGGCGTACCCCAATTTTATATATCCCTACTTCTCGCGAGGAATTGAAGTATATTGAGATAGGAAGAAGTATCTACGAGGATCGCAAGGAGGCTATGGCTAAGAGAGTGGAGTCGATGATTGATTATACTTTCAACGATCGTTCTTGCCGAGTCTCCAGAATGCTTGCTTATTTCGGTGAGTCTTCCGAGGATTGCGGAACGTGTGACGTATGCCGCGATAAGCGCAAGAGGAATCGGAAAGAGGATTCTCGCCGAATTATCAATGAGGTGACTGCGTATCTGACGAAATATAATCGCGGCGTATCGGTGCAAGTGATACGCCGCGCTTTCGGTGGTCGTGCAGATGATGCTATCGAGGCTCTAAGGTTTCTGTGCAACCAGGGCTTCGTCAGTATCTCTGATAATCTTTATTTTCTTAACTATAAGTAGTTGGTTAAAGAGATATGGAATCAAAGACTCCATATCTCTATCTAATAAATAGTAATTCGCGATATTTGGGAAGGGGCCATATCTCATTGTCGACCATCAATTCCAATGAGTCGATATGCTTGCGAATATCTTCCATTCGCGGGCATACTTCGTCATGGTAGCTGATGGCTTTGCTCCGCTCATCGGGCTGTCGATTGGCTTTGTGGCGCTCGCTGACCATCTCGTATACTCCTTTTTTTATTGCAGCGATGTTCTCGGTTATCTTTTCGAGACTCTCAATCTCTCCGGCCGACATCTTCTTCCCTTTTTCTCCTGCAAATACTTGCTTCATCTTGAAGATGTTTTCGAGCAGTCGACTTTGATAGCGTATTGCAGCCGGGATGATATGGTTAATGGCTAAGTCTCCGAGTACTCGACTCTCTATCTGGATCTTCTTTGAGTACATCTCCCATTTCACTTCGTTGCGTGCTTCGATCTCTTTGGGTGTGAATACTCCGGTGCGGACAAACATCTCGATGCTCTCTTTGCTGGTGTATTCGTCATACATTAGCGGCGCACTTGTCTCAGTATTCAATCCTCTCTTCTTGGCTTCTTCTACCCATTCTGCACTATATCCGTTGCCATCGAAGTGTACTGCTTGCGATTCTTTGATGAGTTTGCGCGATTCTTTCAAGACAGCTTGTTCCATACCTTCTCCTTTTGCTATTCGGGCTTCTACAGAGTCTGCGAAGCTGCTGAGCTGGTCGGCTACTGCAGCGTTCAGTGCAATCAGAGCTGAAGCACAGTTGGCACTTGAGCCTACGGCTCGATATTCAAACCTGTTGCCGGTGAAGGCGAAGGGACTCGTGCGGTTGCGGTCGGTGGTGTCTATCTTGAGCTCCGGTATTTGCACTACGTCGAGATTTAATCGATCTTTCCCGCCAATCTCGATGTGGTCGGTGGCATGGTTGACGATGCGCTCGAGTATGCCGCTAAGTTGTGTACCCAGGAACATGGAGATGATGGCCGGTGGAGCTTCGTTGCCTCCAAGTCGATGTGCATTGGTGGCGTTCATAATTGAGGCTTTCAATAGCGCGTTGTGTTTATGCACGGCTGCCATTACATTGGCTATAAAGGCAATAAATCGCAGGTTCTCGCGTGGGGTTTTCCCGGGTGAGAAGAGTATCTCTCCTTTATCCGTTCCGAGGCTCCAGTTGTTGTGTTTGCCACTACCGTTGATTCCGGCAAAGGGCTTTTCATGGAGTAGTACTCGGAAGTTATGGCGACGGGCTACTTCTCCCATTAGTGACATCAACAATAGATTGTGGTCGTTGGCGAGATTCATCTCTTCAAATACGGGTGCCAACTCGAATTGATTGGGTGCTACTTCGTTGTGGCGGGTCTTGGCGGGTATGCCAAGTTTGTGGCATTCTGTCTCTAAGTCGAGCATAAAGGCTTCTACCCTGCTCGGAATGGCTCCGAAGTAGTGGTCTTCGAGTTGCTGATTCTTAGCACTCTCATGCCCCATCAGGGTGCGCCCGGTCAGAACCAGGTCGGGGCGTGCAGCATATAGTGCTTCGTCTACAAGGAAGTATTCTTGTTCCCAGCCCAGATAGCTGAGTACGTGTTTTACGCCGGGGTCGAAGAGTCGTGCTACTCGAGTTGCTGCTTTGTCGATGCTGTTGAGCGATTTCAGCAGAGGTGTCTTGTAGTCAAGGCTCTCTCCTGTGTATGAGATGAAGATTGTCGGGATACAGAGGGTGTTGTCCAGGATGAAGGCCGGCGAGGAGATATCCCAGGCGCTGTAGCCGCGGGCTTCGAATGTGTTGCGAATGCCTCCGTTGGGGAAGCTGGACGCATCCGGCTCTTGTTGCACGAGCAGCTTGCCGGTAAAGTTCTCTACGACTCCCCCTTTGCCATCGTGTTCGATGAAGGCGTCGTGTTTCTCAGCTGTGCCGCCGGTCATGGGCTGAAACCAGTGGGTATAGTGGCGGGCTCCGCGCTCTATTGCCCATTGTTTCATTCCTTGAGCCACACTGTCTGCAGTCTTGCGGTTTAGTGGCTTACGGTTGTCTATGGCATCTATCAGTGCCAAGAAGGTTTCGCTTGGCAGATATTCGAACATTTTCTGACGATTGAATACCTGAATGCCATAATATCCCGAGGGTCGCTCGTCGGGAAGGTCTACTTTTATCGCTTTTCTTGAGGAGGCTTCCTCTACGCTTTTAAATCTTAAATTTGACATGTGTATGTTGTGTTTTTTAATGAGTGGAGTGTACTGGAAATCTGAGAGATTGCTCGTTGGGTGTTCTCGGGGGTATTGAAGCCTGTGAAGCGTAAACATCCCACTCCGCATTTTCCGAATCCTATGCCGGGTGTTGAGCTGACATGGGCTTCTTTTAGCAGTTGGTCAAAGAGTTCCCAGGAGTCTGCGCCTTGGGCTCGTGCCCATACATATGGGGAGTCGATTCCTCCCGATACTTGCAGTCCGCAGGCTGTGAGCCCTTCACGAAGCAGGCGTGCATTATCCATATAAATATCGATATTTGCCTGTAGCTGGTTGCGTCCTTCCGGAGTATACAGGGCTGTGGCTCCCCGCTGTACTATGTATGAGGCTCCGTTAAATTTCGTGGTCTGTCTACGTCGCCACATGTCATGCAGACTGGCTATCGTCCCGTCATCGTAGCGTGATGTTAATGTTTCGGGTACTACTGTATAGCCAAGGCGCAACCCGGTGAAACCGGCTGTCTTTGAGAAGCTACGGACTTCAATTGCGATCTCTTTTGCGCCCTCTATTTCGTAGATTGAACGTGGTATGCCGGGGGTGCGAATGTAGGCCTCATAAGCGGAGTCATAGATTATCAGAGACTTGTGGTGGCGAGCATAGTCTACCCATATGCCCAATTCTTCGGCCGTAAGTGTTACCCCTGTAGGATTATTGGGGAAGCATAAATAGATGACATCGGGAGGTGTGCTCTTTGGAAGTGTGGGTTTGAAGCCTTCTTCGGCTTTGCATTCTAAGAATTCTAATCCCGGAAATATCCCATCAATTGGCATTCCTGCACGTCCGTCGATGATGTTGGCGTCGCGATATACAGGATAGCAGGGATCTGTCAGCGCTACCTTGCATTCCCGAGAAAGGATGTCTCCCAAATTGCCGAGATCGCTCTTTGCTCCGTCGGAGATGAATATCTCGTCTGCGGATATGTCTATCCCTCGCGATTTGTAGTCTACTTCGCTTATCGCTTCTCTCAAAAATTTGTGTCCCTGTTCGGGACCATAGCCGTGGAAGGTTGTCGCTTTGCTGAAGTCGTCAACGGCTTGATACATTGCGTCGATACTTTTCTGCGGCAACGGTAGTGTCACATCGCCGATATCCATTCTGATTATATCTGTCTGAGGATGTGTCTCTCTGAATGCCGCTATCCGTTGAGCTACTTCTGTGAAGAGGTAGTTCTTGGGTATTAGCCGGAAGTTGTCGTTGATTCTCATGACCTATTATATTATATCTGCTCTCATGGCCGACTCAGGATAAAATTCTCCTTCTGCGATAAACTCTGCTCCCCCACTCAGGTAGACATGCTCTGTTTCAGCATCCCAGCTTACGTGGAGTTTCCCTCCGGGGAGAGTTACGTCTACTTCGCGGTCTGTCAGCCCATTGCTTACCGCTGCTACTACTGCTGCGCATGCTCCGGTGCCACAGGCAAGGGTCTCTCCGCTTCCGCGTTCCCATACTCGCATCTCTATGTGGCTTCGGTCTATTATCCTCACAAATTCGATATTCGCTTTCTGAGGCCAAAAGTCGGCAGTCTCAAGTTTCGGACCGAGTTCCAATACCTGGAAGTCTGTTATTCTGTCTGTGAAGATTACTCCGTGGGGATTTCCCATCCCTACAGCTGTAAGGCGGAATGTAAGCCCATCTACATTGTATTCCCTGTTGATAACAGATGCCCCGCCAGTACTCACTACCGGTATCGCTTCTGGTGCTGTCTGTGGCTTTCCCATGTCTACTCTGACGCTCTTGACCAGGCCGTCTGATATTTCCAACTCTAATACGCGTATCCCCGCCAGAGTCTCTAGTGTCAACGTGGTCTTTTCCGTAAGACCTTTCTCGTAGACATATTTGCCGATACATCGCGATGCGTTGCCACACATCTGTGCCTCGCTGCCATCCGCATTAAACATCCGCATCCTAAAGTCGGCTGTCTCTGACTGCATTATTGCTACAAGCCCATCGCTCCCTATTCCGAAATGTCGCGAGCTTATCTGTCGCGATAACAGCGGAAGATTGTCGGGCACCTTCTCACGGGCATCTATATAGATATAGTCATTGCCCGCTCCGTGCATCTTACTGAATTTTACCGAAGATTTTTTCATATTTACCTATAATATAGAAACTCTCAAAATGATACCTTTAAGTAGATCCAGTTGTAATACAATTAAAAATATAACAACTGTATGTGAAATTGGTTCAATCTATTTTCCCCTGCTAACCCTCAAACTCCGATCTTTTCGCAAATTAAAGTTTGCGAAAGTTTATGAATTCTGAGTACCGAACTTCAAGACATCGTGTCCTACAATTGCACAGAATTCTTCTTCTCTAATCTGTGAACGAGCATTCTCTAATGCTTTTTCGCTCATCCTTTCTCGTAATCCTCGGTCACTTACAATCTCCTCTATCCTCTTGGCCATAGCCAAGCTGTCCCCCGTTGGTACAAGAAAACCGTTTTCACCATTCTTTACCGTATAGGGCATCGCAGAATTATTGAAGCAGACTATTGGTAGCCCGTACGTCTGAGCCTCTACCAATACCATCCCGAATCCTTCAAGAACTGATGCAAACACAAATATATCGCTATGAGCAAATATCCTACCTTTCTCCTCTTTTGAAACGTAGCCGCAGAATTCTACCGGAAGTCTCTTCGAGTCGACATTTTTTCGCAACTCCAGCTCATAAGCCTCATCTACCCCTTTGCCGATAACTTTCAACTCTACATCGCATCCTTTGCTCTTGAGCTCTGCCATTGCCTCAATCAAGTAGTGCAATCCTTTTCTGGGCTCTATGGTGCCTGCATAGACTAGTTGTCCCGTTTTTGCCACGGGTCTCTCAGATGGCTTGGTATCAAAAGGTATTCGCCAGAATAATATATTCTCCTCTTTGCGAAATCTCTTAAGCATATCTAAAATATAAGGACTGGGAGAGACAATTCGGTCTGCAATCTTCAAAAAGCTTCGCTCGATAATCCGATATATTTTGCGATGCAATCCTGAAAACGTTTCAAAAACAAAGTGATGATGGATTGCTATTGTTTTTTTTCGGAATATATATTTATATAGGAGGAGTACCGGAAGGAATCTTACACATCGCGATGAATCGAAAATTGCCACATCGGTATCACGATACTTCATGCTCTCACGCAAATGACGCAACAGATGCAGAGGACTCTTACTTCGGGTAGAGTCCGATCCTAAATGTGCCTCCTCTGCATAAATCGAAGGGTGGGCCTTAAGGATATTCAAGACTTTCAAATTATATATCTCCCCCCCGGTAACTGCATTTTCCAATCCGTCAATGGAAAAGAAGCGAACCAAAAGGCGACGAACACCGCCAAACAAACCTTTACCCGATTTCATACCCGCAAAATTAATAAAAAATCAGAAATCCCGAAATACAGTATTCCAACTCTTTCTCTTCACTCTTATTCTTGTATTGAAAATCAATTTAATAAAAAATAAATTAAAGAAAAATACAAAAAAATTGCAAAATAATTTGGCAGTTTCCAAAAATGATTGTAATTTTGCATCGTCAAAAGGAAAATAACTCGAAGCTCCGCTTCAAAGGACTTTCCGGAGATATAAAATCATTGCCTTGTGGTGTAATGGTAGCACGCAGGTTTCTGGCACCTTTAGTGAGGGTTCGAATCCTTCCAAGGCAACACGAAGAAAGAGTTAAGTCGCTGAGATTTAGCTCTTTCTCAATTTTTACCCTTCCGTGAAATGTTAAAAATTGTATA
>JAMPAX010000005.1 GCA_023667015.1 Muribaculaceae bacterium | reverse complement strand
AAAGTATGTGGTGTCAATGGACGCAATCAGCAAGCCTAAAGATTACGAAGGCATAACCCACTTGCCACTGCGACTTTTCCTTCAGACTGACAAGCTTTAGTTAAAAATCGGCAAAATGAACCCTCGGACTTGAATAAGTCGGAAAAATGAGTAAATTTGCGGTGAGTCTTGATGGCTACGCCACCGCGCATCGGTCTTTGGCTATAGGATTGTCAGAATTATTGTTTCTATTGTCAAAGACAAATTGAGCTCAATCTTCACTATAATCCTCAAACACCTTGATAGACAAGCTTGCACCACGAGCAGTTTCCTCATCTTAGTCAAAAGACGTAACAAGAGTACTTCACTCTCCGAATGTCATATTGTCTTTATTTTATGACTAGGAAGTATCTCATAATGTTATCGGTTAGAAGTCATCATCAAACATACCAGAATCATGATCATCGTCGAAATCTTGTTGGACGTAATCATTATAGTTGTAGCCACTATTATAGTCATCTTGACGATAATGGTCGGTAAAGCGTTGATTCTCACTTTGACTACGTTCCCAAAAGGATTCTTTCTTGCGATGACCGAAAAGCCAGTCAAACACAAACATATCGCGCATAAAACTCCAAAATCCCATAGTCTCTCTAATTGTTTTTAGTCAATAAAGATTTTAAATTATTCTTTTTTGTAGCTTCATACTGCAAAGTTAACAAATTTTTGCAAGCTAACCGCTGAGTTTCAAATATTATTAGTCAGAGAGTTGACAGTTAGGGTTTGGAATTATCTTCGGAGATGTGGACAGTGCCCAGGGAGGTCAGGAGGGTGTCGCGAGAATGACGGTAGCAGAGAGAGAGGATGGAGTTGGTCTCATCGAAGCGAGATGTAGCCACATCAAACAGACCGCAGATTAGCTCATATGCGAGATCGTTGGTAAAGTACTTCTCGCGATTTTTGCACAGAGCCTCATGGCGCGTAGGATGATTGACGATATATTCTTCCGACATATATATAAAGGCCGGTATGCGGCATTGGCCGAAACCGTCGAAGCGAGGTGAGCGATGCTTGTCCGGGAATGTAGCATGATCGGAGAAATATACCATCGCCTGCAGGTTTAGATGCTCCTGAGCATACTCAAAGGCCCGGCGAAGTATTGAGTCTGTATAACGAATCGAATTTTGATAATTGAGGATATTGTCTTGCACACCCGGCTCACCCCATACTGTAGCCTCCTTAGGATATCTATTGATGAAATTGAAATGACTACCCTTAAGATGGAGTACCACAAAATTATTATCCTCAGGATTGACCGTAGCGAGCATATCGATTAGCGACTGGTCATAGTGCACCTTACCCACCTGCTGAAGGGTCCACTGAGCAGTGTCGGAAGTTTCAGCAACAATAGAGACGGAAGAATCGGCAGCTCCAATATGCCCCTGATTGCTAAACCAGCGAACCTTGTAGCCGAGGCTGTGGGCAATGTCAACGATAGAGCAAGATTCGTGGAAAAGCTTGTCGTTATACTGATTTTTCTCCGTCAAAGCACGTTCGAGGGCCGGTACCGTTTGCAGCGCACAGGAATAACTATGAGGGATCGTCATGAAATGGCGAGGATCGTTGGCAATAGAAGCAGAGAGCCAGGGGGTAGTCTCACGATCCTGAGGAGAGAAAGCGCTCATATAGTCGCGAGAAGCCGACTCACCGATAATTAAAAGGACTGTAGAGGGCTTATCAGGAGTAGCACCGAGTTGACGAATGTCAGAAAGGTCTTCAGCAATTTTCTGTCGCCTCTGACGGAACAGAAGGGTAGAACGACGGTATTCCCTGGTATCGAGAAACAATCTGACGACCCCCGGGCGCCAGAGTGCACCATTTTTGCGTTTGAAAGATATCCATGCAACAGCAACCAGAGCAAAAGCCTCAAGAGCAATTTGCCACCATGACAGCGGAGAGAACGTACGAGCTGACGAAAGATTAGCGAAGAATATTCCGGCGATTATGGTGAAGGAAAGGAGCGCCACGCCGATAGTAGGGAGCTTCGGGTATGCACGCGTAAACTCAATAATTTCATTAATATTGGTATCTGTCACCACCTTCATGCCGACATCGTCTATTTTCCCCTTATAAAGGAAAAAATATACCCATTGAAAGATAAGAGGGATAGCAAACGTCACCTCAACAATAGAGATTATAGAAGCATTAAGAAAAGGGATCGGAGAGATCGAATCGACGATCATGCACAGAGAGGCAAGCATCGAGAAGATGTAAAATCCCGAAGCGAAGTCCATGAAATGGTCAATATCCGAGGAGACATGCCGGTCGGAAATCCAGGCGAGGAGCGGGAAGGTGATCGCCCATCCGAAAGCAATAGTAGCCGCCAGCCAGAGATACGGACCTAAGGGAGCCGGAGCAGCGATAAAAAGGGGAATCATCGCAAGCAGAGAACCGATGCTAAAGCGGGTAGTCTGCTGGCCGCGAGCCGCCTTCGATAGTCCCTTGCTGAGAAGTCTATATAAAAGAGTTACTACCAGAAAAATAGTAAAAGTTACAACAGTATATATTATATAAATCATAATAATCAAAAGAGATGGACTCTAAACCGACAACAAAAATAATGAAAATAATAGAAACATCAAATTTACGTTATGAAGTAGATTGTCAATTTAAATTTAAACTTTATGCGCGGTTATTTTTGTGACAGTTTCTTCACTCGAATAAGGGATAATGCGGGCATTATGACTGATGAGAGAGGAGAAAATGGCCCCAGAAAACAAGCAGAAAGTATGAATTTAAATTGAACAGCTACTTAAGTACCTACGAACAATAAATGCACAGTTACATGCTAACCGGAAGCTCGCCTACTATTGAACTAAATTTTGGGTAGAGGTGTTAAGAATTCAGAACATAAAAACTCGAGATTATGAAAAAGTACAGATGTGAAGTATGCGACTGGATATATGATCCGGCAGTAGGAGATCCCGATGGAGGTATAGCTCCCGGCACAGCGTTTGAAGACCTTCCCAATTCATGGGTATGCCCGGTATGCGGGGTAGGAAAAGAAGACTTCGTGGAAGAACCTTAAAAAAATCGGCGAAAGCCGATTTTTTTGTTAAGGATAGAAAATTTGCGGGAGATAAAAAGAATTGCTAAATTTGCAGAAGCTTCGGAACAAGACCGAGGCGTAATAACCTTAACAATCGAATACCTAACTCAGCCATGACAACGAAAACGTCTGGTTCTAAATACTTAAAACTCCTGGGACATATAGGAGCTATCGTGACAGTAGGTGCATGGGGCACCTCGTTCATCTCCACGAAAGTACTCATGGAGGATGGCGGATTTTCGCCGATAGAGGTCTATGTATATCGTTTTACATTGGCCTATATTATACTTTTGTTATTTACGTTTAAGAAACTTTTTGCCAACAATTGGCGCGATGAGTTGCAGTTTTTTATCTGCGGAATATGTGCAGGGTTTCTCTACTTTATTACCGAGAACTATGCGCTGAAGTATACTACAACGGGCAACGTATCGTTATTGTCGGCATTATCTCCGATATTCACCACGATACTCATGGCCATCTTCTATCGCACTCGTGTAGGGAATGGAGTCATATTGGGAAGTCTGACAGCTCTTGTGGGTGTAGCCTGCATAGTTTTCTCACATGGAGGGGGATTAGAGTTCAATCCACTTGGTGACTTTTTAGCACTCTCGTCGGCATTATGTTGGGCAATCTATGCTATTGTAGTAAAGGGTCTAATGCCTAACTATACATCATTGTTTATCACCCGCAAGATATTTATCTATGGAGTATTGGCATCGTTGCCAATGCTATTCCTGACAACGGCGCCGGGGACATTCCATCTTCATCTACTCATTGATGTCTCACAGCCGACGTATTTGTTCAACTTCCTGTTTTTGGCGATAATGTGTTCATTGGGAGCGTTTATCATTTGGAACGAAGCGATGAAGATATTAGGACCGGTCACGGCCAATAACTATATTTATGCACAGCCGTTGGTCACAATGATTGTTGCCTATTTTATCCTTGGAGAGAGCATTACAATGTTGGGTTATATCGGATGCATACTGATTATCGGAGGATTGATTGCCTCAGATAAGGTAAAGATTGGGAAAGACTTGTAAGATATAAAACTTCTTGCGAGCAGGAAGCTCGTCTTCCTTGGGCATATGCTGGAAGCATATGTTACAATCGAACCGTAAGCTCGCCGTCCTTGAGATGTTAGTGTGCTGAGTTGTCGGCTTTAGGGAACTTGCTAAGGAATAATTAAGATTTTTTAAGAAAAAAATCTTAAGAAAATTTGGAAATATTAAAAAGTTGTTGTAATTTTGTAGTGCAAAAGTGACCCATCAAGGCGATATGATGTATCTCCCGCTCGTCATGCGTTACTGTTGAATATAGGCGAATGTCTTGAGGGTCATGGAAACGCGTTTGCGTCTCATAACGGTCATGTTAGATTAGAAAATATAATTGTTGAGTAATAGAAAGTTGGATAGTGGAAAATGTGTGTTTGAGGCGGTCGTCTAAGTGATTTAGACGCCCGCTTCCTTTTTATACTTATACGGCCCTAACTCCAAACTTCACACGGCCTAAGTTGCAAAGCAACTTAGGCCGTGTGAAGTTTGGAGTTAGGGGTTGGGTTTATAGGGGTTAGAGGTCGAAGTCGGCAACGTCGGCATCGTTGATAAAATCGGGCATATCCTGAGGATCTGTCTCTGCGAGCATTGAGTCGTCAGCATCAACGTCATACTCAGGAAGTTCCGGTTCGTCATGTTGCGGAGCAGCTGCGAGATAAGGTTGCATACTGTAGCCTTGTCCAGTAATCTCTATTTGCTCGTCATCACTAAATATGCCATCATCGTTGATGTCTACTGCTATAAAGTCTGCCTCGCCGTCTTGGTTGGCATCCATAATCACAGCAGCATGTCCATCAACTCGAAGAACGGCAACATCTACTTCCGACCCATCCTCAGCCTCCATATGGTCGAACCCGAGCACCTCCACCTCCGGTTCGTCGTCATCTTCGGGTGGGAGTGCTTCAGCATCCTCTTCCAGAGATGGGGCATCCATTGAAGGTTCCATATCTTTGTATTCCTCGTTGGCAGCCTTTGCTTCAACAACTTCCACTTCCTCGGAGTCAAATTCCGGATCAGAAACTACATTATGAGAAGGATGTGCCTCAGCAGAGAGGGCGGCGATTGCGGCACCTCCCACCCCCAGAGCCGCACCGGCAGCTGCAGCTAAACCTATATTCTTATGATTCACACCGCTATTATTGGTGGCTATATCGTTGGTATTGACTCTATTGTTGGTTTTCTTCATATCATTATATTAAGGCATGCGAAGAGTTAGCAGTTTTAGGATTGGTCTGAGTGCAAAAATAGCATAGAACGAAGAGAATTCCAAATGAAATCGCATGTTGTGTATGAACACCGCTGTTTACTCCACAAAATTGGACTTACAGTATGGGCAACTGGGGTAATTGGCGCGCAACACCTTATAGCTTACGTTAGGAAGTATCTTGCGGCAATCCGGATTAGGACATCTCCACTGCTCCTGGAATTCTTCATGCCTACGGTCGCGCTCTTCAGGGCCTGCTACCTTCTTCATCATGAAAGTACTGCGAACTACGAAAGTAGCGCCGATAAGCAGACAAATGATTGACATAATCGGATGAATCAAGAAACTTAGAGCCGAACCGCTCATAGTACATAATATGTAAATACTTCGCAATTGCCCGGCCTTATGAGACTTCTTCTGCATCGCAAGATTCCAATCATGATAGTCGTTATAGGCACGCTTAAGATGAGCAATGTTGTAAGACTTCGGTTCTGCGGGCTTCTTCTTCTGCGCCTCTTCACTTTTTG
Organism: Muribaculaceae bacterium; assembly: GCA_023667015.1. Lineage (GTDB taxonomy): Bacteria > Bacteroidota > Bacteroidia > Bacteroidales > Muribaculaceae > Lepagella. Next base: position 71,202 of record JAMPAX010000005.1, on the reverse strand, counting down.
GCTTGCCACTCCCCTTTCCGGAGTCGGACGACCTAACGTTGACGTTGAACCCCGACTTAGAGCCGCCGGCAGGATGATTCAATGGCTGAGAGAGGCCATGTTGAGGGTGCTGTGGGGGGCACTGTGCGCTACCTGTCAAGTCCATTGCCAACTTTTCAGCATGTTTTATTACATAAGGGATATCGAGACGATATCCCGAAGCATTACTGAGATTGACACGAGAATGGTCAGTAATCAGCGACTGCTGCACCTCGCGACTGTCGACAAAAGTCTTGTTGTTTTGCTTAGCATTTATCAGAGTCATTCTGCCATAGGCATCAATGCGAAGGATAAGATGGGCAGTGCGCTGACCCTCAATACAACGAGACACATTTTCGGGAACCTGCAGAGAGCAAACACAAGCAAGGGATCGCCCGGAGGGATCCACGACAGCAACGCGCAGATTCGGCCTGTTATTCTCCGGATTACGACCGATATAAATATCTTTATTTAGAAGTTGGGGTATCATTTACCGATGTATATATTACGGAGGGACTTAAGAGCCTCCTTAGAAATGTTGAGAGAATAAGAAAATGATTGACAATCGCTAAGCACAAGTCGTTGGCGTAGGATAGCGATTTGGAAAATAAAGTGTAAATTGATAATATGGCGCTTACCTACACGAGCAAAAATCGAGGCATTCTGCTTCAAAGAAGCCGTCAATAGCTCCTGCATCTTAGCGAGGTTCATACACACCTGACCCTTATGGCCATTAGCCATAACAAAGTTGGTGTAGTTCCCCTCACTTTCAAAGTAAACTATTTTTGAGATGTCGATACGAAAGAATTCGTCTCGCGTATTTAGATACAGGTACTTTATAGAATCCATCGCTTGTGGTATAGTAGGGTTACGGACGGAAAGGTTTCCAGCCTTCACCCAATTGCAACTTCGGCTGGGACTTCTTCTTCTTCTTGGGCTGCTTTTGGGGCTGTTTCTTGGGCTGTTTCTGTGCTGAGAAAGGAGTGATAATCTCATACTGAGGCGTCTGTCTACCGTTGCTCGCAATTTTGGTTTTGCTCACAGCGTTTTGCATCACTGAGTCCCAATCCAGAGGAGATGAGCTGCCGGATAAGACAGCCTGAGCGATGGCATTGCGGAGTTGTCGGCCAAAGATACTGCCGGCATATGGTCCGGCAATTAAGCTAAGGGACTCAAAACCCTGCTTGCTCGCGGAGGTCATCACCTGTTGGCGCCCCTCAAAGCCTGTGAAGAGCTTTCTCACTCTCTCCGGAGACAGATCCGCCTTCTTATGAGAAGCGAGAATTTCACCGATATAGTCGCGACGATCGATTTCATTGTTGCAGCAATCAGAGATAAACATTACAAACTTAGCCTTCTTAGTTTTAGCCTTAAGCTTACCGAAAGCATCGCGAGCGGCATATTGTCCATCTCTGAGCGCGAGGTGTGGCCAGCGGGTATCTCTCCAATTGTTGCCATGACCATTATAGTACATAATGACGATATCGCCATTATTCACGGTGAGATTATCGAGGTCCTTGAGATATTGTTTCCTGGTGAACTCAGAACCACTGTGGCATCTAATGTCAGCCTTATAGCCGAGGACATCAGCAATATCGCAGAAGAACTGGCTCATCTCATTATAGTCTGCAGTACGGTCGAACTCTCGACCCTGTTCAGTCTTATCAGAGAAGACGAAAGCATGGAAAGTCTGGCAATAAGTACTGAGAGTCAGTACAGCCATTATGATAAAGCTAAAAAAGCGCATCGAATTAAATATGTATTAAGTAATAGTTATGGGCTAAGGGTCATGAATTCCTAATTACAGATTAGGATTTTTGCCGAGAGAGCGAACGAACTTATCGTTGGGGAAGACTTGTTGCAACTCTTTGAGGAGCAGCGGGAAGATATTGGCACCATCAGTCTGTACAAATCCTCGGGCATCGCGAATCCTGCAATCATCGCAATACGTAGAATAGCTGAGAGTAACAGTATCGCCATCGCTAACAAACACGACACCGAAATCGGGCATAAAAGTGCAATTACGAGCGAACATACTCATAGGGAGGGATTCAGGGAGAGTAATCGCAGACTTCAGAGCGGCATTAGCCACAGAATCATTGAGAGCCCCGGAATCGAGCACCTCAAAAGGTTCGGCGGCTCGGCCGACCATCTCCACCGGTTTCCAGGGATCGTACAAATGCCAAAAGATAGTATCAGCGTCATTTATAATCGAGGCCATACGCTCAGTCAGAGCAGACCTCACGTCAGCAGCGGGAGACAAAACAGCAGTAGTGTCCTCTATAGCCGGGGTAGCGACAGCAGAATCATTAAGCTGGACATCGTTTCCGGCAGCGGTAGCGACAGACTTAGAAGTTTTGCAGGCTCCCACGAGCAAGAGAGCAACGGTAGCGACTGCAAAAAAGCGTATAGGTTTCATATATAAAGATGTTTTGTAAGAAAGTTCAAATCGATGCAAAAGTAATAAAAAAAAATGATTTGGAAAATTGTAAGGTTAGGATTAACTTTGCAGAGAAATGTCAGAAGAAAGAGAAAACACCTCAGCGGCCTCGATATTGGCACGTCATATGGAAGAGCGGGGAATGCGAAAGACCACCGAACGCTTCGCCATACTTGGACGGGCAATGACAATGAACGGCCACTTCAGCGGCGATGAGCTTCATAGCCGAATGGAGCGCGAGGGGTTTCACGTGAGTCGGTCAACAGTTTACAGCACACTGACATTACTGTGTGAATGCGGATTAATTCGGCGACATCTACTGACAGCCCGACGAGCAGGCTACGAAGTAGCTCAGACCAACCACTGCCACCTTGTATGCATCCACTGCGGCAAAGTAGAGGAAGCCGAGGGAAATGATTGGCCGAGGGTAGAGAGCTTCGGAGGGACAAGTTTCCGCCCATCGTACTACTCAATGACAGTCTACGGGTTATGCTCAGACTGTGCAGAGAAGATTGGGAAATTAGAAATGAGAAATTAGAAATTAGAAATTAGAAATTAGAAATTAACATAACAACAAATCTTAAACTTTAACACCATGGCAAGAGTAAAGCCCTTCAAGGGAGTAAGACCTCCCAAAGCACTCGTCGAGGAGGTAGCCTCCCGTCCGTATGACGTACTAAACTCCGAAGAGGCACGCAAAGAGGCAGAAGGCAACGAAAAATCGCTTTATCATATCATCAAGCCCGAGATTGACTTTGAGCCGGGCACAGACGAGCATGATCCCAAAGTATACGACAAAGCCGTAGAGAACTTCCACAAGTTCCAGAAAGAGGGATGGCTCGTACAGGATGACAAAGAGAAATACTATATCTACGCCCAGACAATGGACGGCCGCACACAGTACGGTTTCGTAGTAGCAGCCTGGGTAGATGACTATATGGAAGGACGCATCAAGAAACACGAGCTGACACGCCGCGACAAAGAAGAAGACCGCATGAAACACGTGCGTGTCAACAACGCCAATATCGAGCCCGTATTCTTCGCCTTCCCCGACAATGAGAAGCTGGAAGAGATCATCCGCACCGTGATCAAAGGAGAGCCCGAATACGACTTCGTAGCTCCCGACGGCTTTGGCCACACACTGTGGGTAATTGACAATCCCGAGATGATTGAGACCATCACAGCAGAATTTGGCAAGATCCCCAACCTCTACATTGCCGATGGACATCATCGTAGCGCCGCCGCCGCACTGGTAGGAGCAGAGAAAGCCAAGAACAATCCCAACCACAAAGGAGACGAAGAATACAACTACTTCATGGCAGTAGCCTTCCCGGCATCCCACCTGAAGATTATCGACTACAACCGAGTAGTACGCGATCTCAACGGCCTGACTCCTTCCGAATTCCTGGCTAAGGTAGCTGAGAACTTCACAGTAGAAGAGAAAGGCACTGAGATTTACCATCCCCAGGGACTGCACAACTTCTCCCTCTACCTCGATGGCAAATGGTATTCACTGACCGCCAAAGAAGGCACCTATGATGACAAAGATCCCATCGGAGTACTCGACGTAACAGTATCGAGCGACAAGATTCTTCGCGACATCTTAGGAATCACCGACCTTCGTTCCGACAAGCGCATTGACTTCGTAGGAGGAATCCGCGGACTCGAAGAGCTCAAGCGCCGTGTAGACTCCGGCGAGATGAAGATGGCATTGGCCCTCTACCCTGTGACAATGGATCAGCTGATCAATATCGCCGACACCGGCAACATCATGCCTCCGAAGACCACATGGTTTGAGCCCAAACTACGCTCCGGCCTTGTAATCCACAAGCTTGACGACTAATCACTTAATTTTCCCAGCCGCTTTGTATCTTGGGAAATTGAGGTTTATAGTTGAGAGTTTAGAGAGCAAATACTTCTTGTTTTTCTTACTTTGTACTTTGCCCACAGCTCTCTAAACCCTCAACTCATAAACTCATAAACCATCAAGATTCGGCATTGCCGAATCTTGATTTTCTTAATGGCTTAACTTAAAGAAATGAATTTAAAACTATTACAACTTGAACTATTATCCCTCTTTAGCGGTATTGCGGCAACTGCCGTAGCACAGAGCCCCTCCGGCACGCTCCCAATCGTATATGTCACCACAGAGAATGGTGCCACGGTAATAGAAAAAGAAGACAAAGTAAAGGGCTCAATCTGGATCGACCCATGTGAGAGCGGCTTCGAGTCGCTTGGTAGCGCATCGGAGCCTATAGCCTTCACCCTTAGCGGACGAGGCAACTACACCTGGACGGGATTTGACAAGAAACCCTATAAGATAAAATTCGACTCCAAGACCTCAATCATGGGAATGCCCAAAAACAAGACCTTCGCCTTGTTGGCCCATGCCGACGACAACATGGCATTTCTACGCAACACCATGGGATTCGAGCTTAGTCGACGTCTCGGGCTTACATGGACACCTACGCAAATCCCTGTAGAATACGTCTTCAACGGACAATACCAAGGCATTTACTTCCTCTGCGAAACAATTAAGGTAGACAAAAAACGTGTCAATATCACCGAACAAAACGACCTTGAAACCGATGAGACCCTCATCGACGGAGGGTGGCTTGTAGAGATCGACAATTACGACACCGACCCCCATATAGAAGTCACAGAAGCCGACTTCTACCCTATCTACATCACATATAAATCTCCCGAAGAGCTCTCCCCCTCCCAAGAAAGCTATCTTCGCCATCAGATGGAAGCAATCAATGACGCCATCTATGCATCCGACAAGAGTAGCACTCTTTGGGAAGAATATATAGATATAGAGAGTGCCGTAAGATACTACATTGTACAGGAAATACTTGACGACTGTGAGAGCTATCATGGCAGTTGCTATCTATACAAAGATCGTGGCGAAGGAGAGAAATGGCACTTCGGCCCCGTCTGGGATTTCGGCAACACCTTTCAGCGCGGCGACAAGAACTACATATGGCATCGTCCGGAATTTCATCAAGTATGGATAGGCGAACTCTACAAGTTCCCACGATTCCGGGAGCGAGTGAAAGAAGTGTGGCAAGAATTCAAATCAAAAGGATGTATCGACCTTGAAGACTATATCAACGACTTCATAGCCCAGATCAAGCCGGCCAACGCACTGAGTGCACAAAGATGGCCCGCCTACCATCAGACATCGCTCAACGATGGAGCCACACTCTTCAAGACACGTCTACGCAACAGCATCAACTGGCTGTCAGACAAATGGGAAGAACCTAAGGCTCGGATATATTTGCGTGGTAATATCAACACCTGGGGATTAGAACATGAGATGACTACCACCGATGGCAACATTTATACAATTACCCTTCCCGGACTTGATGAAGAATTCAAGATAGCTACAGAAGACTGGAAGACAGTAGACCTTGGAGCCAGCAGTGCAACAGATAAGAGCATACTGAGAGTAGTACCCGGCGAACTGTATACAATGAGCGACAAAGGACCGAATATGACACTCTCTAAAGGAAGTGTTGGGCCATGTACACTCACCGTCAATCTGAAGGACAAGACACTCTTAGTAGATGACGGAAGCACGGGAATCGACAGTCCGGAGGACGACACAATAGGGATACGTATCGAAGGGCTGGAGATATACGGCCACGATGAGCTCCATCTATATACACTTACAGGGTTGCATATAGCAAGTGGACAACGACGACTGAGCGTACCGGCCAAAGGGCTCTACATCGTAGTCAGCAAAGGGAAAGCTCAGAAGATAGCCCTTTAACTCAAAGAGTCCGGCCGCAGAGCGGTCGGACTCTTTGAAGTTTGGGGGTTAGAGGATAGAGGTTAGAGGTTAGAGGTTAGAGGTTAGGGGTTGGGGATTACCATTTAATTATTGGCATTGAGGAGCTGAACTTTCCCCACATTACGGGATGTTGCTTCTTATTGGAGCGCTTGATGACACCGGCGTGTACGAAGTCAAAGAGCTCACGTGCAGATACAATACGATCCTTGTTGGCATCTGCCTCCCCTCTCAGGGCTCTCAGCAAATAGGTAGTAAAGATACCATTCTTCATATATCCACGTTCAATACTTGTTTCGTTAGAACGCGATGACAGAAAAAGCATAACATTAGCATTTTGCGCATCGGAATCTGAAGCAGGCTTTTGAGTACGGATTTTACCGGAATAGCAAGCATCAGCAAAAATAATCTTGTTCAGAGAACGAGACGAAGCCATCGCCCGGCGCACCTCCTCGTAGGGCAACTTTTCATCGTAGGCATTGAACCCACCGGGATATCCATGTCCTGAAAAGAAAAGGATTATATTATCATCAGGGGTTGCTTTTGAAAAAAGGCTCCTCATGGCATTCAGAATACTTTTTCTGGTAGCATCCTTATCGAAGAGTGTAAACGTTTCGAGATTATCGTATCCTCCATTAATTCTAAAGAGCTCCACGACATCTTCGGCATCCTTTGCCGGAAGACGCAAATCGTTGACAGAGCCGGGATAGTCACCTATACCTACAGAGACGAGAAACGTCTTGGCATTCGCCGACAGAGAGACGAGCGAGAGGCAAAGGAAAAAGAGGAGAGCAAAAAACTTATTATACATAGGAAAACTCATAAATATCGGATTGCGCCTACCTGCGGTAGGTTGCAAACCCTCAGCGACTGAAAGACTATCAACTATCAAGTTTTAGCAAAGCCAAAACTTGATCAGGAGTCTTTCGAATTTCGGAACTCTCTGGGGGAGAGACCCGTCTGGCGTTTAAAATACTTACCGAAGAAAGACTGCGATGCGAAATTGAGTTCATCGGCAATCTGCTGGACGTGCAGATTAGAGGACTTCAGAAGCACCTTAGCCTCCAAGATAACAAAACGATTAATCCAAGCAGCAGCAGAATATCCGGTCTGTTCCTTGACAGTGCGGGAGAGATGCTTGGGGGTGACCTGAAGTTTCCGGGCGTAGAAATCGAGCATACGCTCACGCTTATAATTTTCGCGCACGAGGTTGATGAAACGCTCAAAGAGGCGTCCACCACCATCTGGGATATTCTTACGCATAGAGGCAAAAAATTTAGAGCCCGTAGAGAAAAGAAAAGAAGCGAGAGCAAAGACGACAGCCCTTAGCTGATACTCATTGTCCTTATCAAGCATAATTCTCCCAAGAATCTGGTACAGGAAATTGAGATCGGCCACATCTTCCACAGGGACGGGGACCACCGGGAAAGAACGCACAGCAGAATAGAGCCATGAATCACTGAGCACCATCAGCAATTCATCAGTAATTCTCTTGGAAAGGACCATAAAAGAAGCGTCGAAGTCATCGCTGACGTCGGGGTACTGTAGAATATGTCCGGAAGCGATATTGACTATGCAGGGAGCCTGGAAAGTATACTTAATAAGATTAATTTCAGCGGAGAAAGATCCCTTTCTGACAAAGATAGACGTAGTAGAAGACATCTTAAGCGGCTCTGAGATCAATCTTATCTGATCTGCCGAGACATGATCAAACAACCAGAAATCCTGCTCAATAATATCGTTTACATTTTCCGGAAAGTTTATGTCGTAATGAAGCTTATGATTGAGCGGCATAATCTTGATAATTTGAAAGCGCAAAAATAAATAAAAGCGCAAAAAAAATCAAGATAAAAACATGGACTATAATACCTATTTTTGGAAAAATATTCGGAAAGCGACAAACAGATGACGGATTTAGAGTCCCTCTCATAAAAATTTCACCCATAGGGGCAAATTTTTTATGAGAGGGACCCCTTAGGAGGGGGATATCAGTTTTGGAAGATAGTATAAGAGCCGAAGTCGGAAGTATTACTGACCTTAATCATAGAAGCCCTTGCCGAGTCCGGCTTTATGGAAAGACCGGGGAGAGAAAGAAGACCCTTAAGAAGAGGCATTCGCGAGTCGGGAACAGAGACATTCTGACGATAGAAGATAATCACTCTAAGAGCCACGATATCTGAATTACCATAGCAGTTTTGTTCAGCAACATATACACCGGTAAGGCATCGAGAGTCGAGAATCTCACCAACGAAGTCAGAGGCAGTCAGAGCGAGGCGACCAATCAGGAAACCCTCGGAATATACATTGATACATTCAATTCCATCGTCCATCTCCTTTTTAAGCCAAAGGGGATCGCCGGGTAGTAACTTATGGAGTTGCTTCCAACCTCGAGACGAATCCGGGCCAGAGGAAAGAGGAAAGGATCGGCAGCGGTCGTCAGCATGACGGGCAATCACCTCATCGACATTTTGCGACATTCTACTATAAAGGTCATCACCGATCAGAGCGCGGGTAGCAGACTCCTCATCCGACATAATAGCGGCAGCCTGTTGAGCGGGTGCAGGACGCAACTTGCGGCTGCGGGTAGCGACGTCAGCACGAGCAATCAGTGCAAGGATAAAGACCATAGCAGAAAAAAACAGGAAGTATAAAAAAGCATTCATCATAGTGGAAACAGTATTAGATAGATATACGATTTATAAGATAAACGCTGAGAATACTCCGATGGTTGACATTACTTGATTGGGAAGGAGTCGGGGCGGATAGAATAGTCGGGGCTTATCAATTGTCGGCGAATAGCATCTGTAAATTTAGGATGCTTACCATTAGCATCCACACCCGGGTATTGCTGGGAAGCGAGGATGACGGTATCGGCACCAAGGCGAGTATTGATTTCATCGATAGCCTCCGAAACAGACCGGAACTTTCTGGAAAGCTTGGGATCAAACCAGAAAATGTCAGGCTGCACAGCATTAGCGGCAGAAAACTCAGATATCATAACACCGGCACGCTTATAGAATACCCCCGGACGGAAAATAGCTTTGAGAACACCGCAGGCAGCCTTGGCAATCTCCTGAGTGGAGCATACCGGAGTAGGGAACACATAAAAGCCTGAATTCGAAAACTGGTCGAGATCCGGACGGAACGCATTCGAGGCGATAAATACAGTCAGCATCGAACACGCAGAGTTTTGTCGTCGGAGCTTTACGGCACATCTGGAGGCGAAATTCGCCACATGTGTTGTCAAATCCTGCAGTTCCGTAATCATATTGGGGAAACTTCTGGAAGTCATGATACTCTTCTTAGGGGAGTAGAAATCATCGAGATTAATAGCCGGGGTTCCATTAAGTTCGAGCCACGTACGCTCCCCGGGGATATGGAAATTGGCCTTACACCATAGGCGTGGCTTAGCCGCAAAATCAGCAGCCGTCAGAATACCATCGAGACAGAGACGGCGACTTATACGCCTGCCGATACCCCAAACGTCAGACACCGAAGTCAATGACAGTGCCTTAATTCTGCGCTCCTCATTATCAATAATGCAACACTTATTATAAGCGGGAAACTTCTTAGCAAAACGGGAAGCCACCTTAGCGAGAGTTCGAGTCGGAGCGATACCGATACTTACCGGCATACCGGTCCATTTTTTGACCTTGCGAGCGAGATTCTCCCCCCAAGACTTCAGCGACTCCACAGGAAGACCATCCAAATCGAGGAAAGCCTCATCGATAGAATACTGACGGAAATCCGGGGCAGCCTCTCTAAGGATAGACATCACACGAGCAGACATATCTCCATATAGAGCATAGTTCGAAGAAAAAGCGACAATACCTGAATTTGGGAACTGATCAAGGAGTTTGAAATATGGCATACCCATCGGGACACCGAGAGCCTTAGCCTCCGCAGAGCGAGCCACGACACAACCATCATTATTCGAAAGGACAACGATTGGTCTATGCTCAAGGTCAGGCCGGAAGACCCTTTCACACGAGCAGAAACAATTATCGCAATCAACCAGGGCATGCATAAGAATAAAAAATAGGAACAAAACCGAGCGGAAAATTATAAAAAATAGATTATATTTGCAAAATAATGGACGAACTTCAGATATTCAGTGGCAGCTTCGGGACCATCCTGGACCTCCCCTATGCAGACTCCGGTATTCGCGCGGGCTTTCCGAGTCCGGCACAGGACTATATGGATAAGACCCTGGACTTCAACCGGGAGCTTATCGAGCATCCATCAGCCACGTTCTACGCACGCGTAGCAGGAAAATCGATGATAGAAGCGGGGATAGATGAGGGAGATATTATCGTCATCGACCGCAGTCTAGAGCCGCGACAGAACGACATCGTCGTAGCCTATATCAATGGAGAATTCTCCATGAAATATCTGGACTTGGAAGAGCGAGACGATGGGCGCATATGGCTACGTCCCGGCAATCCCGACTTTCCATCGTTTGAGATTACCCCGGACGATAGTTTCATAGTATGGGGTGTAGTCAGCAAAGTAATAAAATCATTTAGATAGCAAACAGACAAAAATGGGACAAGACTATTTCACCGGTCGACGCAGTATTCGCCACTTTGCCGACAAAGAAGTCAGCGATGCTCAGCTTAACAACATACTGCGCAAAGCAATGAAAGCGCCAACGACAGGCAACATGCAGTTGTATACGGTAATCGTGAATCGAGCCGGTACAGAGCGCTCAGAGCTTGAAGCATGCCATTTTCGGCAGCCGGCCTCTACAGGAGCCCCCGTATTGTTGACAATATGTGCGGACTTTTATAGGTTTACTCGCTGGTGTAAATTGCGTGGAGCCGATGCCGGTTTCAACAACTTTCTGAGCTTCCAGTCGGCCTATGCCGACGCGATGATACTCTCCCAGCAGATAGTGACCATAGCTGAAGAAGAGGGGCTTGGCACATGCTATTTGGGCACCGTCAGCTACAATGCACCCAAGATATCCGAACTCTTAGAGCTTCCGGAGCTCGTAGTCCCCGTAGCCTGCATCGCCTTAGGGTGGCCCGCCGAAGAGGGAGAAGAAACCGAGCGCTTAGGACTGGAGGCTATCGTAGGGAATGGTCGCTATCCGCACTTCAGCGACAAAGAAATCTTAGAGCTCTTCAAAGAAAAAGAGAGCTACGGCCCCAACCCCGGCTACGTCAAAGAGAATGGAAAAGAGAACCTCGCACAGGTATTTGCCGAAGTCAGATACCCACGAGCCATGAACGAAGAATACTCCGTAGGAGCCATCAAATTGCTAAAAGATAAAAAATTTTTATAACGATACAATGTCAAAGAAATATACCTACGACGAAGCGTATGCCGCCTCCCTGGACTACTTTAAGGGAGACGAGCTCGCAGCCCGCGTCTGGACCAGCAAATATGCTCTGAAAGACTCCGAAGGAAACATCTACGAACTCACACCCGACGACATGCACCATCGCATAGCACGTGAGCTCCACCGCATAGAGCTGAAGTATCCCAATCCGATGGATGAAGAAGAGATTTTCGGACTACTTCAGAACTTCAAATACATAGTGCCGCAAGGGAGCCCCATGGCCGGTATCGGCAACGACTTTCAGGTAGGGTCACTCTCCAACTGCTTCGTCATCGGCCTCGACGGCAAGCCCGACAGCTACGGCGGAATCATCAAAATTGATGAAGAGCAGGTACAGCTAATGAAACGTCGCGGCGGTGTAGGCCACGACCTTAGCCACATCCGACCGAAAGGTACACCCGTGAAGAACTCCGCGCTGACTTCCACAGGCCTTGTCCCCTTCATGGAGCGCTACAGCAACTCCACCAGAGAGGTAGCACAGGATGGACGTCGCGGAGCGCTGATGCTGACCGTCAGCATCAAGCATCCCGACTCTGAGCAATTCATCGACGCCAAGATGGAAGGAGGGAAAGTCACCGGGGCCAACGTCTCCGTAAGAATCGATGACGCCTTCATGCAATCGGCCGTCAAAGGCGAAAACTATCGTCAACAATACCCCGTAGATTCAAAGACTCCGGAAAGTGCAAAAGATATAGATGCCAGAAGAGTCTGGGAGAAGATTGTGCACAACGCCTGGAAGAGTGCAGAACCGGGAGTACTTTTCTGGGACACAATTACGCGCGAATCAGTGCCCGACTGCTACGCAGACCTTGGCTTCCAGACCATCTCCACCAACCCTTGTGGAGAGATACCCCTGTGTCCGTATGACAGCTGTCGACTCGTAGCCATCAATCTATATAGCTATGTCGACAACCCCTTCACACCGGAGGCCAGGTTCGACTTCGATAAATTCCGAGCTCACGTGCGCAGTGCCCAGAGAATCATGGACGACATTATCGACCTGGAGATGGAGAAAATCGACAAGATAATATCCAAGATAGCTACTGATCCGGAGACGGCAGAAGTGAAGCAGACAGAGCTCCACCTCTGGCAGAAAATTAAGACAAAAACACTCAAAGGGAGGCGTACCGGATGCGGCACCACGGGAGAAGGAGACATGCTCGCTGCCTTAGGCTACCGCTATGGCACTCCGGAAGCCACAGCCTTCTCCACTGAAGTACACAAAGCCTTAGCACTGGCCTACTACGGAGCCTCCGTAGACATGGCTGCAGAACGCGGAGCGTTTGAAATCTACGATGCACGTCGCGAAGAGTCAAATCCGTTCATACAGCGACTGAAAGAAGCCAATCCTGCACTCTATGAAAAGATGCAGAAACAAGGACGACGCAATATTGCCTGTCTGACCATCGCACCGACCGGAACCACATCAATAATGACACAGACCACGAGTGGATTGGAGCCCGTGTTCCTGCCCGTCTACAAACGGCGTCGCAAAGTCAATCCCAGCGATGAGAACGTCAGCATCGACTTCATCGACGATGTAGGTGACGCATTCGAAGAATTCATTGTCTACCATCACAAATTCCTCGACTGGATGAAAGCCGTTGGCATAGAGCGCAACGACAAGATGAGCACCGAAGAGATAGAAGAGCTCGTAAAGAAATCCCCCTACTACAAGGCAACGAGCAACGACGTAGACTGGCTGGAGAAAGTACGTATGCAGGGGTCGGTTCAGAAATGGGTGGATCACAGTATATCGGTCACTATCAACCTTCCTGCTGATGTAAGCGAAGAGCTCGTGGGTCAGCTCTACGTAGAAGCCTGGAAAGCAGGATGCAAGGGATGTACGGTATATCGCGACGGGTCGCGCAACAACGTTCTGGAAAGCGTCACCAAGCAAGAACCGGAGCATCTGATAGCCAATCCCGAACACATTGTAAAGCGACCTACCGAACTGGAGGCAGACATCGTACGCTTCCAGAACAACAAAGAGAAATGGATTGCCTTTGTGGGACTTGCCGATGGGAAGCCCTACGAGATTTTCACCGGACTTGCCGACGACGAAGACGGCATTTTCTGCCCCAAGAGCGTATCCCATGGCAAGATAATCAAAGCACAAAACGAAGAGGGCAAGAAACGCTACGACTTCCAGTTTATCAACAAGCGAGGCTATAAGACCACCATCGAAGGACTCAGCGAGAAATTCAATCCCGAATTCTGGAACTACGCCAAGCTGATATCGGGAGTATTGCGTTATGGTATGCCCATCGACCAGGTAATAAAGCTCGTAGGCAGTCTTGAATTAGACTCCACGAATATCAATACTTGGAAAAACGGCGTAGAACGGGCGCTGAAAAAATACCTGCCCAATGGCACCGAAGCCAAGGGTCAGAAATGTCCCAACTGTGGATCAGAATCACTCGTCTACCAAGAAGGGTGCCTGATATGCAAAAATTGCGGCACCTCACGTTGCGGCTAATGAGATAGCTTTCCAAGAACTACCTATCTCATTGAATCACAAAAGAAAATTAACTAAATAAATACTACATGAAAATCAGGTTTCATATAAACTACCACACCAACTGGGGAGAGACCCTACACCTATCGGGGAGTATACCCAGTCTGGGAGGAGGCGACATCTCAGAGACCAAAGAGATGACGCTGACAGGACCCGACACATGGGAGCTGGAGGTGAGTCTTCCGGCAACAGTCAGGAGTTTCACCTACACCTTTATCGTCAAGGCACCCGGGCGGGAATGGAGATTTGAATGGGGGGAGCCACATCGGTTTGAGGCCGGACAAGGCATCGGCTTCTACAATATCTTCGACTCCTGGCAAGATATGCCCACCGACAAACCCTTCTACTCATCAGCCTTCACCGAAGGGATGCTCAACCGTCGCTTCCGCGACCGCGAGCTTGATCCCCAACCCGGCACAGCCAATCTTCGACTATGGGCACCACTGGTAGGGCCCGATGAAGTCGTAGCAATATGTGGCGAAGGGGAATGGCTTGGCAACTGGAATCCCGACAACGCTGTAGCCCTCAACGATGCCCACTACCCCGAATGGGAGATTAACATTCCCCTGAATGAAGTGCACATCCCCTTCCAATATAAATTCATAATTGTCGACAAAGAGAGCCTGAAAATAGGGAAAACCAAGGTCAAAGCCTGGGAGAATATCGACAACAGAATATTCGGCATACAGCCCACCAGAGGAGATGAACAGATCGTAGTAGAAGGACTGCGACTGCATACCCCCTTCGGCAACTGGAAAGGAGCCGGCACAGCAGTACCCGTATTCTCGCTTCGAAGCAATGACGACTTCGGAGTTGGCGACTTTATGGATCTCAAACGGCTTGTGGACTGGGCAGTAGCCACAAATCAAAAAATTGTACAGCTCCTTCCTGTCAACGACACTACCAAGCTCCGTGACTGGACGGACTCCTATCCCTACAGTGCCAATTCCGCATTTGCCCTGCATCCTATGTATCTGCGCCTGCAGAACGCCGGCATCCTCTCGAAACCCGACCGCCGTGCCCACTATGACAATCTCGGGCGTGAACTCAACGAGCTCACCCAAATAGACTACGAACGGGTCACCGCTGCCAAGGAAGAATACATGCATGAGCTATATGCCGAACATGGAAAGGCCACAAGTGCCCTCGACTCATATAAAGAATTCGTCAAAGGCAACGAACGTTGGCTCAAGGGATACGCCGCTTGGAGCGTATTGCGCGACCTGAACGGTACCCCCGACAACGACAAATGGGAGAGCCTCAGCCGATATGACGCCTCAGAGGTAGACAAATTCTTGAAAGAGCATAGCGAAGAGGCAGGCTACTACTACTATGTGCAATATCATCTTGACCGTCAGCTTCGCGAAGCTCGCGATTATGCCCATCTGCATGGAGTTGTACTCAAAGGAGATATACCTATCGGCATAGGACGCTACAGCGCCGATGCCTGGGAAAATCGCCACCTCTTCAACATGGACTCACAAGCCGGAGCGCCACCCGATGACTTCTCCATCAACGGTCAGAACTGGGGCTTCCCGACCTACAACTGGGAAGAGATGGCAAAAAACGGCTTCCAATGGTGGAAGACACGCTTTATCAAGATGGCCGACTACTTCGACGCCTACCGTATAGACCATATTCTCGGCTTCTTCAGAATATGGCAAATTCCCCTGGATGCAGTCCACGGATTATTGGGATACTTCAACCCTGCCCTCCCCTACTCCGCAGAGGAACTCCGCAATAGCTATGACTTCTGGATAGACCCTGAGACTCAGACTCGTCCGTTGGTCTTAGAATGGATGCTCACAGACTTCTTCGGCTACGCCACAGAGACTGCCAAGTCCCGCTATCTGGAATCAGATGGTTATGGCCGCTACCGACTGAAAGAGGAACTCAATACGCAAGCGAAAATAGAACGCCACTTTGCAGTGCTTGACCAGACGGATGAAAACGTGCGCATAAAGAACGGCCTGCTTGGTTTGCTCGACGATGTACTCTTCATTGAAGACCCCGCCATTCGCGGGCACTATCATCCGCGCATCACGGCTCAGTACACCTATCAATATCGCTGTCTTAATGACTACGAAAAATACAACTTCAACCGACTCTACAACGACTTCTTCTACCATCGTCATAACGACTTCTGGGAGGGTAGGGCTATGTGGAAGCTTCCGCCGCTGATCGACAGCACTAAGATGCTCTGTTGTGCTGAAGACCTGGGTATGATTCCAGACTGCGTACCCGATGTCATGCACCGACAGGAGATACTCGCCCTGGAGATTCAGAGGATGCCGAAAGATCCGAAGGTAGAATTCGGCGACACCTGGACCTATCCTTACTATAGCGTATGTACCACCTCGACCCACGACATGCCGGGCATACGTGCCTGGTGGGAGACTGACCACGAGCTCAGCCAGCGCTACTTCAACAACGTGCTTCATGAAGGAGGGGCAGCGCCCTATTTCGCTGAGCCATGGATATGTGAGAAGATTGTAAGAATGCATCTCGAGAGTCCATCGATGTTGTGTATACTCCCGATACAGGACTGGCTGTCGCAAGACGGAGTACTTCGCAGAGAGAAGCCACAAGAAGAGCAGATCAACGAGCCGGCCAACCCGTGCCACTACTGGCGTTATCGCATGCACCTGACGATAGAAGACCTTCTAAACGCGGAAGACTTCAACAGCCGCCTACGCGAAGAGATCGTCACCTCCGGCCGATAATAAAATAAGTTTCAGCAAAGCTGAAACTTATTTTATTTTAGGAGGGATTCGATACGGGATTCGTTGATGGTGTAGTAGATTAGGTTGCCGTTGGGGGTCAGAGATGGGTCGGGGAGACGGAAAAGTCGACTTACTATGTTTTCCATCTCTACTTCCGAGAGATGACGCCCCCTTTCAATGGCTGCCGTGCGAGCCGCAATCAGTGCGAGCCGCAAAACTACCTCATCGCCGAGCGTTGCATCCTTACCATAGGAAGAAGAGTCTTCACATACCGAGTCGAGAACCTTCAAGACCACATCTACAGCCTTGACATTCCTACCTAAATCGGGAGCTGCAACAATCAAGAAAGAATCATTTGCAGCCGGCTCGAGAACAAAGCCGAGCTTAGCCAAGTCCGACTTAACCTCCCTCAGAGCCTCAGCCTGCATAGCGTCAAGATGGACCACCTCCGGGAAGAGACTCCGCTGCGAAGCATTCACACCCAAAGAAGTCTTGCTGAGAAACTCCTCAAAAAGAATCTTCACGTGGGCACGATGCTGGTCAATAATCAGGATGCCATCACTCGTAGAAGTCACAATATACTTCAGAGCATATTGCATACATATAGGAGATACAGAATCCTTAGCATCAAACTCAGGGATAGTAGGAGAATCCGGAGTCGTCTGCGACAACTGAGCATTGCTTCTGGACTCGTTAATAAACTGCGAATAGAGAGCATCCCAATTTTTCACGCCCGGATTGCTACTAAAAGAGCCGCGCGAAGTTCTGCTCGAAGCTCTTGAATTGGGGGTAGAAACATTGAAAGGATTATACCCCGGAGTCAGCCCCGCATTGATATCATGGGGTTGCTCACCCGGGGAGAGAGGATTGACCTCCACAGGAATTGCATCGAAATCAATAGAAGGCACAGCTGCATTCTTACCCAGAGAAGCTCTGACAGCAGCAACGAGAAGCGGCCGAATATCGTGTTCGTTTTCAAACTTAATCTCCGACTTAGTTGGAGAGATATTCACATCGATAGATGCCGGATCCACCTCAAACTTCAAGAAGAAACATGGGAGCGTATCTGGAGCAATCAGAGAATCATAACACGAGATCACAGCCTTTCGGAACACAGGATGGACCATATTACGACCGTTGACAATCAGAAACTGCAAAGCATTGCGACGACGCGCAAACTCCGGGCGAGAAATGAAACCGGAGACCTTCACAATCTCCGTATCGATTTCCACGGGGAGAAGTTGGGGCGAAAGATTGTTTTTCCACAACTCCGTGATACGCTGCTTGAACGAGCCGGCTCTTAATTGCAAAGAGCGTGAACCCGTGTCGATACCCATACGAATATTATGGTTGACCAGAGCAAGCCTTTCAAACTCCCTCATGACATTGGCAAGCTCCACATTATCGCTCTTAAGAAACTTTCTGCGAGCCGGGACATTATAGAACAGATTCTTGACCATAATGTTGGTACCCTTATCGCAGACCGTTGGAGACTGCGACTCGACAGCCGTGCCGTTGATAATAAGTGAGGTACCCACGGCATCCTCTTCCCTTCTTGACTTCAACTCCACGCGCGAAATAGCACAAATAGAAGGGAGAGCCTCACCGCGAAAACCCATAGTATGCAACGAGAAAAGATCATCAGCCCGGCGGATTTTCGAAGTAGCATGACGTTCAAAGGCCATACGAGCATCCGTAGGAGACATCCCCTTTCCATTGTCGACCACTTGGATAAGAGTTCTTCCGGCATCCTTTATAAACACCTGAATATCCGTAGCTCCGGCATCAACAGCATTCTCCACAAGCTCCTTAATGACCGAAGAAGGACGCTGAATAACCTCACCGGCAGCAATCTGATTGGCAACAGAATCCGGGAGAAGATGAATAATATCGTTCATGGGGCAGACTTATTTGAAAGACGATCGGCGTGGATATTACGGAAATACTCCTCCAGAGCCGGGGAAACCTCACCGAGGTCATCACTCCAAGACCAACGGGTATCAATCCATACACGTTCCGGACGGAGGTCACCATGCCAAGCAGCTCCCGGAAGTAACTTCTGCGACTTCTTAACGAGGAATATAGGGGTAAAATCACCCGTCACCTCCGGCCACATTTTAAGCTTATCGATTTGACGGTCGGTAAGGTCAGCCGTAAGATTCGAACTCTCGGCAGACACAAGGCGATTGAAAGTAGAATCATTCTCTTGGGGCAAGAAAATAGTCTGAACATTACCCTCAACCTCCATATGGTGAAGATTATTATTTTCAAACAAAGCAAGGATTCTCTTTCCAGAGAGCTGATTATAGAAATCCTCATCTACATGCTCCATCATTAGGCCATAGTTTGGCAACCGAGCCCAATCGGCAGTAGAGTCAATAAGATGGATATCTATCTGATTGCCCGAAATCTGACGTTCACCACTCCATACAATGGGACCACGATTCAGATAGACCATAGAATCGAGTTCCACAAAAGTGATAGAATCAGCAATACCCTGCACATCCTGCTTAAAGAAACGGGCACGGGGATAGGCCTTGGCAACATGGTAGCTCTTAGGCCGGTTAAGTTGAGGAGAAGACAAATTAGCGATGACAGAATCATTTAAAGTAGCAGAATCGGGAAGAGTCTGAAGCACAAAAGTACGGATTGTATCAGCTCGCAAATAGATTGTATCGCCGGTAGAAAACTCCTTAAGAAGGGGATAATCAGTGGCGAGAGCCTCTTGAGTAGCATCGTTATATTCCCCGTAGCCACCAATAAGGATAGAATTTCGAGCCGTATCCGTCAGCACCATTGGTAGCGACTTCTTATTGCTATACCTACCAAAAGAGAAAGCACGAGAAATATGAGAAATCTTATCGTATACGATAGAATCACCGAAGAGAGTAGTGACATTTCCGGCAGAGTCACGATGTACGATCATCGAGCGGCTTGAGAGGTCAGCATTTCCGGTGACAGTATTGTACGTACCCGATGAAGTAATGATCGTATCATTCTCCCCGAAAATCCTGGTAGGGGTGACGATTCTTGCCAGGTGGGTTGCTGTATTATAGTATAGAGTATCAGAGAGAAGTTGATAACCATCCTTACGGTTTACGAGCACCACATCCCAGAAGAATTCAGCATCTTTAGAGCGGGTATTGTATCGGCCGATACGAGAATCGAGAGTATTAATATCGTCTTCAAGCCTACCTCCATAATTATACCAACCCTCCGACAAATTCAGGTCATAGTCAAGAGAATCCGTAGTTAGAGTAACTCGTCGATTTTTTAGGATTACAGAAGGTTGCGACGGACCGCATCTGAGGCGAGCCAGGCGAGACACACCATCGTAGAACACCTTGTCGGCATACACGAAAAGAGTGTCGCCCTGAGTCATCTTGAC
Organism: Muribaculaceae bacterium; assembly: GCA_023667015.1. Taxonomy (GTDB): domain Bacteria; phylum Bacteroidota; class Bacteroidia; order Bacteroidales; family Muribaculaceae; genus Lepagella. Next base: position 50,978 of record JAMPAX010000005.1, on the reverse strand, counting down.
ATGTCCGAAAGCATCCATAGAGTTCAGGTCAGCGTAATAATAAGCAGAGTCACAATACATCCACATACCACCCTGTCGGAACACCACGTTGCCACTGACAATCTGTCTACCTGAGAAATCACCGGGACTCTTGAACAGAGAATCGGCCTGCTCAAGGAAGACACGATTTTGCTGATATCTATTAGCACCGGGAATAGTAGGCTTTATGGGGACCGTAGGATTCGGGCGATGGAACGGGTCGGGCTGAACTCCCGGACGAGAGTTCTTTTTATTCTGAGCGGCAGCAGGCTTACGTTGCTGAGCCACAGAGTTGGCCACTCCAACCGAAGCGACGAAGAAAATGGCAAGCACCAACCAAGAAATAAGATTTCTACCAAGATACGACCCCGACATAATTATGTGTTAAGTATTAGTTATGAGTTATGAAGTAGTATCAAATATTTACTATCTCCTATCTCCTATCTCCTATCTCCTATCTCCTATCTCCTATCTCCTATCTCCTATCTCCTATCTCCTATCAAGTAATAAAATTTCAGCAAAGCTGAAATTTTATTACTTGATCCAGCCCTCATACTGGAACTCACACCCGTCCCAGCCATCCTCAATACGGATGTATGTCTCCTTAATTTTTTTCTCTATCCAATCCTTGATTATACGTTCAGCTTCAGAGGCTTCATACATCTGTTTAAGCAAGTTGTAGTCTTCAGAAAGATTAGCGCGATGGCCCGGGATTCTTTGTTTAAGTCTGACAATAATAGCAACGTCGCGGTTCTTAGCCTCATCCTTCATGATAAAAGCCTTCGACATCTCACCGGGCTGGAGGTTCTGAATCTGAGAAGCAATTTCGGGGGGAAGATCCTGCATTTCAAACAGAGACGACCCCGTCTTGGGATTAGCAAGGATACCCTTATTGTTGCGCGAATCCTTATCCTGCGAGAGCACTCTGGCAGCCTCCTCAAAAGTAAACTTATCATCGCGGATATCGGTAGCCACAGAATCGAGTCTGGCCACAGCTGCTGAAAGATCAGTAGCATTGACCTTCGGACGTAACAGGATATGACGGACATTGACCTGCTCACCACGCTTCTCAATTAGCTGGATAATATGGTAGCCGAACTCAGTTTCAACGATTCGTGACACCTTCTTAGGATCATTGAGATTGAAAGCCACATTTGAGAACTCCGGCACGAAGTCAGCACGATTATGAAAACCGAGCTCACCACCTTGCATAGCTGAGCCATCCTCAGAATACATGATAGCGAGAGTAGCGAAACTTGATTCACCCTTGTTGATACGGTCCGTAAAATCTCTTAGGCGAGCCTTTACATCTTCAATCTCCTGGCGGGGGATAGCCGGGAGAAATTGTATCGTCTGTACTTCCACCTGCATAGGTACAAATGGGACACTATCGGCAGGTAGATTATCGAAATAATTGCGTACATCGCGAGGAGTAGACTTGACATCCTTCGTAAGATTAGACTTCACCTGCTCTACGATGTAATTATTGCGCATCATCTCCAAGAGCTGCTCACGCAGAGCCGGCATCGGCTTGCGGAAATACTCCTCCACCTTCTCGCGGCTACCAAGTCCGGCTATGAAATAATTGATACGTCGCTCCACAGAAGATTGCACCTGACCTTCCGGAGCCTCAATGGTATCAATCTTAGCTTGATGAAGAAAGAGTTTCTCCACAGCCATCTGCTCAGGAAGTACGCAGTATGGATCACCCGGGATGTTTATACCCTCAGAGCGCATCTGCTGATACTGCGCCTCGATATCAGAGCGGAAGATGGCTTGGTCACCAACAATCCAAGCAACCTCATCAACAACATTTTTCTTAGGAGCCGCGAGAGCCACGACAGCCACAGCAGCTGCAGCAAATCCTGCAAGGAAGGTTATATTTCTTAATTTCACAACTACAATCTATTTAAATTCTATTGAAAGTCTATTATAAAGTCTATTATAAAGTCTATTAAAAGGTCTATTATAAAGTCTATTATAAGGTCTATTATAAAATCTATTATAAAATCTCCAGTCAAATAGGGAGCTTAGAATAGCCACTTAGTTTCAGACGTCCATCGCGCTGAGCCTTCCGGAGAAGAGAAGCGTAGAGACTCCTTTCATAGTCAGCTTCCGATTGAGACGAGAGATTCTCAGCGATTATCGGATAAGCATAATCGAAAGGCATCCTTTCTCCCGATTTCAGATATGAAGAGATATGCATTAAATAGAGATATTCACCGGAAGAAGTCTCGAAAAACTTATTAACGGAGAGAAACGCCTCCGGATTTTCGAAATGATAAGGAATCCTGTAGGCCACCTGAGCCCAGTCCACCCACTTATCTCCAAAGAAAGCAAACTGCACATTGTCTGAGCCGGCAAAAGACTCCAAGCGGTCAATATCCTTTGGTGAAGCATTTTCCACACAGGCACGAATTCTGTCAAGGTTGGGGGCATCGGCCTTAACCTTTACGAAAAATCCCTTAAGGATAGGAGCCTGAAGCGTCATCTCCTCAGCATGGGAGTCGTAATACTGACGCACCGTTTCCTCCGAGACATCCCGAGAAGCCGCCCGGCGGACGTTCTGGCGATAAGACTCCGCGATGAGACGATTGCGGTAATCTTCTGTCAGTCGATCTATTCTCTCCATATCCGGCAGGTTTTCCTCCCCTAAGGAAGAAAACAGTTGAGATTCGAGCCAATTTCTGACTATATTGTCAAAAAGTTCGGTACTATCCTCTGCAGATAAGCCATGAGGAATCTTGGCAGTCACATCTTGGAGGAAGAGAGTAGAATCGCCGAGGGAAAGGAGTACATCAGAAGATTCCACAACACTATCATCAGCACTGTGGGAACATCCGGCCAACAAAGAACTACACATCAGCGCCACCGGAGTAGCAGAGGAAGCCAATCGCCGAAAAAGACGAATGTCAAAAGATATCCTTTCCATCAACCTACAAAGGTAGTTAAAATCTACAAATAAAGGCCGGAAATCGCCAAAAAAAATCAGACTGATCATTAAATAATGGTCAGCCTGATTGTAAGTAGATGGTCGATTTTACTTTAAACTTTATGCGCGGTTATTTTTGCGACAGTTTCTTCACTCGAAGAGGGAATAATGTGAGCATTATGACCGATGAGAGGGGAGAAAATGGCCAAAAATAACAAGCAGAAAGTTTGAATTTAAATTGAACAGCTACTTATATCTATAAACTATAAATTATCAATTATTCTATAGGTTTGACCTTCTTAAGGACTTTTTCGTTGACGACTACCGGGTAACGAGCCTGAAGAGCCTCTATCCATTGGCGCTCGAGCTCAGTCTGGTAATCGCTGATAACCTGTGGGCGAACGTCGGCCAACTCCTCAGGTTCCATAATAGTGCGAGGTTCCAGCATGAAGAATGCCTCGAAGCCTGCCACTGTTGGCTGAGCCTGCGGGCCGGCAAATAGGAGATTGTCGACCATAGCATTGGCGCCCTGAGGCACTAAGACTACATCAATCTTGATATCGCCCTTAAACTCTGAGCGAAGAGTATTGATAGCCGTGTCAGCACCAAGTTGCATATAACGCTTTCTGATCTCCTGAGCTACTGAGTCATTCTTAGCCTGAACGAGATAGCCCTTAGCTCTGGGTTCTGTCCAAGCATACTCATCGCGGTGTTGTTTAAAATAGTTTTCAAGACCCTCAGTATCCTTAGCTGCGCGATCCCATACGTTCTTGACACTTGCCTCATAGAGGAGGCTGCCATCGCGGTATTCATGCAGTAGATTACGATACTCCGACACTTCAGCCTCCAGACGGTCTATCTCAGCGTCCACCAGGCAAGAGTTGTAATATCTGTCGAGAATTTCAGAGAACATTTTCTGAGCCTCGGGGCCATTATCTTGTATCAGATGGCGCAGAGAGGGGATGAAGCCGGAGATAGGATAAGACTTTTTGCCGATAGTAAAGATAGGGGTTGAGGCAAACTCTTCAGACTCGTATTTCAGATAGAAAGCAGAGTCGAGACCGGTGAGGCAGATATTGCGAGAGATTTCATCAAGTTGCTTAGTATACTTACCTTTCAGCTTCTTGGCAAGGATGGCAGTCTGATGATTGCGGATTATCGAAGAGCGATCATCCTGAGGATGCTGGATAATTCTGAGAATAGAGGGTTTCAGTTCCTCGAGTGACGGTGCAGGCTTGGAGTCATGCTTTTGGATGATGTGCCAGCCAAATTTACTCTGCACGGGCATAGATATCTCTCCGGGAGAAAGGGCGAAAGAAACAGCCTCAAATTCAGGAACCATTCTGCCGGTGCCAAACCAGGGGAGACGACCGCCATTAGCTGCCGAGCCGGGATCGTCGGAAAGAGACATTGCGAGTTCAGCGAATTTAGAAGGGTCAGCTTGCAATACATTGTAGATACTATCAATGGTATTCTTAGCAGCAAGCTGATTTTCAGGAGAATCGGAAGCCTGAGCCATCTTCATGATATGGGAGACAAGGACCTCACCGGCGGCGGGACGGCGTCCCCCTACTTTTATAAGATGGTAAGCCATGGGGCTTTCTACGATTTCTGAGATTTCTCCGGGCTTAAGGGAGTAGACAGCGGTTTCGAAAGAGTAGGGATATCTGTTAGCAACGATATACCCGAGGTCACCACCGTTAAGGGAAGAGCCTCTATCTTGGGAAAATTGCCGGGCAAGCTGAGCGAAGTCTGCACCATTAAGAAGGAGGCCGCGGATACTGTCGAGAAGGGCGATGTTCGCCTTATTCTGAGAGGGTGAATTAGTTTTAAAGAGAAGGATATGGCTTGCGGGCACCTCATATCGAGAGCGTTGGAAAGCCTCGTCCACCAAAGAATTGAGGAAAGCGGAATCCACAAGATAAGGGGCTGCAAGTTCAGAGCGGAACTGCTTCATCTCATTTCTGAAAGCAGAGGTAGTATCGACTCCGGCCTCCTTAGCGTCAGTCACCTTAAGCTTGTAGTTTTTGAACATTTCCACATATTCACTCAAAGACTGAGGGTCAATCTGTTGGCGAGAATTCTTATTATATAGATATTCGAATTCCGAAAGGGGCACATCAACACCGTTGACAGTCATGACAACGGGATCTTTTGCGGCCCAAGCTAATGCGCCCGAGGCCAATACAACAGCGCCGAGCAGAAATTTATTGTTCATTTCAGGAATGTTGGTTATTTTTCTTTAACGAAACTAATATTTACTAAGAAAACGAAGGGATAAGAGAAAAATTGTATCAACTATCAACTAAAAAAAGCCGCTTTGCGGCTTTTTTTAGTTTCCCATTTCGGAGATGAATTTTATTCTTAGTAGTCGGACTTCATCCTCGTCGAAGTCATCGGAGAGGTCTTCTTTGGCTATTTCTACGTCATCTTCCTCCATTGTGCGGAAATAGTCCATTACCTCCTTCATACGATCGTCATCTTCCACAAAGTCGTCTATAAAATAGTCGAGGTTTATTCTGACGCCGGACTCTACAATATTCTCCAATTCGGAGATAAGTTCTTCGAATTCAAGTCCTCTACCTTCTGCAAGGACATGCAAATCCAGGCGTCTGTCGATACCTTGGACCAGATAGTTTTTCAGCTTATTTTTGTCGGCAACTTGTCTGACCTTAAAATCATCCGGGCGTATGATATCGTTTTCCTCAACATGACGAGCTATGAGCTCTACGAACTCCTTGCCGAAACGTTTGGCCTTTCCGGCACCCACACCGGGGATAGAGAGGAGCTCATCGACATTGATAGGATACGTTGTGGCCATGGCCTCGAGGGAAGGATCTTGGAAGATAACATATGGAGGGAGGTCATGCTTACGGGCTACATGTTTTCGCAAATCGCGAAGCATTGCGAAGAGTTCATAGTCAGTAGCACCGGCGCCGACAGAATGCTGATACGACTCGCTATCAGCTTCGGAGAAATCGGCATCTTCGAGTACAAAGAACTCACCGGGATTATCAACAAACTCACGACCCTTAGGGGTGAGCTTTAGTATGCCATAGTTTTCAATATCGCGAAGAAGGTAGCCGGAGATTACGGCTTGGTTTACGAGTGTAGCCAAGAACTTATCATCCTTATCATTGATAGAGCCAAAGAGTTCGAGAGAATCATGTCCACCGGCTTTCACCTCATCTGTAGCACGTCCGATAAGAATATTAATGATATAGTCCATACGATACCTCTCCCCTGCTGCTTCCACAGTTTCAATAAGAGAAAGCAGTTCTTCGGAGGCATTGACCTTCTGCTTGGGATGCAGGCAATTATCACAGTTCCCGCAATTTTCGGACTCATAGTTTTCACCGAAATAGTGCATCAAAATTCGACGGCGACACATTGAAGATTCGGCGTATGCGGCAGTTTCAGCAAGGAGCTGACGACCTATTTCCTGTTCGGAAGAGGTTTTGCTCTGCATGAGCTTGTCGAGCTTCTGGAGGTCTTTATTGGAGTAGAAAGTAATGCATCGACCTTCACCGCCATCGCGACCGGCACGTCCTGTCTCTTGATAATAGCCTTCGAGGCTCTTAGGGATATCATAATGGATAACGAAGCGAACATCGGGCTTATCTATACCCATACCGAAAGCTATCGTAGCCACGATAACATTGACCTTCTCTTGCAGGAAGGCATCCTGATTTTCGGAACGTGTGGCAGAATCCATACCGGCATGATACGGCAGGGCGGCAATATCATTGAGATTTAAGAACTCTGAGAGTTCCTCCACCTTTCTACGACTAAGGCAATATACGATACCGGACTTTCCTGCATTTTGCTTGATAAAGCGAATGATCTCGCGGTCGACATCCCGAGTTTTAGGCTTTACCTCATAATATAGGTTCGGGCGATTAAAGCTTGACTTGAAGACCTTGGCATCATTCATACCGAGATTTCGCTGTATGTCGTGTTGCACCTTAGGAGTAGCCGTAGCAGTCAGAGCAATGACAGGGCGGATACCAATCTGGGAGATTATAGGGCGGATGCGGCGATATTCGGGTCGGAAATCATGGCCCCATTCGGAGATACAATGGGCCTCATCTACAGCGAAGAAGGATATCTTTACATTCTTAAGGAATTTGATATTGTCCTCCTTAGTGAGAGATTCGGGGGCTACGTATAGGAGCTTAGTGCGTCCTGCGGAGACATCGCTCTTCACTCTTTCTATGGCCGCCCGATTCAACGATGAATTGAGAAAATGAGCTACAGAATCGTCGCTACAGTAAGCACGAACGGCATCCACCTGGTTTTTCATCAAGGCAATAAGGGGGGAGATGACAATGGCAGTACCCTCCGACATTAAAGCCGGAAGCTGGTAGCATAGCGACTTACCGCCACCGGTGGGCATAAGCACGAAGACATCATTGCCATCGAGCAGGCTTTCCATTGCCGGAAGCTGATTTCCTTTAAAACTGTCGAAGCCGAAAAATTGTCTTAACGCCGATTTAATAGTAGATGAATCTGCCATGATGAAAAATATTTCCGAGGTTTGAGAGGATAAAAAATAATACAGAGAGAAAGGAGAATTCTTTTCTCAGATTCAAAGTTAACAAAAAAATCGGAACTTACAAAATGCAGTTCCGATTTTTTTTGTTCCAATTTTCTCTTCTATCAATCAGCGAGAGTCATCTTTTCATAGTGGGCAGAGGCGAGCTTCTCTCTGACATAGTCAGCATCGACAATGAATTTCTTCACTCTCTTGGAGGGTACCTCAAACATTGCATCGACCATAATAGTTTCGACGATACTACGCAGACCGCGTGCTCCGAGTTTATATTCTACGGCCTTGTCCACAAGCAAGTCAAGGGCATCTTCGGAGAATTCGAGATCTACCCCATCAATCTCAAACAGACGTTTATATTGCTTTACAATAGCATTCTTAGGTTCTGTAAGAATTCTGCGGAGTGCAGGTTTGTCGAGCGGGTCGAGACTTGTCAGCACCGGCAGTCGACCGATAATCTCCGGTATAAGACCGAAGCTTTTCAGATCCTGAGGAAGCACGTATCTCATCAGATTGTCTCGTTGCTTCTTCTTGAGAGACTCATCGTGACCGTAGCCAACCACATGGGTATTGAGTCGGGAAGCAATTTTACGTTCGATACCATCAAAAGCACCGCCGCATATAAACAGGATGTTTTTGGTATCCACAGGAATCATCTTCTGCTCCGGATGCTTACGACCGCCATTAGGGGGTACGAGCACTGTTGAGCCCTCCAGGAGCTTCAGCAACCCCTGTTGCACACCCTCGCCGCTAACATCGCGTGTGATAGAAGGGTTGTCGCTTTTGCGGGCGATTTTATCGATTTCGTCGATAAAGACAATACCCTTTTCTGCCCTCTTGACGTCATAATCACATGCCTGCAGAAGCCTTGTGAGCAGAGACTCGATATCCTCACCCACATAGCCGGCTTCGGTAAGCACCGTAGCATCAACAATTGTGAAGGGGACATCAAGCAGGCGAGCAATAGTCTTAGCCAGTAGAGTCTTACCCGTACCGGTAGGGCCTACGAGAATGATATTCGACTTCTCTACATCCACATCATCATCGGCATTTACTGCGCCGGTAATGCGCTTGTAGTGGTTGTACACGGCCACCGAAAGATATTTCTTGGCATTGTCTTGCCCAATCACATACTGGTCGAGAAAAGCCTTGATAGCCTTAGGTTTGGGTATAGAATTCTTTTCCTTTGCAGACTTCTTTATGCTCTTCTCAGCAAGTTCGGCATCACGAGCATTGTCTATCATGCGGATACACTCCTCACAGAGGTTAAGATCCTGCACAATATTATATACCGGATTTGTAGCTGTATCGTACGTGCCACACATGGCACATCTGAGATCTTGTTTCTTGCGAGTAGGCATCAGTCTTTCTTAGTCTTTTCGAGGATTTTATCGATCATACCATACTCCTTAGCCTCGCGGGCAATCATCCAGTAGTCGCGGTCCGAGTCGCGCTCCACCTTCTCAAAGGGTTGTCCGGAATGGTCGGAGATAATACGATAAAGTTCCTCCTTAAGTTTAAGGATTTCGCGGGCAGTGATTTCGATATCGCTGGCCTGGCCCTGTATACCACCCATCGGCTGATGAATCATCACGCGGGAATGGGGCAGAGCGTAGCGTTTTCCGTGCTGTCCGGCCACGAGTAGCACAGCAGCCATAGAAGCGGCCATACCGGTGCAGATAGTGCTGACATCAGAGTTGACGTACTGCATAGTATCATAGATGCCGAGACCTGCATATACGCTGCCTCCGGGGGAATTAATGTAGAGAGAGATATCCTTATCGGGGTCTACCGAGTCGAGATACAAGAGCTGAGCTTGGATAATATTAGCGCTCTGGTCAGAGACCTGTGTCCCCATGAAGATAATACGGTCCATCATAAGACGAGAGAAAACATCCATCTGTGTGACATTCAATTGGCGTTCCTCAAGGATATATGGATTGAGATAATCGGCAGAAGGGGATGTAGAGAGAGTCGGGGCAGACATGGAGTAATTTTTATCCAAGAACCGCGAATAAGAGTCGAGCGTATTAGAGCTCATGCCGAGATGATTGACGGCAAAATTTCTAAAATCGTTTTTCATAAAAAGTCTGTTTAATCACCTTTTTGCGGACAAAAAGAGGAGTGAATAAAATTCCGGATGGAGGGGTTACGACCCCCGGCCATCCGGAACTGTATTTCTAATAGGGGGGATTAATCCTGGTTTGTGAACAGAGCGTTGAACTCATCGACAGTGACGTCTTTATTGTCTATAGAGACAGCCTTGTTAAGAGCATCGAAGAACTTCATGTCTACAGTCTGATTGATGATCATATCTTTCGACTTCTGATCATCCAGGAGTCTGCGGGAGAAGCTGTCGAGCATTTCATCGTTGACTCCGGCCATGCCATACTGAGCAAGCTGGCTTCTTGAAATCATACGGGCAGTATTGAGGATATCAGCTTCCTCAACCTTCACTTCGAGTTGCTTGCTTACGGCCTCACGAACAAGTTCCCAAACGAGCTGCGGACGGATATTCTCATATTCCTTGTCGATATTTTCGGCATTGAGCTCATCATTGGACTGGATGAGGAAATCCTTGAGAATTTCATCAGGGAGTTCAATCTCGCCAAGAGCTTTGAGGAGAGCCTCACGGGCATCGAGGGAGAAGCGATAGTTGGAATCGCCACGGAGCTGAGATGCGAGCATTGAGCGGAGAGCGTCGCGATATTCCTTCTCATTGTGGATTTTATCCTTACCGAAAGCGCTGTCAAAGAATTCTTGGTTGAGCTCAGCAGGACGGAGCACGATAATCTCTTTGATATCGAACTTGAAGTCTCCAAGATGAGCATCTACATCGCCCTTGTCGATATGGAGCATCGAAGAGAGCTCAGTAGCGTTGGAATCGCAAGTAGCGGCGGGATTGAAGACCAGAGAATCACCCACCTTCTTACCCTCGAAGAGTTTCTGTTGTTCCTCAGACTTGAAGTAGAAAGGAGCAACGATACCATCTTCAACGAGGATACCATCTTCCTTGATGGAGCCATCAGTATTGAGCTCAGTAATAGTACCCTTTACTACAGCGCGGGGTTCGAACTCCTCGCCGGGAACTTGGCTACCGTAACGCTGACGGAGAGCCTCATCTTGGTCGTTGATCATCTTGTCAGAGACCTCGATAGTATAGTAGGGAACGTGGAGATCCTTGTCGGCCCTAACATTGATCTCAGGGGCGATACCGACCTTGAAAGTAAAGTTGAAGTCAGTGTCCTTGATATCGAACTTATCATTCTTCTCGGGAACGGGATTGCCGATAACGTGGATGTTGTTATCTTTTATATATGTGTATACAGCGTTGCCAACGATATCGTTGATAACGTCATACTTCACAGGCTCGCCGTATTTTTTGCGAAGAATACCTTCGGGGACATGACCCGGACGGAAACCCGGTTCGGGACGATTTTTGGATATTTCCTTAAGTTGTTTCTTAACCTTGTCGGCATAGTCGCTTTCAACTACGGCAACCTTAATTTCGCCGCGGACATTGTCGAGTTTGGTGAATTCTACGTTCATTGTTTTGGGATATAAATAATTTCAGATAAATCTCATTAAAGCTACCGGAGATAAAACGTCCGGGAGCCGAATAAAGTTTGAGCAAAAATCGCGCCAACTATAGAGTAATTGGCACAAAATCGCTATTGAAGTGCAAAATTAACAAAATTTCACTTCTTAAACAAGACTCAAACCCCAAAGAAGCGGGAGAAGACCTTAACGGTGTCTTCAAGGTCAGAGACAGAGGCAGTCTCGCGAGCGGAGTGCATAGCCCAGATTGCACATCCCATATCTACTCCGGGAATATCGAGTTGGGAAGTGAGGATATTACCAAGAGTGCTACCGCCGGCAACATCCGCGTGATTGACAAAATACTGACACGGGACACCGGTCTGAGCACAAAGTTCTGAGAAGACAGCATCGCCAAAGGCATCGGTCATATACTTGCAGTTGGCATTGATTTTGATGACCGGGCCGCCACCGACTACGGGATGGTTTGTGGGGTCATACTTCTCATTATAATTAGGATGCCAGGCATGGGCATCGTCGGCAGAAATCATAAAGGTATGAGCTACGGCGCGTGAGAAAGCATCCTCGGCTGCACCGGGATATGAGAGGGCTATTCTACGCAAAATTTCCTTCAATATAGGCGAATGTGCTCCCTGCTTTGTGCCCGACCCTGTCTCCTCATTGTCAAAGATAGCCATTACGCGAGTAGCCTCGTAGAACGTTCCTGCAGAAATCAACATTGACTCCAGAGCTGCAAAAGCCATACTGAGGTCATCGATGCGGGCTGACTGGAAGAGTTGGCCATCGATACCCACGATAGAGCTTTTTTCGGCCGGATACAGACAGAGTTCAGAGGCAATAATCTCCTCGGGGGCAATACCGAGATGATCTGCCACAAGACATTTGATTACCCCTCCATGACTTTTGAAATAATCGAGGCGATCGGGAGAGAAATATCCTACTACGGGCTTCATATCCTTCTGAACACTCAGAGGATTTCCCTCGTTGACCGAGCGGTTGAAATGAATAGCGAGATGAGGGATTGTTGCCACCGGACGTTTCAGATCGATGATATGCGTTTGAGGGTGGAGAGGATCCTTTCCACGTGTCATGACGCGTCCGGAAATAGAGAGGGGGCGGTCAAACCAAGTATATAGGATTCCTCCTCCATATTTTTCAACATTCAGAGAGACAAGACCATTATCACCGATAATCTCGGGGTTGGGTTTGAGTTTAAAACAAGGGGAGTCGGAATGGGCGGCAATAATTTTGAAACCGGCATCAGCGGCAGGAGCTGAGCCCACGGAGAAAGCGAAAACAGCGCTATCGTTTTTTACAACATAATAATTGCCACCGGAAGTAAGATTCCAGGAATCCTCCATTGCGAGAGCTTTAAATCCGGCATTATCGAGTTCGCGGCGAATGAGCTCTACCGCACAGAAATTACACGAAGCCTCATCGAGGCGAGAAAGCATTCTTTTTATCATTTGGGTTGGTGAGTTTATGAGTTCCTTTATTAATGGCCGAAGCGAAGATTGTTGATTGGACGCATTACGTTGCAGAGGGTTTGCGACCAATAGGCGACAAAATCCTCGCGACATTGCATATATGCCTCCATAATACTATCGCCCTGCGAATCTCTGACTACAGAGATAAAATTATATAGGGGTTGGAATATATCGGCGAGACATTCGGATACGGAAGCCGCGATGGGGGTGTCGCTATACTTCATATCCTCCTCGAAAGTCTCGAGGAAAACATCGTCGGGCCCCAAGAGAGCCTCCACGCCACGGCGAATACTGTCATAGTAAACTTCATCAACGTATGATGGGAAATACTGAGGAGACTCCTCCTCGAGGGGGATTAAATCCTCATCAGAGTGTTGGGGAGACTCCGGGACTAAGTCTGCGAACTCAAGATAAATCTTGGGGAGCGTAGAAGACACGGCAATAAGGAAATCCTCACGCGAAGATTCGCGGGCATTCTCCAGGGCGAGGCAGAACTCTGAGGCAACGGCCGTAATGCCGATAAGGCGTGAACGTAAATAATCTTGGGACATATATCTGAAGTGTTTCTCACAAAGGTAGTGCAAAATAATGGAAAGTGGTAGACCTAAGGGAAAAATTTCCAAAAAACTTGCTAAATTTGCAGTCGGAACAGGGAGCATATGGCTTCTCCCTATCTATAGAGACAAAAAAAATAACTATCTATAACGATAACGAAATAAAAGATATATATCCATGATAATGTCGATGACAGGTTTCGGGAGAGGGAGTGCTTCCTCAACGAACCGACGTTTTATCGCTGAGATAAAATCATTGAACAGCAAGCAGTTTGACTTCTCGATGCGTATACCTTCTTACATGAAGGAGACGGAAGTTGAGACTCGCAATTATGTTAGCGAGAAGCTCGAGCGTGGCAAGGTAGACCTCTCGGTGAGTGTAGAAAACATTGGAAGTGATAGCAGCGTCACTCTCAACATTGAGTTGCTTCGCAATTATAAGAATGAATTTGAGCAGATGGGGAGCGAACTCAGTATCGGGGAGCCCAAAGACTGGTATAGCCTATTGCTTCGTATGCCGGATGCTATGCATACCGAGGCCACGCCGCTGAGTGATGAAGACCTGGAGGCTTGTAGGGTGGCCGTCAGAGAAGCCGTTGGATCATTGCAAAGCTATCGAGAGGCAGAGGGAGCTAAGCTCTACTCCTTCTTTAAGAAAAAGATCGAAGCTATCGACAGCAGGCTGGAGGAAGTGGAACCGTATGAGACAGAGCGGGTACCCCGAATCCGTGCGCGTCTTGAGGAGCAACTGGCCCATATGGACACCATAGAATACGACAAAGGGAGGTTGGAGCAAGAGCTGATATTCTACATTGAGAAGCTCGATGTTAATGAAGAGAAGCTCCGCTTGCGCACTCATATGAACTACTTTATAGAGACACTCGGAGGGGAGGATTCCACCCCGATGGGACGAGGACAGGGGAAGAAATTAGGATTTATAGCACAAGAAATGGGGCGCGAAATCAACACCTTAGGTTCGAAATCCAATCATGCCTCCATGCAGAAGCTCGTAGTGGAAATGAAAGATGAGCTCGAACAAATCAAAGAGCAGGTTCTCAATGTACTGTAAGATGTAAGAGAGAATTATCGCGTTCATAATATAAAATAGCTATGGGAAAAGAGAACGAACAGGAGGGGAAGATTATCATATTGTCGGCACCGTCGGGCACCGGCAAATCCTCCATCATATCCAAGATTATAGACAAGCCTGAGCTACATTTGGGATTTTCGATATCGGTAACGAGCCGCCAGCCGCGAGGAGCTGAGCAGAATGGCCGCGAATACTATTTCATCAGCGAAGAGGAATTCAAGCAGAAGGTCGCTGAGGGAAAGTTTGTAGAATGGGAGGAGGTCTATCCGGGCACTTGCTATGGCACGCTGGAGAGTGAAGTAGAGCGCATCATAGGCACGGGCAGAAATCTCATCATGGACATTGACGTCAAGGGTGGACTCAACATCAAGAAACGCTATGGCACTCAGGCTATAGCCATCTTCGTAATGCCACCGAGCAAAGAGGAGCTTGAGCGGCGACTTCGCGGACGCGGCACTGACAGCGAGGCGACCATCGAGAAGCGTCTTGCGAAAGCCGACTACGAGATGAGTTTCGCTGACAGCTATGACGTAGTAGTCGTCAACGACAACCTGGATAACGCCTCAGAGCAAATATCGGATATCATTCTCAACTCGAGTTGTCACCTGAGTTGAGGCAGATGGTTGATGGCTGAATAGAGAAGATGAGAATTGCAATCTACGGAGGTACGTTCGACCCACCCCACCGGGGCCATATCGCCGTGGCCCACAGCGTAATAGAACAGAAGCTTGCCGATAAGACCTGGCTACTTGTGAGTCCGCTGAATCCGCTGAAGGATGGACAGAAAATAAGCTCAGAGGCCGACAGGCTTGCAATGGCAGAGCTGAGCACCCGAGGAATTGAAGGAGTAGAAGTCAGCGACTTCGAATTCAGCTTACCGCGTCCCTCATATAGCATTGCCACCTTGCGCAAACTTAAGGATGCCTATCCGGAACATGAATTTCGGATGCTGATAGGAGCCGACAACATCAAGGACTTTCACCGCTGGAAAGAGCCGGAGGCGATACTCACAGAATTCGGTCTTATCGTATATCCCCGTCCGGGAGCGACCATCGGAAAAGAAGAAATTGAAGCCAACGTATCCTCCAATAGAGGGAGGATAGAAATTTTAGAAAATGTAGCCCGATACGATATATCATCGACAGAAATCCGACAGAAGATACAGCAAGGGGAAGATATCTCCGACATAATAAATCCCGAAGTAGAAAAAT
Organism: Muribaculaceae bacterium; assembly: GCA_023667015.1. Lineage (GTDB taxonomy): Bacteria > Bacteroidota > Bacteroidia > Bacteroidales > Muribaculaceae > Lepagella. The sequence goes on along the minus strand of JAMPAX010000005.1, from coordinate 35,579 downwards.
ATATACGAGCGCATCACCTCTACAGGCAATAAAAAAGTAAGAGTCCATCTCATAAAAATAGCGAAGAAGACAAAACAAAATAATAGATTGGAGCGTTAAGAAATAAGGACAAGAAAGATAAATAACCCAAAATACAATGAGCAACGACCAGCTATTAAAGACATGTATCGAGCGCGCACAGAAGTGGCTCGGTCCTGAGTACGATGAAGAAACTCGCAAGGAAGTGCAAGCAATGCTTGACTCCGACGACAAGACAGAACTCATAGAGGCATTCTACAAAGACCTTGAATTCGGCACAGGAGGACTCCGCGGCATCATGGGGGCGGGTACCAACCGCATGAACATCTACACTGTAGGATCTGCCACACAGGGTCTCGCCAACTATCTAAAAGACTGCTTCAAGGAACTCCCGCAGATAAGCGTGGTAGTAGGCCACGACGTACGCCACAATTCGCGCAAATTTGCCGAACTGGTGGCCGACATCTTCTCTGCCAACGATATTAAGGTATATCTATTTGACGGACCGCAGCCTACCCCTGAGGTAAGCTACGCTATTCGAAAACTCGGATGCCAGAGTGGTGTAAACATCACAGCCAGCCATAATCCCAAGGAATACAACGGCTACAAAGCCTATTGGAGCGATGGTGCACAGATGATTTCTCCCCACGATGTAGAGACCATCGAATACGTCAATGCAATCAAAGATATCAGTCAGATTAAATTCACTCCGAAGAAAGAACTGATATCTGCCCTTGGCAAAGAAATGGACCAAGAGTTCCTCAAGGATGTCCACACACTGAGTCTGAGTCCCGAAATCGACAAGAAGCACCACGACATGAAGATAGTCTACACACCGATTCATGGCACCGGCCTGCGTGTGATGTACGACTCGCTGAAGATGTGGGGCTTTGACGATATTCTCCACGTTCCCGAACAGGACGTGCAGAGCGGAGACTTCCCAACAGTAAAATCCCCCAACCCGGAAAATCCGGATGCTATGGAGATGGGTATCGCCCGCGCTAAAGAGACCGGGGCAAGCATCGTATTGGCCTCCGACCCGGACGCCGACCGTATCGGAGTCGTAGTTCGCGACAAGAAAGGAGACTATCAGCTTCTGAATGGCAACCAGATTTGCATGGTGTTCCTCTACTACATCATCACCCGCAACGCCGAACTCGGCTTGCTCAAGGGGAATGAATACTGTGTGAAGACCATCGTGACCACGGAGACCATCAAGAGAATAGCCGATGCAAACAACGTAGAATGTTTCGACTGCTACACCGGCTTCAAATGGATTGCCGACGTCATGCGCAACATGGAAGGGAAAGCACGCTATTTAGGTGGCGGCGAAGAGAGCTACGGCTTCTTGGCTGAGACATTCTGCCGCGACAAAGACAGCGTCAGCGCCATATCCCTGATGTGTGAGATTGCAGCCTGGGCAGCAGAACAGGGACTGAACCTCTACGAGCTCGTAGTAGATATCTACGCCAAGTATGGCTTCAGTCGCGAACGTGGAGTCAGCGTAGTACGTCCCGGCAAATCCGGAGCAGACGAAATCATTGCCATGATGAAAAACTTCCGTGAGAATCCTCCGAAAGAACTTGCAGGCAGCAAGGTTGAAATCATCAAAGACTACTCCGACCTCAACTGCCGCAACCTCAAGACCGGCGAGCTGACAAAACTGAACTTCCAGACCACGAGCAACGTACTTCAGTTCTTCACCGAGAGTGGCGACAAGGTATCTATTCGCCCCTCCGGCACAGAGCCCAAGATCAAGTTCTACATCGAAGTTCGCGAAAATATGACCGACAAAGCTCAGTACGAAGAACTCGTAAAGACAGCTGAGCAACATATCGACAAGATCCTCTCTGACTTAGGTGTAGCCTAAGAGATGAGAGAAGGATTCTTATAAATCTTATAAAAAAGGAGCTGACGGAGATTCCGTCGGCTCCTTTGTCATTTTGGCATTTTGTCATTATGTCATTTTGTCATTATGACGAGATTAAAATTCCTTAATCCAACTTTGGCATTCGATTGTTATAATTACAACGAAACCATTATATCCACACTATCCTCTAAGGATAGAAACTGCTAAACTGAACTGCCATGAGCACCAAAAGAGAAAACCTCCATAGGACAATCGTTGACCTCCGCGCCGTCGGGCTACCGATGCCGGTATTGCTCACTGTCTTATTAATGGTGATTTCGGCTATGCTCACGAGTTCTCCCCTACGTGCACAGATTCCTATGCATCATAGCGTAGTCCCTCCGGAACCTCCCGACTCCATCGATTCCTTAAATTATTATTCCAAGAAACACTTCTGGAGAGCCTCAGGGGAAGTAGTGGGGTTTAATATCGGACTGTGGGCCTTTGATAGATACATCAAAAAGGGAGACTTTGCCTATATCACATTAAATTCGATAAAGGAGAACTTCAAGCATGGATTCATCTGGGACAACGACAAGCTCGGCACCAACACCTTCTTCCATCCCTACAATGGTAGTCTTTTTTATAATGCAGGAAGGTCTAACGGCTACAACTTCTGGCAATCGGAACTCTTTGCCATCGGAGGTAGCTTCATGTGGGAGTATTTCATGGAATGCGAGTATCCCTCTACCAACGATTTCATTGCTACCCCTATCGGTGGGGCGGCAATTGGAGAAGTTCTCTTTCGAGCCTCCGATGCACTGATTGACGATCGGACCACCGGAGCCGAACGCTTCAGTCGCGAGGCAGCCATATTTATAGTTGACCCGATAAGGAGCTTCAACAGAATCGTGACCGGACAAGCCTGGCGTACATCCTCCACACCGGGGCGTGTCTTCGGCAAGCCGAATTTCTCAGCACGCCTGAGCTTAGGCATGAAGCTGTTGGAATTCCAAGGACTCTTCCGCCATACCCATCCCGGGTTGGCTATCCAATTAGACATGGAATATGGCGACCGCTTTGAAGTAAAGTCCACAAAACCGTACGACTACTTCACCGTGAAGGGAGAGATGCAGATAATGCGCAGTCAGCCCTTTCTGACACAATTTCAAATCAAAGGACGACTCCTTGCCCGTGAATTGTTCGACAATTATCGTAGTCGAGGTAGCATCGGCCTCTACCAGCATTTCGACTTCTACGACTCTGACACTCTGGATCAGATTGAGAAAGTGCCTTACAAATTGGGTATTCCTGCATCGCTAGGCGCAGGATTTATGTTTCAGGATGTAGAACACCGCAAGATGGTATTTGACGCGTATGCTCATGCCAACGTAGTCATCCTGGGAGGCATACTCTCCGACCATTACCGCACCGATGAGCGCAACTACAACTGGGCCTCCGGCTTCTCCATCAAGGCCGGACTAAATCTTGTAGTTCATAAGGATTTATTATCCTTATCGTTAGCAAATGAATATTATCGACTATTTTCATGGAGAGGCTATCGCGAGGGGACCGATCTGGCGAGGATCAATTTCAGGACGTTAAATGTACAGGGGGATCACAGTGTAGCCACCTTCAATGTGACAGAAGCTCGTCTGGACGTCAGGCTTTGGAAGCGACTATATGGAACAGTAGCGTTCAATAATTATTTCCGGTCGACCCATTATCGCGACTTTCCGGATGTAAAATCAACGACAATGTCACTTCGCTTTATGTTTTCATATAAGCTATAAAATACGTAAATTTGCAGACATGAAGATATCATGGAAACCGGGCACAATGCTGAATCCGGTGCCGGCGGTATTGGTAAGCGTCGGCGACAGCAGAGAGACATGGAACACATTGACAATAGCATGGGTAGGGACAATATGCACGAATCCACCGATGTTGTCAATATCTGTGCGTCCCGAACGGGCTTCGTATACGGAGATACTCCGAACGATGGAATTCACTGTGAATCTGACCACAGAAGAGATGGTACGAGCCGTAGACTACTGCGGAGTGCGATCCGGTCGTGACATCAATAAATGGGAGGCCACGGGGCTTACGCCACTTCCCGGGGAGAAAATATCCTCCCCGACGATAGAGCAATCGCCTCTAAGCATAGAATGCAAAGTCAAAGAGATAATGCACTTAGGGAGCCACGACATGCTTATCGCCGAAGTCATCAACGTCAGGGCCGACAGCAGATGGCTCGACACTGAAAGCGGCAAATTCCGGTTTGAAGACGCCGGCCTGATAGCCTATTCCCATGGACACTACTATTCATTGGGGGGAATACTCGGGAAATTCGGCTTCTCAGTAGAGAAGACTACTCGATAAGGAAACGGGAAAGCCTGCCGTGCATTATCCTTAAGATTAAGCTCCAGAATAGAGGGAGAAGGTGCTATAGATTTAGGTCGGTGATGTCTACGAGGTGGTTTACTATGGCGTAGATTGTTAGGCCTGTTGCACTGTGAATTTGCAACTTTCTGGCTATGTTGCGTCGATGAGTGGTGACCGTATGGATTGAGATGAAGAGCTTTTCAGAAATCTCTTTATTTGTCATTCCTTTGACTACCAATGCTACTATCTCCTTTTCTCGCTTTGAAAGTTGTTCTTCATCCGATGTCAGTTCATCCGGGACATGGGAGAAAATGTCTGAGACTTTGGAGGCCATGGTAGGAATATCATCGATTATAGATATGGTCTGGTCGTACAGTACACGTGTGGTAGGTTGCAAATGATGAAGGTCTATTGCTATAAGCTTATAGTCGCCGGGGAACTCATTGCGAAACTTGTCGGGGTCGAAGACACCACCGAAAGCCGGGTTGACCACCACCACTGAGGGGGTCATAGTAGCCATTGATTGTCGGAGGTCATCAAGAGTAGCCACTTCCGATGCAGTTGCTTGCACGCCTGGTAAGCGCCGCAGGCAGTAGGAGAGGCCGGCGGCAACAATGGGGGAAGATTCTGCTATCAGAAAGCTCAGCTTGTCCATTACTCAACAATTAATCAATTTTTACAGCATCAACAGTACATTCAGCAGCAGAATCAAACTTACTTTCAAGTCGACGAATAGCGGGCACCAGAAGGAAGTCCTCAACATGAGAATGGCTTTCGAGCTCCTCCTCACATCTATAGATATCGTAGAGGGCAGCATTTAGAAGGTTAGCGTCGGCATCTTGCGGACAATACTTTATGATGATGTTTTTGAGTTCCTTGAGCTTCGAGCATACTTGGTCGTGGTTATCACTGTATGTAGCGATTTGGAACTTCTCAGTAGGCTCACCATTAAGCAGAGCATTGACGTAAACGAAGATAGTTTTCTCTTCGAAGTCCATATGATGTTCCACCTCCGTTGTATATTCATCGAAAAACTTCAGAATGAGGAACGAAACATCCGAAGTACGTAGCTTTATTCCATCGAGGAGTTTGCGGCGAACGGTAGGGAGGAAATACTCAAGGAAATATACATGGCTCTGACGCAGATAGTGCATAAGAGACTCAAGGCTGATGTCGACAGAGACATCGAGATGACTATGTCCGGAAGCCACGAAATTGACAATGGTGATAAAAGTCCGGCAATCTACGCCACAGTCTTCGCAGACCTCGGCCACAGATTTGTCGCCGAAACCCATACGAATGCCGAAGCGGCTCATTACCTGTATGAGGCGATAGTCATCGGCAATCAAAGAGATCATCTTATCGGAGGGAGTATACTTCATAAGAAAATAAAAATAGTCAACATCAAAAGCCTAATAGGCCAATAAAACAAACAGGGTCAAGACATGAGGGAGCGGCGACGCTCAGAGAGCCCCGCCCCAATAATACCTCACTAAACTCTAAAAACAGGAGGGGAACCTCCGTCGTTACTAACACGATGCAAAATTACAACTATAAATTGGAGGGTGCAATACCCAATAGATGGTATATTGAGCGGAAATGATGGGAAGCTTGGGAGGTTTGGAAAAGATGGGAGGTTTGGGAGATAGAGGTTTGGGATAATTGGGGATAATTGGGGATAATTGGGGGTGGTGGAATGTTTTAAATTTGGAGAATCGGAGCAGAAGTATTAATTTTGCATATTGAAGTAATTTAAATTTTTTACGAAAACTAAAGAAGTGTTTAAATATGTTTTCTTCATACGCAATATTTATTAATCTTGCATTTGAAAAAGTTTAAATCACTTCATTAAGTAGAGTTCGATTACAATTCAAACTTTCTGCTTGTTCTTTTTGGACATTTTCTCCCCTCTCATAAGTCATAATGCCTGCATTATTCCTTCTTCGAGTGAAGAAACTGTCACAAAAATAACCGCGCATAAAGTTTAAATTTAAATCGACCATCTACATAGGTATGCCGTAGGAACATGGCTACTGACAAAATTTTACTCACATAAGAGTTTATCATATGAGCGATAAGAGACATCATTCGGACAATAATGACCGGAACGATATATTGAGCAACGACATGCGCAGGCGTGCCAGTACTCAGAAAATAGTCAGATGGCTATGGGGATCATTTCTTGGCTTGGGAGTGGTAATTGCCGTACTGTTGCTATTGATATACAACGGAGTAATTGGCTATATGCCACCAATCGAAGAGTTGGAGGATCCTCATTCGAAGTTAGCGTCAGTAGTCTATGCTTCCGATGGCACTACTGAGCTTGGGCGCTACTTTGAGGGCAATGCCAATCGTGTCAACAACGACTACGAGAGTGTATCGCCCTACGTCATAGACGCATTAATATCCACCGAGGATGTCCGCTTCGAATCTCATTCCGGCATTGACTTCATGGCATTAGGACGAACAGCGGTGAAGACACTGATGATGGGCGACAAGTCCTCCGGAGGCGGCTCGACCATCACTCAGCAGCTTGCCAAGCAGCTTTACTCGCAGCCCTCACGCAATATCTTCAAGCGCGCGATGCAGAAGCCTATCGAATGGATGATAGCCATCAAGCTGGAGCGATTCTATACCAAGGAAGAGATCATGGGGATGTATCTCAATAGGTTTGACTTTCTAAACAACGCCGTGGGTATCAAGACTGCAGCCAACGTATATTTCGGCAAAGAACCATCGGCACTTCGTGCAGAAGAGGCAGCAGTACTCATCGGTATGCTCAAGAATCCGAGCTACTATAATCCGCTTCGTCATCCTGACAGGGTTCGCGACCGCCGCAATGTGGTACTCGACCAGATGGCAAAAGCCGGCAAACTCAGCCAGGCTGATGCCGACTCTCTAAAGCAGTTGCCAATGGAGATAGACTATCATAAGGTAGACTTCCACGAAGGAGGAGCTCCCTACTTCCGCGAGGCGATCCGCAAGATGATGACTGCCCACAAGCCTACGAAGCCAAACCGCTCTGAGTATGGCTCAGAATTAGCATACAACATTGCCTACGGCAACTACACTACTGATTCTACTCAATGGGAAAATAATCCACTATATGGCTGGATCGACAAGAATCCCAAGCCCGATGGCTCCTTATATAACCTCTACACCGATGGACTCAGAATCTACACCACCATCGACGTCAAGATGCAGGAATATGCCGAAGAGGCCGTAAACCAACATCTTGGAGGCACTCTCCAACCTGCCTTTGCTTCTGAGAAGCGTGGCAGTCCCTACGGTCCATACGCCACTCCCGGCGTCAGTACCTCGCAAGCCAAGGCTTATACAGAGGCCGCCATGAAGCAGACATCGCGCTGGCGCACTATGAAAGATGCCGGAATACCCGAAGAGGAGATTCGCCGTTCATTCAAAGAGAAATATAGCATGGACGTCTTTGCATACGTACGCGAAAACGGCAAGATACGACCCGGCACAAAAACCATGGTCATGTCTCCCTATGACTCATTATTATACATGAAGAGTATCCTTCGCACAGGCCTTGTCAGCATGGATCCAACTACGGGATATGTCAAGGCCTACGTAGGAGGTCCCGATTATACCCACTTCCAGTATGACATGGCCGGACAGGGAAAGCGTCAGATAGGCTCCACCGTCAAGCCGTTCCTCTATACGTTAGCAATGGAGGGTGAATACACGCCATGTTCTACGATATTAAACACCCAGCCACGTTTTGGCAACTGGGCACCGCGCAACTCCGGTGGTGGTCGCGTAGGTCAGAGCGTAGACTTGCAATGGGCACTCACGACATCCAACAACTGGATATCTGCAAAACTCATCGATAATCTGCGTCCGGCAAACCTTGTGAAAAAGATGCGTGTATTTGGCATCACCGGCTATATTGAGCCCTCCTATCCCCTTTGCTTGGGAACGGCCGACGTGTCAGTAAAGGAGATGGTCAGTGCTTACTCAGCATTCTCCAATCATGGTCTGCGTGTAGATCCGGTATTTGTCACCCGCATAGAGGACAACCAGGGAAATCCGATATACTCAGCGATGCCGCATCATGAAGAGGTCACCAACGAGACGGCAGCGGCCAATATGGTGAAGATGCTGATGAACGTAATCAACAACGGTACCGGACGAGGGCTTCGAGGCTCCTATGGCATTAGTGCTGAGATGGGAGGCAAGACAGGTACTACCAACTCGAACTCAGATGCCTGGTTTATGGGCTTCACTCCGGACCTGGTGACAGGAGTATGGGTAGGAGGCGAGGAGCGAACGATACGCTTCAACTCTATGGCCTTCGGCCAGGGTGCCAAGGCAGCGTTGCCGATATATGGTATCTATATGAGGAAAGTATATTCCGACCCTAAATTGCCCTATAAGCAGGATGCGAAATTTGACTTCCCGGCATCGTTCACTTATTGCGGCCAGACGTGGACCGGCGGTGGCGGTGGAGAAGTTGAAGAAGAAGTCGAAGCTGTAGAAGGCGCGTTTGAATAAACGAGGTTCGGGCCCGGGCCCGAACCTCGTTGGTTTATTAGTTTCTAAGTTTATACGCTATCCGTGAATTACACAGTCGGGACGTCTGTGGTACTATATATGAAAGGTGGCAGGGCTTTGAGCCTTGCCACCTTTTTTTCTTATGTCCTTGGATTTTACTTCTTGATACGGTTGCCGTAGCGAGTGCGGAACTTGTCGACACGACCGGCAGTGTCCACGAGTTTCTGCTTGCCGGTGAAGAAGGGGTGGGAGGAGCTGGTGATTTCGAGTTTTACAAGGGGATATTCCTTGCCGTCGATTTCGATAGTCTCCTTGGAGGCTACGGTAGAACGAGTGATGAAAGTCTCGTCGTTGGACATATCCTTAAATACTACCTCACGATAATTTGAGGGATGGATGTCTTTTTTCATTTTAATTTTCTGCAGTTAAAATTAAACTAATTAATAGGCGGCAGGTCGCGATCCCACCGCATTTGGCACGCAAAATTACAAAAAAAATTGGATTCAGCAATGCCAAACCCAATTTTTTGTTGATAGTGACGCATCAACTATCTTTCATCCATGAACCATCATCCATAAACTATCAATCATCAACCATTCACATTTTGGCCTTGCCGAAATGTGAATTAAGCCAGTCGGTAAGGATAAGTACGGCTGCGGTGCGGTCGGCAAGGTCCTTGCGCTGTCGGTCTTTCTTCTTTACTCCTCCGGCTATCATTTCGCGGTGGGCAATGGTAGAGGTGAAGCGCTCATCGAATCGCTCTACGGGAATTTCAGGCAACTCCTTGGCGAGGCGTCCTAAGAATGGCTTTATATATTTCGCGCTTTCGGAGTCCTCGCCGGAGAGAGTTTTCGGAAGTCCCACAATGATGAGGTCTACCACATTATTTGTGCAGTATTCCTTAAGGAAAGGTATGAGCTCTACAGCTCGCTGTGTCGGCAGACCATTAGCACAGATGCGGAGCGGGTCGGTAACCGCCACTCCGCACCTTTTCTTACCATAGTCTATAGCTAAAACTCTACCCATCTATACCAAATGACCGATCCATTCATCACGAGAGCCGGGAAGGAGGTCGATGACGGGTATTTCCACCATAGTGTAGCATCCAGGGGTTAGACGCATAGAGGCTCTGGCAGCACATACGAGTATTTGTCCTGTGAGAGCAGGGTTATTAATCTTCATGTCGAACTCGAGGAGTTGATTTTGGGTCTTACCGCTGACGCCCTTTCTCACGAGATTGACGCCATGGCCCATATCCTTAAGGTTGTCGACGCAGTCTACTTCGAAAACATGGGTTTCATCGGAGGCGAAATAGGGGTCGGCCTTAATTTTAGCAGCCACATCTTTGATATCGTAGCCGGGGAGAAGTTCTACATATACCATACGGCGATGGATACCCGTACCCACCGGGATAGTCATTGACAGAGCGGACTTCACTCCTTCGATAGCCTTAACAGCCACAGTGTGGCCCATGCTCATACCGGGGCCAAAATTGGTCCAGGTGATACCCTTGGGGGCTATAGCCTCCATAAGCGTGCGGACAACAGAGTCGCTACCCGGATCCCATCCGGCGGAGATAACGCTGACAGCTCCGCTGTCGGCAGCCACCTTAGCGAGGCGGGAGCGCAGTCCGGGTATTTCAGTGTGGATATCAAAAGAGTCTACAGTATTTATACCCTTAGCGAGGATTTTAGAGGCATTCTCCTCAACACGGCGAGAGGGAGTAGCAAGAATAGCTACATCAACATTGCCGAGCTTATCGATATTATCAACAACGGGGATATTTTCGGGGATATCGTCGCGAAGGGAAGCATCGCGACGTACTACACCGGCGATTTCGAAATCCGGGGAAGCAAGAAGGGCCTCAAGTGAGAATCGACCGATATTGCCATAGCCTACAACGGCAGCTCTAATCTTTTTTACATTATTCATTTTTCACAGATAACTTAAATAAATAAGAATGTGGCGAGAAGTAAAAGGCCACATATGAAGTCGCAAATTTACGAAATTTTAGAAAAAATTACTAATTTTGCAGACGTTTTTGTAAATTGAGTTTTGAGTTCAAAGCAAAGACTACGAGCTTATAAGTATAACAGATTAGAGATTAGAGATTAGAGATTAAAAATATATGGATTGGATAATAGAACTTCTTACTCCCGGCAACCTTACTCTGGCGAGTACGATTCTGCTATACTCCTTTGTAGTATTCACCGGCATATGGCTTGGCAAAATTAAGATCTTCGGTGTATCGTTGGGAGTAACATTCGTGCTGTTTGTCGGCATCCTTTTGGGTCATTTCGGTTATAGTGCCCAGCCCGACATCCTTTATTTTCTTCGCGACTTCGGCCTGATATTGTTTATCTTTTCGATAGGTATGCAAGTAGGTCCCGGCTTCTTCTCCTCTTTTAAAGAAGGAGGCATAAAGATGAATGGGTTAGCAATGCTTGGCATCTTGCTCAACGTAGCCTTAGCTGTGGGAATCTACTTTGTACAGGGAGGAGAGTCCGGCTTGACCTCTTTCCAAGAAATAGTAGGCGTCATGAGCGGAGCTGTCACAAACACCCCCGGGCTCGGAGCGGCGCAACAGACTATCCTTCAGATTAACCCGGAAGGGGCAACTCAGAGCCAGCAGATGTCGATGGGCTACGCAGCAGCATATCCTTTAGGCGTTGTCGGTATTATTCTGACGATGATTATTCTGAAGAGAGTATTTAAAATTAACGTAGACAAAGAGATAGAAGATGTAGAAAACGAAAAAAAAGAGTCTCTGTTAGCTCCTCATATCGTAACGTTTAAGGTAACCAACGACCTGATATGCGGGTTGACCATTCAGAAGCTCCACACTCTGATATCCTGCAACTTCGTAGTCTCAAGAATAGAGCGTCCCAATGGAAGCGTAATCATACCTACCGCCGGAGATGAGATGCAACTCGGCGACTTAGCACTCGTAGTCTGCTCCATACAGGATGAGGAAGTGTTCCATAGATTCATCGGGCCGAAGGTCGACAAGATATGGGAGATGGAGAAAGGACCGGTAGTGTCGCGCCGAATAGTAGTGACCCGTACGGAATACAACGGTGCCAAGTTAGGCTCACTACATCTTCGTTCTGCCTACAACCTCAACGCCACGCGAGTAAATCGTGCCGGAGTAGACCTGCTTGCCACTCCGAGTTTACGTCTGCAGATGGGCGACCGCCTGACAGTCGTAGGCAAACTTGAAGACATCAACAGGCTGGCCTCAAAACTCGGCAACTCTATGAAGCGACTCAACGAGCCCAACCTTGTCACGATGTTTATAGGAATTTTCTTAGGGATACTCCTTGGGTGTCTGCCACTGAAATTCCCCGGTATGACCGTACCCATGAAACTTGGACTCGCCGGCGGACCCTTGGTAGTCGCAATCTTGATATCCGCCTATGGCCATAAATTCCATCTTGTGACCTACACCAACTCCTCAGCCAACCTCTTGCTACGCGAAATAGGAATTTGCCTATTCTTAGCATCTGTAGGAATCGCAGCCGGAGAGAACTTTGTAGCCACGGTATTCAACGCCCGCGGCCTGCTCTGGGTAGGGTATGGATTTATCATCACCGTCATCCCGTTGATAGTAGTCGGACTTATAGCCCGCGGCCACTATAAGATGAACTATCTGTCCATCATCGGCATGCTCTCGGGTAATTACACCGATCCTCCCGCCCTGGCCTATGCCAACAAAGTAGCCAACAACGACACACCCGCCGTAGCCTACTCTACTGTATATCCTCTGACAATGTTTATGCGAGTAATAGTAGCGCAAGTAATGATCCTCGTATTCATGTCATAAACTAATCAAGGACGGCGAGATTCCAACTCGCACACTCATCAACTCATCAACTCATCAACTCATCAACTCATGATACTACCTGTATATTTATATGGACATCCCGTATTGCGGGAAGAGACAGAAGACATCACCCCCGACTATCCGGAGCTCAAGAAGCTCGTGGCGGATATGTACGAGACGATGTATCATTCAGAGGGAGTAGGCTTGGCAGCTCCCCAGATAGGACGATCTATCAGCGTAGTCGTCATAGACGGCACAGTATTAGCTGATGATTTTCCGGAATGTAAAGACCTAAAATTGACTCTAATCAATCCCGAATTAGAGGTATTTGAAGACTCCCCACTCGTTTCTCGGCCTGAGGGATGCCTCTCGATACCCGGAGTAAGCGAAAGCGTAAGACGCCACGAGCACGTGCTCCTGCGCTGGGTAGACGAAGACTTCAAGCCCCATGAACAAGAATTTACCGGATTTGCATCGCGCATAATCCAGCATGAATTCGACCATTTGCTCGGAGAGGTCTTCACCGACCACATCTCCCCTATTCGCAAACAGCTGATTCGAAAGAAACTCGGCAATATAGTAGAGGGTAAGACTCGTTGCGAATACCGCACCGTAAGCTCCAAGAAGCGATAACTCCAAACAATAAACCATCAACCATTGAAATGGCAGACGACAAAAAAATAATTTTCTCGATGGTGGGGGTCAGCAAAGTTATCCCACCTCAGCGACAAATACTTAAGAATATCTATCTAAGCTTCTTCTACGGAGCAAAAATCGGTATCATCGGTCTGAACGGATCAGGTAAGTCTACCCTGATGAAGATTATAGCCGGCATCGACAAGAGCTTCCAAGGAGAGGTAGTATTCGCACGCAATGAATATACCGTAGGGTATCTGGAGCAGGATCCGAAACTCGACCCCGACAAGACAGTGAAGGAGGTAGTTGAAGAAGGAGTAGCTCCAATAATGCAGTTATTGAAAGAATACGACAAAGTCAACAACGCCTTTTCCGACCCGGAGGTACTTGAAGATCCGGAAAAGATGGACGCACTGATAGCTCGCCAGGGAGACCTTCAGGATAAGCTTGATGCCACCGATGCTTGGAACATTGACAACAAACTCGAACGTGCTATGGATGCACTGCGCTGTCCGCCGGATGATCAGAAGATTTCCACCCTCTCCGGGGGTGAACGACGTCGTGTGGCACTCTGCCGACTGCTACTCCAACAGCCCGACGTACTTCTTCTCGACGAGCCCACCAACCACCTTGACGCAGAGTCAATCGACTGGCTTGAGCAGCATCTGCAGCAATATCCGGGCACAGTCATCGCAGTCACCCACGACCGCTACTTCCTCGACCACGTAGCCGGATGGATTCTGGAGCTCGACCGCGGAGAAGGTATACCCTGGAAGGGAAACTACTCCTCCTGGCTCGATCAGAAGACCAAACGCATGGCACAAGAAGAGAAGCAGGCCAGTAAGCGTCGCAAGACCCTCGAGCGAGAGCTCGAATGGGTGCGCATGGCACCAAAAGCCCGACAGGCTAAAAGCAAAGCTCGACTTTCTAGCTACGACCGACTCCTCAACTCCGACCAGAAAGAAAGAGAAGAGAAACTCGAAATATACATACCCAATGGACCCCGTCTGGGCAACAAGGTCATCGAGGCGCAACATCTTGCCAAGAGCTTTGGTGAGAAATGCCTGTTTGACGATCTCAACTTTATGCTTCCTCCGAATGGTATCGTGGGTGTCATAGGTCCTAACGGAGCCGGAAAGACCACTCTGTTCAAGATGATAATGGGATTAGAGAAGCCGGATAAAGGAGAGTTCGAAGTTGGCGAGACAGTAAAAGTAGCGTATGTAGACCAGACCCACAAAGACTTATCGCCGGAAAAGACCGTATACGAGGTCATTTCTCAGGGCGTAGAGAGCTTTAGAATGGGAGGTCGCGACATGAACGCGCGGGCTTATCTTTCGAAGTTCAACTTTACGGGTGCCGACCAGGAGAAAAAAATCGGAGTGCTCTCCGGAGGTGAGCGCAACAGACTCCATCTGGCAATGGCACTAAAAGAAGAGGGCAACGTACTTCTCCTCGATGAGCCGACGAATGATATAGACGTCAACACATTGCGAGCACTGGAAGAAGGCCTGGAGAACTTTGCCGGATGTGCTGTAGTAGTAAGCCACGACCGCTGGTTTCTCGACCGCATAGCCACCCACATACTGGCCTTTGAGGGAGACAGCAAAGTCACCTACTACGAAGGCTCCTACAGCGACTACGAAGAATACCGTAAGAAGCGCGATGGCAACGACACGCCCCATCGCATACGCTACCGCAAGCTGATATAATTCAATTTTCGGTTATACCGAAAATTGAATTATAGTTGATAGTTGCAATATTCAACCATAAACCAAATAACAATCTCTATAAATAAAAAAGCCTCCCGGACGGGAGGCTTTTTTATTTATAGAGATTGTTATTTCTTGTCGGCGAAGTAGCGCTGGTAGAGGCCGTGGAAGCCACGACCATGGCGAGCCTCGTCCTTAGCCATCTCATGGACTGTATCGTGGATAGCATCGAGGTTGGCAGCCTTAGCATTGCGAGCAATACGCATCTTATCCTCGTTGGCACCTGCTTCAGCGTGCATACGCTTGTCGAGGTTGGTCTTGGTGTCCCATACCATGTCACCGAGGAGTTCAGCAAATTTAGCAGCGTGTTCAGCCTCCTCCCAAGCATAGCGCTTGAAAGCGTCGGCGATTTCGGGATAACCTTCGCGGTCAGCCTGACGAGACATAGCGAGGTACATACCTACTTCGGTACACTCACCGAGGAAGTGGTTGTTGAGGTCCTTCTTCATTTCGGGATCTACATCCTTGGCGACACCAATTTCGTGTTCAGTCACGAAATTCAGGAGGCTATCTTTGTCTACGATCTTGAACTTAGAAGCAGGAGCGCCACACTGGGGGCACTTTGCGGGGGGATTCTCGCCTTCAGCGATATATCCACAAACTGTGCAAATCCATTCTTTTGCCATTGTGATAGTATTTTAGAGTTAAATTAGTAATTTTTATCAAAGATTTCACCTTTCGGAGAAGACCTCGCAGAAATTGTCCTTGCGAAGCAAATGCAAAATTACAAAATTTGGAGGAAACATGTCCGAGAAAAATAAAAAAAATCGTTATTTTTGTAGAGGAAATGAATACTCGTACCCACTATTGGACGTAGTTCTCCCCTTTCGTATTATATAACATCAAGCGCAGAAAATGGTTCACCGCAGAAAGAGCGAAATTTCAAAAAAAATACTGTCAGACACCCGCAGAGTTGTAAACAATGTTGGGGAAGGTAGAATATTAGCCGCCGTCAGCGGCGGGGCTGATAGCGTAGCGATGCTATTAGCATTGATAGAAGTATATGAGCATGACGGGACGGAAGACGCAATAAACATGATTGAGGTAGCCAACTGCAACTTCCATCTGCGAGCAGAAGAAGCAGACCGAGACTCAGAATTTGTAAAACAGCTATGCAAAAGATTAGGAGTGCGACTGCATTATGCCGACTTTAATGCCTCTGATTATGCAGCTGAGAAGAAAATATCTCTGGAGATGGCATGTCGGGAACTAAGGCATGGATGGTTTCGCGAACTGATGGAACGTGAGGGATTCAGCAGACTCGCCACCGGTCATAATGCCACCGATAATATAGAGACCATGCTTCTGAATATGCTCCGGGGAAGCGGCACAAGCGGACTGCGAGCAATGCGTGCTGACGATGGCAGAATCATCCGCCCATTGCTCAATATTAGCCGCGATGAAATTCGTCAACATCTCAAGGAAATCTCAGAAAAATACGTAGAAGACTCCAGCAATGCAGCGAGCGACTATCGTCGCAATTATCTGCGCAACGAAATTTTACCAATGCTCGAAAGTCGCTGGGAAGGAGCTCAGAGAGCCTTAAGCAAGACTTTAGAAATCCTCCGAAGAGAGAATCAAATAGTAGAGAAAGCGTTGGCCGATGCCCTGAGAGAGGTAGAGTACGATGATAAAAAACGACTAATGCGCCGGGAGACAATTAGCCGATTTGCCGACCCCCAGACATTAATCTATCGATATATAAAGTCGGCGGGAGGAACCCCCACGATGGCAGCAGAAATAACCGAAACAATCGCTCAATGTCAGTACGGAAAAATCTGGTATACAAACCAATATCTAATTATTAACAAAGAGCGAGGGCTACAAATCGAGACTACAGGGGGGAGCCAAAAGATCGAGTTAAAGTGGAAAAAATATGAAATAAGAGAAAGCGACAAAGAAGAGATTTGGGAAAAGATAAAGAGAAGCAGGCCGGAAGAAACATGGACATCACATGGACCGGAAGCCTACGAACTGCGAGAATGGCGTGAGGGAGACAGAATTAAACTCTTGGGAATGAAGGGGAGTCGACTATGTAGCGATATTCTCAAAGAGAGCGGACTGACACATGCCGAGCGTTGGGGACAGCAAGTGCTGATACGACGTGAAGATGGGGAAATCGTATGGCTTATAGGACATCGACGTTCGCGTCTCGACTTGATAACCGCAACATCTACAAACGCCTGGCATTGCAAAGCAGTAGCCGATTAATAAATGCTTTTTCAAAATTTTCAATAAGCTAAAATTTTATTTAATTAAAAATTATTATTAAATTTGCAGTGAAAATCTGTCGGCTATTATGCCGACTTCTTATCCCCAATATTAGATATTCAAAACGACAAAGGTCAACTGCTTGATAATTAGTTACTTTTGACCACAATTCCTCACCTAAGAAATGTATGCTGACAATAATTGTCTGCAAAAAACCACAAATATACAAGTTGGGCAACAATACGGGCAGAAGGAATTATTGAACATTCGATTTCATAACTATGTATAGTATTGATGAACTACACGCCATGGACCGCGACAAGCGATTGGAGCTTGCCGGTAGTCTGGGTATGAAAAAAGCAGAAACTGCAAACGATGAAGATGTGGTATACTACATTCTTGACCACTCAGCAATGCAAGTAGCCAAAGAAGAGGCGTCCAAAGAGGAGGAACGCCAGCGTCGTCCACGTGGGAAACGTGGAGAGCGCGGAGAACGCGGCCGACGCGGCAGAAAACCCAATCGCCAGAAAGAGGTTGCAAAAGAGACTATGGAAAACGAACAGACACAAAAGATATCTGAAGCTCCGGTAGAAGAAAATAAAGAGAGAGCAACGGCTGTGACAGAGACTACAGAAGCAGCAAAAAAGACAACGAAAAGAAGAGGAGAAAGAACCTCACGTGCGAATAAAGCGGAGACAACGACTGCAGAAGCCGCCACCGACAGAGCACTTCCGCCAATTCCGGGACTTGACAAAATCGAGCGTCCTGAATTTCCCAAGAAAAGAGGGCGCAAGTCCAGAGCTCAGATGGAAGCTGAAGCTAAGGCCAAAGCCGACTATGAAACAGCCGTCAGGAAAGCTGCCACAGATGCGGGCATCGATGTCAGCGAATATACACTCGATGAGATTCTGGCGCAGGCAGGAAAAGCCGGTCAGAAGAAAAAACGCGGCGGTCGCCGCAAAAAAGAGGACCAACCCTCACTGTTCGACAACATCGAGCAGAATGCACCCGTAGCCAGTCCCAGCACCGCACGCGCAGAAATAGCCGCCGAAATTGCCGAGAGTCGTGCCGCAGATGAGGCACAAGCTCATGCTCGCGCTCGTGAAGCTGAAGAAGCGGCCGCCGAAGAAACAAAGCAAGAGGCTCCGCAACAGGGTGGGCGCCGTATGTTCACACCCCGTGATAGTAAGGGCAATAAAAACAAACCCTCGCTCGATGCCTTCTTCGGTAATGGCAAAGGGAAAACATTCAAGCCACGCAATCAGCGCGACCAGCACAACCCACAGCCTCAGCAAGGTCAGAAGGAGCCCGAGCTTGAGTTCCGGCAGCGCCAGGACGTACTCGCAGATCCGATACAGCCCCAAGCGGAAATGCCCATCTACATTCAAGATCCCGGTGCGAACAGCCAGACGCCGAAAGATCAGAATCTGCTATCTGCGGGTAAACACCTCTCAAAACGTCAGCGCCAGCTTCTGATGCGTCAGCAGAAAAATAATCGTGAACACGAGCAATATAACTTCGAAGGAATTCTTACCACATTCGGAGTGCTCGAGATTATGCCCGAAGGATACGGCTTCTTGCGCTCATCGGACTATAACTATCTCCCCTCTCCCGACGATGTATATCTCAACCAGCAGCAGATCAAGAAATACGGCCTCAAGACCGGCGATGTAGTCGAGGCCTCCATCCGCCCCCCGATGCCTACAGAGAAATATTATCCCCTCTGCAAAATCATCAGCGTCAACGGTATGGATCCGAGTTTCATCCGCGACCGCGTTGCCTTCGAGCACCTTACACCACTTTTCCCGGATGAAAAATTCGACCTCACCAAGGGCAAATATTGCAACATCTCCACCAGAGTAGTAGACATGTTTGCACCCATCGGCAAAGGCCAGCGTGCACTGATTGTTGCTCCTCCGAAAACAGGTAAGACAATCCTGCTGAAAGATATTGCCAACGTCATATCCGAGAATCACCCTGACACATATATTATAATGCTACTTATAGATGAGCGTCCGGAAGAAGTAACAGATATGGCACGCAGCGTCAATGCTGAGGTCATAGCCTCCACCTTCGATGAGCCGGCAGAGCGCCATGTGAAGATTGCCGATATGGTGCTTCAGAAAGCCAAAAGACTCGTAGAGAGTGGCCATGACGTAGTCATCATGCTCGACTCAATCACACGTTTGGCACGCGCCTTCAACACCGTATCTCCAGCATCGGGAAAGATTCTTTCCGGCGGTGTGGACGCCAACGCACTTCAGCGTCCCAAGCGCTTCTTCGGAGCTGCCCGAAACATTGAAAACGGAGGATCACTGACTATCATCGCCACAGCTCTGACGGAGACATCCTCGAAGATGGACGAAGTAATATTCGAAGAATTCAAGGGAACAGGCAACATGGAACTCCAGCTTGACCGCAAGCTCTCCAACAAGCGAATCTTCCCGGCAGTAGATATCATAGCCTCATCAACCCGCCGCGACGACCTGCTGCTTAGCGAAGAGACCACCAACAGAATGTGGATTCTGCGCAACTATCTTGCCGACATGAACTCCCAAGAAGCTATGGAATTCATCAAGAAACGCATGGAGATGACCCGCACCAACGAAGAACTCCTTGTGACCATGGATAAGTAGAATAAATTCGGCTAAGCCGAATTTATTTTACGGTTGATGGTTGATGGTTGGCAGACCTATACACGGATCCGGACACGAACTTAGACACGAACTTAAATAAAACATATCTTTATGAAAATCATAAAACATAGATTACTACAGATTGGTATCGCTACAGCGATAATGGTCGGCGGTGCATTTATCAATTCTCTCGCAGCCATCGTAGAGCCAAAACTCGATTCTCAGAAGAATCTATGGGGCTACGTTCAAGCTGACGGGAAATGGGCCATCAAGCCTAAATTCGACAAGGCTGAGCCTTATGTCAAGATGCCCAACGGCAAAGAACTCTCAGAGGTGAGACAAAAGGGGCTTATTGGATATGTCGATGCAAATGGCAAAATCTTAGGACCCGGCGTAGTCTTCGAGAGCGTATCGCCACTCGATGGCGAAGCTATGCTCGTGAGCGTGAAGGGTAAGCAGGGGATCATCAATTGCGATGGAATATACCTTATCAAGCCGGAGCTTACCGATATGGAAAGTTTAGGCGGTGATGGATATATCGTCAGCATAAAAGATAAGAAAGGCGTTGTAGACCGGCAGGGTAAGACTATAATTCCCATCGAATATGACGAGGTAGATGCAGAACTTCCCGGCTATTTCAAGCTGATGAAAGGTGGGAAATGTGGACTTACCGATCGAAAAGGGACTTTTCTTATTGCACCCGGCGAATACACCAACATCCAACAATTTGGCGACTACTGGAAAGTCAGCAAAGACGACAAGAAAGGATTGCTGAACCATGACGGTAGCAAAATAATCGTCAAGGCGGAATATTCCGACATAGACCAGCCCATTATTATTAAGAAGGTTATGTATACGCCTGTGGAGAAAAACGGCAAATGGGGTATCATTGATAGTACCGGCACTTTGGCCAAGAAGTGCGAGTACAGCTCCGTGCAGGCCTTCCCCTCGAAAGACTTTATCTATCTTACACGCGTAGGCAACAAGCCGCAGATGTGGTTTGCCAGCGATGGCACAACGCTCAACGGCGTCATAGAGCAAGATGAAGAAATCGGCCCCTTCCGAGCTATCACCGGCTATGTCGACACGCCGGCCTCCAGCGACCGTATCGGTGCACGTATCCGTGCGCGCAACTTCCCCGAGGGGCGACTGACGCTGCTCCTCAATACGCAAGGGGAACTCGTCTCAGACCAGTCTACCAACGTGAAGAAAGTGGGACGCAACTACATCGTAGGAGGGAACGGTCGCCCACTGACAGTATTGGATACTGAAGGAAATACGCTGATCGATGGACTGCAAGGGAGCTACGAACAGGCCGGAGAATGGCTGATCTTCCCCACATACGCAATTTCCCCAGAGGGAAAGAAGGTAGACGCTCTGGAAATCGGCGATATGCGACTGATGAAAGGTTCCGATAGTAAATGGCACGTACTTCAGGAAGGCGCCCTCAAAGAAACAGGATATGACGAAGTAGCAGCAGATGGAGACAAAGCCAACGTAAAACGCGACGGACGCTGGGGCATTCTCAAGAATGGCAAAGAGACAGTAAGATGTCTCTATTCCGAGCCAGTCGTATACGACGCAGACCTTAAGGGGTATACAGTCAAGGAAAACGATAGAGTCGGACTGATTGTCAACAAGACCGGCAAGACTATCCATCCTGAATACGATGAGATAGAATGTCTGTTGCTGAGCTACAACGATACAGACTTCTATCGTGTGAAGCGCAACGGACTGACGGGTCTTGTCAGCGATCAAGGAGAGGAAATATATGAGCCTAAGTACACAACCCTTGTCCCCCATGATATCGCAGACAACATGTGGGCACAGAACAATGGAAAATTTGGAGTTGTTGACACTTCGGGTAATATTCTCATCCCGGTAGAGTATGCCGATGAAGAGCTTAACATCATTGAAGACAAATACTACTACACAGATAAGGGAGGCAAGCGGATCTACTATTATAATTCCGGCTTAGTTATGCCTCAGACAAAGAAAGCGGAAATCACAAGCCAGGAACTCGAACACAACATCTGGGATGCCAACGGCAACAAAGCACTTCGCATCAACTACTCGCTGGGTACAGAGTTTTGTCAGGGTCAGATAGTCAACGTGACAGCTACGGCCTACTATAAAGACGGGGCGGTAGCAAAAAACAGGAGCGGGAAAGTGATCAAACATACCGTACGCCACGAGCCGAGCTATATATTCAACTCAACATCAGGCTGGATCACACTTCCCAACAGCAACTTCCAGCACACGGCGAAGCGACATGACTTCTATATCAAGCTGACAGTCACCGACGGCAACGGCAAAGCCATCCCGACGACAGGCAACGACAAGATGCACTTCAACTTCACATACTAAGAAGGAAACAAGATTGAATCAGGATGCATCAGGTTGCATCTTGAAAAATCTTCAAAAATCTCCAAAAAAGATTTTTTTGGAGATTTTTTTGAAGATTTTTTTGTCAGTTCAAAAAAAAGCATTACCTTTGCAGTGCTTTTCAGTTGAGGCATCCTTGCGAAGCCTTTAGTGGAGGTCTCAGCAGGAAGGCGACATGGTGAGATTAGCTCAGTTGGTTAGAGCGTCGGATTGTGGTTCCGAAGGTCGTGGGTTCGAGACCCACATTTCACCCTCCATTCCCCCTACTCATTAACTTTAGTTAATGAATAAAACTTAAAATCCTTGAGCCGAAGAGGCCCGAGGATTTTTTTGCAACTAAAACGATGGTTCTTGCGTTGAAGACTTATGAGAAGATTACCATTAATATTGACAATATTGCTCTGTCTGGGGATTGTCCGCGGCGGAGCGCAGAGATTTTACGAATCTTGGGACTGGCAACATCTTCAGAAAGCTCCCAAATCTATGGATGTCGACACTTCCTGGGGCAATGATATCTTACCGGGATTTGAAAGTCGGTTTGTAGCGCAACCTAAGACCTTCGATGGTCCCTGTCGCTCTACTATCATCCGTAAGCTTTGTCGAAAGAAATCTCGAAAGGCTTTTCTTTACGTGCATGGCTTCAACGACTATTTCTTTCAGCAAGAGATGGGACAGAGATTTGTAGACTCCGGATATAACTTCTATGCGGTAGACTTGCGCCGTTACGGTCGCAGCCGCCTGCCATGGCAATATCCCTTCGATGTACGCCGACAACAGGAATACTTCCAAGATATAGATTCAGCTTTGAGCCAGATTCGTCGGGATGGCAACACTGATATAACCCTTGGGGGGCATTCCACGGGAGGACTGACCGTCATTCTCTATGCCACCGAACTCGGAGCACGCGTAGGAGTGAAGCGTGTGGTCACAGACTCTCCCTTTCTGGCCTGGAATTTCCCCGCATTTATGCGCAATATTGCCATACCTTCTGTAGGATTTATGGGGGGTATCTTCCCTTCTGTCAAGATTAAGCAATCCCACTGCGACGGTTATGCCTACTCTCTGCTGAAGGAATACCATGGGGAATGGACCTACAATACTCAATGGAAGATGATATACTCACCGCCGGTGGCAGCAGGTTGGATACGCAGTATCAGCAAAGCGCAAAATACAGTCTTGAAAAAAGGGGGCAACATTCGTGTGCCACTATTGATTATGCACTCCAGCAGAAAGATTAACGGATGCTCGTGGACACCGGAATTCCAGACGGGAGACTGTGTGCTCGATCCGGAGCAGATACAGCGACGAGGGATGAGAATCGGCATGGAGGACACGCGGAGAGTATGCACCATAGACAGCGGGCTGCACGACCTCATACTGAGCCGTCGCGAAGTGCGCGACGCGGCCTATGATACCATTTTTAAATTCATAAACCTGCACCGAGGTGCAGGTTTATGAATACACATAATAGATTTTATAGAATCTTATAGACTATTTAACAGACTCTTTAATAGGGGTCAGCCTTCTAATTTTTTCCTTCAATTAGAGTGCTTAGGATGGTAAAGAAATTGGGATCTTCGCCTACAGTGATGTTTACTATCTTACCTTCGGGACTTATTATCACTTTTGTAGGGAAGCCTTGAACACCATACTGCTCAAGGAGGGCATCGGCTGTCTCCTTCGGGTTGTAGACATTCACCCAGGGGAGTTTGAAGCGAGCTACCGCCTCACGCCATTGCTCGGGGGTGTCGCGGTTATCTATACCTATGACTTCCATCTTTCCTTTGTAGGCTTCGTAGGCCTTCTTTAACTCCGGGAAACCCTTTATACACCATTTGCACCATGCTCCCCAGAAATCAAGTACAACCCATTTCCCCTTAAATTCAGAAAGGCTCACATGCTTGCCATCTAGTCCCATAAGGGTGAACTGAGGTGCGTCAACTTCCCCACTCTGCAATTTCTCAAGACGCTGTTGCTGTTCCAAGTCTGCACGGACTTTCCGTATATGGCTGTCGGCGATAATAAACAGGGGATTTTGCCTCTGTTGTGGAGTCAGCGCTTCGTATGCTTCAAGTGCATTGCCCCCCTCAAGATAGGAGATAGCTTCGAAGACGGCTTCGGAATCGGGATTTGAGGTTATGAAGTTCTTTACTATATCCTCATATTTATTCTGAAGAGCCGCCATTGCATCCGGGGTAACCTGCACCGAAGACATCAATGCGCGGTATTCATCCATCACATCTGCCAGCGACTTGTCAAGAGCGGCGTAGTCTTCCACGAGCTTCGACCCTGTGGCAGAATATGAGGCGGGTCCATTTATAAGGATAGATATGTCCTCACCCGGACGGATAGGCAGACGTAATACGGGCTTACCGCTGCAAAATACTGTCCATGTACTGAGGGGGGTATTCTCCGGAATCTTGACCATAACCTTATTGTCCACGGGAGTATATATCTCCCGGAGAATAGGAGTACTCGGAGTTGCGGAAGGATTAAAAGCCTGCTCGAGGGTTTCTCCAATTACACCTACTTCCGACACTCCCAACTTGGGATCAAGCTGAATGTTGATATCGGCAAAAAGTGACACCGATGACATCATGGCAATAGCCACTGACATTAATAATTTCTTATTCATAGGATTAAAATATTTCTTATATCAAAATACACTTTCTGCAACTACATATAGACAACTATCAATCAGTAGATTATCATGGCATATAAACGACTGCCTTAAATTAATCAGCAACTAACAGAAGTATTCTGATAATTCACATATTATGACTTGCCGTCAATAGAATTAACGTTTCAAAGGGACAAAAGATTATTAAGAGCGTTGACAAATTCGTAATTTTTCATTCCCCACTTCGGCGCCGCTACCAAAGCCGGAGGAGCAGAGGCCAGAAAACGTTCAATACAGATAGACGGAGGTATCCTTTCGACAATTTCCACACAGAAATTCATATAATCCTCCACAGATGAGAAAAGCAACCGAAAATCACCTTTGACCCATTGGCTGTACAGATGAGTGTCGCGAATCACCTGAAGATGGTGAAGCTTCAGCGACTCTATGGGTAGTCGGCAAGCCTCGTCAACAGAATATAAAATATCATCACGCGATTCTCCCGGAAGCCCCGCGATGAGATGAAGTCCGACCCGCAGTCCCGAACATGAAGCCCTGTTGGATGCCGAGATAACGTCTGCCCATGTATGGTGGCGGTTCACCCGCTCCAGCGTGGAGTCAGAGGCAGACTCAGCTCCCAGCTCCAAAAAAACGGGGCAACTCCGGGAGATACCGGCCATAACGGCTATTACCTCGTCCGGAAGACAGTCCGGGCGTGTGGACACAATAAGTCCGGCTATATCGGGAACATTTACGGCAGAACGCCATATCCTCTCCAATTCTTCAGGTGTCCGTCCGTGGGTATTGGTGTAAGACTGGAAATATACCAAATACTTCATATCCGTATACTTGCGCGAGAAGAATTGCTTACCTTCTGAAATTTGGTCGACAACAGATCCCGATGTGCGGCAATAGTCGGGAGAAAAAGAGGCATTATTACAATAGGAACACCCTCCATGACCAATAGTACCATCTCGATTGGGACATGAAAACCCTGCATCTACGGAAATTTTCTGCACCTTGAAATCCGGAAATATCTCCCGTAAATACTCTGAATAAGTCTTATAGATGCTCATTATTTATTCTTTTACAAGCTCATTGCATAAGTCTTTAGTACAGAGACCTCTTGTCAGAAAGGAGAATATCCGCCGCAACGAGAGCGGACACTGCCTTGACCACAGGCACAGCGCGTAGGGCAACACAGGGATCATGGCGTCCGTCGGCACAGATTATGCGCTCGCAACCTTCAGTATCTACAGTCTTCAATGGCTTATGAATAGTTGGAGTCGGCTTGAAAGCCAATCGGAAAGTAATATCCTCACCATTGGTAATACCACCATTCAGCCCACCGCAGTTATTAGAATCATAATGTGGCACCGGTAAATCTCCGGCTACACCATCGCGTCGTATCAATCTATTAGGAGAATCAAGCGTAGACATCGTATCTGCCATCTGAGAGCCTGAAAGACCTGAAGCCCTGAAGCCGCAACCGAATTCAAAACCCATCACAGCATTTACAGCCATGAGTGCGGCTGCGAGCTGAGACTGGACTTTGCCGAATACGGGATCTCCGAGACCTGCGGAAAGTCCCGAAATTTTTCCGCAGACAATCCCCCCGACAGAATCTCCCGAATTGCGGGCAGTCTCCACTCGACCGCGCAGAGCCTCCTCATCATCAATCCAGGCATCGACAGCTACACCTTTCGACTTGAGCCATTGCAGAGCGAGCGCTCCCGCCACTACTCTGCTGACTGTGTCACGAGCCGATGCCCTTCCTCCACCCCGGAAGTCGCGGATACCATAGCGTGCCATATAAGTGAAGTCTGCATGATTAGGGCGGTAACATTCCGCAATTTCGGCATAATCATTGCTTCGGACGTCTCTATTTCTGATAATAAATGCAATCGGGGTACCCAAAGAGATACCATTCTGAGAGATGCCGGAGAGGAACTCCACAACATCGGGTTCACTGCGTGACGACACTAAAGAAGAAGAACCCGGCCGACGGAGAGCGAGAAGGGCATCAATAGCCGGAAAGTCAATGTTCAAACCCGGTGGGAAACCATCAAGTACTCCACCCATTACCGGACCATGGCTTTCCCCGAATGTTGTCAGTGTTAGATTTTTCCCTATAGTATTCATATTGAAGTGGTTTATGGAGATACAACAATGTTTTTCTGCTACTTGCAATCAGAACAGATATCGACAAAAGAGGCGTTTGCCACACGTGCTAAATCCATGGGAGAAAGTTTCAGTTGCAGACCTCTCATTCCCGCGCTGACATATACAAAATCGAAAGACTGCATCTCTGCACTAAAGAACGTGGGGAGACTTTTCTTCATACCTATAGAAGTACAGCCGCCACGAATGTAGCCCGTGTTAGGAAGCAGCTCCTTCATGGGGAGCATTTCCGCTTTCTTATTGCCCGACACCTTGGCAGCCTTCTTCAGATCAACTGCTCTATTTCCGGCTATTACGCAAACAAAGAGTCCCGACTTGTCACCTCGGAGCACAAGTGTTTTGAAAACTTGCTCTATGGGTTCACCGAGTTGTTCCGCCACATGATCGGCAGCGAGATTCTCCGGGTCTACCTCATACTCCACAAGTTCGTAAGACACCCCTTCTCTGTCGAGTATACGGGCAGCATTAGTCTTTTGGATATTATTCTTTTTCATATAACATCGGATGGAACATCAATAAAATGTATCTGCATAAGTAGCTGTTCAATTTAAATTCAAACTTTCTGCTTGTTCTTTTTGGACATTTTCTCCCCTTTCATTAGTCATAATGCTCGCATTATTCCTTCTTCGAGTGAAGAAACTGTCACAAAAATAACCGCGCATAAAGTTTAATTTAAATTGACCATCTACTTAGCGATACGAACCATTTGTTTATAAAACGAAAGGAGTATATTTATATTGCAAATATAGGGATGTCGCAGTAAGACTGAAATCAAAACGTAAAAGAGCGCATACCCTAAATAAATTGACTCAACTTTTGCAAGATGTAACTTGCAAAAGTTGAGTCAATTTATTCAATTACAATTATTGGTATTACGGGCGGGCTATTGTCATTGACTCGCTATGACTCGGGATCTGACCTGTAGCTATGTATATTCCTGAATTGAGGTCTGACAACGGGATATTTATTATGCCGTTACCCTCGATTTTTCGGACTAATTCACCGGAGGTGGAATAAATTGTCAACCGACCTCTCTGTCCTTCGGTATTATAATTAATATGATTTTCTGATGTATATAGATTAGGCGTGTCATTGCCAACTAAACCGACTGAGGACATTGACTTGTGCTTATCATATAAATCGTGATTAACATAGACTGTTGAGCCGTCACTGATGCGGCGCACCATCATCAGTTTCAAGGCATCCCTGTCAAGTCCCGGAGCATTCAAGGACGGCCACGCCAGGCAGTGTGCTCCTGCTCCGATATTGCCGACATCTTCCAACCATATCATTCCATTTTGGAATTTAATGAATCGATCTCTATTACCAAAATCTTCATTGACATTTGTAAGAGCCTGAAAACCTCCGGAGACAATATCTCTGATAAACATTGTTTCTCCCTTAGCAATGTCAATCCTGAATTGGACTTCCTCATTTGTTCCTATGACAGAAGCGGGGTTTACAGAACTTCCATAATAAGACCAATAATTCTCAGGGAGGGATTCTGTGGGAGCTTTAGCATAAATTCCATTTATATCAGCACGCAGGTATGCCACAACGGATCCTTCGTCATAATGACCGGGAGAAAAACGGTATAACTCAGCTGTAGTTTCATCAACAACATCGTCTTTGACTACATTTAAGAACCGCTCATAGACAAGGGCATCATTGGAGCCAAATTTAGAATCATGTATATACACACGTTCGAAATCAGGGTCTATTACATTTGTTGCAGAATTGTACTTCAATTGAACCGTTTCGGAATAACCTTCGTAAAGATTGACTTTTAGAGATATTATTTCATTTGGATCGCAAGAATTTAAGGACATTCCTGACCATCCATGGTTGTGATATGAAAAAATGTATTCACCGGGAGAAATTCCAATAATGACATCCTTACGATACATACGTTGATAAAGTTCATCTCCAAGTAAGAGTTTATCAGCATATAAAGAATATCGGATGAGTGAAATTATATTTTTATCAGCATAACATAAGCCTTGGAAACGGGCTGTTTCATTAAGTCCATATAATCCGACATATGTTACATATAATTTCCCGTTATGATATTCCAATTCCATGTATTCGTTCTTATGTTCACGTTGATCAACGTACTCCCATACGAGATTTGTCACCTCGAGCTCAGTTCCATAATTCTGAAGGTCAAGATGTAAGTCAGCATATGCTTGGAAAAACACACTTACTAATGACAGTAATATTATAGATAGTCTCATAGTTTTAGAATTTAAAATCAACCATTGGTCCGTATTTGACAATATTAGATACATCGTCTTTCTTTAACGTGACAATCACATATTCAGGGTCTGGAGTATAGAATTGGTGGTAATTTGTATTTCTGACAATTTCCATTTCTCCGTTTTTGGTATTGTAAAAGACAAATTCCCCGGTTCCAATATTTGATGATGCTAAAACATTATCATCTGAATATTGAACAGTCAATGGATTTCTATGGATATACAAGCTACTCTTACCAATCCTTATTTTCATACTCGGATAGATTACGTAGCCGGGCGGTGTAAATTTAATATCTCCGGGAGCTTTTACAATACCGCTTTCAGAATTTTCAATTTGATCCAAGATTATTGCACCACTCATTTGAGCTAAAGCAATATCATCCTCCGACAAATCAGAACAAAGTTTAATAGAGGCTAAGTCTTCGGATATGGGGTCAATGACCACACGATAAGAAATTTTCGTGTATATGCGTGCTGTCTTAAGAGCCTCATCATATATAATAGGTGTTACCTTTACATATGCCAAACCTAAATTTCTACGATATTGAATATTTGAGAGCCTTACCGGGAAATCTGAAAGATTGACTTCCTGTTTATCAAACTTCGCTTTTTCATTATCCTTTTTGAGCATACTCTGAAATTGCTCATATTCAGGATTACGTAATTTTGATAACTCCATGTGATAGTCTACAAATTCGCAGTTGCCCATTTCTATCTTGATACTTTTCGCATTTGCAGAAGCAAAGACATCAAGGCGTTGGGGCAGGGATGGCATTCCGTTTTCAATTCCGGAAAGGAAACCGTCAATACTCCATTCATTTGTACCGGAGCCATCAGTGGATGTGATCAATTGTCCCTCACGAATATCATATTCTATGAGCGCTCCATTGGGAATTAATTCCACATTTCGGGATACACTTTCTTTTTGGTCTTTCACGACAGTGGAACCCGTTTTGAAGTCGATTGTTTTGGAAAGTTCTTGATTAGTCGCAATGGCAACCGGACCTCCCGAAATTCCGATTGCCAAAACTACCGCAATGATATGACTGCGTGTTCGATTAGTTGAATAAGTCTGTTTTGACATAGTGTGAATATTTAAATGTTAATACACTCTCTTAGAAGATACTTAAAAAGAAAGACCAAGCCACTCTAATAAGATGCAACAAAATTAACATTTTTTTAAATACACCAAGTTTTTGTGTTAAATAATGTTAAAATTTACGCAGATATTATAATTTTATCACTAGTGTGCTATATATCATATTATTACCACTCTGATTTTTTTTTTGCAAAGTTAAAAAAACGATGACTTATTGACAGGAGCATAAGTTTGGGCTTAGACCCCATCTCATTAAAAATGGGGTCTTAATTCCGGTGATAAAATCCCGAGGAAGATAGGGTCTGTAAAACTTTTTTGTTAAATTTGTAGTTATAATAAGGGGAAATAAGGGTTTTATTTCCTGCTTTTGTTTTCTCTTAACATTATGGAGATGATTCAAGGTATTATCGATAAAAAGGTTGAACAGAAGACTACATACAGCGAATTGAAAAAAATCGCCGAATGCGGGAAGCGTCTGCAGTCCCGTCTTCGCGGCATATTTTCACCCGAAGAGATTTCGTCATTCCGGACCATGGCCCGCCTTGGACTTCGCCGGCATGAAGAACCCTATGATGAACATGGTCTGTCGAAAGCTCTTCTTAGTCTGCAAACTGCGGAGCTTTTTGCAGAGCAGGTGGATCCCGACCACAATATATTGATTGCCATCGGTCTGTATCCCTTATTGCAAGACGGAGTCACAGATATAATCAGCATCCGGAAGCAATGGGGCGAGGATGTAGCCTCCATGCTCACGGGACTCGTTGCAGTCTCCAAATTCTCGTCAAAGAACAGCAACGTCAATGCCGACAACTTTCGTGGACTGATGCTCTCGCTTGCCGATGATATCCGAGTCATCATAATTATGATTGTACGCAATCTGGCACTTATGCGTTCCATCAACAACCATCCCGACCAGACATGGGTAAGCAACGTAGCCTTCGAGGCAAATTATCTTTATGCCCAGTTGGCTCATCGTCTCGGCCTTTACAAAATCAAAGGCGAGCTTGAAGACCTGTCGCTAAAATACACCAACAGGGAAATCTACACCTCCATAGCCAAGAAGCTCAACGCCACAAAACGCTCCCGCGATGCATATATCAAGTCATTTATAGAGCCTCTGAAAGAAAAACTGGAAGCGGCAGGACTAAAATTCGACATCAAAGGGAGGACAAAGTCAATCTCCTCAATATGGGGAAAGATGAAGAAGCAGAAGGTGGATATCCAGGGAATCTACGACCTTTTTGCCATCCGCGTCATCATCGACACGCCATTGGAAAAAGAGAAGAGCGACTGCTGGCTTGCCTACTCCATATTGGCAGACATGTATACCGCCAATCCGGCGCGTATGCGCGACTGGATATCAATCCCCAAGAGCAACGGCTACGAGAGTCTGCATGCCACCGTCATGGGTCCCGACTCCAAATGGGTAGAGGTGCAATTCCGCACGCGCCGCATGGACCTTGTGGCTGAAAAGGGTCTGGCGGCTCATTGGCGCTATAAGGGTGTGAAGTCTGATAGTACCGACCAATGGATGAACAACATTCGGGACATCCTCGAGACTGCGGAAGAGGGACCCATGCGCCTTATGCGCGATGTAAAACCCGACTCTGAGAAGGAAGTGTATGCCTTCACTCCCAAAGGAGACCTCTTCCGACTTGTAGCGGGAGCTACTGTTCTCGACTTCGCCTTCAGGATACACTCCAACGTAGGCTGCCACTGCACGGGTGCCATCGTCAACGGAGCGCATAAGAAAATTAACTATCGCATACAGAATGGCGATACCATAGAGATTAAGACCTCCACGACCCAGACACCAAGTCAGGACTGGATGCAGATTGTGACCAGCTCGAAAGCTCGCAACAAGATACGCCAGACCCTCAACGAAGAGTCGCAGAAACGAGCCGACCTTGGCAAGGAAATACTCGAACGCAGAGCCAAAAATCGCAAAATAGAGATTGACGATGCCCGTCTGATGCGGATGATTAAGAAAGATGGCTACAAATATGCCAACGAATTCTTCTCCGACATCGCTGAAGAGCACGTAGATGCAGGTAAATTCCTAAGTAGATACATAGAAAGCACCAAGGAGACTGACGCAGAAACGGCTCGTCAGAGTGCCGAAGAATTCCAGCTTCGCACCGACGAAGCTCCAAAGCACAAAGATTCTAAGGATGTATTGATCATCGGTGACAAATCCATCTCCGGACTCAGCTACAAATTTGCCAAGTGTTGCAATCCTATCTATGGCGACAAAGTTTTCGGCTTTATCAGTTCCGACGGAGTGGTGAAGGTTCACAAATGCAATTGCCCGAATGCCGATAATATCCGCTCGCGCTATCCATATAGGATTATCGACGTAGATTGGAGCGGCCACACCGGCGATATGCTATCAGCCTCGCTACGCATCACCGGCCAAGACGACCTCGGAATCTTAGCCTCTATCACCTCCATCATATCCAAAGAGATGGGTGTGAGCATGCGCAACATCTCCATTGACTCCAACGATGGTCTCTTCCAAGGATTTCTGACCGTTGGTATCAACAACCCCGAACAATTGAACACGCTGATACATAAGATAGAAGGCGTCAAGGGTGTGAAGGAAGTCAGCCGGAATTAAGTCATAAGTATTAGTAATAAATACTCAGAGTAGCGAAAAAGAAAATATACAGAAAAACTCAAACCACATAACCCAAGAGATATGATAAAGATACAAGATACAGACCTCAAGGTCCTGGAGAGAAAAGGGATAAGCGTAGAGCAACTCGAAGAGCAACTCAGAATGCTATCCGAGGGATTCCCCTATCTGCGAATCAAGTCTGCCGCCACTCCCGGCAACGGCATCTTCCGCGTAAACCACGAGATGCTTGAGAAATGTGTAGACATCTGGAACCAATACCTCTCAAAGGGAGGGGCAGTGATGAAGATGGTGCCCGCCAGCGGAGCGGCGTCGCGCATGTTCAAGAATCTCTTTGGATTCCTCAACGGCAAGGGGAGCAAGCCCTCTGATGAATTCATGAAGACATTCTTTGAGCACATCGAAGAATTCGCCTTCTTCGCAGAGCTAAACGCCACCTGCGTGCGCCTCTATGGCAAGAGTGTAGACACACTGATTAAAGAGAAAGAATACAAAAAGATTGTGGCCGCACTTCTCAATCCCGAAGGTATGAACTACGGTCAGCTTCCCAAGGCTCTGCTTCGCTTCCATAAAATCATGGGAAGCAGCCGAGTACCCCTCGAAGAGCATCTCGCTGAGGCCGCTCAGTATGCATCCGGCCACAACGGCAAAGCCCGGATTCACTTCACCGTCAGCGAAGACCACATGCCGCTGGTGAAGGAGAAAGCTGAGGAAGCTCGCGGCGTCATGGAGCACGCCTATGGCAAAGAATTCGATATCACCTTTAGCGTGCAGAAACCCTCCACCGACACCGTAGCCGTTCAACTTGACGGCGAGCCCTACCGCGAGAATGGGGAGCTTTTCTTCCGTCCCGGTGGTCATGGTGCATTGATTGAGAATCTCAACGACTTGAATGCCGACATCATCTTCATCAAAAACATTGACAACGTGGTGCCCGACAGGCTACGAGACTCCACAATTCTCTACAAGGCCGTAATCGGAGGAGTTCTGGTTGCACTGAAACAGAAAAGTGACGAATAC
Source organism: Muribaculaceae bacterium (assembly GCA_023667015.1). Taxonomy (GTDB): domain Bacteria; phylum Bacteroidota; class Bacteroidia; order Bacteroidales; family Muribaculaceae; genus Lepagella. Next base: position 1,539 of record JAMPAX010000005.1, on the reverse strand, counting down.
TGCCGTCTTATTAAGAAAGGGAAACCTACAGAAGAGAACCTTGCAGAGATGCTCCATTTCCTGCACGACAACCTCTGTATCACCGGCGACAAAGCTGAAGAGATGACCACCGAAGAAAAGAAAGAATATATCTACTCCAAGCTCAACCGCCCCTTCCGTGTATGCGGTATGGTCAAAAACGAGGGAGAACCGGGGGGTGGGCCATTCCTTATATACAATCCGGATGGCACTGCGAGTCCTCAGATTCTGGAATCGACACAGATAGACCCCGACAATAAAGAGGCTATGAAGATGCTCAAGGAGTCTACCCACTTCAATCCCGTAGACCTTGTCTGCGCCACTACCGACTGGGAGGGAAAGAAATTCAATCTTCCTGAGTATGTAGATAAAGCTACGGGCTTTATCTCTCAGAAGAGCCGAGAAGGAGTAGAGATTAAAGCACTGGAACTTCCCGGACTCTGGAATGGTGCTATGAGCAAATGGAACACCGTGCTGATAGAAGTACCGGCAGAAACATTCAATCCGGTAAAAACTGTCAACGACCTTCTTCGAGAGGCACATCAGCCAACACAATCTGAATAATATTCTGCAACTGAAATCTATGCGAACCATAGGCTTGCAGTCCTTGAAAAAATACTAAGATGGAAAAATACGAAAAAAAATTTATGGAATTAGCCGTCAAATTATCAATAGAGAATATTGACAATGGCGGAGGTCCGTTCGGAGCTGTGATAGTCCGCAACGGTGATATTGTAGCTACGGGAGTTAACCGTGTGACTGCCAACAACGATCCCACGGCACATGCCGAAGTGTCTGCAATTCGCGAGGCATGCTCGAAACTGAAAAATTTCAAGCTCGAAGATTGTGAGATATACTCCAGTTGCCAGCCATGTCCGATGTGTCTTAGTGCGCTTTATTGGGCAGGCGTAAAGAAGATATATTTTGGCAATACTAAAGAAGATGCCGACATCATCGGCTTCTCGGACAGGTTTATCTACGACGAATTGGCATTACCGCTTGACCGACGTCATCTTCCGGCCATCCACATAGAAAACAGCGGCGCAATCAAAGCCTTTGAGAAATGGGCCTCCTCAGACGAGGTAGTCAAATACTAAAGAATATATATCATAAACCTCAAGTTTTCAAGTTGTATCTCAACTTGAAAACTTGAGGTACGTCATTCGTCCAAAGCAACTAATTGCTCTCCCCACATATATGCAATTCTAAATTTCAGAACTCCTACGCACAAACACCTTCACAACAAAGGCATATCTCCAAATATACAACGACACCACACAATCTCTTCAGTCGAAAGGTTATAGAAAAGTCCTATACAACCTTTCAACCATGGTACTTCCGGGATTTATGCAATCTCAAAAATTTTGAAATCTTTGTCAACTTCCTACTGTATCAAATTGAAAGCGAGGTACAGAAGAATGATTATGCCACGACTTGCGGTTTCGAGTAGAAGTGATTTAAACTTTTTTCAAATGCAAGATTTATTAAGATTTTGAGCATATTTCGTTTCTTGAAGAAGGA
>JAMPAX010000004.1 GCA_023667015.1 Muribaculaceae bacterium | reverse complement strand
TGATACAAATGCACGAAAATATTTTGTGCCGTGAAGTGCAGCTTGTATCAAATTATGTTGCGAGAACTATCATACACTCTCTGTGCTTGGCGGCTTTCTATTTATTTCTTATTTTTGTAGTCGACTTTTTGTTTCTGTTATGAATAAGATTATTTGTCCGGAGTGTGGGGCGGCAGTGCCCGTGGATGACAGTACTTTTGCTGCTGTGCTGGAGCAGGTGCGCACGACTGAGTTTGCCAAGGAAATTGACCGGCGGATGGATGAACTTCGCGAACAGTTCAAGAACCGCGAGGAGGCTGTGCGCTCTTCGGCGGAGAAGAATTTTGAAAAGCAACTTTCCGGGAAGGAGTCGCAATTGGGTGAACTTCGCAGCGAGTTGGTGCGTCTGCAGGGTATAATAGATGCGTTTGAGGCTACCAAAAAGTTTGAGTTGAGCGGCCTGAAAGCTGAGAAGGACAAGGAGCTGTTTGAAGTTGTGGGAGCCAAAGACCGCAGGATTGCCGAGTTGGAACAGGAGATAGCGAATAATGAGCAGACACGTAAGGTGGCCGTTCTGGAGGAACGCAATGCTGTGGCATCCGAGATACAGGAACGCGACAAGCGTATAATCAAGCTTGAATCGGAGCTTAAGGCTGACCGCCTTGCCTCCAAGGATCGTGAAAATCAGTTGCAGAAGCAGCACGAATTGCAACTCCACGACAAGCAAGCTGAGATTGAGCGGCTGCGCGACTATCGTTTGCGGCTTTCTACGAAGATGGTTGGCGAGACTCTTGAACAGCATTGCTCCATCAAGTTTGAGGAGGCGCAGTGCATGGGTCAGTTTCCGAATGCCACTTTTGAAAAAGACAACATCGCCGTGGAGGGTACAAAGGGAGACTTTATTTTCCGCGATTATGTAGATGGTGAGGAGTATGTATCCATCATGTTTGAGATGAAAAATGAGATGGACACTACGGCTACGAAACACCGCAACGACGACTTCCTGGAGAAACTCGACAAGGACCGTCATCGCAAGAATTGCGAATATGCTATCCTTGTGTCAATGCTGGAGCAAGACAATGAGCTGTATAATAACGGTATTGTCGACAAGAGCCACAGGTTTCCTAAGATGATAGTAATCCGGCCGCAGTTTTTCATGCCGGTGTTGCGGATTATCAGCGAGGGGGCGCGTACAGCATATCAGGAGCGCTATAGCCTTGTGCGGCAGTTGGAGTCAGCGAAGAGCCAATCGGCGGATTTCTCGAGGTTTGAGGAGAAAATCAACAATTTTCGTACTACTTTCAACAATAATATCACCGCTGCCCATAAGAAGTTTGTGGATGCCAACGAGGGGATAGACAAGGTCATCAAGACTCTGGAGAAGCAGATAGAGGCATTGCGGGCGGTGAAGGAGAACTTCGACAAGTCGGAGAAGAAGTTGCTGAGGGCAAACGAGCTGGCGGATGAAAACTTGACAGTCAAGAAGCTGACGCATGGCATTCCATCAATACGCAAGATGATAGAGTCAAATTCGGAAATATGATGTAGGGGCGATCTGCAATCGCCTTTGTGCAGGACGGAAATTTTACCCTTGTGATTTTGTGGAGTAATTGGTAATTTTGTCTCATGAATGATTTGATTCTTATTGTCGATGCCGGGTCTACCAAGATTGACTGGGCGGTAATTGATGGCGGTGGCACTTTGCGTGCTTCTCATAGTTCCGAAGGAATAAATGCACTTCTCGCGGAGGAAGCGGATATCATTAACGCTTTTTCGGACGTACGTAAGCAGCTCTCCCCTTTTGACTCTTTCTCTGAGATTCATTATTATGGTGCCGGATGTGCGACTACCCGAGTGTGTTCTAAGATGCGGGATATATTGGGCAATATATGGGTAAGCGATAAGATCCATGTGGAGTCGGATCTCTTGGCGGCAGCGCGCGCACTCTTTGGGCACAAACCGGGAATTGCCTGTATTCTCGGTACCGGTTCAAATTCCTGTCTCTATGATGGGGAAAGGATTGTAGACAACATACCCTCTTTAGGATATGTCCTGGGTGATGAGGGAAGCGGTTCGGCTCTCGGTAAACGTCTTGTCGCAGATGCTTTCAAACATCAGCTTCCGGACAAAATATGTCAGGATTTTATGAATGAATACAACCTAACTGTGGACCAGATATTGGAGAAAGTGTATCGGAGTGCGGCTCCCAACAGTTTTTTGGCTTCGCTGGTGTCATTTATCGACAAGACCCTCTGGAATCCTTACATATATTCTCTTGTGCTTGAAGAGTTCAAGCGCTTCATATCCCGCAATGTGGCAATGTATAAGGGGTCTCATTCTTTGCCCGTAAGCTTCATGGGGGGGATAGCCGTCGGTTTTGAGAATATATTGCGGGAGGCTGCGGGGATGCTCGGTTTTGAGATTGCCGATGTTGTCAAGAGCCCGAAGGAGGGACTTATTCGTTATCATTCCTGACGCCGGAACTGACAGATAGACGCAGAATAGATTCTACTGTCCGGTTCTTTGCATTAGAAAGTTTGGGGGCGATTGCAAATCGCCCTTCCATCACATGATGTGAACAAGAGTTTTGTTTTTTTTGTTTTTATTGCAGGGAGCATTGGCGTAATATGCACACTTCCTCCTCAAACTTACTAATTTTTTGCAAGTTGATGCTTGCGTAACTTAACACACATATTGCTATGTTAGACGAATTGAAAAATAAGGCATCTGAATTGAAGGATGATGCCGTTGCCGTAATCGGTAAAGCCAAGGATTATATCAATGGCGACAAGTCGAAGGAAAACCTTGAAGCCCTTAAGAATAAGGCGGTTGACCTGAAAGATAAGGCCGCTGAAGTGCTTAATCGTCCCGAAGTCAAGGAAAATCTTGATAAAGTCAAAGGATTGACCGACAAGCTTAAGAATTGACGAGTTGATGAGTTGACAAGTTGATGAGCAGTAGGAGGATATTTAGATATTTCTTCTCTTAACAAAAAGAATCCAAGTCGCCTTTTGACTTGGATTCTTTTTGTTGCCGGTTCTATACCCACAAAAAATCACCAATATTTTATTTCGCGGGTGTCTATGTAGTCTTTTTCCTCAGTTTTATTATCTACAGGATCGTGGCAGATTTCGTGTACTTGACGTTCTATCCAGTTGCCTACGGAGTCATATTTCTCACCGCTGTAGTAGAATTCGTAGCTCTTTGTTGTCGGGTTATCCTTCACTCTGTATAACATCGACTTGACTACGCCTTCATCGTAATTCCTGATGAATTCGATTGTAAACGGACCGCTGTTGGAGGGTGTGGTGTACGTAATGGAGTCAGGTTGCATCTCGCTGTTGTAGAATATGTTGAGACTCATGCTAATTTTGCCGAATTTCATGTTGTAGCCGATTGGATATCCCTGCCGGTCGTACATCATCATAGACCTGTTAATCATTCCCTCCTGATCAAATTTGACCTTTTTGACTGTCTCCGGAGTTTTGGATTTTGTTTTGATTTCCTTGACATTACCCTTGGCATCGTAAAGGAGGGGACCATGATAAGTCTGCGCTACCAGCATAATAGCGACCATCCCAAAAAGGAATAAAACTGCTTTTCTCATAATGAAAGGTTATTAACTTTATTAGACCAATATTTAGCACTCAGCGGAGTGACATAAAACGAGGAGACAAGACTATTCTTAATGTCAATATTTACGTTATCGTCATCAGATATAACGTTAATATATTCTTTACATAGAGAAATAGACATGTTTTTATAGGTGTCTGTGTTTGTTGTGTTTAATTGTGATAGTCCTTGGTTGAAGGTCTCCATAATCCTCGTTTCATAGTAATATGACCTTAATGGGATGTGAGAATATATTGAGGTCTGTTTTGTAACAATAGTGGGAACTGCATTATAGTAGTTCTTAGTTCTATCGCTCTTGAGAAATGTTATTTGTTCATCGCTATAAAGATTATATAAAACGGATTCAGGGTATATAACTCCAACTTCAAGATTATCCATAGTTTCAAGAACAAGATTGTGCATGAGGGCATATTCAAGTTCTTCTTCAGTATTTTCGACTAATAGTTGAGGTTCTTCTTGTCTTATGTCGTGTAATTTATTCTTAACATAATTAACATCACATGTAGCTGCGGCACAGAGCATAATATCGTTGTGTGTAAATTTATTTTGTGCCGGTTGTGCGAATATATTTACAATTGATGCTACAAGAGAATAAGCAATTCCAAATGAAATTGCACAAGCGGTGGAGGTTGTAATTTTACCCCAAATTCCTTTGCCATGAGATAGTCCATATCTCAATCCGTCAAAAAATCCCTTGGTGTCAGAAATGACAATCTCATCGAAGTACCATGAACTTCTAGTACCATTAAAAAAATTGGAATCATTGTATGAACTTGATTGGATACTATCATTAATTGATTCTAGTTTGTGTAGGGTTGCCAATTGTTCCGGGTTGAGCATAGTCGCATCGGAGAGGTTATATTCTACCTTAGACTGAGGAGATTTCCTAATATTGGTTTCCGGCTCGTCTGATGAGCTACAATTGGTGAACCCGAATAAGAAAATTGTCAGCAAAAAACTAAAATATATGCCTTGACAATTTTCGGATATCTTTTTCAGATAACTTGAAATAACAAGCGAATGCTCTCTTGCTTCAGTGATAATTTCTTTTGACATAATAATTTAAATAACGAAATATATGTGTTTGAGTTTTGGGGATATAGTGTATTAAATATTGACTTTTTAGGAGTACGTAGGGAACGCGCGTTCTGCTTATTTATTAATTTATAACTAATTATCAATGGTCGTACAGACCATGCGTCCCAACATTCCTTTTAATTATAATCTTGATACGTTACTTTATAACTCAAGTTTCGGTTCTACCGAAACTTGAGTAGTATAAGGTTTAAGGTATATAGCCTCAGCAATCGCTAGTTAAGTAGTATTTAGTCCTTGTGGAGCTGTTAGCCACAAGATAGACATATAGTACTGCGGCCATAGTCCATAACTCCACAGAGATAGAAAAGCGATTTGAATTTATACTATGTAAGTATAGTCGGCACTCTTTAAACTATAAACCTTCAACTTCAAGTTTCTCAAGTTGCATGCAACTTGAGAAACTTGAGTAGGGTTATTCCTCGGTCTGGGTGGCGGCGTATTCTTTCAGTAGTTTTTCCTGCACGTCGCCGGGTACGAGTTCGTAGCTGCTGAATTCCATGGAGAAGGAGCTGCGTCCTCCGGTGATGGAGCTCAGTGAGGTGGAGTAGCTTGCCATCTCTTTCAAGGGCACCTTGGCGGATAGTTTCTCAATGCCGTTTTCGGAGTTCATGCCCATGATGATTGCACGGCGTCCCTGAAGGTCGCTCATGACATCACCCATGACATCACCGGGAGTAAGCACGTCAACATCGTAGATAGGTTCGAGAATCTTAGGATTGGCGTTGCGGAATGCTTCGGAGAAGGCATTACGTCCGGCAAGGCGGAAGGAGATTTCGTTGGAGTCTACCGGGTGCATCTTGCCATCGTAAATCATGACGCGAACGTCGCGGGCATAGGAGCCGGTCAATGGACCCTGCTCCATGCGATCCATAAGACCCTTCACGATAGCGGGAATAAAGCGAGCATCAATAGCTCCGCCAACGATGCAGTTGTAAACTACGAGCTTGCCACCCCATTCCAAAGGTATCTCCTGCTTGTCTCGAATGTTCATCTTGAACTCCTGGCTACCGAACTTGTAGGTCTCGGGCTCAGGCATACCTTCAGTGTAGGGCTCTATAATAAGGTGTACCTCGCCAAACTGACCGCTGCCGCCGGACTGTTTCTTGTGGCGATAGTCAGCGCGTGCAGCCTTGGTGATGGTCTCACGATAGGGAATCTTCTGCTCCTCGAAGATTACAGGCATCTTGTCGTTGTTCTCGAGACGCCATTTGAGTGTGCGGAGATGGAACTCACCCTGACCCTTCACGAGTGTCTGCTTCAGCTCCTTGCTGAGCTCAACAACCCATGTGGGATCTTCCTCGTGCATACGAGTCAGCAAGCTGGAAAGCTTCTCAGCATCTGCCTCATTTACAGGACGGATAGCACGCACATACTTGGGAGCGGGATATTTGATGAAGTCGAATTGCCATTCTACACCCTTGGCATTGAGGGTATTGCCGGTGCGTACATCTTTGAGCTTCACTGCAGCACCGAAGTCGCCGGCTTCGAGAGTCTCGATAGGCTGGCGGAGAGCACCGCAGACTGTGAATATCTGTGCCATGCGCTCCTTGCCACCGCGAGTAGCGTTGTCAAGGTCATCGCCGGCGTGGAGAGTACCGCTCATCACCTTGAAATATACTACCTCACCAATATGTGGCTCTACAGAAGTCTTGAATACGAACAGCGAGAGAGGACCGTCAGCCTTGGGAGCTACCTCCTCTCCGGTAATAGTGTGGGGTGCGGGCATCTCGTCAACGAAGGGGCATACATTGCCTAGGAATTCCATCAGACGGCGCACGCCCATATCGCGGGTGCTACTCAGACATACTACGGGATATATGGAGCGGTCGGTAAGACCCTTGCGGATACCTTCGCGCATTTCATCTTCGGTAAGTGTTCCCTTGTCGAAGAACTTGTCCATGAGTGTCTCATCGTTTTCAGCCGCTGCCTCTACGAGAAGCTGGTTGAGTTCCTTAGCCTTGTCGAGCTGATCAGCGGGAATTTCTGAAATCTCAGGAGCACCACCTTCAGCTTTCCATTCGAGTTTCTTCATCAGCAGAACGTCGATGATAGACTTGAAGCCGGGACCGGACTCGAGAGGATATTGCACGGCTACCACCTTGGGACCGAAGTGCTCGCGGAGTTGCTCCATGACATTGTCATAGTCAGTTTTCTCGCCATCCATCTGGTTGAGGGCGAAGACTACGGGTTGCTTCAGCTGCGCTGTGGTGCGGAAGATGTTCTGTGTACCCACCTCTACCCCATTCTGGGCGTTCACGAGGATAACACCGAGGTCGCATACACCCATGGCGGTGTAGGCATTACCTACGAAGTCATCAGCACCCGGGCAGTCGATGATGTTGAGCTTTTTATTGTTGAACTCGACGTTCATTACAGTCGAGAAGACACTGTAGCCATATTCCTTCTCAACGGGGAAGTAGTCAGAAACTGTGTTGGCGGCTTCGATATTGCCGCGACGTTTTATTATGCCACACTCAAAGAGCATAGACTCAGCGAGTGTGGTCTTTCCGGATCCTTTAGCTCCAAGAAGAGCTATGTTCTTGATCTCATTAGTTTTGTAGATTTTCATATCTTACAAGCTATTTATTAAAGTGTATAATCTCGTTAAAGCCGGAATGTTCCAAACGGATTTCATTTTTACAGAAAAATGACCCATGGAATAACTGACTTGTATTATTTGAACGCAATTTACGAATTTTTACAATAATTCGGAAATTTTTCAACTATTTTTTGCAACAAAATAAATTTAAAGGCAGGAAAGCACAGCTTTCCTGCCTCGTTGGAAGGGCGATTTTCAATCGCCCCCTGCTATATCCACAGGCAAGAAGCCTGTGCTACAGTGGGGATGCGAGCTGGAAGCTCGACCTCCTTGTTAGATCCAGCGGATGTAGGCGAAGTCCTGACGGTGAGGAAGTGCCGGGTTCTTCGGATACATGCGGAGCGCGTAGCGGAAAGTGCCCGCATCGTTGCTCTTGGTCTTCAGCTCGTAGGTGTAGATGCTTCCTTCTTTGCTGACTACCTTCAGTGGCATTGTCTCGTCGAACTTAGACTCGCCGTCATGTTCGCGGAAGATTACTACCTCTACCCCTATTGAGTCGTCAAGTCCTTTGGTGTCAATCTTGCAACTGAGCTCAAAGGGCATGCCGGCATACATTTGTGAGCCATGGGCGATGGCATCATCGTAGTTGACGGAGAGCACCTCCACTTGGTCCCACTTTGAAGCTACTTCTTCTTTCCAAGCTACGATCTCGCGAGCCTTGGCGAAGTCATGAGCGATGAGTGTTTTGTAGCGCTTGGTCTCAGGCTCGTAGAAGCGGCTGATGTAGTCGTCAAGCTGACGCTGCATGGTGAAGTGGGGGGCGATGTGGCCGATAGAGCGCTTGATATAGTCGATCCATTCGGGGCTGTATCCTTTGTAGTTCTTGTTGAAGTACATCGGGATAATCTCGTTTTCCAGCATGGAGTAGATAGTCGCTGCATCGAGCTTATCCTGTTGAGACTGGTCGGTGAAGGTGCGCTTGTCGGTCAGAGCCCAACCGGCTTTTTCATCGAAACGATAACCTTCATACCACCATCCGTCGAGTACAGAGAAGTTGAGTACACCGTTCATCTCAGCCTTCTCGCCGGAAGTGCCGGAGGCCTCAAGAGGACGAGTCGGGGTGTTGAGCCAAATGTCAACACCGGTCACAAGTCGCTTGGCTACAATCATATTGTAGTCCTCGAGGAAGATAATCTTGCCGAGGAACTGAGGCATGTGGCTGATTTCGATGATTCTCTTGATAAGACCCTGTCCGGCACCATCTGCGGGGTGAGCTTTACCGGAGAAGATAAACTGTACGGGATACTGGGGATTGTTGACAATCTTGGCCAGACGATCAAGGTCGGTGAATAGAAGATGGGCACGCTTATATGTGGCGAAACGACGAGCGAAACCTATAATAAGCGCATTGGGGTTGATCTTCTCGAGGATGCTCATGACGGCTGAAGGGTCACCCTGATTCTTGAGCCATTTCTCTTTGAAGTCGCGTTTTACAAAATCAATGAATTTGTTTTTCAGCGTCATACGCATGTTCCAGATTTCGTCGTCGCCAACTTCGAAGATACCCTTCCAGGCATCGGGATCGCTCTGATGTTCAAATACCTGCATGCCAAGTTTGTCGGCATAGAAGGCTTTCCATTCAGAGGCTGCCCAAGTAGGCATGTGAACGCCGTTGGTGACGTAACCCACATGACTTTCCTCCGGGCTATACCCTTTCCATATGCCGGCAAACATTCTCTTGGATACCTCGCCGTGAAGCCAGCTTACGCCGTTGGCCTCTTGACAGGTGTTCAATGCAAACACACTCATTGAGAAGCGCTCGTTGGTGTTGGGGTTCTCACGACCCATATTAATAAGGTCGCTCCAGGAGATTCCCAACTTGGCGGGATATTCCCCGAGATATTTGCCGAAGAGAGACTCTTCGAAGTAGTCGTGGCCGGCAGGTACCGGTGTGTGGACTGTATAGAGCGAAGAACTACGTACTACCTCCAGAGCTACGTTGAAGGGAAGATGGTCTTTCTGCACGTAGTCTACGAGACGCTGCAGGTTGAGCAGAGCTGCATGACCCTCGTTGGCGTGGTAGATATCAGTATGAATACCCAACTTATTGAGCATATGGATACCACCGATACCGAGAAGATATTCCTGCTTCAAACGATTTTCCCAGTCGCCACCATAGAGCTTATGGGTGATAGAGCGATCAAATTCGGAGTTCATCTCAAAGTCGGTGTCGAGCAAATAGAGCTTCATACGGCCAACGTTTACGCGCCATACGTGGGCGTAAACAATACGACCGGGATAAGGTACTTCCAGAATCATCGGCTGACCATCCTCACCCAGTACGGGCTCAATGGGTAGTTGATCGAAGTTCTGAGCTTCATAATTGGCAATCTGCTGCCCATCCATCGAAAGGCTCTGAGTGAAATAGCCGTAGCGATAGAGGAAACCTACAGCCACCATATTAATGCGGCTGTCGGAAGCCTGCTTGATATAGTCGCCGGCGAGGACACCTAAGCCGCCGGAGTAGATCTTCAGACAGTTGCACAGACCATACTCCATCGAGAAATAGCTGACGGAGGGAAGGTCATTGCGCATTGGCTGCTTCATGTAGTCCTGGAAGGATGAGTATACACCCTTGATACGATCCATGAGGGTCTCGTTTGATAAGATCTCCTGATAGCGGTCGTAGCTAATCTGTTGAAGTAGCATGACTGGATTTTCTCCCACTTTGTACCATAAATCATGGTCGAGATCTTTGAACAGACTTTTCCCTTCGCTGTTCCATACCCACCATAGGTTTTTGCTTAGTTCCTCAAGGGGCTTAAGCTCCTTGGGGAGTTTGGCGCTTACTGTAAGACTATGCCATGTAGGCTGATTTGAATGGCTTACGTCAAGTTTCATATTATTATGTTTTTTTGTTATTAAAAAGAGACGAGGATAGAGGAACTTGGTTATCAGTTAGTGTTCCTTACGGCGGCCTTTTCCATGGCTATGGCATATGCTTCATCGTAGTATGACATGAAGTTTTCCCATGTAGCCTTCTCTGAGGTTTCGCGCGCTGCCCTGCGGATGGTTCTGACTTTGGGTTCAGATGTCATGAAGAAGTCTCGAAGTGTTCCGGCTATCATTTCTTTGGCCATCACATAGTCAGTATCGTTACGTTCTACGATTTTCAGTCCGGCACCGACGAGATCGTTGGAGGTAGCATCGAGAGCCCACTGTCCGAAACCGGCTTTGTCGGTAGAGACGGTAGGTACGCTGAAAGCTACACTCTCCAGCGGTGTGTAGCCCCACGGCTCATAGTAAGATGCAAAAACGGTAATATCAAGTGCCGGCAAGAGGTCGTAATACTTAATATTAACAACTCCATCGTTGCCATCCAAATAGCAAGGCACATAGATAACCTTGAGGTTTCGGAATTTTCCCTGACTTTCCAGTTCGCGTATGCGACATGCGATTGCATCCTCACCGGGATTGTTGAGAGCATGAGTAAGGAAATTATCGCTGATAGATTCGTAAGTATTTGTACTGTCGGCTATTACAAGCTGGTTGGGACACTTCGCCCATGCCGGTACGAGGACAAAGGCGAGAATCTGACGATTGTCGTCTTTGCAATACTCTTCGAGAAACTGCATCGAGTCGAGAAAAAGGTCGAGACCCTTGTTGCGATATTCGTTTCTGCCGGAGGTGGCGATAATCATAGTCTTGGGGTCGAAAGATTTTCCTGTAAGTTTCTGAGCTATTTCGAGCAGTTTTTTTCTACCTACCCTTCGCAGTGCACCTGACTTATGTCCCTCAGGCACAAAGTCAGGCTCAAAGCCATTGGGGGTGACTACTTGCGGAGTGCATTCCAAAAGTTGAGAGCATTCGCGGGCAGTGACATCGCTTACGGTTGTGAAGCAGTCGGCATTTTTAGCGGTGATTTTCTCAAGGGAGTGTTTCGCCTCTATGTTGAGTTCGCGAGCCATCTGGTCGCCATTGTAGTTGTTGAAATATTCGTAGAGCGGTTTTCCATTTCCGCAGATACTTCTTCCAATACTGGTAGCATGGGTGGTAAAGACAGTTGCGGCCTGTGGCATGGTAGTTTTCAGATAGAGAAGCCCCATACCGGTGGTCCATTCGTCGAAATGTGCCAGCACTTTATTGGGAGTCACATTGAGAATCTCAGCGATACCCTTTATGGCAATTGCAGAAGCCACGGCGAAGGCGCAGCTTTCGTTGTAGTCGCCGTATGCATGCAAGGAGTCAACACCATAGTCGGCCCACATCTGTCCAAAAATTTCGTTAAGATGAGGAGTTACTCCCTTGAAGTCTACGAGGGCCACCAATGGCTTTCCCGGAATGTCCCATCGCCCGGTGCGCACTTTCACCCCCATTGGGAGTTCCTTGCCGGAGATGCCGCCAAGCAGAGAATTGTCTTCGATAAAGTCGGAAGGAGATTTGTCGGGTCCCGAGAGATGGGGACCAATGAAAACAAGGTGGTCGGAGAAGCGTTTCTCCATTTCTCGCGCTTTGGTAGTCAACACGGTATATATGCCACCTATTTTATTACATACCTCCCAGCTTGTTTCTGTCACAAGGGATGGGTTGAGGTTGGATGATATTTGCATAATCAATAGTTTTTGCCGGCAAATCTTGCAAAAAACAGCTAATAGATATCTTGATAAATATTAGGAGTCAATGCTCAGAGCCTATAATAATAACAGCCGGCAGTTATTTTTTACCTTAATGATAACGCAAAATTACAAAAAAATCGGCAAATGTCAAAATTTGAGTAGATTCCCCTCGTATTCCAAAAGAATAAGGGGTCGTCCCCCGACGTCCCCTATTCATTGCTTATGAATAAATCAAGTTGAAGTTATTTTTCTTTATAATTCAATTTCCGCAAGTTAAGACTTGCGAAAAGTTAGGAGTTTGAAGGTTAGTGGTTAGTGAAATTAGGACATAATTTCCAATGGTAAACATTGTCGATGCTCTCTAAACTCTAAACTCTAAACTCTAAACTTCAAGTTTCCAAAGCACATAGCGACTTGTGAAACTTGAGTTTATATTGTCTTTAGAATGGCAGATCGTCGGATTGGTCGCCTGCGGGCATTGCGAAGTCTTGAGGCTGGGGATTGCCGAAGTTTGCGGGCTGCTGAGAGGGAGCGGCAGCATTGCTGAAACCGGCATTCTGGGGTGCGAAATTAGCACCGGCAGGAGCACCTTCCAGCGGACGCATAGCATAGCAGCTAATGTCGGTATACCAGCGGCCATTGAACTCGCGACTCTCTACGTCGAAGCTGATTGCATAATTCTTTCCGGGCTCGAAAATCATCTGGTCAGCTTTGTCGCCAAAGACATGGAATTTCACCTTGCGAGGGTAATTGGTGTTGAGCGTCTCAAGTACCCACTCTCTCTTCTGCCAGTGGTTACCCATCTTGGATGTTCCTTCGGTCTTACCTAAGTCAAATATGATTTTACCTTCAAGTTCCATAGTTTCTTCGTTTTGTGATCAATCTCTGTCCGGATACGACTGCATCAGAGTGTTGATCTTATTTTATTTTACGTTAATTTTCTTTTTCGCAAATTTAATACTTTTTTCGCAGATTACAAAATTTTATGTCCCGACAGGTCCAAAGCTACGACGTCCTTTGCGTATTGTCATTTCTGCGCGAGCAACACTTGGATGGGAAATCAGCTGTGATGCTATCTTTTCTGTAATCTGGTAATATTTCGTGGTCTGGAATCTGCGGTAGCGATTAAGTGTCGGATCAAGTGTGTAATACCAGTCTACTTTCTCTACGCTTGGCGACTGTTCCCATTTGTCGTAGAGTTCAAAGACTCTACTGCGAGCAATCTTGGTGAGTCCTAGTTTACCATCTTTCATTCTTATGATTCCGAAGAGATTTACACTGACAGTGCTGTCGGTGCTACGGTCTTCTTCGGAAAGGTCTTCGCGGATGGTGACATTCCGGCCGAACTCCCTATTTATGCGTTGCATCTCGCGGCGGAAGAAGGGTCCATGTGGGGTACTCTCCACGTTGCCGGTGTCCACAAATTCGTAATAATGTATCATCTCATGGATAAGGATATCCTCGAGTGCCTCCTGACTCCGGTCGAAAGCTCCGCTGACTACAATTTTAAAATCGAAGGCATTGCGAGAACCGTCAGCATTCTTGCGATATTTAAAACGAAGCGAACCAAGTGTCTTCTTTCCCCGTCCGATATATAGAGGAATCATCGGTAGCTTGCCTGCAAACAGCAGTATGTTGAATTTCCGATATCTGTCTATCAGAAATGGAATTGTTGGCCTCAACGTCAGAGTCTTTTAAGGGTTGCTATGGCCTCTTCCGGGTCGGAGGCCCCGAAGACGTAACTTCCGGCTACGAGTATGTCGGCGCCTGCGGCAGCAAGGCAAGCACCTGTACGGGCATTGACTCCCCCGTCAACTTCTATCAGAGCCTTGGAGCCTGTGCGGGTGATAAGCTCGCGCAGTTCTGCCACTTTCTTTACAGAGTGCTCAATGAAAGGTTGACCCCCAAACCCGGGATTTACGGACATGATGAGCACTATGTCTACGTCTTCTACAATATCTACAAGTGTGCTGACGGGGGTGGCCGGACAAATAGTGACTCCGGCTTTCATCCCCGCATCATGTATCGCCTGAATGGTACGGTGTAGGTGTAGGCATGCTTCTTGGTGCACATTCATAATCTCAGCACCGATATCGCGAACTTGAGATACCCAGTTCTGAGGCTCAACAATCATAAGATGTACATCCAGAGGCTTGGTGCATATCTTAGAGGCAGCTTTCATTACGGGAAAACCAAAAGAGATGTTAGGCACGAACACACCATCCATGACGTCGATATGCAGATAGTCAGACTGCGACCTGTTGATCATCTCCAAGTCGAGCGTAAGGTTGGCAAAGTTTGCCGAAAGTAATGAGGGTGAGACTTTCATTTATGTTGTTTTAGGGCGTTCCAGAGTATATATGCTATGCAGACCACACCGAGGGCAAGACCTCCCCAGGTAAGGTACTGGTTGTATTCCTCAATTTTATCCAAGAGATCATCGGGCTTTATGGTTGTGGAGAGCCACCATCCGAGAGTGGCAAGCACTGCATTCCAGATGAGTGCACCTATGGCGGTAAACAGGGAGAAAACTCCGATGTTCATTCGCGAGATTCCGGCGGGAATCGATATAAGTTGTCGAATAGCGGGAATCAGGCGTCCTATGAGAGTGGAGATAGCTCCATGCGAGTCGAAATAAGCTTCAGCTTTCTCCACTTTCTGCCTGTTGATTAAGCAGGCATGTCCGAATTTGCTATCTGCAAATTTATATACGATGGGTCGACCAATCCAGAGGGCGAGATAATAGTTTATAAAAGCCCCGGCGAGCGCACCGAGTGTCGCTACGACAACTACCATGAAAATATTCATGGCTGAGCCCGCACCAAGACCGGTACATGCCATGTAGGCTGCCGGGGGCACGATGATTTCAGAAGGGAAAGGTATGAAAGAACTCTCTATTGTCATGAAGAGGAAGACAAAGAGATAATTGGCATGTTGAAAGAAATAATCAAATATGGAGCTGGCATCGAAAATTGCCAAAGGTATCATGTCTAACATAAGGGTTGATTAATTGAAATTTCAAGATGCAACTTGATGTAAGTTGAAGTAACTTGATGCAACTTGATGTAACTTGATTAATTTTGGTGCAGCTTGATTAATCTTGATGGTTTTGGATTTATTTCGGGAAGAGACGACGGTAGTAGTCGGCTTTTTTCTCTATAGGTAGAGGGTAGGCTCTACTCGTAGAGGGCATCCTCCAGATTTTTATGCCGGAGGGCGCTATTACAAACTCTCCCATCTTGGGAGGCGTAGTGCCGGTCAGTTCTGCCACTACCCCCGCGGCCTTTTCCCCTGTTGTGGCTATAGCCTCGCAGTCCGGCATTTTCGCAAGCAGACTTTGGAGGTCTACGGGTTCTGCGATTTCCAAAAACTTATCGGAGGCGTTGTCTTTAAGTCGCCGGATTTTATAGCCTGTGTCGTTCAGAGCAATATGATTCTCCTTAAGCATAGCTTTAATTGCCGACAAATCATATTCCTTTGTCTGAGGGTTGTAGAAGGCGTTAATATCCCCATGGAAAATCAATCCCATTATCTTCCAGAAGTCGTTGGTGCGATTGGGATAATAAAAATTCATGGCCCAGCGCTTGGACTGCGGTGGGAAGGTTCCCATTATGAGTACCTTGGCACCGTCAGGAATAAACGGTTCCCAAGGATGAGTCTCCAGGATGGGTTGTCTGTCATTCTCCATAGTTAATTGGTATCTATTCTCTCAACTCTCTACTCTCAACTCTCGACTCTCAACACTTCAGAGCCTCAGCCACGGCCATGGCCAGTTCGTCAGCCTCTTGCAGAGAGGCCTCGTTGGGAGCCATCTTCATGGTCATGCCGGCTGTGATAGGCCATCCGAGAGTTTCCGCGTATGCATCGATAATACGCTTGGAGGCGGGAGCCCAAGTGAACGACCCGAAGGAGGCAAAGACTTTATCCTTCACTTCGCGAGTGACCATCGCTTTCATGAACGTATCTACGGGAGGGAACAGAGTCATGGAATAAGTCGGAGCACCAACAATCAGACCTTTGTATCGATAAGCATCTGAAATCATTACGCTCATGTCGGCATGTGAAGCGTTGTGCATATGTATCTCTTTTATGCCGCAGTCGGCGAGTTTGGCGGCGATTCGCTCAGCTATAGCTTGAGTGTTGCCGTACATCGAGCCATAGATGATGGTGACCCCGGGTTCGCTTTCTCCACGGCTAAGACGGTCATAGATGGCAGTGACCTCCCCTATCATGCTATGCCATACGGGTCCATGAGTGGAGCATACAAAATCCATTGGAAGACTACCCACTTTCTGAAGAGCTCGCTGCACAAACTTTCCATACTTAGCTACAATGCAGGCATAATAGCGATACATTTCGCGCAGAGATACCTCCTGATTACCCTCGTCGTCGGTCACAGCGCCATTAAGAGCACCGAAAGTGCCAAAAGCATCACCGGCGAAGAGCACCTTGCGCTCAGCGCAGTAGGTCATCATAGTTTCCGGCCAATGTACCATCGGTGTCAGATGGAATGTCAACGTTTTCTCACCCAATGAAAGGGTATCCCCATCGGCAACTTCTACGAGACGCTCGGGATCGTCAATTTGGTAAAAACCTTTTACCATTTGCAACGTCTGCCGGTTGCCTACAAGTTTGCATTTGGGATAAGCATTGAGCACCACCGGGATACCACCGGAATGGTCCGGCTCCATATGGTTGACGATAAGGTAGTCGATACTCTCCTCGCCTACCACCTCGCGGAGATTAGCCAGCAGATGGCCGGTCTGTCCGAGTTCTACAGAGTCTATGAGTGCAGTTTTTTTGTCCTTGACAATGTAGGAGTTGTAGCTTACTCCCTCAGGAAGAGCCCACAGTGCCTCAAATTTAGTAGTGGTACGGTCATCAACGCCCACATATATAATATCCTTACATATTTCTCGTATATTCAGCATAATTCAGAAAAAATTATCATATCTGCTTTGATATGCAAAAGTAATAAAAAAAATCATAAGTTGATGGGTTGGGTTGATGCTCAATCAAAGATTGTTGCAAATAAATGGAAAATTCATTATTTTTGCAAGATTACTTTTAATTGAATATTATGATAGCAGCTCCTGTACAAGGTCATACCGATGCCGCTTGGCGCCATTTTCATGCCGAAGTTTTCGGCCCGCTGAATGATTATACTACCCCTTTCATACGTCTTGAACATGGCGAGATTCGTCGTCGTGATCTTAATGATGCTTTTTCACCTCTGAATAACAATCATAAAGCTATTCCACAGGTGATTTTCAAAAATCTGGAGGAGCTTTCTCAGCTTGTTGGATTCCTTTCTGAAAAGGACGCTCATGCCATAGATATCAATATGGGTTGTCCTTTCCCACTGCAGACTGCTCGCGGACGAGGTGCCGCTACCCTTTCGCGTCCTGAGGCTCTTGAGGCTGTCAGAACTGTTGTCTCTAAAAATCCGGAGATTGATTTCTCGGTGAAGCTACGTCTTGGTATGTCTGATTCGGAGGAATGGCGTAAGGCTCTTCCCGTTCTCAATGGTCTTAAACTTTCGCGGATTGTTCTCCATCCGCGTATTGCCAAAGAACAATATGGGGGCGAGCCGCGACTGGGGTCTTTTGCTGAGTTTCTTCGAGAGTCTGAGAATCCTGTGGTCTACAATGGTGATATTCGCTCTATTGAGGACTATAATAGAATTATGGAACAATTTCCGGAGGTTTCGGACGTGATGCTTGGCAGAGGACTTCTTGGTCGACCCTCTTTGGCAGCGGAAATAGCTGAAGGTAAGGTGTGGAGCCGGGAAAGACGCATCGAGCTTATGATAGATTTCCATCGTCGATTGTTTACATATTACATGGAGAATCTTCAGGGGGGCGACCATCAGGTGCTCTCCAAGATTTGCCCCTTCTGGGAATACGCTCAAGATGAGATTGGTCGTAAGGCTTGGAAAGCAATCAAGAAGACTGCCAATATGGCTAAGTATCATTCAGCTCTGGCGATTATATCAAGTATTTGAGTCGCGTTTATACTTCATTATTTGATGGGTGCTTGCGAGCTGAAGGCTCGCCTTCCTTGGGGGTGATGGAAGGAATGAATTGTTTTAATTTTGGAATGGCTATTAGGAATATAGAAATAAAAGGTGCAAGGGTCAATAATCTTAAGAATGTTGACCTTAACATACCGCTAAATCAGTTTACTGTTGTTACCGGTGTCAGTGGCTCGGGCAAGTCTTCGATGGCTTTCGATACGCTCTATGCTGAGGGACAACGCCGCTACGTTGAGAGCTTGTCGAGCTATGCGCGCCAGTTTTTGGGACGTATGCGTAAGCCAGACGTAGATTTTATTCGTAATCTACCTCCGGCAATTGCTATCGAACAGAAGGTCAATACCCGAAATCCACGCTCTACAGTTGGTACGGCTACTGAGATATATGATTACATGCGAATGCTCTTTGCTCGTGTTGGCCATACGTTCTCTCCGGTGAGCGGAGAGGAGGTGAAGTCACAGAGTGTGGAGGATGTGGTCAAGGCTGCTATGTCGCTGAAGGAGGGCACGCGTGTTGCTATAGCTACAGATATACAGGTGTCTGAGGGAAGAACCTTTATTCAGCAGCTGGAAATTTACCTTAAAGAGGGGTATTCCAGACTGGTACACGATGGTGAGTTTGTAGATATTGCTGAACTTTTGGTGTCCGACAATGCCGATGAATCTGACGATTATCAGCTGTTGATCGACCGTCTTTCAATATCGGCCGACTCTGATGAGGTGTCGCGTCTTACAGATTCAGTAGAGACGGCTTTCTTTGAAGGCCAGGGGCAATGCACGCTAATGATCTGGACTGCGGAGGGTTTCAAGAAGAGGGTCTTTTCTAATAAGTTTTCAGCCGATGGTATCGACTTCCGTGTCCCTACAGACCTGATGTTCAACTTCAACAATCCATATGGTGCATGCCGGAAGTGCGAAGGTTTCGGCCGGGTCATGGGTATTAGTGAGGACTTGGTAATCCCGGATAAGACGAAGTCGGTATATCAAGATGCTGTGCAGTGTTGGCGTGGCGAGAAGATGAGCGAGATGAAGAAGTATTTTGTCAAGGTGGCTCCCAAGCTTGGTTTTCCCATCCATACTCCATATAATGAACTTACCGATGAGCAGAGGGATATTCTGTGGCATGGTCGAGGATCCTGGGAGGGTATCGATGGTTTCTTCCGCTGGATAGATGAGAATCAGTATAAGATTCAATATAGGGTAATGAAAGCTCGCTATCGGGGAAAGACGATATGCCCCGAATGTGGAGGAACTCGTCTGCACAAGGATGTGGAGTATGTAAAGGTGGGGGGGCGTAGTATCACGGAGCTTGTACGCATGCCGGCCACTCGGCTACTTGAATTCTTCAACAATTTGCAACTCTCAGAGTCTGACAGCATCACAGCCGCCAGACTTCTGCTTGAGATTAGATCTCGTCTGGAGTTTTTGGTGGATGTAGGTTTAGGGTATCTTACTCTTGATCGCCTCTCAAATACTCTTTCCGGTGGGGAGAGTCAGCGGATCAACCTTGCAACATCGCTCGGCTCTGCCCTTGTTGGCTCTTTATATATTCTTGATGAGCCATCGATTGGATTGCATTCGCGCGATACGGAACGTCTGATAGGCGTCCTCAAGAAGCTTCAGCGCGGTGGTAATACTGTCGTAGTCGTGGAACATGATGAGGATATTATGCTTGCCGCGGATAACATTGTGGACTTTGGTCCGGATGCCGGAAGTCTTGGTGGTGAGGTAGTTTTCCAAGGTAATCTTAAGGATGCCCTAAAGTCTGATGAGGGGGTAAAGACTACCTATACCCTCGACTATCTTCGAGGTACTCGCACCATACCGGTGCCAACGCTTAGACGTCCCTGGAAGAAGTATATAACGGTGGAAGGTGCTTCAGAACATAATCTTAAAAATATTGATGTCGTTTTTCCATTAGGAGTGATGACAGTTGTTAGCGGTGTCAGTGGTTCCGGTAAGTCTACGCTTGTTAAAAATATCCTCTACAGATCCTTGACCCGCCGTCTGGGAAATCCTGCGGATATTCCCGGCACTCATCGTGGACTGTCGGGAGACTTGGACTCAATAGGTGCGGTGGAGTTTATAGATCAGAATCCTATCGGAAGCTCAACCAGGTCGAATCCTGTCACGTATATCAAGGCTTACGATGATATCCGTCAGCTATTTGCATCTTGCCAGCTTGCCAAACAATTAGGTATGACTCCATCATCGTTCTCTTTCAATGTTGATGGCGGTAGATGTGAGGAATGCAAGGGTGAGGGAATAATTACAATCCCGATGCAATTTATGGCCGATATTACGGTGGTTTGTGAGGAGTGCCAAGGTAAGCGCTTCAAGCAAGAGGTGTTGGATGTAGAGTACAATGGTAAGAATATCTACGATGTACTTCAGATGACCATAGACGAGGCTATAAGATTTTTTGAGGCTTCCTCCGGAACGCTGGAGAAAAAAATTGTGGCTAAGCTGAAATTTCTGCAGAAAGTCGGCCTTGGTTATGTCTCCCTTGGTCAGTCTTCGTCTACTCTCTCCGGCGGTGAGAATCAGCGTGTGAAGTTGGCTTATTTCCTTTCGCAAGAACGACAACCCAACACTCTCTTTATATTTGATGAGCCAACGACAGGTCTGCATTTCCATGATATCTCCACTTTGTTGGACTCTCTACAGCAACTCGTAGATCGTGGCCATACGGTAGTAATCATCGAACATAATATGGAGGTAATCAAGTCTGCCGACTATATTATTGATATAGGCCCTGAGGGTGGAGAAGAGGGTGGCAATCTCGTGGCGTGTGGCACCCCGGAGTCTGTGGCTGAGTCTAAGGAGTCGTATACAGCTCGCTATCTGCGTGAGAAACTTCCTAAAAAGTGATGAGTATGAAAAAAATACATATTGTAATTTGGGTTTTCCTTATTTTTGTATTTGGTTCTGTGGCTTGCTCCAAATCGGAGGTTCAGCGGGCAGATTTTTCAGATGGTCTTTATCAAGAATCGGTGGAGCTTGCTCGCGAGTATATCTTAAAAATTAAGAATGCACCGGATAGTGCCTCTGTTGATAGTCTGATGGCAAGATATCAGGATATAATAGACTCCCTGAATTTCCAATACCCACCCGACACGGACATGAAGCTTACAGAAGGACAAAACGACACCCTTACCATCCTTTCTGCTAAGCTCGTGAAGACGTATAATACCCGAAAAGCTAAACTTCCCAACGATTCTGTCTCTCCAAAAGATTAGCATTCTCTGATTGTTTAATTATGATACTAAATTGTCAAAAATTTTATGAAGGGTACTCTAAATTAGCCCTATCGGTTTTTCTTTTTGGTGCTTCTTGTACTCTCTCAGCTGCTAAGTATTCTCCATTGCCGTCATATATGGATGGCACAATGATGCCTTTAGAGTATGTGTCGGAGGCGGAGTCTCTTCAGATTCCGGACTCCCTCTCCCCTTTTCATATTGAGTTTCTCGGACGCCATGGCGCACGCTATCTCAGCTCTGAGAAGAAAGTTATGCCGATGCTTGCGTTGCTAAAGCGTGAAAAGGCTGTCGGAAATCTAACTGCTGTCGGCAGTCAGTTTCTTACTCTCCTTGAAAGGGTGTATGCCGATTCCAATCAATATTGGGGTGACTTGTCGGCAGAGGGTCGGCGGGAAGCTACATGGCTTGGCAAGCGGATGGCACTGATGTATCCTACGATTTTCAATGGCGGTAATGTCGCAGTCAATGCAATTTCATCAGATGTACCTCGTGTGGTCAATACGATGTATTGCTTTACTTTGGCGATGCGCAAGGCATCTCCGAATGTCTCTGTCACTACCTATGAAAGTCGCTCTACTGCTCCCCTGATGCGTTTCTTCGAGACCGATCCGGCCTATAGGGCATGGCTCAAAAATAGCCCTGATTGGAAGAAGCCTTATGATGGGTTTACCAAACTGACGGCTCCCGAGGCTCCTTCTCTTAGATTGTTTAAGAAGAAACCGGAAATTCGAGAGTTTTGTTACACCTCTTCCTCCGGCAGAGAGGTGACGGTAAAGTTGGGCAAGAATGGTATCAGCGAATGGCAGGATCTTTCTCTGATGATGTATGGTATGCTTCAGGGCTTGAGAGCTGCCGATTTGGGTATGCCAACTACTCAGTGGATGTCGGAGGAGGAGTACTCCGCTTGTTGGCAATGTGTCAATGCGAGTCAATGGCTGAAACGCACTGTCACTGAGTTCTCACAGATGCCCGGCACGGCGGCTGTCCCTCTTATGATTGAAATAATTGAGAAGTCGGACGTAGCTTTGGGACAGTTGGATATGTATGATATGCAACCCTATAATTGGGAATGGGATGCTGATTGGAGTCCCGGGGATTATAAGAAGCATCCGTCTCAGTTTATCCCCTCTCCGGCTGCTAATCTCCGGTTTGGACATGCAGAGACTCTTATCCCTCTTGCTTCGCTGATGAATCTTCCTGATTGTCAGCTTGACATTCCTTGCAATGAGGAGTCTCTCTCTTCTCAGTGTTGGAGCAATTCAAAAGTATCTCCTCTGGGATCAAGTATTGAAATTGTTTTTGCACAGGCTCCTTCGGGTAGTGTCTATGCCGCTGTCAGTCTCAACTGTCGTCCACAGACCTTCCCGGGATATTCCTCTCCATGGATGCCATGGCTGGAGTTGCGCTCAATGTGGCTGAATCGTATATCTGCTTTTGGCAGATAAGTGAAGGTTGATGCGAGCTGGGAACTCGCTGTCCTTGGAAGTTCAATGTCCCTGAAGGTTCACTGTCCTTGGAAAATCAAATTTCGTTATAAAAAATTGATTTTATTATACATTTTTTTGCTTTTTGAGAAATTTGTATTACTTTTGTTGATATCTATATGAATCAATATCAATATAACCCCATAACTCATAACTAATTCCTAAAACTTTTTATATTCTATAATCATTTTGCACATGAAAAAATTATTTACAGCTTCTCTGGCGATGCTCGCTATGCTTAGTGTTTCTGCCGGAACAAAGACCATCTATGAGAATGGTAAGCTGACTGCCGGTGTAGACATCTACGGATGGTGGAATGTATCTATGAGCAACGTCGATAACCCGGACGGCTCCGCTACTAAAGTGTATAAAGTTGGCCCCGGTGCTAATGGTGAGGATTTCTCCATGGGCTTCAATTGCAATGGCAATGACTGGGCTTGCGGTATCCTCAATACTGCTACCCTTAACTTCAAATCTTATGCTGAGGAGGCAGGTTCTTACATTGTTCGTCTGACCGCTGCCAATGGCCTTGAGGGGAACTATACTATCAATGTTGCTGCCGACCAGGTTGGCAAATGGCAGAATATTGCTATCTCTGTGCCTGCAAATTACCCCGAGATTGCTCAGGCTTGGAAGGAGTTTAAGGGTAATGCCGGCAATGGATATGTCTTCTCTATCATCGGAAAACTCCCCGCCGGGAAGGCTATCTATGTAAATGATATCATATATACCGACACCGATGACAGCTGGAAGGCTCCTGAGGTTGTGGTTTATCCTGCTCCTACTACAGTTCCCGTGCCTACTCAGGCTGCCGATGATGTCCTCTCTATCTTCAGCGGTAAGTATACCGCTGCTACTACCTTCGGAATCGGCGGATGGGGACAGACTACTAAGGTGGAAACCCTTACAATTGATGGCGCTCCTGTAGAGTATCTCAAGAACTTCAACTATCTTGGTTGGGAGTTTGCTCAGAGTATAAATGTTTCTGACTATCAGAAGCTCCACGTTGACTACTTCACTCCCAATGGAGAAGCATTCGGCTTTACCCCCATTTTTAGAAATAGCTCCGAAAAGATCTGGAAAGCTTCTGAGGTAAAGCAGAATGAATGGAACAGCTACGATGTAGACCTGACTTATTTCGATGGTGCCAACCTAGCTAACGCCTTCCAGATGAAGTTTGACTTCGGTGGCGGTTCATACGGATATATCGCCAATGTTTACTTCTATAAGGAGTCAGGTGAAACTCCCAATCCCAATCCCGGTCCCAATCCCGGTCCCGAACCCGGAGAAGGTGAATATACCGGTACCCTCAGCAGCTCTGTAGTTCAGAATGACACAGATTTTCCCTATACTCTTGGATATTCTATTGTATATAATACAGACAAGACTCTGACCGTCACTGCAAGATATACTTGGGCTGACAACGCTCCCTTCGGTGTTGTTCCCGGTGAGTTCTTCATCAATGGCAAGATGACATCTTTCTCGTATGATGAGTCTCGCGCTGTCATCGAGAAGGTACGTGTGGGCACAACTGCTGAAACCTTCAACCCCGGCGAAGAAGTGACAATCAATTTCCATGTAGCTGCAGGTGACGGTGCTGTTCTCTCTGACAATGTAGCTTATAAGGTTGGAGAGACCAACTCCAGCGTAGCTGTAGAGGTTATTGAAGACGTCAACGCTCCCGTAGAGTTCTACAATCTTCAGGGTATTCGCGTAGTCAACCCCGAAAACGGTCTATACATCCGTCGTCAGGGCAACAAGGTGACCAAGGTCATCCTCTAACCCCACTGCCTAATAACAAAAAAGCATGCCAACAGGCATGCTTTTTTGTCACAGTAGCTCAGGCGTCTCGCCTGTTTTCCCAAAGTAAAAATTTTTACATATGAGATATTTTCCCTTTGCCCTCTTAGCTTTATGCTCGTTCTCATTGCTGAGTGCTCAGCAGATTCAGACGCCTGCGGTCGTCACTGATGTGGAAATCATTTCCGACGACAAGCTCCAAGATGCAGATCATATCTGGAAAAAGGTGGATGTATTGCCGGAATACCCCGGTGGTATCAACGCTCTGATGACCTTCCTTTCTTACTATATTGAATACCCTAAGGAATGTGCCGAAGCCAAAATTCAAGGTAAAGTTGTTGTCGGGTTTGCTGTCATGAAAGATGGTAGCATAGGCAATATTGAGGTGAAACGCTCTGTTCACCCACTATTAGATGCAGAAGCCGTCAGAGTGGTTAAGTTGATGCCTAAGTGGAAACCCGGCAAGAAAGAAGGCAAGACCGTCAATACCTGGTTCTCACTACCCGTAAACTTCAGAATACCTTCTTCAGAATAATATGAAACATATATTTAGGACAACTTTATTCTTATTGAGCGTATTGTGGGGATTGAGTTCTTCAGCTTATTCTCAGAAGATATATACTGCGGATTATCAGTCGCAGGCAGATGTTAAAGTATTTGTCACCGACAAGGAATATCGTGCCGACCTGGTAGTATATAAGACTGATAAAGAATACAGAGCCAAAGCCGATGAGAACAAAGGTATTTGGTACTTCACCGATAGTCAATTCAGAGCTGACAAGAAGATATATTTTGTAAAATACGAGTCGCAAGCCGACCTGACAATATACTTCACCGACAAAGAGTACAGAGCCGGATGGAAAAAGAACAGCAAGAAATACCTACTGTACTAAGTATTATTTATCAAATTATTAATCGCAACAATTCAATTTCAAGTGTTTTCTGATATCCTCGGAGTTCTATCCTTTATGTTGTTAGGACTTGCGTATGTAGGAATTCACGGCTTGTGCATCTGATATATATTCAGATGTTACAATGAAATACTGATTATAATTATGAAGCAGAAAGTTTTTTTTAAGATTATTTATCTTTGGGCAATTTTGCTGACGTCAGTTCTGCCATGCGTGGCACAGTCGAAGATTGATGCAATCAAACAAAATGTGGCAAAGATGGCTGCTGATTTCCCGATTGAATTGCCTTCTATTGGAGAATTTTCAACTTTAGTATATAATGAGGCTTCTAATCAGGTAGTTTTTACGATTATGTTGTCTAATCCGGTTGCTATAGAGAGTATTCAGGTAACTCCCGATGGGATGCGTAAGAGTTTTGGCAATATGCTCGGAAAGTCATTACGCAAGATGAGTCAGGATCTTTATGATGGTGATGTATCAGTATCCTTTCGGTTTTTTGATTATGATGGCAAACTCCTGGCCAATATTGTATACACAAAAGAGGATCTGGATACAATCCTTCATATGCAACAGGGTTCAGAAAAAGAGACAATACGACATCTAATAGAGTCTCAAATGAAAGAAATGAGGGAGCAATTACCTAAAGAACTGGGAAATGGCCTTTATTTGATAGATTGTGGCTATGACAATGGGAAAGTGATATATACATATTCTGTAGACGAAACAATCGCAAACATGAATCAGTTTAGTAAAGAGAATATGATAAACTCATCAAAAGAAGACCCATTTATGTCTCAACTCTACTCAAGATATAAAACAGGAGTCGTTACATTAGTATACAAATATATAGGTAACAACTCCAGACGCGAGATAATTTTCACGATAACACCAGAGGAGATGTAGCCAAAAGCACCTCAAGAAGGGCGTTCATATCAAGGACAGCGAGCTTCCAGTTCGTATCTCATCATAAGATATTTCTATTCACATTAAATAAGGTTATAGTGCTACCGTGAGCTACACAGACATTATAGTGCTACCGTGAGCTACATAGACAGGACGCCTGTGCTACTGTGGAGGCGATTGCAAATCGCCCTTCCAACAGAAAAACTCCGCTTATCGATGCAATAGGCGGAGTTTTCTTTGGAGTTTCTTTGTTGTTTACTTGCTGCAACCACAGTTGCCTTT
The DNA here is from genome assembly GCA_023667015.1 of Muribaculaceae bacterium. Classification (GTDB taxonomy): domain Bacteria; phylum Bacteroidota; class Bacteroidia; order Bacteroidales; family Muribaculaceae; genus Lepagella. The sequence continues at coordinate 126,382 of JAMPAX010000004.1, read as the reverse complement.
CAGTTTGTGCTTGAAGTCGTCAAGCTGTGCGAGGAAGGTTGCGAAGTCGGCATTGTCGGGATATTTCTTCAATGCATGGTGCAGAAGTCGAAGTCCGACTACAAGTTCGCGTGCATGTTTCTCTGTGAGTCCTTGCTGCTTCTCAGCATATTCGGCACAAGCAGCAAGGTCATGATGACCTCCAAAGTTAAAGGACATCACATCCTGGATTTTTCCATCTACCACTTCGGTAATATTGAAATGGTAAGAACGTTTTTCTTTGTTACATTCCATAGTCAGTAAAATTAAGATGTGTTTCTTTTCTTTTTCCAACTATAATAACGATTGCGACCATCAGTATGTTCCCGGCTTTAGATTATTTAACGTTCCTTTAATTTTATTTCTCTTCCGGCATTAGAGTCCATTTCATCCGATGAGATGGTCTCTTAGCGACTGAGTAGCTGCATCTCGCAGCGGTTACAATCAAATTTCAGATCGAAGCTTATCGGTCCGCTCTGTATTTTTAATGGGAATTTTAATCCTCTTTTTCCCCCCTTATCTTTCAAGCATATACCTAATTCGCGGAGTATGCAATGGCGAGTGGTCATCACCCTCTCTCCGGCTCGGGCTTTACCATTCTTGCGACATTCCATCGCCGGTTCTATCTTCTCTACCCCATGGCTACGGTAAAGTGCTTCGGCTTTTGAGTTGGCTACATTGTCGACATAGGTGAGTGTATTTTCCGGATACTTAGCATCGCGATTCTCACCTCTACGTAAGCACAAGGGATGTGTGGCTCGTGCTACACGTTGTAGCGACTCCACCAGTTTACGACGTAGTGCGGTAAGATAAGACAATGGTATGAAGCTATCTTCCGGTAGATTGCAATGAAATTCACGCAGTCTAAAGGGTGTGTTGCCGAGTTTCTCGAAGGGGCGTCTGAAGTCCATGGCCTTTTCAGCTTTCTGTACTTCAATTTCAAGGGGTAGTCTGACGTATACCCCTCGGTCATCAATTACTGTCACTCCATGGCTATCGAGTGTTATGTCTAAGTCAAGCACTCTCCGAGCTGTTGGTCGCAACATGAGTTTCTGCCATTCTTTATCGTAGGTTCTGCGAATTTCCGAATCTCGAGGTATTGAAGTCTTTCGGTTGCTACGTATCTTGCCGTTTTCTACACCGTTGACTACCATTCCGGTATATTCTCCCTCTTTATTAAAGAATGAGATGCCATCGCCACTCCGGAGCATACGGATATCATAGATGAGTTCTCCGCGAGATTTTGGCGTCTCCGGTGCCCAAATCCCTGTAGGGCGAGGCTTCCCCGGTTGCTGTTCCAGAAAATAATGAGTGAATCCTCGATTGAAACTTTTCTCAGGATTGGGGGTGAAATCGAGTATGCTCTCCCCTTTTGAGCTTCTTATGTAGCGGCCGTCGGATTCGGTGATGATTCGGTCAATCTCCTTTCGATAGTGGCCTACGATATTCTTTACATAGTCAGTATCTTTGAGTCGTCCTTCAATCTTAAATGAGCTGACACCGACCTCTAATAATTGTCCAAGAAGGGAGGTAGCATTGAAGTCTTTGAGCGACAAGAAATGGGCATCCGGAGCTACTCTTCTTCCGGATGCATCCGAGAGGCGCCATGGCTGACGACACACTTGAGCGCAGGCACCGCGATTGGCACTCCGCCCGAAACAAGCCTGGCTGGCATGGCATCGTCCGGAATAGCTGACACATAGAGCACCATGGACAAAGGTCTCTATAGGAACATCCACACTCAGAGCAATCTGTGCAATCTCTTGCAAGGACAACTCTCTGGCTAATACGAGTTGCGAAAAACCGACGTTAGCTAAGAATTGAGCTTTTTCGGGAGTACGGATATCACATTGGGTACTCGCATGAAGAGCTATGGGAGGTATGTCAAGTCGAAGTAGCCCCATATCTTGGACTATCAACGCATCTACCTCTGCGCGCCAAAGGTCTGTCACAAGCCGTTCTACCTCTTTTAGCTCAGACTCGTATATGATGGTATTGACAGTGGTATATACTTTCGCTCGATAAGTATGGGCGAAATCCACAACCTTTCGGATATCATCAATGGTATTAGCCGCATTTTTTCGGGCACCATGGCTCGGCCCACCTATATATACGGCATCAGCGCCATGAAGGATAGCCTCAAGGGCCGTCTCAGCATTGGCTGCCGGTGCTAAAAGCTCTATTTCGCGGGGTTTCATATCAGCGTCCTCTAACCTCTAACCTTCATGTTTCAAGTTGCTTTGCAATTTGAAACATGAGTATTTATCGTGGTTTCTGCATGACGCGCTGGAGATTGCGCTTGTCTTCGCGCTCACGGATGCTCTGCCGCTTATCATACTGTTTTTTACCCCTACCTATTCCAATTATCAGCTTGGCAAAACCGCGTTCATTGATGAAAATCTTTATAGGCACAATAGTATAGCCGGGATCTTCCACGGCTTTCTGCAATTTGGCAATCTCTTTGCGGTTCAGAAGCAACTTGCGATCGCGACGTACGCTATGGTTGTTGTAGCTGCCAAAGGAATATTCAGATATATGCATACCCTTGACCCATACTTCACCATTATCCACGACACAATACGTGTCGGTCAGTGAGGCTTTCCCTTCGCGTATCGACTTTATCTCAGTGCCGGTCAGTACTATGCCGGCATTGAATGTGTCGGAAATCTCGTAATCGAAATTAGCTCGCTTGTTCTTTATGTTTACCTGGTTTGCTTTCATAGTGTAAATTATAGTCTTTCATCGAGGGATGATGATGCCGAAGAGCCAAGATGTTAGTACCGGGGCTCCTATTACAGCCACACAGCTCAACACCGTCATAGATGTAGAATGATCTTGAGGAGGATGCATAAAGCGGATACTTCGGGTGATGAGGAAAATTGTCCAGATGGGAAGAAATACCAAGAGAGTCTCAAACATTGGCAACAGGGAACGCACTATGTCGAAGAGGGAGAGCGTAGAGAGCATCATCATTGTCATTTCTTTAATAAAGTCGGACTCAGCGATTTCTCGGCATTCTTTAGGAAATGATATTTTCATAAAGGCCAGGCAAATATAATATCCTAAGAAGATGCTGATAAAGGTAATCAATCCCCCTGAAAGTACTCCGGATATTGTAGCCCCCGGATTATATATGAAATCCGCAAAAGAAGAAAGAGCGGCCAGTCCTGCCAAAGGATAGAAACAACCATTGGCAACCTCCTCCGGTCTTAGCCTTGCCCGCCGGAAGGTTTTCCATCCTTGGGTCGGGTTGACCATGATTTCCAACAGAAGTAGAATAACGTTTTTTGTCGACCCCTTATGCTTTTTGCCTGAGGGGTCGACGTTGGTTTCTTCTTCGGTATCTTCTATCTGATAGTTGTCTATATCTTGTGGCGTCATCTCACCATTATTTTCTTCGTTTGCTGTCCAACTCTGACAATATAAATGCCATTGCCGGGAAGTTCTACGCAGAGTGAGCCTACCACTATTGAGGCTGTCGCTATCGTTTGTCCCTCAATTGAATAGATTGCGATGTCGTCGCAATCTCCTTTGATTGTCAGAGTGTTCCCAATAAGGGTAATCTCCGGCATCTCTTCTGCCATAATATCTCTGACGCCAACGCCCGTTTCCGGCAGATGGTCGCTTGCCTCAATTGTACGGAAATCTTGCCAATATGAACTCTGTAGGTATAGCTTTTCGCTTCCTTCCTTTACGTAGAGATTTGCCAGCAATTCTGTCTCGCGGTCGAATGTCGTGGCTGTAAGTGCCGGAGCATAATCGTTCCATACGTAAATGTCGGTGAGCGATGAGCAGCCGTGGAACGCATATCCTCCTATCTCTTCCATGTTCTGGAGGATAATCAGCTCTTTAAGACTGGTGCAATTTTCAAAGGCTCCCTCCCCCAGTGAGGTTACCCCATTGAGAGTTATATTTGTCAGCTCTTTACAGTTGGCAAATGTGCGAACACCTATTGTTGCATCCTTCATCCTTAAATATAAAGATTCCAGGCCACTGCAGCCACTGAATGCTTCCTTGCCAATGGAGGTTACGGCCTGATGAATTGTTATTGACTTCAGTCCGGCACAATTGGTAAAGGCATATTCATCAATGGTTGTCAGATTTTCCGGAAGTTCAATGTTGTTAAGCTCTGAACAATCCCGGAAAAGATAGGCGGGTACTTCGCGAAGACTTTCAGGAATGTTTGCCTCGCGCAGAGAGGAGCATCCACTGAAGACGGATGTGCCCAGCGAAACCAACGCCGGAGGTAAAGATACAGAGGTTAGTGAGCGACACTTGGAAAAGGCACCGGTGCCCCAATGAAGAGCCCCCTCAATATCCGCTATATCTATGAGCTCCTCACACCTCTCAAATGCATAGTCACCAATCGTATTAATCTGTCCGCGAGTCTTGATTGTCTTAAGACTAATGCAATAGTTGAATGTATTCTCCGGGATAATCGTTATATTCGAAGGAAGTTCTATCGATGTCAGTGACTCACAGCAACTGAAAGCTGATTGCCCTAATTGAGTTATTCTTTCGGGGAGATTCACATTTCTCAGAGCCAGACAGTGGTCGAACGCTGAATTGCCAATGTAGCCGATACTTTCCGGAAGGATAATGCTTTCCATATTATATACGTTTTCAAAAGCATAGTTGCCAATGCCAGCTACAGTGTACTCCACTCCGGAGTTTACTACAGTTGCCGGAACAACGACTGAGGTGTTATAGACGGCATCTTCACCTTCGCCACTGACAGGTAACATTCGAGCCACTTCTACGAGCTTCTGACTATTGTCTACAACGCTGAAGGTGAGGCCATTGCTTTCGAAGGTCTCTGCAGAGGCAATCAGCGACACTCCAAGTGAAAAAGAGAGTAAAAAATTTCTAATCATTATTATGGTATTCAACTGGGGCAAAATTTCCAAATTTTATAGACTATAGTAGCTGTGGGTTTTATAATCACGTCTATAGTAGCTATGGGTTTGTAACCCACAGCAAGTAGGAGCAATCTCTCGTGGGTTGCAAACCTACGAGGACTGAAAATTCAATCTTTCGACAGATAATAGTTTGCAACCTACTTGATCTGGAACCTCTAACCTATATCCTTCAGTAGTCCATGTCGTACTGCGATCTTGATTACTGAGTCAAATTACTTCTTACGTCCTGGATATGCTTCGAGGGCCTTGCGGAGTACTACGAGGGCCTCTTCAAGGTCTTCTCTCTTTAAAACGTAAGCTATTCTGACTTCATCAAGTCCCATTCCTGGAATTGTATAGAAGCCGGCTGCCGGTGCCATAAAGACTGTGCTGCCGTTGTAGCTGAATTCTTCGAGACACCAGCGGCAGAACTTTTCAGAACTGTCGATAGGAAGACGGGCTACGGTGTAGAAAGCACCTTCCGGCATGGGTGAATATACTCCCGGTATCTCATTGAGTCCGCGGAGCAGGAAGTCGCGACGCTGACGGTATTCTTCAAAAGCGGCGTTGAGATATTCCGGTTCAGTATCAATGGAGGCTTCTGCTACAATCTGGCCTAAAAGCGGGGGGCTGAGGCGAGCCTGGCAGAATTTCATGATAACGTCGCGGAGCTCTTTGTTTCGGGTGACAATATTGCCTACTCGGATACCACATTCGTTGTATCGCTTGGAAACGGAGTCGATGACTACCACCTGCTCTTCCACCCCTTCGAGCTGCAAGGCGGAGATGGCAGGATGACCCTTGTAGCAGAATTCGCGATATACTTCGTCAGAGAATAGGAAGAGGTCATGTTTCTTGACGATGGTGGCAAGCTTCATCATCTCTTCGTTTGAGTATACGTAGCCCGTAGGATTGTTGGGATTACAAATCATAATCGCCTTGGTATTGGGTGTGATTAGCTTTTCAATCTCCTCAATTGAGGGAAGGGCGAAGCCATCTTCAATACGTGTGGGCAATCCAATAATCTTAGCACCGGCAATTTTCGAAAAGGATACGTAGTTGGCATATGCCGGCTCCGGGATGATAACTTCATCCCCGGGGTTGAGTGTGGAAAGGAAGGCTAGCAATACGGCCTCAGAGCCTCCACAGGTGATGATTATTTGTCCCGGAGCAACTTCGATGCCGAAGCGACCATAGTACTCTGCCATTTTGGCGCGCAGTGAGGGGAGACCGTCGCTGGGGGAATATTCCAGCACTTTGCGATCAATATTGTGGAGAGCCTTCAGAGCTGACGGTGGCGTCGGAAGGTCGGGCTGACCAATGTTGAGAGATAGGATTTTTATTCCACGAGCCTGAGCTTCGATGGCATATGGCGCAAGTTTGCGAATAGGAGAGGCGGGCATATCGATGCCACGCATTGATATCTTTGGCATAATTTTTCAGTATTTATTCTTTCTGTGCAAATTTAATAAATTCTCCAAATTTTGACAAATATAAAGTTTAAATTCGCCCCCCAAAGTTTCCAATAAGAGGTGCAATGGCCATTTCGATGCTCTCAACTTCCTTATTATTTAATTCATTTCTTCCTTGAAAATTTAATAAAATTCCCTTACCTTTGTATGCTTATAATATTTGCGGGTTGCATGTGTTGATAGATGTATGTTGTCCCACAGTATGAATATTTGTGAATACGATTATGAATAAATATTTTATGACGATTGGTCTCTTCTCCCTCCTTTCTTTGGTTGGGCTCTTGTTGCCGATTTCGGCTAAGGCTGAAAGCGACTATTGGAAGCAGCGCACGAGTCTTTTCGAGGTGCTTCCAATTGATAGTTGCGATATTGTTTTCCTCGGGAATTCTATCACTGATGGTGGAGAGTTTCATGAGCTCTTGGATCAATCGGATGTCAAAAACCGTGGTATTCAGAGTGATGTAATCAATGGCGTCAGAAAACGCCTTGATCAGATTACAAGATGGCATCCCCGCAAGATTTTTCTCCTTATAGGTATCAACGATGTGAGCCATGGCTTATCTGCCGACCAACTTGCTGATAGATATGAACAGCTCGTGAAGGATATTCGCACCCAGTCGCCCGATACTAAGCTTTACATTCAGAGTTTAATGCCGATAAATAATTCATTTAAAAGATATAAGGCTCTCATCGGTAAAGAAAATGTTATCCAGGCTCTCAATTTCCGCCTTAAGGAAATTGCCTCACGCTATGATTCTGAATACATAGATCTTTGGCCGGCACTTGAAGATAAATCCTCAGGTCGGCTTATTAGGGACTATACTTTTGACGGTCTTCATCTTAATGGTAAGGGCTATAAGGCCTGGATGGAGCTTATAAAGCCATATCTTGACTAATCTCTTTATCAATTTTTTTTGAAATTTTACAGAATCATGATTTTGAATAAGATATTTAAAATCTCATTGGTGTCGGTAGCATTACTTCTCGGCATCCTTCCCTCGTCGGCTCAGGATAGTATACAGTCGGACTCTATAGCCGGGGTGCTAGTCATTGACCCTCTGTTTGAATATCCCACCGCACCGGAAGATCTCCCGGATTTGGTTTCAAAGACCAACTATCTGATGAAGAATTTCTGGAATCCTATGGATTTCAAGGCTAAACAGCCGGTGAGTCAAGTTGCACTTAATGATGCGTTTGCTACCTATACGGCCTTTATGAGTCATGCCGACAGGGATGTGGTACTCAAAAGTGTAGGTGAACTTGTAAGTAAAATCAAAAAGAACCCGGTTTTGATGATTCAATTTGTCAAGGCTGCGGAAGACAATTTGTATGGTCCACGTGCGAAGGTATGGATTGATGATGTATATCTGAGGTTTCTCGAGGGAGTTGCCTCTACCAAGAAAATTGACAAGGCTCGTAAGATCAGATATGCCGACCAGCAACGTCGCATCCTTACATCGATGCATGGTACCAAACTCGCGGATTTCTCATACATAGATATTTCCGGAAATAAGGTTACGTTTAAGCCTACGGCTCCGGTAAACATCATAGAGTTTGGAGACCCGGACTGTGACAACTGTCGCCTGGCGAAGAATTATCTTTCGGTCAACAGACAACTCAATGAAAATATAGAAGCCGGTAAAATCTCCGTTTCTTTTATAAATATTGAGGAGTCGGACTTGGGGATGGATATCTTGTTCTCTTCATATCCCAAGAATTGGAATTTGGGAGGCAATCCGAATCTGACGGAGCAGCTCGATATCCGAGATTTTCCATCTTTCTTTGTGGTTGATGGCCAGGGGAAGCTTCTTGGCAAAAATCTGAATTTCAGTCAGGCCCTATCTCTGGCTCTTTCGGTCGTTGACGTTAAATAATCATTACTATAAAACCAGTTATTTCAATAGAAAATGTCTCTACCGGATATCATTAAGCAAATATATTTTAAGTCCACGGGGTATTCATATCCTAATATGGGACGATTGTTTTTGCGTCTTTTTGTTGGTATCATGTTGATACAGTTTGGAGTGCGCCAAATAATACATTTTGATTTGCTACGCTCGGTGTTCCCTACTGTCTTGGGTATGTCGTCGGAAACCTCTCTGATAGTCATGATTGCTATCGAAATTGGTGCATCGCTCTTTATTATGGCGGGTTTTATGACTCGCTTGATGATTCTTCTGCCATTCGTTGCTATGGTGCATGCGGAGTACTATGTGCTTACAAATCCGGTGGAGGCTCCTCTTTTCGACTGGATGACCCCCGGATTCCTGCCGATGATGTTTCTCGGCATATATTTCTTTTTGTGGATTGTCGGTCCCGGCAAGGTGTCGGTAGACTATTTCCTCTCCCTGCATCTCCTCCATTCTGAGAATCGCAATGAGGATGAACTTGAGGAGGTTTAGCCGATGAAGATTGCTGTTTTGGTATCGGGCGGTGTGGATAGTGCCGTTGTGGTCCACAAGCTATGGAAGGAGGGTCACGACTTACACCTATTCTATATACGTATCGGTATGGATAATGGTGAGGGTGACTGCTCCGCTGAAGAAGATATTGAGCTTTGTCAACTGATAGCCCGCAAATATGGTCTGCCATTGGAGATTGTCAGTCTTCATCAGGAGTATTGGGACCATGTCATGGACTATACGTTGAAAACGGTGGCTAAGGGCCTTACTCCCCATCCGGACATGATGTGTAATAAGCTTATAAAGTTCGGATTCTTTGAGCAACGTTGGGGACATTTGTATGACAAAACAGCTACGGGACATTATGCACGCGTCATTGAGGAGAACGGTCGTTTCTATCTGGGGACGGCTGTAGATCCGGTAAAGGATCAGACTGATTTTCTTGCCCAGATTTCCTATAGCCAGTTGAGCCATCTTATGTTACCACTCGGTGAAATTCCAAAGAGTGAGGTGCGCCGGATTGCAGCCGAAGCAGCTCTTCCCAATGCTACGCGTAAGGATTCTCAGGGGATTTGCTTCCTTGGAAAAATTAATTATTCTGATTTTATCCGCCGCCACCTTGGTGAGCGCAAGGGATCGGTGGTGGAACTTGAAACGGGTAAGAAGATTGGTGAACATAATGGCTTCTGGTTTTATACAATCGGACAGCGAAAGGGTCTCGGCCTAAGTGGCGGTCCATGGTTTGTAGTTAAGAAGAACGTCAGAGACAATGTCATATATGTTTCAAATGGTTATGATACTACTCGCCAATATGGTCGCATCCTTCCCTTAGAGGAGATGAATTGGATTTCAGGCAATCCTTTTGAGGAGACAGAGCGCAATGAAATGCCTGAATCAATCAAGGTGCAAGCTGTGGGGAATTCTCTGAGGATAGTCTTTAAAAATCGCCATTCTCCCGATTTTACCCCCGCCGTGCTCCGCAACTTGGATGGTATCTCATACGTTATAGAATCAGACGAGGATGTTCAGGGAATAGCTCCCGGACAGTTTGCTGTCATATATTCTCCCGACAATAAAATTTGCCTGGGGTCGGGAATGATATCCCTACCTCAGACTTCAAGGCGCAGAAAACGGCGCCATATCCAAAAATATGAACCAGAATAACGATCAATACAATACAGACTACGACCATGAGCTTCGGCTTATCGGTATTACCTACAATCAGATAGAGTCCGGTGTCTATGCCATGATTCTTGAAGAGGTTGGTGGAAATCGTCGTATACCTATCGTAATAGGTTACGCAGAAGCTCAAGCTATTGAGTGCAAGTTGCAGAATGTTGCTACTCCTCGCCCGCTGACCCACGATCTGATGGCGAATATGATTCATCTCTTCAACAGTACCCTCACGCGCATTGCAATCCGCAGACTCCCCAATGGCGTCTTTGCCGCGACTTTATATATTAAGGATTCGATAGGAAAACTTATTATTCTTGATGCTCGTAGCTCGGATGCTATTGCTTTGGCTATCAGGATGGGGGCACCGATTTTTACATCAGCTGAGGTCTTGAACGAGGCTGGTTTTTCTCCCGATGAGGCTCGTCGCTCATCTTCGAGCGAAAGAAGACGGGAGGTGTCGGAAAATATCAGCGTGGCAGGTAGTCCTATTATGGCTCGGAAGGTGGATTACAATTCTATGACAGTCAGCGAACTCTCCAATATTCTCGACAAGGCTGTGGCTGATGAAGACTATGAACTTGCCGGAAGAATTAAAAAAATTATTGAATCTCGCGGGGATGAACCCACGGAGCTACCTTTCTAATATCTAATGAACGACCGAAAAAAGCGAGTTAGAGAGATTGTTGACCTTATCAACAATAATTGTATCTCCAACCAAGATCAGCTCTTAGCAATGCTTCTCGAAAGGGGGATAAGGGTAACTCAGGCTACCCTCTCGCGCGACCTGAAGATGCTACGTACTGTGAAGGTCCCCACCGATCGTGGTACGTATATTTACACTCTCCAGGATAGTAATTCCTTGAAGGATCGTCTTCTTGCTAATGGTGCTATTCGTGAGGCTCCAAACTTTCCAAGTGGTTTCATATCTCTCGAATTCTCGGGCAATATTGCTGTCATTAAGACTCGTAATGGCTATGCCAATGGGTTGGCTTATGACATTGATATGTGTGGTTTCCCGGAGATTCTCGGTACAATACCGGGGTCGGACACTATCTTTGCAGTACTCCGCGAGGGTGTGTCCCATGAAAAAGCACGTGAGATTCTCGCAAGAATTCTTCCCGTAGACTCCGACTACGATTATTAATTTAACAGCGACCCTTTGTACTTCGTAACTCATAACTAATACTTATTACTTACTATGATAAAGGTTGGCATATCCGGCGCCGATTCCCCAATGGCCGGTGAACTTATCAGAATCCTCGTTAATCATCCTGACGTGGTGATTACATCCCTTTATGCCCCCGTCAGGAAAAATATGGATGTCTCGGCCGTTCATCATGGACTAATCGGTGAGTCTTCTCTGAAGTTTTCCGATTCTCTTGATATTGACAATACCGATTTCCTCTTTCTCCTTGGCTCTGAGTTTCCCGTAGATTCTCTTCCGGAGGATATGAAGTGGGTAGACCTTTCCGATAATCGCCTTTTGGGGTTACGATATGGCACTCCTGATACTACTATCTTTGGTCTTTCGGAGGCTTTCCGCAAGCCTCTGGTGCGCGGTGCTATCCATGCTGTCATCCCTAATCCCGTGGCAAGTGCCGCTATTATCGCCCTCAATCCACTCGTTTTGGAGTCTCTCGTGCAGGGCGATGTGCGTCTGGATATTCAAATGCCTGCGAGGATGATTACTGAACTCGGCGAGCCTTTCTTGGTGAATGCCATAGAGGAAATAAAACGGGCGTTGTCAAAAATTCAGCCTGATTTTAATCAGAAGGTGTCTGTAGCCTCTGTTTCGGAATCTACTTCGGCACGGTCTATGAATGTGGCTGTCTCTTTCCAGTCGAATATGGATATCTCTACTACTGCTTCATATTTCGATGCTGTCTACGATGATCATAATTTTACTTTTCTGACCCATATGGATGTGGACCCTCGCGAGGTGGAGGGTACTAATAAATGTGTGCTACGCTTAAGTCGCCCTGATTTCTCTACCCTGCGTATAGATGCTCTTATTGACCCTACTATGCGAGGTGGTGCTTCTGAGGCTGTCCATGTTATGAATCTTCTCTGCGGTCTCTATGAGAAGACAGGACTGGCTCTTAAGTCTGTCTCTCTCTAATCTCAAATCTGTTATTTACTTTATAACTCATAACTAATACCTACTACATAAATATATGTCTGTAAACAAAGTTATTCTTCTTGGAAATGTCGGGTCTGATCCCGTGATAAGATATCCTGAGCCTGACAAGGCCATGGCTTCTGTATCTTTGGCCACAAACCAGGCGCAGGCCGGCGGTGTGGAGGTCACTGACTGGCACCGACTGGTGTTTTTCGGACAGCTGGCTAAAATCGTGGAAAGATATGTCCGCAAGGGTTCGAAAATATACGTTGAAGGTCGAATCAAATATCGTGAGTATAAAGACAAAATGGGTATCGACCGGAAGGTGACGGAGATCGTGGTGGATAATCTCGAACTCCTGGGTCGTGTGGCTCAATAACTTTTCACAAGTTATTAAGGCTGTTCAATTTAAATTCAAACTTTCTGCTTGTTCTTTTTGGACATTTTATCCCCTCTCATCAGTCATAATGCTCGCATTATTCCTTCTTCGAGTGAAGAAACTGTCACAAAAATAACCGCGCATAAAGTTTAAATTTAAATCGACTATCTACTTACTTGCGAAAGGAGAATTTTTTATTGTTAAGATAATTTCAATATATATATTACTCGAGAATGAGAAAATGGCGTATTGAGGATTCCTCAGAACTCTATAATGTGCCCGGATGGGGGCTTGACTATTTCTCTATCAATGATAAGGGCCACATGCAAGTGACCCCTGCCAAGGGTGACGGTTGCGCTATCGATTTGGCGGAGGTCATGGATGAACTTAAGATTCGTGATGTCTGCGCTCCATTACTCTTGCGCTTCCCCGATATTCTTGATGATCGTATTAGGACAATGACTTCCTGCTTTCATCAAGCCTCAGAGGAATACAATTTCAAAGGGGATAGCTTCGTAGTCTACCCGATTAAGGTCAATCAGATTCGTCAGGTTGTCGAGGAGATTGTCAGCCACGGCAATAAGTATAATATTGGTCTTGAGGCCGGCTCTAAGCCTGAGCTTCATGCTGTTCTGGCTGTCAATCCTAATTCAAAGTCTATCATTGTCTGCAATGGATATAAGGATGAGGATTATGTGGAGTTGGCTCTGATGGCTCAGAAAATGGGACGTCGTATTTTCCTTGTCGTTGAGAAACTTAATGAGCTCAGGCTTATAGCAAGTGTCTCAAAGCGCCTAAGTATTATGCCGAATGTAGGTATCCGTATAAAGCTTTCTTCTTCCGGTAGCGGAAAGTGGGAGGAAAGTGGTGGCGATGTCAGCAAGTTCGGCCTTAATTCTTCTGAACTCCTTACGGCTCTCGATTTCATGCGCAAGCATAATATGACTGAGGCTCTCCAGTTTATTCATTTCCATATAGGCAGTCAGATTACCAAAATACGTCTTATCAAGAATGCCCTGCGCGAGGCTATGCAGTTCTATGTCCAGCTTATTAAGCAGGGTTTCAATATTCGTTTTGTAGACGTAGGTGGCGGCTTAGGAGTTGACTATGATGGCACCCGTTCTTCTTACGGCGAGAATTCAATGAATTATTCTATCCAGGAGTATGTCAATGATGCGGTTTCTTCGTTGGTCGACGTGTGCGAGAAGAATGGTATGGAACACCCGAATATTATCACTGAGAGTGGACGTTCTCTGACAGCCCACCATTCAGTACTCATAATTGAGGCTATGGAGACTGCTTGCCAGCCGATATGGCGCGATGATGAGGAGTTGCCGGAGGATGCCCATGAGCTTGCCAAGGAGCTTTATGCTATCTGGGATAAGATTAATCCTACAAGTGTGTTTGAGGATTGGCATGATGCTTTGCAGATTCGCGAGGAGGCGTTGGAACGTTTTAGCCTCGGTCTGCTGAATCTTACTACCCGCGCTCAGATTGAAAAACTTTTCTGGTCGGTGGCTCGTGATGTCAACGACCTTACCCGCTCTATGAAGCATCCACCTGAGGAGCTCCGCAAGGCAGGACGTATGCTTCCGGAAAAATATTTCTGTAATTTTTCTCTCTTCCAATCGCTCACGGACTCTTGGGCTATCGATCAGATTTTCCCGATCATGCCCATTTCCCGTCTCGATGAGAAGCCGACAAGGCGTTGCACTATTCAGGATATCACCTGCGATTCGGATGGCAAAATCGCTCATTTCGTTGCTCCTCAGGGTGAGAGCTCTTCTCTACCGGTGCATGCACTTAGGAGTGGCGAACATTATTATCTTGCTGTTTTCCTCGTTGGGGCATACCAGGAGATTCTCGGTGATCTCCACAATCTTTTTGGCGACACCAATGCTGTGCATATCGCTTTGAGTGCTGATAAGAAGTCTTATTCTATTGAACAGATTATTGACGGTGAGCCCGTGGCCGATGTTCTCGACTATGTGGAGTACAATCCCAAGAAACTTGTGAGAAATCTTGAATCTTGGGTTTCCAAGTCTGTGAAGTCAGGTGTTATCTCTGCTGAGGAGGGACGCCAGTTTCTCAATACTTATCGATCTGGTCTCTATGGTATAACATACCTCGAGAGGGACTGACAGTCCGGATAGTGATGATTATGCGTTTCTTTATAGAGTTTGCCTACAATGGCACACCCTTTCATGGCTGGCAGCGTCAGCCGAATGCTCTGAGTGTGCAACAAACCCTGGAGGAGGGTCTGTCAACTGTGCTTAGCCGGGAAATTGCTATTGTAGGTGCCGGACGGACTGATACAGGTGTGCATGCTCGTCGGATGTTTGCACATTTCGATTATGAACCTGCCGATGAATCTCCACGGGGGATTGATTTGTTGTGCTGTCGCCTTGTGCGCTCACTGAATTCTATAGTGGGCCGCGATATCGCTATCCGTCGTGTTTTCCCTGTAGCTCCGGATCTTCATGCCCGATTTTCTGCTGCAAGTCGTACGTATAAGTATTTCATTACTTTCCAACCTTCCCCTTTTCTTAAGGATCTGAGCTGGTATTGCCCTTCTCTTCTTAATGTCGATGCAATGAATGAAGCTGCTGAATGGCTTACACACGTGGAGGATTTCACTTCCTTCGCGAAGCTTCATGCTGATACGAAGACTAATATCTGTGACGTTTCGGAGGCTTTCTGGCGTCCTCTTGATAGTACACTGGATTTTCCTGCAGTGAATTTCCCGGGTATTGTTTTTTCCATTACAGCCGACAGATTTTTACGTAATATGGTGCGCGCCGTTGTTGGTACTTTGCTCGATGTGGGACGAGGAAAGCTCTCTTTTGATGATTTTAAGAATATTATAAATAAAAAGGATAGATGTGCCGCAGGGCAGTCCGTACCTCCCCAGGCTCTCTTTCTCTGGGATGTTCGCTATAATGAAATGGACTTTATAAGAAGGACTCTAAATGAGGTCTGATAATCTATAAGGGATCTGATAAATTGCTATATATTATGAACCATGATGATGCCCGCCGGGAGATTGCCCGGCTCACTGAGGAGATAAACCGTCATAATCATGCTTATTATGTCAATAATAGTCCTGAGATTTCTGACAAGGAGTTTGATACTCTGTTGCGCAGTCTGGAGGATTTGGAGAGGGCGTTTCCGGATTTGCTTGATCCCCTGTCGCCGACTCAGCGCGTGGGAAGTGATCTTTCTCAGGGTTTTGAGCATGTATTCCATGATCGTCCGATGATGTCGCTGGCTAATACGTATAGTATTCAGGAAGTGGATGAGTGGTTCGACCGTGTGCGTAAGGGTGTGGGCGCTGAGAAGTTTGAAATTGTGGGTGAGCTGAAGTTCGATGGTACTTCTATTTCGCTGACTTATCGAGACGGCAGGCTTGTGCGTGCCGTGACTCGCGGTGATGGCACACGTGGCGATGATGTTACGGCTAATGTCAAGACTATCCTCAGTATCCCTCTTGTACTTCAACCGGGGGATTGGCCTGAGGAGTTTGAGATTCGTGGTGAGATCCTGATGCCGTGGGATGTCTTTGAGAAGCTCAATGCTGAGCGTGCTTATAATGAGGAACCCCTCTTCGCCAATCCGCGTAACGCTGCTTCCGGCACTCTGAAGACCCAGGATCCGCGGGAGGTAGCTCGCCGCCATCTTGATGCAAGGTTCTATTATCTGCTGAGTGATAATCTCCCCTATGATAATCATTACGATAATATGGAAGCTGCTCGTCGCTGGGGGTTCAAGGTGTCGAAACATATGAAGCTTCTCCATTCGTTAGAGGAGGTAGACGCTTTCATAGAGAAGTGGGATGAGGAACGGCGTAATCTACCTGTGGCCACCGATGGTCTTGTCTTTAAGCTTAATTCTTTGCGGCAACAGCTGAATCTTGGATTTACGGCTAAGTCTCCCCGCTGGGCTGTGGCTTTTAAGTTTAATCCGGAGAATGCCTGCACACGCCTGCGGTTTGTATCTTTTGAGACCGGCCGCATGGGTATTGTTACCCCCGTAGCCAATCTGGAGCCGGTGCAGCTCTCAGGTACCATCGTTAAGCGAGCTTCTCTCCATAATGATGATATTATCAGGGAACTGGACATCCATGAGGGTGATTGGCTTTACGTGGAAAAGGGTGGTGAGATCATACCTAAAATAACAGGCGTCGACAAGTCCCGACGCGAGGTCGGAGCCTCCCCTATTCGCTTTGTCACAAAGTGTCCGGAATGTGGTATCCCCTTAGAACGTATCTATGGTGAAGCAGCTTGGGTATGTCCCAATAAGTACGGGTGTCGTCCGCAGATTACGGGACGCATTGAGCATTTCTGTGCCCGCAGGATGATGAACATCGATGGTATCGGTGAGGAGACTGCTGAACTTCTCTTCAATTGTGGCCTGGTTGAAAATATTGCAGATTTATATGATCTGACAGTAGAGAAGCTGTCAGGTCTCGACCGTATGGGTGAGAAGATGGCTTCAAGAATAGTCAAGGGTATAGAAGATTCTAAGAAAGTGGAATTCGAAAGAGTAGTATACGCACTCTCAATTCCCAATGTCGGCGAGACAACAGCCAAACGGCTTGCCAAAGCTGTAAAAGACATGCAGACAATGAGGGCCATGAGTGTTGAAGAATTAGCGGCTGTGCCAGATGTGGGACCGATTATTTCTCAGGGTATCTACGACTTTTTGCGCGACCCGCACAATGAAGTGATAATTGATAGACTTGCAAGAGCTGGAGTCTGCATGCAGCTCTCAGAGGATAAGCTACAACCTGTGGGCACTGCCTTAGATGGTAAGACAATAGTCATCTCCGGAGTATTTACTCATCATTCCCGCGATGAATATAAAGATATTATAGAGAGGAACGGTGGCAAGAATTCCGGTAGCATAAGTAAGAAGACCAGCTTTGTCCTCGCCGGTGAAAATATGGGACCCTCCAAGAGAGAGAAATGCGAAAAGTTAGGAGTCCCCATTCTCAGCGAAGACGAATTCCTAAATCAATATATCAACTAACGATAGTTGGTTGATATATTGATAGTTGATAGCTTATGGTTTAAGGTTGATAGTTGATAATCAAAGGACAGCGGGCTTCCAGATCGCAATCCTCTCACACGAACTTCCATCGTAAAGTAGGTATGCACAACGGCGCGTCCGCTCTAATGCACAGATGAGACGCCTGTGTTATTGTAGGGGGTTGAACTAATGGGTTTTGGAATGCGTTGTATTGGTAAACCATAATTGTTACTGCTATGAAACGTCTGCTTTCCTTTATCGCCTCTGTCTTGTTGCTCACAGCTCCTGTAGGGATGGCTCAGAATTTTAACGTGTGGGTCACGACTGAGGGTTCCGGTGTGCAAATATCTTCCGGTGGGCGGTATATGCCACCCCCTCCTCCGCGCCATAGTCGTCACCATCATGATGCCCACAAACGCTATAAAAAAGCTAAGAAGAAATACAAAGCTCGTAAGAAATTCATCAAGGCTCGTAAGAAATACGAGAAAGCGCGCCGTGAGTATTATCACGAAATGAGACATTAAATCAAGAAATATTAAGCTCAGATTTATGCTTTGCAGAAATCTGAGCTTAATATTTCTTGAAGGTTAATTAGCATATAAGTTTAATTTTTCCACACTTCCACTCAATGGGCGTGCCGGATTTCACAACTCGGCACACCCTGACTTAGCGTGTGTTTGCAGTATTGATGACGATAGTGGCAGTTCATCGGTATTTCTTTGTTTCCTAATTTTGTTTCGGCGGTTTCATAAGAAACTTTTGACGTTACAAAGATAATCTGACAGCACTACCCTCTCCAAATTT
Source organism: Muribaculaceae bacterium (assembly GCA_023667015.1). Classification (GTDB taxonomy): domain Bacteria; phylum Bacteroidota; class Bacteroidia; order Bacteroidales; family Muribaculaceae; genus Lepagella. The sequence continues at coordinate 108,086 of JAMPAX010000004.1, read as the reverse complement.
TCCGGTTGACTTTGTATGAACAATCCCGATTACTTTACAAAATCTTCCGTTTCCGATTCCCAACCTCAATTCCTATTTTCCAATCATAAAAAAACTGCCGGCGCAATCGCGTCGGCAGTTTTTTTATGATTGGAAAATTTACTCTGCGCGGTCCTCGTTGAGAATGCGAATCATCTCGATGGCGCTCTTCGGGATACGTGTGCCGGGGCCGAAGATGGCGCTGACACCTGCCTTGTAGAGGAAGTCGTAGTCCTGAGCCGGTATTACACCGCCGGCAGTCACGAGGATGTCGGGACGGCCAAGCTTCTTAAGCTCTTCGATTACCTGGGGAATCAAAGTCTTGTGGCCTGCAGCCAGAGAGGAAACCCCTAAGATATGAACGTCGTTCTCTACAGCTTGACGGGCTGCCTCAGCGGGAGTCTGGAACAGCGGACCCATGTCAACGTCGAAGCCGCAGTCGGCATAGCCGGTGGCTACTACCTTTGCACCACGGTCGTGACCGTCCTGACCCATCTTGGCAATCATGATACGGGGCTGACGACCTTCGCGCTTAGCGAAGTCGGCAACTGCACGGCGAGCCTCATCGAACTCGGGATCGCCCTTTTCTTCACTTGAGTACACTCCTGAAATTGTTTTGATGACAGCTTTGTAACGTCCTACTACTTCTTCGCAGGCGTCGGAAATTTCTCCTAATGAGGCGCGGAGGCCAGCAGCCTTCACAGCCAAGTCGAGAAGGTTGCCCTTGCTCGGGTCTTTCACACATTCTGTGATAGCCGCGAGAGCTTTCTTAACAGCTTCCTCGTCGCGACCCTTGCGGAGGTCTTCCAGACGAGCGCACTGCTCTTTACGAACCTCAGTGTTGTCCACCTCAAGGATGTCGATAGGATCTTCGTGGTCCAGTCGATATTTGTTGATACCAACGATGGTCTGCTTGCCGGAGTCGATACGAGCTTGAGTGCGGGCAGCAGCCTCTTCGATTTTCAGCTTCGGCAGACCGGTTTCGATAGCCTTAGCCATACCTCCGAGTTTTTCAACCTCCTGGATGTGAGCCCAAGCCTTGCGAGCGATGTCGTTGGTCAGAGCCTCTACGAAGTAAGAACCTGCCCAAGGGTCTACCTGCTTGGTGACATAGGTTTCTTCCTGGATATAGATCTGAGTGTTACGTGCAATACGAGCGGAGAAGTCAGTAGGCAGAGCGATAGCCTCGTCAAGCGCGTTGGTGTGCAGAGACTGAGTATGGCCGAGTACGGCTCCCATAGCCTCTACGCAAGTACGGCCAACGTTGTTGAAGGGATCCTGTTCTGTCAGTGACCAGCCGGATGTCTGGCTGTGTGTACGCAGAGCCAAAGACTTGGGGTTCTTCGGATCGAACTGCTTTACGATTCTTGCCCAGAGCATACGGGCTGCACGCATTTTGGCTATTTCCATGAAGTAGTTCATGGATATGCCCCAGAAGAATGACAGACGTGGGGCGAATGTGTCGATACTCATACCGGCGTTGACACCTGCGCGAAGGTACTCAAGTCCATCGGAGAGTGTGTATGCCAGTTCGATATCAGCTGTTGCACCTGCCTCCTGCATGTGGTAGCCGGAGATGGAGATCGAGTTGAACTTCGGCATGTTCTGCGATGTATATTCGAAGATATCAGCGATAATCTTCATGGAGAAGGCGGGCGGATAGATATAGGTGTTGCGCACCATGAACTCCTTGAGGATATCATTCTGGATTGTACCGGCCATCTGGTCGAGACTTACACCCTGCTCAAGTCCTGCATTGATATAGAAGGCGAGTACGGGAAGTACCGCACCATTCATAGTCATAGATACAGACATCTTGCCCAAGGGTATGCCATCGAAGAGCACCTTCATGTCTTCAAGAGAGCATATAGACACACCGGCTTTGCCGACGTCGCCTACTACACGCTCGTGGTCAGCGTCATATCCACGATGGGTTGGAAGGTCGAAGGCCACGGAGAGACCCTTCTGGCCGGAAGCGAGGTTACGGCGATAGAAGGCGTTGGACTCAGCAGCTGTAGAGAATCCGGCGTATTGGCGGATGGTCCAAGGACGCATAGGATACATGGCGCTGTAAGGGCCACGAAGGAACGGGGGAAGACCTGCTGCATAGTCGAGGTGTTCAAGACCCTCGAGGTCTTCCTTAGTATAGATAGGCTTCACCGGAATAAGCTCGGCTGTCAGCCATTCCTCCCCTTTAGGTGCCTGATGGGGCGTTGCGGGAGCTACAACTTTCTTTATGTCAATTTCTTTGAAATTAGGTCTCATGATTTCAGGCTCTTAGAGGAGTTTTGCATTGAATTTTACCAGTGTGTCAAGTACGTTGACTTTTACGTGGATAAAGTCTTCGATTCCCTGGGCTTTGAGCTCTTCAGCGCAAGCGGGGTTGCCGGCTACTACGAAGAGCGCACGGCCGTTAAGCTCTTTGTATGCTTCAGGTGCGTACTGTGCGTATTCGTCATCGCTGGAGCAGAGTACTACAATGTCAGCACCTTTCTCTATTGCTGCGTCTATACCTTCCTTGACTGTCTCGAAGCCGATATTGTCGATAATCTCGTAGCCGGCACATCCGAAGAAGTTGGATGAGAACTGTGCTCGAGCAAGACGCATTGCGAGATTGCCAATTGTCAGCATGAATACTTTGGGACGCTTGCCGCTACGCTCAGTGTCGAGGCGGAGTTGCTCAAACTGGCTTGCTGCGCGGTCGAACTGCAGACGGTCTACAGCACCATCAGCAACTTCCTGGCTGCATCCGCAGCTGCATACCTCTTTCTGAATCTTGTCGAGTGCCATTTCGTTGAAGTTGGGGAACTGGTTGGTACCAAGCAGGCTCTCTTTTCTGCGAGCTACGTCCAGATGACGTTTTACGCCGCTTTCATTGACCTTAGCCTGAATTTCACCCTTCTTGAGAAGGGCGTAGAAACCACCGGCTTCTTCTACCTCGTTGAAGAGGTTCCATGCCACTTCTGCGATGGAGGCTGTAAGAGTTTCGATATAGTAGCTACCACCTGCGGGGTCTACAACCTTGTTGAGGTGTGACTCATCGCGCAGAAGAATCTGCTGATTGCGGGCGATACGCTCGCTGAATTCATCGGGACGCTTGAATGTCTGGTCGAACGGAAGAGTCTCAATTGTGTCGACACCGGCCAGAGCCGCGCTCATAGATTCTGTCATAGAGCGGAGCAGATTGACATGAGCGTCGTAGATTGTCATGTTGAATTCGGAGGTTACAGCGTGTACATACATCTTGCAGCAGGCTTCGTCTGCACCATATGCCTTGACGATTTCTGCCCAGAGCATGCGGGCTGCGCGGAACTTGGCGAGTTCCATAAAGTAGTTGGAGCTGATACCCATGTTGAACTTGATTCGTGCGGCTGCTTCGCAAGCGCTAAGACCTGCTTCTGTCATCAGAGTCATCCATTCAGCACCCCAGGCCAGAGCATAACCCAGTTCCTGAGTGATGTAGGCTCCGCAGTTGTTGAGCATGCGAGAGTCTACACTAAAACATCTCAGACCTTCAATCTCTTTGACTGCTTCATATACTTTCAGAGAAGTCTCCTTAAGGTCTTTCGGGAATTCAAGACCATGCTTGAGAAGACGCTTGAAGGGGTTGTAGCCGATAGAACCCTTGAATTCCTTTTCAGCGCCGGCACCCTTCACGATGTTTACGAGTTCTTTTGCTACTTCCTCAGCCTTGCCGGGGCAGCAGTTGACGTTTACTTCTACTTTCTTCAGGTCTACCCCTTTGAGGATAACCTTCAGGTCGGCAGGTTCTGCCTCACACAGACAGATACCAAGAGAGTCTACACCACGGTCGAGAATGTGGAGCGCGTGCTCATTCATCTTCTCGGGGGTTTCTCCCTGTACCTGCTGGCGAATCAGCCAATCGTTGTTGGCACGGGTGCCGCGAAGATAAGGATACTCTCCGGGGAGTGTCTCCAGGAAGGGAAGTCCTTCGAGGTCTTCTTTACGATAAAGAGGCTGCACGTTGAAGCCTTCGTTGGTGCGCCATACGAGTTTCTTATTGAAATCGGCGCCCTTCAAATCGACATTGATCTTGGCCAGCCACTCCTCTGTGGTGACAGGCGGGAACATGTCAAACAATTTTTCTTCGTTTTTTGCCATTTGTATATAGCTATATGATGTTGGGTTTTCTTGGTATTTTCCACAAAATTAGATACTTTTCGCGAAAAAGAAAAATTTTATGGAATATTTTCTTTAATTCATTGCCTCTTGATAAGGCAATATGTTATAAATTAGTAGGTTGCGCTTGAATTTTATTGCCGATTGATTCGTTGTTATTCAAGCTGTTTGTCACGACATCTCACCGTGCGCGCCGGAAAGTCGTCTACAAGCTGGAGGTTGTGGGTGGCCATAAGTATCGCCTGTCCGGCGTGGCTCAGCTCATGCAGTAGTGTGACAATGTTGTAGCCTGTCTGCGGATCGAGATTTCCCGTTGGCTCATCTGCAAGTATAAGATCCGGCTTATTGAGAAGTGCTCGTGCTATGACGATTCGCTGTTGCTCTCCACCGCTGAGCTCGTGGGGCATCTTATAGCTCTTGTTGTCCATCCCCACGGCTGTCAATACCTCCTCTACTCGTTGCTGGATTTCAGTGCGCGATTTCCATCCGGTGGCCTCCAGTACAAAACGTAGGTTGGCACTGACAGATCTGTCGGTCAGCAGTTGGAAGTCCTGGAAAACGATTCCGATTTTGCGTCTTAGATAGGGAATCTGCTTGCGCTTGATGTTTAGCAAATCGAATCCCATCACTTTCGCTTTGTCTCCATGAGTCAGTGGCACATCGGCATACATGGTTTTCATCAGAGAACTTTTGCCACTGCCTACACGCCCTACAAGGTATACAAACTCACCAGGATCGAGGGTGAAGTCTACGTTTCGCAATACGAGCTTGTCGGCTCGCTCTACCTCGACGCCTTTGTATTCTACAAGATGTTTAACACTCTCAGAGGTTTGTACGTCCTCTTCTTCGAGGGCATATTCTTCTATTTTATCAATTTCGTTATCTTCACTCATGATTGTCATAGAGACTCTCTGTAATGGTTGGAGATATGTGAAAGTCTCATTAATTGCAAATTTAATAATATTTTTCAACTTTCACAATCATCCATCAACTTTCAATCCTCAATCCTCAATCCTCAATCCTCAATCCTCAACTGATAATAAAAAAGGGATTGCCTTCGCAATCCCTTTTTTTATCTCAGTCTGAGATATGAATAGCCGAATCGTTCGGCAGCGGCTCGGTCAAGCTCTTCTCGGAACTCCGGCGCAGCGATGCTGATCATCAACTTTGCCCTCTCTGCGAGATTTTTGCCTCGCAGATTTACGGCTCCATATTCTGTCACTACATAATTGGTCTGGAATCGAGTTGTCACTACTCCCGCACCGGGTGTCAATACGGGCTTGATTTTGTTCATACCCTTGTTGGTAGTAGCGAGCATCGCTAAGAAGCTCAGACCTCCTTCGCTCTGCGACGAGCCGTAGACGAAATCGTGCTGCCCTCCTACGCTCGAGAATATCTTAGTGCCGATAGAGTCGGCACATACCTGACCGGTGAGGTCGATTTCCAAACAGGAGTTAATTGACATCACCTTAGGATTCTGAGCGATGATAAACGGATTGTTGGTCCACGCTACATCCTTAAACACTATATCTTTGTTGTAGTTCATGTAGTCGTAGAGTCGACGAGAACCTAGAGCCAACGATGCGACACTCTTGCCGGGCATGACCTTCTTCTGAGTGTTGTCGATGATACCTTTTTCCAGAAGAGGAAGCACACCATCGGTCATAGCTTCAGTGTGAAGTCCGAGATGCTTATGATTTTCCAAAGCGCGGATTACGGCATTGGGGATACCTCCTACTCCTATCTGAAGGGTGGCACCGTCAGGAATAAGCTCTGCGATAGCATTACCGATGCGAATTTCCTTATCGGTGGGCACGGCTGTAGGCACCTCTACCAAGGGCTCGTCAACTTCCACGGCTGCTGCAAGTTTGGAAATATGGATTACGGGGTCGCCATAGCTGAACGGCATGTGGGGATTGATCTGAGCGATGACCCTGTCGGCACATTCTACGGCTGCTGTAGCCAAGTCGGCCGATACTCCGAAGCTGACATAACCCTCTTCGTTGGGCAGCGAGCAGTTGATAAGTGCTACATCCACCCGACAGGTACCATCGCGGAAAAGAGCCGGCACTTCACCCAGAAAGCGTGGCGTCATGGTGCCGTAGCCCTCAGCAATCCACTGACGTACGGAATTGCTCACAAAAAAGGAGTCTACAAGGAAGGATTCTTTGTACTCCGGCTTGCAATAAGGAGCGGGTCCCTTGGCAACGGCGAAAGCAGAATAGAGAGTGACATCGCGCAGTTCATTGCCGCGACGAGCAAGAGCCTCTACGAGTACCTCCGGAACGGAGGTAGACCCCTGGATATATACGTGGTCGCCGCTTTCTATGAGTTTTACGGCCTCATCAGCACTCATGAAGTTCGAGTTCATTGACCTTTTCGTTTTTTGATGATTGATAATCTCGATTGAAGGCTGTGAGACGTTCGGTGAGAGCTTCGAAGGTTTCAAGGCTGGATATTGTGGAAACGGTCACTCGCAGACCCTCCTGTTCACTACCCGTTGAGGGGAGTGAGATGGTAGAGATTCCGTAGCGCATTAGGGCTTCCTGAAGATCTTCGCCCGTCATCTGTTTATATCCCACGGTGAAGAAGAATCCATCGGAGATGGGCTGGGTGCCGTCAATCTTATATACGATATGAAAACCATTGTCGGTGAATGCCTTCTTGGCGAGCTTTGCGCGTCTGCCATATTCGCTACAATCCCCTACGAAGTCGAGTTTACCTTCTACGGCGGCTTTCATCATTGCTGAAAGAGCATACTGTGCGGAATGTGTTGTCCCCGATGAAGCACAATAGAGCACACCATATATATATGCATCACCGAAAGCTGGCATTTCGTAAAAGTCGCGGAAGAAATCGTAATGACGGTGGAACACTGATGGACTCATGCATACCAAGGCTATACGCTGTCCGGCATAGCTGAATATCTTGGAGCCGGAGAGCAACAGTATGTAATTGTCCGTATAACGTGCAACAGTGGGGATATACGGGGGCTCAAAGGGACGGCTGAAGTCAGTGCGGAAGTCCATACCCATGTAGGCCAGGTCTTCCATGACGATGACGTCATATTTTGTAGCTAATCTTCCGATAATCTCGAGCTCCTCTTCTGTGAGGTTTGTCCATGCAGGATTATTAGGATTGGAATAGATCATGGCAGTAATCTTTCCGCTCTTCATCTTTTCTTCGAGTATCGGCTCGAGGGCTTTACCACGATATTCGTAGATATCGAAGCTGTCAAGATTCAGGCCGAGAACCTTTGCTTGATGGCGCTGGGCGGGGAATCCCGGATAGAGCATCAGCAGGGTATCTTTCTCTTTGAGACGGTCTTTTAGCAGGGTCATCAGAGTGAAACTTCCCTGCATGGATCCGGTGGTGGGTACGATTGTGGAGGGGGGCACGTCTACGCCGATGAAGGCCTTGATAAAACGACTGCCATTTTCTTTGAGTTCCGGAAGTCCCGCAACGTCGGGATACCTGCCTGCGCATCCGTTGCGCAGAGCTGCACATTCTGCCTCAATACCTACAATGTTGGGAGGCAGACCGGGATTGCCCAGTTCCAGATGGACAAACTTTTCTCCGGCTTCTTTCTCAAGCTCAGTGGCCACGGATGCTATCTGGCGAATTGTAGCTGTCGTGATATCGGGGATTTCAAGACGGTTGAGTACCTCGTTGAGAGTCTTTTGTTCTATAGGAAACATGACGATATCGGCGGATTATTTATTAGCGATTTCTTTTGCTTTCTCCAATCCGGCACGGAAGGCCTTGAGGTTGGACTCTACGATAGCTTCTCCTTTCTTGCCGAAGACGATACGAATCCCTTCTTCGATTTTCTCTGTCTCAAGACCTACGAAAGGTGCACAAGCTCCGAGGAGTACCATATTAGAAGCACGTGCTGTTGCCACTTCCTTGGCGAGAGCGTCCATATCAAAGGCTACAACATGTTCGGTGCGGGCAAGCTCTTTTTCGAGCGTTTCCATCTCCGGGTATTTCTCAATATTGATGAAGGGTGTGGTATTGGTAACAATCCAGCCCTGTTTCGAGAGGTAGGGAAGATAGCGGAGTGCCTCCATCGGCTCGAGCGATACGATGAGGTCGGCCTTACCTAAGGGGATAAGGTCGGAGGCGATGGGGTCAGAGGAGATACGCAGGTTGGATTGTACGTCGCCACCGCGCTGTGACATTCCGTGGACTTCAGCTTGTTTCAGATGCAGACCCTCCTTAAGGGAGGCTGCTCCTAAGATTGTGGCAATGGAGAGGATGCCCTGGCCGCCAACGCCGGCCAATACTATATCTGTTTTCATGATAATTCTTTTGGGTTTGCCCAGTTTAGTGTTGGGCTAAGTAAGTAATAAGTATTAGTTATGAGTTGTGAAGTACCTTAGGCTTTCTTTTTAGTTGAGGCGTGGCGGCGTGCTGTCTGGATGCATTCGCGGCGGCTTACTACAACAGAAAGTCCCTGATAGTCCATTTCTTCCTTGAAGAGGGCTTTCATCTCCTCGAAGTTCTTTGGTAGGGAGTCGATGGTGCGTACATGAGCCGGATCTGCTCCCAGACCGAGGCAGATATCTTCGAGCTTACCTGTACCCTGAGAGTCTTGACCGCCGGTCATACCGGTGGTGAGGTTGTCGGAGATGATGACGAGCATCGGTGAGTTCTCGTTGATGGCGTCCAACAGACCGGTCATTCCGGAATGAGTAAATGTGGAGTCGCCGATGATAGCTACGGAGGGATGCTGTCCGGCATCAGCAGCTCCCTTGGCCATTGTGATGGAGGCACCCATATCTACACAGCTATCGATAGCATTGAAGGGAGAGAGGAAGCCGAGCGTATAGCAGCCGATATCACCGAATACTTTCGGATTTTCATACTCCTCGAGAGCTGCATTGAGAGCTGCGTATACGTCGCGGTGGCCGCAGCCCTGGCAGAGAGCGGGAGGACGAGGCATCGTTACCTGAGATGCATCGTGAGCCTCAGATGCCTTGAGATAGTCAAGTTCCGGTTTGATTTTCGCCAAACCTTCGCGCACATTGTCGGGGGTTAGCTCGCCGGTGCGGGGCATTTCTCCGGAAAGTTTTCCATAAATGACGCCGTTGCTATCGAGCAGTCCGCGGAGCTGTTTCTCAATCAGCGGCTGTCCCTCTTCGATTACTGCTACAGCGTCGCACTCCTTAAACAGGCGAGTAATCATCTTTGTGGGGAGCGGATACTGGGATATCTTCACTACCGGGAAGGGACATCCCTGAGGGAAGAGTTCTGTAAGATAATTGTATGCGATACCGCTGACTATGATACCCAGTGAATGGTCCGTACCATCTGTATATGAGTTGAAGGGGGAAGTTTCAGCGGCCTCACGCAGTGATTCATAGTCGTTGAGGAGGCGTTTGTATCTCTGCTTGGAGATTGCCGGCATCAGAACCCACTGATCGTGGTGTTCGGGATAATGGAGCTTGTTTTGTTCGCGAGGGGTGTCTTCAGTTTCTACAACAGCGCGGGAGTGGCTCAAGCGAGTCACGAGGCGTACCATCACCGGAATCTGATGTTTCTCAGAGAGGTCAAAGCCGTATGCAGCCATGTCGTAAGCCTCCTGCTGGGAAGAGGGTTCGAGCACGGGGATGAATGCAAAGTCTGCATAAAAACGGGAATCTTGCTCGTTCTGTGAAGAGTGCATAGAAGGGTCATCGGCAGCGATAACCAGCAGGCCACCATTAGCACCGGTCATGCCGGAGTTGACAAACGGGTCGGCGGCCACGTTGACCCCGACGTGTTTCATGGATACGATAGCACGCTTGCCACAATATGACATGCCGAGAGCTTCCTCAACGGCAGTTTTTTCATTGCTCGACCAGTGAGAGTGGATATTGCGCTCCTTGGTCAGAGGGTTGGTCTGGACATATTCCAGAATTTCAGTGGAGGGAGTTCCGGGATAGGCATAAGCTCCGGAAAGTCCGGCGTTGAGCGCACCGAGTGCCAGCGCTTCATCGCCTAAAAGAAGCTGTTTCGTTTTCATGAATTATTAGATTGGTCCGCAACGAATCGCGGAGTATTTATATTTCTACAGGTTGTCTTAATTCGCGAATCAGCATACATTACCGATTCTACCCGCAAAAATAGAAAAAACTTCGGTATTCAGCAAATTTTTTACATAAGATGTTTCAACAATTTTCAATCGTGACAATAAACCTTTCTCTGTTTACCAACTCTAAAAGATGTTAACCTTCTTTAATGGGGGCTGGCAAATGACAAAAACTGCAGATTTTGTTTATTAGTTTGATATTTTTTTTGTAACTTAGCGCAAAATCTCTTTCTCTGCGAGATAGTTTCTTTGAACTTTGTCGCAGAAACGACAATAAATCATAATAATAACCTACAAACATCATACTATGATTAAGAAATTTTTTCTCACCGCAGTTGTTGCTATGACAGCCCTTATGGCCTCTGCTGCTCTCCCCTCTGTTGTCCTTAAGGACATCGACGGCAAGTCCGTTGATACCGCTACTCTCAGTAATGATGGAAAGCCTTTCGTCATTAGTTTCTTCGCTACTTGGTGCAAGCCGTGCAATCGCGAACTCAAGGCTATCAATGAAGTCTATGAGGACTGGCAGGATGAAACCGGCGTACGCGTCATTGCCGTCAGCATTGATGAGGGTCAGAATGCGCAGAAGGTGAAACCTTTCGTAGAAGGTAAAGGATGGGACTATCAGGTGCTTCTTGATACCAACAGTGAATTCAAGCGTCAGATGGGTGTAAATGATATCCCCCATGCTTTCGTAGTAGACGGCAACGGCAACATCGTATGGAGCCATCAGGGCTACACCGATGGTGGCGAAGAGGAGGTTCTCAAAGCTGTCAAGGCTGCTCTGGAAAAATAATTTCCACGGCAAAATGCCAACAATTGTAAACTAACTAAAATTACCCCTCCGGAGGAGCCGCAAAATTCCTTTATGCGGCCCTTCCGGAGTCGGAGTATATTTAATATAATAGGTATTCCTCTCCCCTACTTTATTCCGATACAACTGAATCTATATCATGATACGCGATTCCTTTAAACGCTCTATTCCAATTGTTCTCGCCGGCGCTATGCTACCCTTTGCGGGTTTTGCCGCCCCCACTGAGAATGCCGCGGAAGTGTCTGCAAGTACTGACACTCTCAAAACACCGACGGAACGTACCTACATGGGACAAACCGTTATGGCCGCCGGTGATGTCTACAACCCTCAGACAAGCTCCTGGCTGAAGAAGGTCAGAGCTTCCGGTGCCATTCAATCTGAATTCCATTTCAATGAGTATGACCCGGGCATTAAAAATGACCATTTCGACGATATCGTCAGGAACAACACTTTCTTCGACCTTACGGTTTCTGCTCCGTATGTAGCTATCGGTGGTCGTTTTCAATTTACAAAGTGGCCTCTTCCGGGTTTTGCTACCCAGCCCTTGTATGCCGGGTGGGGTGTACCCTATTTCTGGGCAACAGGTAATTATAAAGGATATCAGCTGACTGCCGGTGATTTCTATGAGCAGTTTGGCTCAGGTTTCATCCTCCGTGCTTATCAGGATCGCGGTTTGGGTATCGACGGTGCCCTGCGTGGAGGTCGTATTAAGATGAATCCCGTGTCCGGTCTATATATAACGGGTCTTGCCGGTAAACAACGCTACTATTGGCACCATAATCCGGCATGGGTATGGGGTGCCGATGCTGAATGGTCGCTCGATGAGTCTTTCAATAAGGCTTTCGGCTCCAATTATGGCTTAACTCTCGGTTTCTCCTATGTTGGTAAACATCAAAAGTATCAGGATATATCTTCCTCTAATGGTGCTTATCGTCTGAATCTCCCTCTTAATGAGGCTGCTTTCGATGGAAGATTCAACCTCCGTCTGCACAATCTGACCATCATGGGTGAATATGCTACCAAGAATAATGCTCCCAACGTTATCAATGGTTATACCTACGGTCGCGGTTCTGCTGAGATGTTGACTCTCTCTTATTCCAAGAAAGGTTTCTCCGCATTCTTGCAGGGTAAACGCTCTGAAAATATGAGCTGGCTTTCAGACAGAAAGGTCAATGACTATTTGCTCAACAATGGTCGTCTGAGCTTTATGCCTCCCTTCACAATGACGCAGACATACACCCTCGCTGCTATGTATCCCTATGGTACGCAGTATGATGGTGAATGGGCTTTCCAAGGAGAGGTGCGCTATCTTTTTAAGAAGGGAACTCCGCTCGGTGGTAAGTACGGTACAAACGTCCGTCTCTCTGCAAGCTATATCTCCGGCCTTGACTGGAGAACCCCTACCGGCAACTATACTCCAGTGTTTGGCACCGGCGGCCCGAGCGCTCCTTTCTGGAAAATAGGTTCGCTATATTATGCTGACTTGAACTTTGAAATTAACAAGAAGTTCAACAAGCACCTTTCGTTTACATTATTCTATCTATTCCAGAAATATAGCATGGAATATATCCGCAAGGAGATGGAACCGATGGTGACTGCCAATATCTTCATCCTCGAGGGGCAGTGGAAGATGCGATCCAAGACTCAACTCCGCTGGGAACTCCAATACTTGAGAACAAAACAAGATCAGGGCGATTGGATGTGTGGATTGGTGGAACTTTCGCTCGCTCCCCACTGGATGTTTACTTTCACCGACACCTATAATAATGGTGAGACAAAGAAGAACTACTACAAGGCGATGATTACCTATAATTATAAGGCTAATCGCTTCACCCTTGGTTACGGACGTACCCGCGCCGGATACGACTGCTCAGGCGGCGTATGCCGTGAGGTTCCTTCCTCTAAGGGTTTCTCGCTAACTTATAATTATACTTTCTAATCACTCAGATATCAAAATTCAAACAGAATGAAAACAATAAATATATTGACGGGCGTGGCTCTTGCTGTTTCCGCTTTGGCGCTGACAGGATGCGATGATATTGCTCCCAATGATCGTCTGATCGAGCAACAACGCCCGAAAATTGCCCGTAAGGTCATGATTCAGGAATTTTCCGGAATCAGGTGCACTAACTGCCCCGAAGGTGCTCGCACAATTACAAGCCTGCAGGAGCAATATCCCGGCTCGATTGTATGTGTCTCTCTGCAACCTGAGGGCCTCAACCTTACTCGTCCGGTGAGAGGCTCTGATTTCACTATTGCTACCAAGGAGGCACGCGATTACTATGACTATTATAAGGTGTCCGGTCTTCCTTCAGCAGTCATCGATGGAGCATCACCCATCGAATTGCCTGTCAATTGGCCTGAGCCTATTATTAAGGCTTTGGAGGTAGAATCTCCTGTGATTCTTTCTCTTAAGTCTTCTTTCGATGAGTCTTCACGCCAGATGACTGCAGAATACGACGTAACCTTCAATGAGCTGTATGCTCAGAAGGCCTCTATCTTGGTATGGATATCTGAGAGCAAGATTATCGGTCCACAGATTGACGGTTCAAAGACTATCATGGATTATGAACATAACCACGTCTTCCGAGCTTCGGCCAACGGCATGTGGGGCAATGAACTTGGCACTACTTTCCTCCCCGATGATAATAAGAAGGGAACTGTCAAGTTTACAATAGACAAGAATTGGAATGCTGACAACTGTCATGTCGTAGCCTTTGTATTCGATTCCTCATCCAAGGCCGTTCTTCAGGCAGAGGAAATTCATCTGAAATAATAATCACTTACGATACTAATACAACGTTTTTTTCAGAACCGAACGATGAAAAAACTCTTTTTTACACTTGCTCTGATCTTCAGCAGTCTCTGCATGCTGGCTCAGACCAATGCCGTTGATTTCAGCTATAAGCTTGTTGGAGACGGCACTGAAAATCCCTCACTTCAGATTGTAGCTAATGTGAAGTCCGGCTATCATATGTATGCCCAGAACAACCCTCCCGGCGGTTCTAATCCACTGGTCATTACTGTCACTACCAAGGGTTGCGAAAAGGTGGGTACTGCCAAGGCCAACAAGGGATATTCCAAGGAATTTGATGATGTCTTCGAGGTTGACCAGTATTTTTATACCGGACAGGTAACTTTCACTCAGAAACTCAAGGCTACTGCCAAAGAGTATAGCGTGACGGTCTCCATTAAGGGTCAAGCTTGCAACGACACCGGCTGTGTGCAACTCGATGGCTACAAGACTCTGAAGGGTAAATTCCCCGGAGCTGCCGAAGAGGCTCCCAAGGAGGAAAATGCCGCAGATACTATCGCTCAGATGATGGACTCTTTACAGGGTGCTGAGACTCTCCTCCCGGAGGCTAACCAGAGTGGAGTCGGTGTCGGCAACTATTGGGACAATGTTGAGGCAGAACTCAAGACTTTCTCTGACAATCCCGAACAGCAGGAACGTAGCCTTTGGTATATCTTTATCGCCGGTTTTATCGGTGGTCTGATTGCTCTGGTGACTCCCTGTGTATGGCCGATGATTCCGATGACCGTTTCTTTCTTCCTCAAGCAGAACAAGACTCGCGCCAAGTCTATTCGTGCGGCTCTTACCTATGGCGGTAGTATCGTTGTAATCTACGTACTTCTCGGTCTGCTGGTGACAATTGTATTCGGAGCATCTGCGCTCAATGAACTTGCTACGAGTGCTGTCTTCAACATCATTTTCTTCCTCCTCCTCGTAGTCTTCGCCATATCCTTTATGGGTGGTTTTGAGCTTACTCTCCCCGCTTCTTGGACAAACAAGATGGACTCTAAGGTAGACTCTACTACAGGTCTTCTTTCCCTCTTCTTCATGGCGTTTACTCTCGTGCTTGTTTCCTTCTCTTGCACAGGTCCGATTATCGGCACTCTGCTCGTAGAGGCTGCAGCAACTTCTAATTTCGTTTCTCCGGCTATCGGTATGTTCGGCTTCTCATTGGCCCTGGCTCTCCCCTTCAGCCTCTTTGCCATGTTCCCGACTATGCTCAAGTCTATGCCTAAGAGTGGCGGCTGGATGAACACTGTGAAGGTTGTCCTCGGTTTCCTCGAACTCGCCCTTGCGTTGAAATTCCTCTCTGTTGCCGACTTGGCTTACGGCTGGAGAATTCTTGACCGTGAGGTTTTCGTTTCTCTCTGGATTGTTATCTTCGCTCTTCTCGGTGCTTATCTTATCGGTTGGATTCGCTTTCCCCACGATGATGAATATGAGAAGACCGGGGTTGCTCGCTTTATGCTTGCCTGCGTTTCTTTCGCATTCTCAATCTATATGCTGCCGGGTCTCTGGGGCGCTCCTCTTAAGAGTATCTCTGCGTTTGCACCTCCTACATATACTCAGGATTTCTCCCTCTATGAAGGTGATGTACACGCTCAGGTAGATGACTTTGATGAGGGTATGGCGCTTGCGCGTCAGCTCAACAAACCCGTCTTGCTCGACTTCTCCGGCTATGGGTGTGTCAACTGCCGCAAGATGGAGGCAGCCGTTTGGACAGACCCGGAGGTGAAGTCTAAGATCGATAATGACTTCGTACTTATCACTCTGATGGTTGACGAGAAGAAGGCTCTCCCCCAGCCCATCACAGTTAAGGAGAAGGATGGCACAGAAAGAGTGCTGACTACCTACGGCGACAAGTGGAGCTATCTGCAGCGCTCCAAGTTTGGCGCTAATGCACAGCCTTTCCATGTTATCGTAGACAATGAGGGTAAGCCTCTCAACCATGAGTTCGTCTACAAAGAAGACGTACCGGGCTACAAGCGATTCCTCGACACCGGCAAAGCCAACTACGAAGAACGCATAAAATAATAATCAGAAGAATTTATCTGTGAAAAAAGGATGTGTCCTCTCAAAGGGGCACATCTTTTTTTACATATTTTCGTTATATTTGCAGAAGATTTTTTCTAAAATTTGAAAAGTCATGAAGATTACGATACTTGACGGATTCGCCGCTAATCCCGGTGATCTTAGTTGGGGGGCTTTGTCCTCTCTTGGCACTCTTACAGTCTATGAACGTACAGCCCCTGAAGAAGTGATAGAGCGTGCAGCTGACTCAGAAATTGTATTGACAAATAAGACTGTAATTGATGCCTCAACCCTTCGTATGCTTCCTAAGCTACAATATATTGGCGTATTGGCTACGGGATACAATGTGGTGAATTTGGATACTGCTACTCGACTTGGCATTGTCGTCACTAATATTCCCTCATATAGTACAATGTCGGTGGCTCAGAATGTTTTTGCTCTGCTGTTGGCCTTGACAAACTCAGCAGAACACTATTCCGAGGAGTTCCATGCCGGGAAGTGGAGTGCATGTCCCGATTTTTCATATGCCAATACATGTCTTACGGAGCTTGCCGGCAAGCGTTTTGGTATATATGGTTATGGGCATATTGGACATGCAGTAGCTGATATCGCTAAAGCTTTCGGAATGGAGGTTTGTGTCTGCAGCTCTAAATCACAGGATGAATTGCCGGGAGTGACAAAGGTTTCGGTGGATGAGTTGTTTGCTGAATGCGATATTGTCTCTCTCCATTGTCCTCTAACTGATGATACTTTCCATCTTGCCGATGCTTCAAGAATTTCAACTATGAAGCCGACAGCAATTCTGATAAATACCGGAAGAGGCCCCCTTGTAGATGAGCAAGCACTCGCAGTGGCATTGAAGGAAGGCAGGATTGCAGGAGCCGGACTGGATGTATTGACCCACGAACCGCCGGAAGCTGACAACCCCCTGATAGATGCACCCAATTGCATAGTAACCCCCCACATCTCATGGTCAACAAAGGAAGCCCGTCAGCGACTTCTCAACATAGCCGTAGCCAACCTAAAAGCCTTCCTCAACGGCACCGCCCAAAACGTCGTCAATTGAGCTCCTATCTTGTAAAAATGGGGTGCTGGAGCGGCTCCGGATAGTGAATTTGCACATTACACCTACACAGTAGCACAGGCGGAACGCCTGTGCTACTGTGTAGGTGTAAACTTTTGCTTTGGCAGATTGTTAATAAGTTGTAAGAACTATAAACTTAATTTAACTGTTATTGATATGAATTTACGCACATTTGCCATTATCTCTGCATTCCTTGGAGGGGCTTCTCTCCTCGCGAATGCTCAGGCTATTGCTGTTGTCGGTGATACCGTAGGTCTTGGTGGCTATCCTGAGGTCCAGGCTCACAAACAATTGCTTGATGACACTAAGGTCATTTTTATTAATTCCGAAGGTGGAACTCCTCAGATTGATTCTGTTAGATCGATGGTCAACACGTTCTACATGAATCAGTTTCGTCATTTCCAAGATCCGCGTGCACCCTATTTCATGTTCATGAGTAAGAATGCTAACCTTGCTATGGGTATTGGTGGAGTAATCAGAATGCGAGGTTGGTTTGACTGGAACAATGCTGTTCCTGCCAATGGTTTTGCTCCTATTGCAATGCCTATACCTCGCGATCCAACTCAGAAACGCCAGTTTAAGGCTACACCTGCCGGCACGGGTCTTTTCATGACTATCATGGGTCGTAATACTCCTCTTGGCAACTATATGGGCTATATCGAGGGTAACTTTGACGGCTACGACCATATCGGCTTTAAGCTAAAGAAGGCTTATTTTATCATTAATGACTGGACTGTTGGTTATGCTACTTCGACCTTCTCAGACCCTGCTGCCGAGCCTCTGACAATTGATGGAGCCGGAGCAAGCGGTAAGGTGGCGAAAACAAATGTCCTTGTAAGATATATACACACATGGAAGGATGCTTGGTCAGTGGCCGGCTCTTTGGAGTTTCCACAGTCTGGTATTCAGGATGACGCCGTCCTTACCAAGAAGTGTATGGACTGGTTGCCGGACGTTGCTGCCTTTGGGCAATATCAATGGGATGGCGGTCTGAGCCATATTCGCCTCTCAGGACTTCTCCGTACGATATCTTACCGAGATCTTGTTGCCGATAAGAATCGAAACAAGATTGGTTGGGGTATCTCCCTTAGTGGTATGGTGAAGGTTATTAAGCCGCTTACTCTTTATGGAATTGCATCCTATGGCGAGGGCAACGCCTCTTATTTAAATGATATCTCCGGCTCTTCACTCGATTTAATTGAGGATCCCGTCCATCCCGGCAAACTGTATGCTCCTAACGCTTTAGGACTGACTTTTGGAGCAAAATATAATTTCAAACCAAATATCTATATGTCTATAGCACTCTCCGAGTTGCAGTACTACGAGAAGAAACCGAAGGTTGCTGATGATTATCGCTATGGACTATACGGTGCAGCTTCAATATTCTGGGATATCACTCCTCGACTGCAGGTTGGTGCTGAATACTTGGCAGGAAAGCGAGTGAACTTCTCCGGAGAGCATACCAACGCTAATCGTATTGATGCTCTATTCATGTTCAGCTTCTAAGTCAAATATCCAAGCCGCTGAGCAACTCGGATATTTGAAGTTTGAGGATAGATGGGTTGAAGTTAGGTCGTTATAAAAATTAGTCGCGGTGGGTATGCAACCCACCGTTTTTACGCATCAACCTATTCATAGAATTATTATGAAATTGATCCTAAATTTTTTAAATTTGTAGAAATTTTGAATCCTATGGAGATTGCTGAATTGTCGAAAACTAAGGGGAGCTTGTATTCACGACTAAAAACCACCAAGATGCGTCGTAAGGAAGCCCTTTTTACGGTGGAAGGTACAAAGTGTGTGGCTGATACTATTCGTCACTTTGAACTCGAAGCATTAGTGGCTACCACCGATTGGATTGATTCTCATACGGAATTTGTATCTGAGTTCAAATCTCGTGTCTTTTCAACATCTCAGCAGACTCTTGACAAGATTTCAACCCTGACTACCCCTCCTAAGGTCATTGCCATTTATCGTATGCCTGCTCCTGCCAGGATATCATTTCTCCTTCAGCCGGATATTTATTTAATGCTTGACGGTATTCAGGATCCGGGAAATCTCGGAACTATAATACGAACTGCACATTGGTTTGGGGTTAAAAAGATTTTTGCATCTCCTGAAACTGTCAGTCCGTTTAATCCGAAGACTATCCAAGCATCAATGGGCTCGATAGCCGCAGTAGATGTAATATTCTGCAATTTGTCACAACTCGCTATGGATAACCCCGAAATTCCTGTATACTGTTTGGATTTGGATGGTGAAAATCTCTTTTGTAGTCAGCTTCCAACGAGTGCCTTTATCGTCATGGGCAACGAGGGGCATGGCGTTTCAGAGACATTGCGACTGCTTGCATCTCGAAGTTTTCTCATACCTCCTGTCAATCCCTCAGATCATCCTGATTCCTTAAACGTTGCTATAGCAACTTCAATAACCTTATCTCAATTCACAAACAATAATGGCAAAATCAACAACTAAAACAGTATTTTTTTGCAATTCCTGCGGCTATGAATCCCCGAAGTGGCTTGGTCGCTGTCCGGGATGTGGAGAGTGGAACACAATGGTAGAAGAGAAAGTAGTCTCTTCAAAAGGAAAGAAGGGAAAGGGACTATTGGCCAGGGTGTCTTCTCCGATGAAGCTATCTGAGATTCAGCCGCTTGATGAGCCTCGAATTCATATGCCATCTGAGGAGTTGAATAGAGTACTTGGAGGAGGGTTGGTGGCCGGCAGTCTCACTCTGATAGGTGGGGAGCCGGGTATTGGCAAGTCTACCCTACTGCTGCAGAATATATTGTCAATACGTAATAGAAAGATTCTATATATTTCCGGGGAGGAAAGTGCATCGCAATTAAAGCTTCGTGCCGATAGGCTTGGGAAGGTGGCAGAGAATACGTTTATATTATGTGAGACAAACCTTGAGCGCATTCTCGCACAGATAGATAAGATAGAGCCGGGATTAGTGATTGTCGATTCTATCCAGACTATAGCTTGCGATGATATAGAGTCAGCAGCGGGTAGTGTAAGCCAGGTTCGTGAATGTGCGGCAAGCCTATTGCGCTATGCCAAGGAGTCGAATGTACCAGTTATTTTAGTGGGACATATCAATAAGGATGGTATCATAGCCGGACCGAAAGTATTGGAACATATCGTTGATACTGTGCTTCAATTTGAAGGAGACCGCCAGTATCTCTACCGCATACTTCGAGCCGTAAAAAACAGGTTTGGCTCCACATCAGAGATAGGTATCTATGAGATGGTGCAGAAGGGACTTCGCGAGGTTAAGAACCCTTCACAGATGTTACTTTCGGAGAATCGGGATGAGGATATGAGTGGTATATCTATTGGAGTGACGACAGAGGGCGTTCGCCCATTTTTGATTGAGGTGCAGGCACTCGTCTCCACAGCAGCTTATGGCACTCCACAGCGCTCGGTGACGGGTTTTGATCAGCGTAGGCTAAACATGCTGTTGGCTGTACTGGAAAAGAGAGCACGCTTTAAATTGGGGCAGAAAGATGTATTTTTGAATATTACCGGTGGATTGAAAGTTGTAGATCCGGCAATAGACTTGGCCGTTATTGTGGCTATAATGTCCAGTAATTTTGATGTCGTGGTACCTCATACTACGGCTTTTGTGGGGGAGGTTGGTCTTTCGGGAGAGATACGCACCGTCACACGCATCGAGCAGCGTGTGGCAGAGGCACAGAAGCTCGGTTTCGAACGCATCTTCATTCCTAAGGGTAACCTTAAGGGTGTAGAAGGTCGCTATACGATTAAAATTGAGGAAGTCGGGAAGGTAGAAGAATGTTTCCGCCGATTATTTGAATAAATTTTATTGGGGTACACAAGCGGGACGCCTGAGTTACTGTGGGGGGCGGTAGTATTTATGAATTTGCTGGGGGCGTGAGCGTCGACGTTCTTCTTCGAGTTTTGCGAGTACGCTAAATCTATAGTAAGCACTCATAATAGCCTTGATGAAGCCCGGGAGGCCTTCGCGAAATCCCCCTTTGAGAATATAGTACTTGAAAAATCGGAAGGGAGGGTCTATAAAAAATCGCCAGGGAGCGTAGGACTTACGGCGCCGTTCCAGTTCTGTATCTGTATATTTGTTCATCTTGGTGATTGAATCTCGATAGGATTCATCGGCCAAGTGGATCAAGGCCAGCTCTGTATGGCATCGTGGAATCTCTACTACCGGGCCGTTAATTTCCGGTACGGAATGTATATGCGGAGCCCAGGTGGTTCCCTTACGGGGTAAAAAGCGTAAAACGTAATCAGGGTAGGAACTTCGCATCCACTGTCCCATGAAGAAATTTTTCCGTGGAATCTTATATCCACGAGGTGTGGAATCTTTCTCGATGGCAGCATATAGGAATTCTCGAAGTTCGGGAGTTACGAGTTCATCCGCATCCACCACTAATACCCACGAATTTGAAGCTGCCTCAATAGCCTTCTGTCTATAAGGTTCGCAGATATTATAATCCTTTTTAGGAAACACAATCAGACGAGCCCCACTTCGTTGAGCAATTTCTTGTGTAGTATCCGTACTTTCCATATCAGCGACAATTACTTCATCAAAGTCTGCTACGGAATCAAGTACAGCCTTGAGAAATTTTTCGGCATTGTAGGTTTGGATTACTACACTGATTTTCGGCATCATGTCAAAATTATAATATAGGTCTAATAAGATTCGAGTAGAGACTGCGATAAGTCTCAAACATTTGTGAGAAAGTGAAGCGTTCGGTATATTCCTTTCGAGCGTTACCGGCCATTTCTTTTAGCTTTTCCCGATTGGAGACTACAGACCGGAGGGTAGCGGCAAGGGCAGTGGGGTCATCAGGATTAACGAGCTTGCCGGATAAATCGGGAGATACCAACTCCTTAATGGCACCAACATCAGAGCCTACTACAGGAACTCCCCATGCAAGACATTCAGCAGCAGCAAGAGGACAGGCCTCAGCTACTCGCGAGGGAATAATACCGAGATGAGCCTTGGATAAAAGCGGACTCATATCTGATTGGAATCCGGCCCACTGAACTTGGTTGGCTACTTTAAGAGACGATACATGGTTTTTGAGAGTATTGAGATATTCGGAATCTCCGGAACCGGCTATCGTCAGAGACAAATCCGTATTTCCGGTTTCAGCAAGGGCTCTGATAAGGGTATCCACTCCTTTTTCATGAGTTATTCGTCCGTGAAACAGCAAGTTTAGTTTATCGGTATAATCACGTTGGGGAGGAGTGTCGGGACCCTGAACGCCATTGTAAATGACACTGATTTTTTTTGAATCTATCGGAGGATTGGAACTCATGAAGGCCCGGCACGCACAATTGGATACAAAAACTAGAGCGTCAAGCTTGGAAAGAATATGTTTCAAGAACAGCGATGAACCTGCCGGTCGAACCAGATGGCGAGTCATCATCACCCGTACGTTGGGATTGCGCGATATAGAGCGAGTTGTAATGGCAGTCCAGGCATCCTTGAAATTATGAGTATGGATAATGACCGGACCTGATGTATTAAGTTGTTGAGCAAGGATAAAAGGAGAACGAAGGTCAATGTAGCCTCGTAGTTGTAGCGGATATACGTCCGGGAGAAAATCGGAAAAGCGAGGAGCTACGACCTCAGAGTTGCGACAATAGATGATGATACGGTGACCCTCATTTCGAAAAGCACGAGAGAGATTGAGTACAAACTGTTCTCCCCCACCCCAAGTCTTGTTTGACACAAGATGTATTATGTCCGGACGAATATTTTGCATAATGCAAAATTAGCAAAATTATTTAAGTATTCGCAACATGTAAAGCTGAAGATAAGAACTCAGCCAGGTTAAGCCGGTGAACTGTAGGCGGATGTATCCGGGTACGATTCGGATTAAATAGCCTTGGTTGTTGAGAGTTTGCAACACACCATATGACAACTATTATGATTGGAAGGGGCAGTATTATAAATCCAAACGTAGGGACTCACCATGGTTCATTCGTTATAATCAGCTGATTATATCCGGACTCTCCATGGTGAGTCCATATGTCCTATTGGAAAGACGATTTATGATACACCTTTCAGAGTCGCGCCTTTATTCATACGCCTTTATTAGCTCTTTAGTTATAGAATTTTAATAAATGAGAAAAAATTGTTAATTTTGTGGGAAATTGGAAAGATTTAGGCTTAACTATTAGAATCTAAGGATTATGAAATATATTGGAGCGCATGTCAGCGCCAGTGGTGGGGTTGTTAATGCCCCGGGGAATGCTCATGCTATCGGGGCTAAAGCTTTCGCACTGTTTACAGGAAGTTCAAATCGTTGGGCTTCTAAAGCGATTACGGACAAGATGGCTCAAAAATTCAAGGAAGAATGTCAAAGCTACGGTTATTCACCGGAGGTTATCCTTCCGCACGACAATTTTCTCATAAATCTTGGTAGTCCTGACCCTCAGAAGCTTGCAATGTCGCGTAAGTCTTTCCTGGAGGAGATGCAACGCTGTGAACAGCTCGGCCTGACTATGCTAAATTTTCATCCCGGTAGCCATCTTAAGATTCTTACTGAGGAGGAATGTCTGGATAGAATTGCAGAATCGTTGAATCTGATACTCGCCCAGACTAAAGGCGTCTCAGCTGTGATCGAAAATACGGCCGGTCAAGGTTCAAATCTCGGATTCGACTTTGCTCATCTTGCACATATCATCTCAAAAGTAGAGGATAAGGAAAGAGTGGGTGTTTGTATCGATACCTGTCATGCCTATTCAGCCGGCTATGACCTCGCAACCGAAGAGGGCTATCATAATACCTGGAAGGAATTTGACAGTGTAGTTGGTAGTGATTACCTACGGGCTATTCATCTTAACGATGACCTTAAAGCATTGGGCTCAAGGGTGGACCGCCACGCTTCTATCGGTCAAGGGACCCTCGGCGAGGATTTCTTCCGCAGATTCGTCAACGATCCGCGATTTGACAATATGCCGATAATCCTGGAGACCCCCAATCCCGACCTTTGGCCTGAGGAGATTTCAATGCTTTATTCAATGATAGATTGAAAATTATAAAAGATAGGATTGAAAATTAAAAAACGGCTCTAAGATAAATAAATACTACAATATATGAAACAAAAACCGGACTTAAGCTTTTGGAAATTATGGGATCTAAGCTTCGGATTTTTCGGAGTTCAGATTGCCTACGCCCTCCAGAGCGCGAACGTGTCGCGAATCTTCACTACTATCGGTGCGGATCCCCACGACTTGAGTTATTTCTGGATTCTACCTCCATTGATGGGTTTGATAGTTCAGCCTATCGTCGGTATGCTGAGCGACCGCACATGGAATCGCTTCGGACGTCGTCTTCCCTATCTCATCGTGGGAGCTTTGGCGGCAGTCATTGTGATGTGTGCACTGCCCAATGCCGGTAGTCTTAATTTTACAGTCTCCGGGGCAATCCTTTTCGGCCTCATAGCCCTGATGTTGCTGGATACTTCCATCAACATGGCTATGCAGCCCTTCAAGATGCTTGTGGGAGATATGGTCAATGAGAAGCAGAAGTCGAAGGCTTATTCCATACAGTCGTTCCTCTGCAATGCAGGCTCCGTCATGGGATATCTGTTCCCTATCTGTCTGGCGGCTATCGGTATACAGAACTTTGCTCCTTCGGGAGAAGTGCCTCCGTCGGTGGTGTGGTCTTTCTATATCGGAGCTTCGATTTTGCTACTCTGTGTAATTTACTCTCTTATTAAGATTAAGGAATGGCCACCGAAGATATATAATGAATATAATGGTGTTCAGACAACGCCTAAGGGTGAGAAGCAGAGTGCTAATGTAATCTCTCTGTTGAAAAATGCACCCTCAACATTTTGGACAGTAGGTGTTGTGCAGTTTTTCTGTTGGTTTGCGTTCCTTTTCCTTTGGACATATGTGACCAACACCGTAGCAAGCAATGCCTTTGACACACCGACAATGCAAAGTGTGGTTGGTGTAGCCGATGGTGCCGGTGAGGATGCCCCCATATATAGTGGTAAAGTAATCATCCTCGATGGCAACACTATAATTATGGAGAAGGGACAGGCTATGGCTCAGGGCCTTGAGATTGATGGCCGATTAGTTCCGGCATCTACAGTTGTTGTCAATGATAAAGATACTATTGTGAAGGATCATGCAATTGTGCTGAATGCTGATGGTGTTGCAAAAGCAACGTTTGGTCAGAATCTTACAGGCATTGAGTCTCTGAATGTTGATTCTCAAGAAGTAGAGCCTCAGAATCTCGACAATATAAAGGTGTGTGACTATCTGAGTCATCTATCCGGTCCGATAGAATTGACAACAGCCAGCATAGCCTCCTCCAATAGCAAGGGTGGTTTTGACACTGAGGATGCAGAAACAGTAAAGATTGCCGATGCTTCGAATTGCAGATTTGAGACAAAGACAGTACTCAATGCAGCCTCCCCATCTTATAATGAGGCGGGCAACTGGGTAGGTCTTCTCTATGCAGTGCAGGCATTAGCCTCAGTGCTTTGGGCAGTAGTATTACCTCAGTTCCGTAGCCGTAAACTTTCATATTCATTATCATTGCTCTTAGGAGCAGTAGGCTTTGGAATTATAGCCTTTACACATAGTCCGTATATTCTGTTCGTTGGTTTTGCCCTGGTAGGTTGTGCTTGGGCTGCTATGCTTGCATGGCCATTTACAATCCTTACTAATTCTCTCCATAGTGGAAATATTGGAGCATATCTCGGATTGTTCAACTGTACCATCTGTATCCCACAGATAGTCGCAGCACTCGTAGGCGGCTGGATTCTGTCGCTCCTCAGCGTGCCGGGAGAAATTGCTCCTGAATACCTGATGATGATGATTGCCGGCATTTCCATAGCCATTGGTGCCTTCTGTGTCTTCATAATCAAAGAAGGTAAAGGCACAATGCCGGTAGAAGAAACTCCGGTGGAGAGCGAAACAATATAGTCTTATAATTCTCTATAGATAAGTAGCTGTTCAATTTAAATTCAAACTTACAGCTTGTTCTTTTTGGACATTTTCTCCTCTCTCATCAGTCATAATGCCCGCATTATTCCCTCTTCGAGTGAAGAAACTGTCACAAAAACAACCGCGCATAAAGTTTAAATTTAAATCTACCGTCTACTTATCAAAAGAGCGTGTTCGATTGCGGACACGCTCTTTTAATATCTATCAACTATGAACCATCAACTATCATTTTCGGATAGACCGAAAATGTAATTGATTACCTCCAACCACGCAATGGAGGGATGAAGGCATCGGGAATATGTTCCAGTTCGAAATGATCCGGGGTGCCTTTGATTGAGATGATGTCAAAGCGATATGAATAGTCGTGTTCTACCATCTTCATGTATATATTAGCTCCGGAGATAATCTTCCTAATTTTCTTGGGGGTGACGGCTTCAAGAGGATCTTGGAATGTGCCTGATCGGCTCTTTACCTCCACGAAGACAATCATCTCGCCATACTGGGCTATGATGTCAATCTCGGCATGGTTCTTGGCTCTCCAGTTGCGCTCACGGATTACGTAACCCTCCTTCATGAGGTGTTCCATGGCCATCTCTTCGCCAAACTGTCCGAGTTCGTTGTCGTTCTCTTTCTCTATCATCAGAATGCCTTAAACGACATGTCGAGTCCCTTTACACTATGGGTCAATGCACCAACAGATATATAGTCTACGCCGGCTTCGCCATAGGCACGAAGGTTCTCAATAGTGATACCTCCCGAGGATTCGGTTTCGGTACGCCCGTCCACGAGTTTGACGGCTTCACGTGTCATTTCGGGTGTGAAGTTGTCGAACATAATACGATCTACCCCACCCTCTTCGAGTATTTTGCGGATATCATCGAGACTTCGAGCCTCTACTTCAATCTTCAGGTCCTTCCCGTTGGCCTTACAGTAGTCTTTTGCCCGACGTATGGCCTTCTCGATTCCTCCGGCAAAGTCTATATGATTATCTTTAATCAATATCATGTCGAACAGGCCGATACGGTGGTTCTTGCCGCCGCCGCAGGCCACAGCTTCTTTCTCCAGCATACGCATACCGGGAGTGGTCTTGCGGGTGTCGAGTACTTTTGTATGGAGTCCCTCGAGTTCATCCTGGTAGCGGCGCGTCATTGTAGCTACTCCACTCATGCGTTGCATGATGTTGAGCATAGTGCGTTCTGCTATCAGCAGCGAGCGTACAGGGCCTTCCGCTGTGAAGGCTACGTCTCCGGGTTTCACTCGCGCCCCATCTTCAATCATTACCTCCACTTTAATGGCAGGGTCGAGTTTATGGAGCACGATTTTGGCAACCGCCACACCGCTTAGTATGCCCTCTTCTTTGATTAATAGGCGGGAGCGTCCCATGGCGTCTGCCGGGATTGTAGAGAGGGTGGTATGATCTCCATCACCGATATCTTCTGCAAATGAGAGATCGAGGAGTTGGTCTATAAGTTCGGATTTTGTTTTCATTGCTGTAATTTCATAACTTTGTGCAAATATACTGAAATTTCATGGAAATAGAACTTCTAACGGTAGGAAAAACTCAGAATAAAACAATCTGTGGACTCATTGAGGATTATTGTAAGCGACTAAAACACTATGTGCCGTATCGTATTACGGAGATGCCGGATGTGAAAAATGCCGGCAGGCTGTCGCAAGATGAGCGAAAGGAAGCTGAGGGAATAATGATTCTGCGTCAGATAGCTCCCGGCGATGTGGTAGTCCTTTTGGATGAGCGTGGCGATATGCTGACATCTCGAGGTTTTTCCGAATTCTTACAGAAATATATGGCCTCAGGAAGTCGCCGTCTGATTTTTGTGGTCGGCGGTCCTTATGGTTTCTCAAAAAGCGTATATGATAGAGCCAACAGACTGTTGTCGCTCTCAAAGATGACCTTCAGCCACGAGATGGTTCGTTTATTCTTCACTGAGCAAACGTATCGAGCTATGACCATCCTCAGAGGAGAACCCTACCACCACGATTAAGAGTTTCTTCACTCGAAGAAGGAATAATGCAGGCATTATGACTGATGAGAGAGGAGAAAATGTCCAAAAAGAACAAGTAGAAAGTTTGAATTTAAATTGAATAGCTACTTAGAGACAGCTTATTTTTGTGAAATGGACTATAATCCTGCATCAAGCTTTTTGACGTTTGCGAAAGAAGAAGCGACTTATTGCCGGGGAGTAGGAAATCATTATCAGTACGGCCATTACGGCTATGTAGATTAGTGAGAAGTTTAGTAGTAGCGTATGGTTGTTGCGCTTGAAGCTCTGGGGATCTTTGGAGGTTTCCGATGATAGGAAATCATCAGTCTGCAATGCCCTCAGGGTACTTTTCCATATTATCTTCCCATCTTCGGTATATACTACGGCCGGATTACCTCTCACTACCTCCTTAATCTGCGTGTCGTCCGCAGTGTATATTGAATAGGATGCCAGAGAGATATCTTTCCAATGGTTAATGTCGGCATCGGAGCCGCTGACCACTGCTATCATGTCAATGTCATTCCTTTCCGCCCAGGTATATAGGGAATTAATGACCCATGTAGTAGCCGTTGAGACTTTTGCTAAATCGGGCATCATTAGCAGTATGCGTTTTCCATGAGGGGGGATGGCACCTTCGGTGACGTCTTCTGAGCCATCTTCGCTCCATATGCGGAAGTTGCGTTGAGTCTCATGATTGTTGAAGCTTTTAGATTCTGTGGAATTCTTTTTTTCGTTGCTCGTTTCTTCTGTCGGCGCTGTTCCTTCTATCCGCTCTACAAATTTCCAACCGGATGCTTCATCGGGAAGCTCATCATCTGCCGAGAATTCTTTTTTTACGCCCTCTTTTTCGTAAATAAATATCATTCCTTCTGTGCCGGAACTTTCCTGCGCTTCGGAGTCGAAGTCAGCAATAGATCCACCCTCAGGATAGGGCCGGAAATCAATGAGTGGCTGATAAACATATCCTGCCAAGGCAATGCAAACAATGTAGAGGGCAGTAGCAGTAAGAGCCAGCCATTGAGCAAAGGGTTCTACAAGGCATCTGCATCTTCTGTTGTAGCGGATAAGCCATACGATTATTATTGTCAGAGCTATATTTTTCCAGAAAGTTCCCCAATTGGAAATTTTCAGAGCATCTCCGAAGCAGCCACAATCGGCTACGGGGTTGGCTATTGCTATCCATAGGGTCAGTGGTAACATAAACGCCATCATGATAGCCATAAGTATTGGCGTGGATCTTCTAAAACATCCGGCAATGGTAAACACTCCCAATACAAATTCAGAGCAACAAAGGATGAACGCCCCGAGCAGTACTACATTAGGCCATATCTCTAACCCCATGGCTCCCAAGTAGTCTTGGATTTTAAAGATAGTGCCCCAAGGGTCGATGGATTTAACAAACCCGGAGAAAATGAATACACCTCCGGCAAGCAGACGCATCAGCCATGTTAGAGTCGGGATTGTCCAATTGTTGAGATGAAGGCCCAAAAGGTCGTCCCCGTTATTGTTCTTATATGCTACGTTGCTCATTTCTCTTCACCTTCGGAAATTTTAATCAGAGCGAATATAGCGTAGTTAATCATATCCATATAGTTAGCGTCGATCCCCTCGCTGACTTTGGTTTGACCATTATGAGATTCTATTTCTTTAGTGCGCAGGAGTTTTTGAAGGATAATATCAGTGAAGCTCGATACCCTCATCAATCGCCATGCTTCGTCGTAGTCATGATTCTTATTCATCATTAGAGCTGTAGCACTCTCTACAGCTTCGTCATAAAGCCTGAGAGCTTCCGACTTGGGAAGAGGATCGCCTGCACCAAGTTTCAGCTGTATTAATCCCATGGCGCAATAGTTGACGATACCTATAAATTCCGGTTCTATTCCTTCTGCGACTGCTGACTTCCCACCCAATTCTTCCAATGATCGAATGCGCCGAGCCTTGATATATATCTGGTCGGTCAGACTACTGGGACGCATGATGCGCCACGATGTGCCGTAGTCTTCCATTTTCTGTTCGTAGATTTTACGACATCTTTCTATCTGAGTGCGAAATTCCTTGGCTGTATTATGTTTATCCATCGTATTTCAGGTTGAGGAACAATGAATCGATAAATACTCATTTTTCCGTAAAAATTACAATTCAACGCGAAATTAACGAAATTATCTTAAATTATCTTGATTTTTTTATTAAATTTGAAGTCATTTTAAGAGTCCATCTTATAAAAATTTAAGACTCATCTTTATGTCAACAACAAGATTTCTTGCAGAATGGGAGCCGCAGGAAGGTGTACTTATGGCACTCCCCGATGCTGATACCGATTGGAGTTATATCCTCAGTGAGGCTCGCGATCAATATCTTCGTCTGATTGAGGCTTTTACTACCCATGGCCTTCATGTCCTCCTACTCTGTCATAACAAAGAGGAGGCTTTAGTTACACTCCGAGGTCTTGACCTTTCGGGAGTGACCCTCATGCAGGCTGATTACAATGATACCTGGACCCGCGACTATGGGCCCCTTCAGGTAGAGCGTAATGACCGCCGCAGAAACCTCGACTTTGGCTTTAACGGTTGGGGCCTTAAGTTTGCCTCGGATAAGGACAATCTTGTGAATTTATCGCTCAAAAAGGAATATGCGATGCTTCCCGAAACTTATCGCAACGAGCGTGATTTCGTACTCGAGGGTGGAAGTGTAGAGACCGATGGACATGGCACAATCCTGACTACTACGCGGTGTCTGACATCTCCAAATCGTAATGGTGGCAAGTCAAAACCGGAAATCAATTCTATTCTTGCTGATTGTCTTGGTGCCGACCACGTCTTATGGCTCGATTATGGCGCCCTTGCAGGCGATGATACCGATTCCCATATAGACACCCTCGCACGCATGGCTCCGGGAGATACAATCCTCTTTACCGGCTGTCGCAACTTTGATGATGAACATTTCGAGGAGTTATTGCGAATGAGGGCACAGCTGACTCTCTTCCGCACCTCTGATGGTAATCCTTATAATCTTATAGAACTCCCTCTCCCTAATCCGGTGTTCGATTATGAAGGAAATAGATTACCTGCTACTTACGCCAATTACCTGGTCAGCAATGAGGCTGTTTTTATGCCTACCTATGCTCAGCCTGCCAACGATACTCTCGCAGCTAACACTTTGAAAGTCGCTTTTCCGGGCCATGATATCGTGGGTATTGATTGCAGAACACTACTATTTCAGCACGGATCGTTGCATTGTGCTACAATGCAGCTTCATAACGGATTCTTTAACCCTGCTATTCTCGAAAAGCAATAATTAGACATGACAACGAATCAAACCTTGAAAGTCGGTATTGTACAGCATATCTTCACCGACGACATTGCTGCCAATCGTCAGCGAAACCTCTCAGCAATAGAGAATCTGGCTGAGGAGGGTGCAAGCCTGATAGTTCTCTCCGAACTTCACGACTCTCTGTATTTTTGCCAGACGGAAGATGTGGATAATTTTTCCTTGGCACAGACATTGCCGGGAGAATTTACTGATATTTATGGCGGGGCAGCTCGCGATAATGGAGTTGTCATCGTAGCGAGCACCTTTGAACGTCGGGCTCCTGGTCTGTATCATAATACAGCAGTAGTCTTTGAGATGGATGGCTCCGTAGCCGGAGTTTATCGGAAGATGCATATTCCTGACGACCCCGGATTTTACGAAAAGTTCTACTTCACTCCCGGAGATTTGGATTTCATCCCTATCGATACTTCAGTTGGTCATCTTGGTGTGCTCGTATGTTGGGATCAATGGTATCCCGAGGCAGCCCGTCTGATGACCTTGCGCGGAGCTGAATTGCTGATATATCCTACAGCAATAGGATGGAACCCGGACGATTCTGAGGATGAAAAACGTCGTCAACGAGATGCGTGGATGACGATTCAGCGCTCACATGCTGTTGCCAACGGACTTCCGGTCATCAGTGTCAATAGAGTAGGATTCGAAGAGGATCCCAGTGCTGCTACTTCCGGTATAGATTTCTGGGGTTCAAGTTTTGTAGCCGGCCCGCAGGGTGAGATACTCTGTCAATGTGCGGAGGATAGTGCAGAAGAGATGGTTGTTACGATTGACCTGGAGCGAAGCGAAAACGTCCGCCAGTGGTGGCCTTTTCTACGCGATCGGCGAATAGATGCCTATTCACCACTTACCCGGCGATATTTGAGATAATAATATAAAAACCAAAGCACCTTATGCTTTGGTTTTTTATATTATTGGTTTATGAGTTTATTGGTTTATTCGTTTAGGGATTCGGACGGGAATTTTTTCTTTTGGGATTTGCGGGAAACCATCCCTTGCGCACTCTCTCTCCCTGGTCAGCGATTTCTTTGATACTCCAAAAACAGCTGAAGGCGGTCACCCCTAATAGCGATGAGCATAGAGTAGTTTTAGCTATTAGTGTGGCTAATAAAAAAAGGATTCCGGCTATAAGGAATGCCCATTTACATTTCTGACCAAAGTAGTATTCACCCTTGATTACCAAAGGGTGGAACAATCCTATTATGAAGAAGGTAGCAGCTCCTATCAGTAGCCCTTCATAGTTGATTTCGGTGAGTATTGAGAGTATATTATGCATTATCATGAATTTTTCCGGTGCAAAGTTCGTAATATTTCCTAAAAAAATGGTAATTTTGACAAAATAAAACAAAAAATGGAAAGAGATATAGTCATCAACGGGATGAATATCCATTACGACGAGTCGGGTCCGGAAGATGCTCCGGCAGTAATCCTCATGCATGGCTGGGGTTGTACTTTCTCTACGGTGTCCTCTATAGCTTCTTGCTTGTCAACGGGGATGCACGTCTACAACATGGATCTTCCGGGACATGGTAAGAGCACTGAGCCCGATACTGTATGGGGTGTGGGTGAATATGCCGACCTTGTGGAGAAGTTTATAGATAAACTCAACATAAAAAATCCGGCATTAATCGGTCATTCATTTGGAGGTAGAATAGCGATTCTTCTTTCTTCCCGGCGCCCCATAGAGAAGATAATGCTTGTAGATGCTGCCGGCATCAAGCCGCGGAGATCGTTGAAGTATTACTTCAAAGTCTATTCTTTCAAGGCTATGAAGAAATTGCTACCTCTGATTCTTGGTAAGAAGAAGGGTGAAGAGGCAATCGAAAAGATGCGTGGAAAGGCCGGAAGTGCTGATTATCGTCAGTCATCGCCAATGATGCGTGCTGTAATGAGTCGATGTGTGAATCAGGATCTAAAAAAATATATGCCTTCTATCAAGGCTTCTACACTTCTTGTCTGGGGTGAGAATGATACGGCCACTCCCCTTTCTGATGCCAAGACAATGGAACGCCTTATCCCGGATGCCGGCCTTGTCAGCTTTGCAGGATGCGGTCATTATTCGTTTCTTGATAATCCCTATGGCTTTAAATCCGTTGCCCGAGAATTCTTCAAAAAAGAACTTGCTCATATAGCCAACAATTAACCCGAAACAATAAGTATCTGTCAAATTTAAACTGTAAACTATAAATTATAAATTGCAAATTATAAATTACTTAACATGGAATTAGGAATATTCTCCATTATAATTTTTATAATCTGCGGTGTTTATCTGCTGCTTGATTTCAAGCACGATATCCACATGCTCCAACAAAACTCATATCGTCTTGAACGCTATTGGAAATGGCTTAAGGGCGGAGATATCAGCTCTGTTTGGCGTCTTACCGATGTTGCGTGTATCTTCCTGCTATTCGCTTCCGGACTCCTTCCAGTTGCCGGTGCGGCGTTATTGATATGTTGCGTGTGTATCGTTAAGATATATCTTATTCTTCGCAAGAAGTTTAAGAAACCTTTGGTGTTTACCAACCGTGTACGCCGCATTTATTCCGTCACCGCTATTCTTGCCCTTGGCGGCTATATTGCCATGATTCTCTCCCTTGGAGGCAAGCAGAACGTTGATGGGATTTATTCCGGTTCAGCAATATGTCTCGGTTTCCTTCTTTTGCTAAGTTTTTTTTCGTGGATTCTTGTTTGTCTGGCCGTAATAATACTTACTCCTGTAGAGAAGGCTATCAATAGAAAATACTACAATGAGGCAAAGTCTATCCTTCGATCAATGCCAAATCTTAAGGTGGTTGGTGTCACAGGATCTTATGGAAAGACTTCTACAAAACATTATCTGCAGCGTATACTTTCAGAACAGTTTGAGACTCTTATGACTCCCGGTTCTTATAATACTACCATGGGTGTTATCCGTACGGTGCGCGAGATGATGAAGCCCTATACGGAGATTTTCGTCTGTGAGATGGGGGCTAAGCAGAGGGGTGACGTCAAGGAGATATGCGACCTCGTAGATCCTCAGATGGGTATCGTGACAGCTGTAGGGCCGATGCATCTTCAGACTTTCAAGAGCATCGAGAATGTTCAGGCTACTAAGTTTGAGCTCGTAGATTCGCTTCCTTCTGATGGACTGGCTGTAGTCAATGATGATTTTGAATATTGTTCCAACCGCCGCGTAGACAATGTGGAGTGCCTCCGCTATGCAGTCGATAATAAGAAGCATGCCAATTACGTAGCTGAGGATATTAAGTATACACCGGAGGGTTCTACTTTCCGTATGATTGGCTCCGATGGATTCAGCATGGATTTGCACACAAAGCTTGTTGGTGAGTGTAACATCTCCAATATTATGGCTGCTGTCATCATCGCTCTGCGCCTTGGTGTGCCGGAGGAGAAAATTAAGTATGCCGTAGGTTGCATTGAGCAAGTGGAACACCGTCTGAGTATTCGTCGCCATCCCGGTGGAGTGACTGTGATTGACGATGCTTTCAATTCTAATCCTTCCGGCTCTAAGATGGCTCTCGATGTGCTCAAGACATTCAAGGAGCAGGGTAAGCGCATAGTAGTTACTCCCGGTATGATAGAGTTGGGAGCAAAGCAGGAGGAACTCAACGAAGAATTCGGTCGACATATCGCTAAGTCGGTAGATATTGCAATTATTGTAAGTTCCTACAATCGCGATGCTATTGTGAGAGGTATAAACTCTGCGGAGTTTGATTCTGATAATCTATACACCGTGGATTCCTTCAAGGAGGCACAACAACTCCTCTCCACCCTAATGAAGTCCGGCGATACAGTCCTTTATGAAAACGACCTGCCGGATGCTTTTGAATAGTAGTTTATACAAAATACATATTATTTTATCCAAAAAGTTCAAGATTATTTGACAGGAATGCTCTGAATTTGTAATTTTGAAACAAATCAATTACGACAATTATGCAAGACGACAGAACAATACTCGATTTCAATAATTCGGAGATGAGCACTCCGGGATCTCCCGTGCCTCCTCCCCTACCTACACCGGCAGAAGTTGCAATCGCCTACACCAAGTCCAAGAAAGAAGGTAAAAACAACGGTGGCTCTAACAGCTGGCAACGTATGGGACTCTCTGCTGCCGGAGGTCTCGCTGTCGGTGCGGGAGTTCTCTATGGTGCTCAACACATAGGAAACGAAGATGTAATAGATGTGGAAGTTGAGGAAGAAGTCAATGCTCCTCAACAGGCTCCTCAGGAGCAGGTGGTACATCATGTTTATCATCATGAGCAGCCCCAGTCTCCTGCTGTGCATCATGAAGACCAGCCCGGAGGCGGTGGTGTGATAGATAAGCCCGAAACCCCTCCAACGCCCGGAAATCCGGATACACCCTCATCAGAATTCACCGGTACACCCCTCGAAGGACATGATGTGGAGATAGTTCAGGTAGAACATCATGAAGAGTCCGGAGCTATTGTAGCAGAGATGAGGGTGGATGGTCATATGGCTTTAGCTATTGATCAAGACGGCGACCATAAATTCGACGTCCTTTACGTGGATTTAGATGATGATGAAGAGATCGGAGGAAAGGAAGCTATTGATTTGTCATCAGTGAAATTTCCACCGGCTGAAACCCTCGTTGCATTGATGGAGGATGTTCCCTTAGAGGAACCAGGTCCGGACTATGCCCTCGAAAAGGAGTTCCATGATGATTATGACCACGATGACCACGATGACCACGATGACCATCACGATCCCGATGATAACCACGATGAGGAGGGTCGTAGCGATTATGACAACAATATGGATTCCGACAATTTCCATTATGAAGATGATGACCATCATGATGGAGAGGTGGAAATTATAGAGGAAGACCATACTGATGGTCATGAACCGGAATTCCTTGATGACGATATTGAAAAGGTAATGGTAGATGTTCACGATGATGAGGTCCATGTAGATGACATCATTGATGATGAGGTCCATGTAGATGATGTATATGATGATGACCTATACCCTCACCCTTCCGGAGAGCAGATTCCCGTTGGTTTCGATGAAGCACATCTTGAGGAGATCGATGTAATTGGGGATGAAGAACACCATGACTCTTTTGACGACCCTTTTGACCATGCCTTCGGAGATGTTCACTTCGAAGGCAGTGAGGTAGAGGTGGAAATGGTAGATGATCATGATGTGGCAGGCCATGATATGGCAGACCATGATATGGCAGACCATGACGTAGATATTGAGCATGTGGAAATAGACAATATTGATGGAATGCCCGACATCCATTATGACGACTTCCATCATATGGACGACCATCATGACGATTTCGGCATGGACGACCATCATGACGATTTCGGCATGGACGACCATCATGACGATTTCGGCATGGACGACCATTTTGATGACACTGTACATTAAATATGATGAAGACGCAGTTAAATATTCAGTGTCCCAAATGTGGGGCACGCCTTAAAATTGCTGTTAAAGCCGGTGCTAACCTTCAGAAACTTGCATTGACTTGTCCCGTCTGCAAGGTTAAGTCTCCGCTAAGTGAATATCGACGCCTTGATCATCCAATACCTAATAATTCTAATCCTCGGCTTCCCGACCCTCCGGTGTATAGTGATCCTCAAAATTTATATGGTAGGAGGACTTCTTATGAAGTGCCTCCTACGGGTGGCGAATTTGGATCATCTACTAGGTATGAATCAGCAAATAAGGCTTCTGCTACGGGTGGGGCTACAAGCTATGAAAATGTCAATGGCGGTTTCAATAGCTTCGGTGGCTATAAGGGATATAATGATCTCGACAAGACTAGTGTCGACCCAATTGTACGTATTGGTGTGCTGAGGGATACTAATGGTTTGGTCTATCCTCTTCAGATTGGAAGAAACGTTATTGGACGTAAGGCCGCTTCTTCGTCGGCTTCTATTCAGCTGGATATGGGGGGATTGTTGCGTATGGGACGTGAACACCTTAACATAGATGTGAGTGGCAATTCATTCTCAGGGTACGTATATACGGTTTCTCTCGTCAAGGAGCATTGCAATTATACGGCTATCAATGGCAATGAACTTCGTTTTGGAGACTTCGTGACCTTAAATTCAGGTGAAAGAATCTCTCTGCCCGATATTGACTTAACATTTGAAATTCCCTAAAGTTATGAAATTTCAACTCGAAGCATTACAGATTCTTGAATTTGGCAAAAGGAAGGACAATGAAGGTAGTCCTCATCAGGAGGATGCCCTCTTCCCTCCCTTCGGTAGGGCGGATTCCAAGTCTCGCCTATTTATCGTATGCGACGGTATGGGTGGTCATGAGTCGGGAGAGGTGGCCAGTGCTGCTGTCTGCGACTCTATGAGTCGGGAGATTTTCTCTTCACAGAAGTCTCCGGAGGCTTTCTTCTCTGTCTCAGACTTTGAGCGGGCTCTTTCTAAAGCTTATGATGCTCTTGATGCTTATAAGAATACGCCTCAGAGTAATATGGGTACTACCCTCACTTTCCTGAAGCTTCATTCGGGTGGTGCTCTGGTTGCACATATCGGTGACAGTCGTGTCTATCATATTCGTCCTGGTAAAGATGCTGAATCTACAAGAATTCTGCATGTGACCCCCGACCATTCTCTTGTCAACGACCTTCTTCGTTCCGGTGAATTGACTCCGGAGCAGGCAGTAAATTTCCCCAGAAAGAATGTCATCACCCGCGCTATGCAGCCGGGGATGTCTCCTCGCCCTAAGGCTGATATATATACTACGACTGATATCCTT
Source organism: Muribaculaceae bacterium (assembly GCA_023667015.1). Lineage (GTDB taxonomy): Bacteria > Bacteroidota > Bacteroidia > Bacteroidales > Muribaculaceae > Lepagella. The sequence continues at coordinate 70,103 of JAMPAX010000004.1, read as the reverse complement.
CCGGGTGATTATTTTTATCTCTGTTCTGATGGTATGCTTGAGCAGACTGAGGAGAGTCATATAAAGTTTATATTTTCTGAGACTACCGGTGGTATTCAGGCTAAGCAGGAAATCTTACGTCGTACTACAGCGGATAATTCCGACAACCACACTGCAATCATTGTGCATATCACGGCCGTGGAGGATATGGCGGAAGGGATGGCTGAAGGAATGAATTCCTCTGAAGCTATAGAGCCGGAAGAATTGGAACCTATTCCCCGGCAGATTCATGCCCCTCAATCAAATCCTGCACCTCAACCTTCCCCTTCGCCATCGATAACGTGTGCTCCCACAGTTGAGACACCTGTTGTCAAACGGGGAGGCAAACAGGGAGGTATCTCGTGGATTAAATATGCTGTCGTCGTAGTAGTCGCAGCTGCCATTGCAGTAATTGCATATCTCCTATTTGGCGGTAAGAAGGAGGAGGAGGTCGTCGAACCTCAAGCTGAGGAAAGAGTAGAATATGGTCAGGACCATATACAAGATGCCTTCGGCGACCGTAGCAAAGATGAAGTCCCGCGGAAGGAATCGGTGAGAAGAGCTCCGGCTCAACAGCAAGACGCACCGGAAGTGATGGCCACTCCCTCAACTCCGGAACAGCCCACCGGAACAACCACAACAGAATCAGAAGCCAAGCCCCCGAAGGATCCCCCGGCTCCTCTACGAGAAGCCCCGACAGTAAAAAAAGACAAGCCGGAGCAAATCAGCGCCCCGGATTAAGCCCCCGACTCATAAAAATTCCCCCAGTAGCACAGGGGGGACGCTTGTGCTACTTGGGGGGAGATTACAAATCGCCCTTCCAACATGTTATGTTGGAGAGACCGCCAAGACGCTCTCCACTCTTTCAATACGCGGATTGACAGTCTTATTCCCCCCCCCCCCTCCTCATTATCAATGACTTCATTGATTCCGCACTGGCAAATGTGAAATGGAGCGAACTATCCAAGATAACTATAACCGCATCACCGGAATTCACAGCTGAAGAGCTGTGAGAAGCAGTACATATTTTAGTGACCATGTACGCCTACATAGCAACCAAAAGCATCTATCTCAAAAATAACCGCGCATAAAGTTTAGATTTAAATCGGCCATTTACTTAATCTGGGCTCTAAGAGGAGGAGGTTTTGTTTTCTATTGAGGTTTCGCCGGAGTTGTTGATTGTCTGGAGAATGTTGGTCACGTAGACGGTGAATATTGGAAACATCATCATACCTAATGCTGCCAATACTACCGATAGTATTCTCCCTATTGGCGTTACTGCCTCTATATTAGACCCTACAGTGGTAACATCCATTGCTGCCCACCATAACGCATCCCAGTAGTCCTTCACCATATGATTGACATGGTGTTCCATAACATAGAACGCCAAACTGGCAAAATAGATAGATGCCAGCAGTGTGATTATATAAGTGAAGAAGAGGCTCGTAGCCTTGTTGGAGGTAAACCATCCCACAACGATTGCCAGAGCGTATCCACCCCTGACAAGAGGGATATATTGCATCATATAGGTCATCTCAAAAGAGAATTTCCAGCCGAAATAATGGATAATCGGGAGATATGGGATTGAGACTAATAGGAATAATAATCGTGTAATGAAATAATGTCCTTTTCTTGGAGCAAACATCCATTCAATTATAAAGTCTGCAAGAAAGATAATACAAATCCAGAATTGTACTTTCAGGAAATGGGGTTCATGATAGAATGCAATATTTTCAAGAGTGTCTTTGGAGATGCTGATAATCAAAAATATGCTTAGCATAAGTACAGACAGATGCAATACCCGTGAGATATTTTTCTTGTAAATATCGGCTCGTGAAAGTTGTTGTGGAGTGACATTCATAGTGTTGAAGTTATTTAATTCTATAACATCAAGCCTCCCACAATAGTTTGTTGGAAGGACGACAGCAAATCGTCCTTCCAACAAACTTACCGGGTGTTTGAACCGGTTTTCACTTGGTATGCGTACTTTATATATATATAAGTTGCAAAAATTGAGAGTTGGTTTTGTCTTTCTTGGCGTAAAGAGTTTGGGTGATGTAGCGACAAAATGGCCGCTCACGGTCGAAGGGTTGCATCTTGAGTATGATTGTCTTCCCCTCTCGCTCTTCAGTCTCTACATATTGTAGGGAGTGTTCCTCACCTTCTACTATTATTTTCCGTGCAAGGATTATCATTCTATAATACTCATCCTAATACTCATCCGGCAATATCCATCCCGTAATACTCATCGTATAATTATCATAGAGTAGTCTGCAAGGACGTTGTCTTATTTGCGGTAGGTGCGTTGGGTATGTAGCCGATAATATCCGGCAGAATCGTATGGCAATTTTGTCAGCTGAACGCTGTCGGCCCAAAGGGGCAGGGAGTTCTTATCGGCATGGATAATGCCGATAATCCGTTTCACTTGCTTCGAGGTGTCGGTCAGTAGTTGCAACTTAAGCCGTTTCTGACCGTAGCTGCCTGTATTGGCGTAGGTGACAGTACCGTCGGAATATTCAGCACCTAAGATTATCTTTATATTCCCTTCCTTATTAAGTCGAAGTTTCCATTCGAGACTTTCCCCCTTTAGAAGGCTCGCTCCGGTGATGTCGAAATTAAGACCATCGGAGTCAGACAATGGAGAGAGCCAGAAATGGTCGGCATACGGCCATAGGTTCTCACCGGAGATATCTCCGGATCCCTTTACATCGCCACTCTTTTTAGCTAATTTCCTCTGACGTTTGTACAGCTCTCTGTCTACACGGTCGTAGATTTTATAGTATTTGTCGAGATGACGCCCATACCAGTTAAGCGATGAGTCTAATTGTTCGTAGGTATAGCCATGGCTGGCAAGGATTCCTTCGCCCAATTGATTTCGGATGCTGTCGGGCACGTTTCCCTCAACATTCCTGTAGGATTCGGCGAGGGTCATCTCTGTAAGTAATTCTGTCATTTCATCCTCAGAGAGTACACCATCGGGGACGGAATGGCATGAGCAGAGACTGATGGTCAGTCCTGCCAGCGTGCATTTCGCAACAGATAATCGACTATCGATATTACGTATGAGAGAATTAATTAGCTGAGTTTTCATTTTTCTCGACTCTCTTTTTTCCGGCTTTGCAGTTCGCTTAGATACGCGAAAGCCTCGCTGGTATCTTTGGAGTAGAAGAGGATGATAAGGAATACTCCTACGCATATTGCCGAGTCGGCAACATTGAAAATGTATTGGAAAAATTCATATGAAGTACCTCCAACACCCGGCACCCACTCCGGCCATACAAAACTAAAAAGAGGAAAATATAGCATATCTACGACTCGCCCTTGAAAAAGTGGTGCATATCCTCCTCCTTCAGGCAGGAACACTGCAGTCTCCGGAGGCATGGGATTATTAAATAATACTCCATAGAATATGCAGTCGAAGATATTGCCGGCGGCTCCGGCAATCACCAACGACAATGCCACGAGAAATCCTGTGCGTACCCTAAAGTATCGAATAATCTTTGATGCAAACCAGATCATCGCTATGACAGCAATGATCCTACCGAAGGTCAGCAGATATTTGCTACTCAACTCCATGCCGAAGGCCATCCCGTTGTTTTCAATGAATTTCAGATGCCACCAGTTTGTAATTGGCAGGTCTTCACCCAGATAAAAACTTGTCTTCACCCAGATTTTGACTATCTGGTCGATCAAGACAACGGCTATGGCTATTAAGGCTACGACCAGACCGCGTGAGCGTATCCGGTCGTTAGCTATAATAGTTTCTCCTCGATTTGTTGTCATTTCTCTATTTTTGCGATATCGGCAAGTACAATCAATCCGTCAATGTCGAAAGTCGTTGATGTTTCTGCATCAAGATTCTTGTCAATAACGATATTGCGTGCGAGTACCTGTGATGCAATATAGTCGGAGTATTCGGCTAAGGTCTCCTCAATCTCAGGGAGTTTCTGCAGACGTACGTCTACCCTTTCTGTGATATCGAAGTCGTTGCTCTTGCGCACATTCTGAATTCTATTGATGAGTTCACGTGCCATACCCTCTTTCTTGAGCTCAGGGGTGACAGTGACATCGAGAGCAACAGTGACGTTTCCATCGTTTGCTACGAGCCATCCGGGGATATCCTCCGGGATAATCTCGACATCTGCAAGTTCCACCACAGGCGACCCGGCAATTCCCTCGAAGGTAAACTTACCTTCTTTCTCAAGCTGAGCTATCTCTTTCTGAGACATTGCTGTGATAGCCTTTCCGAGGTCTTTCATGACCTTGCCATACTTCGGACCGAGTTTCTTGAAGTCTGCTTTCACTCGCTTCACAAGACCGCTGTTCTCATCGCTGACAATTTTGATTTCCTTGACGTTGAGCTCGTTTTTCAGCAGTTCGGTGATACCTTCTACAGCCTCTTTCATCCGATTATCTACTACGGGCACGAGTACTGTCTGCAGGGGTTGACGCACCTTCAAGTTAGTCTTGCGACGAAGTGCCAACACATTGGAGGTGATAATCTGTGCGAGTCTGTTGCGTTCTTCGAGCTCCGGCTCCGACAATGCGGGGTCATACTCGGGGAAGAAGTCTAAATGTACCGAAGCATAACCTTTTTCGCCACGAGTAGCCATCAGGTCGCGATAGAGACGATCTGAGAAGAATGGCGCGTAGGGTGCCATCAACTTGGCTACTGTCAGCAGACAGGTATAGAGAGTCTGATATGCCGATAACTTATCGGTATTCATCTCGCCACCCCAGAATCTCTTACGATTGAGACGTACGTACCAGTTGGAGAGGTTGTCGCCTACAAATTCCTCGATTGCGCGTGCTGCACGTGTCGGCTCATAGTCGTCGAGGGATGTAGTCACATCCCCCACGAGCCTATTGAGCAACGACAGAATCCAGCGGTCGATTTCCGGACGCTCCTTGTGGGGAACTTCTGTCTCATTGCCGGTGAAGCCATCTACGTTGGCATATAGGGCAAAGAATTTGTAAGTATTGTAGAGAGTAGAGAAGAGTTTGCGTCCTACTTCCTCCACGCCACTTTCATCATATTTCAGATTGTCCCAAGGCTGAGAGTTGGAGATCATGTACCAGCGCACCGGGTCGGACCCAAACTTTTCGATATTGCCGAAGGGGTCTACAGCATTGCCAAGACGCTTACTCATCTTGTTGGCATTCTTGTCGAGTACAAGGCCATTGGAAATTACAGCCTTATATGCTACAGAGTCAAAGACCATACCCGCGATGGCATGAAGGGTGAAGAACCAGCCACGTGTCTGGTCTACTCCCTCGGCAATGAAATCGGCAGGATAGACCTCACCGGAGTCCAGTGCCGCTTTGTTCTCAAATGGGTAGTGAATCTGGGCGTAGGGCATAGCACCGGAATCAAACCACACATCGATAAGGTCGAGCTCGCGATGCATCGGCTTACCCTCCGGAGATACGAGGATAAGCTCGTCTACGTACGGACGATGAATATCAAATTTCTCATAATTCTCAGCTGTCATCACTCCGGGCCGGAATCCTTTGTCGGTGATGGGATTCGATTTCATAAATCCGGCAGCCACCGACTTGTCAACTTCCCGGCAGAGTTCCTCATAGGAGCCGATGCAAATCTCCTCCTTGCCATCTTCAGTGCGCCAGATTGGAAGGGGGGTGCCCCAATAACGTGAGCGAGACAGGTTCCAGTCTTGCAGGTTTTCGAGCCATTTCCCGAAACGTCCGCTACCGGTAGTAGCCGGTTTCCATTTAATCTGCTCGTTGAGCGCCAAGAACTTTTCGCGAGAAGCGCTCGAGCGGATAAACCAGCTGTCGAGAGGATAGTACAATACCGGCTTATCCGTACGCCAGCAGTGGGGATAGTTGTGGACATGCTTCTCTATGCGGAAAGCTTCGCCCGCTTGTTTCATCTCCATGCTGAGCACGATGTTCAGATCTTCAGCTTTGGAGGCTGCGGCCTCATCGTATTTCCCTCCCTCGTTGAATTTCGGGTCGAAGGCGTTCTTTACGTAGTCACCCTCATGGCGTTTGTAAGCATCTACGTCCACACATTTCTCTACAAACTGCGGAGCACACTCGCTTAGCAGATAGTATTTACCTTGAAGGTCTACCATCGGGCGGGTCTCCCCTTTCTTGTTGATCATAAACAGAGGGGGGATACCGGCATCTTTAGCCACCTTTGCATCGTCTGCACCAAAGGTCGGAGCAATATGTACGATACCTGTACCATCCTCGGTAGTCACATAGTCGCCGGGGATTACGCGGAATGCCTCTTCAGCGATTTCCACGAATTCGTCGGTGCCTACCTTAAATGTCTTTTCCGGATGGGCAGTAGCATATGCGTTAGCATATTCATGGGCATGGACGCCTATAGGTTCGCAGGGCTTCACCCACGGCATAAGCTGGCGATAGTGCATACCGACAAGGTCGGAACCTTTCCATTGACCAACTTTTCTCCAGGGCACAATCTTGTCTCCCTTCGAGAAACTTTCCATATCTGCGGTCTCTCCTTCAGCCTTAAAGTAGGCTTTTACCAGAACATCTGCTAAGACCACGATAATTTTCTCAGCTGTATAGGGATTGTATGTCTGCAGAGCTACATAGTCGAACTTCGGACCAACGCAGAGAGCTGTGTTCGAAGGTAATGTCCAGGGGGTAGTAGTCCACGCCATGAAGTATGGGCGTCCCCAGCCTGTCATCTCTTCCTTCGGGTCGAGCACCTCAAAAAGAGCTGTTGCTGTGGTATCTTTGACATCGCGGTAGCACCCGGGCTGGTTAAGCTCATGGGTACTCAGACCGGTGCCGGCAGCCGGCGAATAAGGCTGAATGGTGTATCCTTTATATAGGAATCCCTTATCATAAAGCTGACGCAGGAGCCACCATACGCTTTCGATATAGCGATTGTCGTAGGTGATATACGGATTATCCAGATCTACCCAATAGCCCATCTTGCGGGTGAGGTCGGTCCATTCTTTGGTGTATTTCATGACCTCACGGCGGCAGGCAGCGTTGTAGTCGTCAACGGATATTTTCTTGCCGATATCTTCTTTGGTGATTCCCAAGGCTTTCTCCACTCCGAGTTCCACTGGTAAACCATGGGTGTCCCAGCCGGCTTTGCGCTTCACGTGGAAGCCTTTCATAGTCTTATAGCGGCAGAACACGTCTTTGATAGTTCGTGCCATAACGTGGTGGATACCCGGCATGCCATTTGCTGACGGGGGACCCTCGTAGAATACAAAACTCGGGCATCCCTCGCGTTCTTTCATGCTCTGTTCGAACAGAGAAGCCTCCTCCCATTGGCGGAGCATCGCTTTATTGATTTCTGATAGATTGAGCTGCTTGATGCTCTCTGGAAATTTATTGTGGCTCATTTAGAGTTATTTTCTTTTGTCGTTAAAATGTGTTGTTGTATCTCTTTATTGCTGTTTCTCGTTTTGGGAACAGTTGACGTGAGGTTGATTAGCGAAGCTTGCCTCCTTTGCTGCCTTTGGCGCCTTTTACTCCTCCACCAAGAGCGAAGATATTCTGGTCGTAGGAGAAGGTCTTGCGCTCCTGCTCGCGTTTGCGCTTGAGGGCGAGAGCTACCAGACGATCCATCAGCTCAGTAAATGATATTCCGGAAGCTTCCCAAAGATAAAACGACAGGGAGCCGGGAATTGTATTGATTTCGTTGACGTATACTTTCCGGGTGTCTTCGTCAATCATCACATCGACTCGGCTGACTCCGTGGCATGACAGTACGCGGAAGGTGTCTGCTGCCATCTTGCGTATCTTCTCAGTCTGCGCTTCCGGCAGTTCTGCAGGTATACGCTTGGCGCTGGCTTGCATCCCCCGGTTGGTCTTCGTGCCTCCCATATATTTGTCCTCATAGCTGAGGATGTCGCCTGACATTATCGGCTCTTCAAGTATCGAAGACTGATGATCATCGGCATCTCCGAGTACTGAGCAGTTGATCTCTTTAAGATTCCCTATGCAGTGTTCCACAATCAGTCGCTGTGAGAATTTCTCTGCGTTGTCTACCTTGGCAATCAGTTCCTCACGATTTGAGGCCTTGCCGATGCCAACGCTCGACCCGAGGTTGGCGGGTTTTACGATTACCGGATAGCCGAGTTCTGATTCTACGCGGGAGATGATGCTGTCGCGCTCTCGTCCCCATTGTTTGTCGGTAAACCATACATAGTCTACCACGGGAATACCCTCAGAACGAAGAATCATCTTCATGGTAATCTTGTCCATACCATTGGCACTGGCGAGGGTATTGCATCCGGCATAAGGAATACCGATAGTTTCAAGCAGTCCCTCAAAGATGCCATCCTCCCCGTTAGTGCCGTGGAGCACCGGAATCGCGGCATGCAACGTAGCCACTACGGGATTGCGCTTAGAGAAAATACCGGTGTTAGCCTTGTAGAGGTTGTAGTCGCCATATTCGGGACGCATGAAGACCTCCTCACACTGGTCGGTCAATGTCTTCATATCCTTATAGTTGGCAATCTCAAGGAGCTTGGGGCCGGTGAACCATTGTCCCTGCTTGGTAATGTAGACAGGGACTATGTCATATTTATTCTTATCAAAAGCATTAATAGCCTGGAGGGCTGAAATGACGGAGATCTCGTGTTCCACGGAGCGTCCGCCGAAGAAAACTGCAATTGTCGTTTTCATTGTCAAATTCTGTAACCGTTATAACGAATCGCAAAATTAACAAATCCCCCCGACATTTGCAAATCTATGCAAGTCGTCACTGTCATGTACACTGTCATTGCTTTCGCATAGCTTTCACTTTCAATGTATATTCTCAAGGCTATATGCTTTGGGGGCTTCTTATATCGGGTCTTAACTCAGTAGCTTGTGAGTGCCTTCACTACTTTCAGTTTATTCTTAGACTCCGTCTTATAAAAAATTTGCCACTAAGGGTATAATTTTTATGAGACGGGCTTTTATTTGGATTCGGAGGAGGGCCAGGGGAAGCCGGGAGGGTTGATGGCTAAGTGGATGTTGCGGCGTCCTAATCTTACTCCTATGTATTCTTTCAAACGTGTGCGGTCGGCGTTGCTTAGTCCTGCCGGTGCATTTACAAATACCATATTGATTGTGTCTAACTGAGTCTTCCCTACTGAGGCTGCAAGCATGTTGGAAAGCGCTATGTCTCGAATGCTCGGAAAGAGTACTTTTACCTCCGGTGCAAGTTTGACACTCTGGTCGGAGAAGGATTCTCGTGAGGCTATTACAGTACGCAAGGAGTCAATCATGGTCTGGCTAGATGCTATCTGTTGTTGCATTAGCTTATAGAACTGGTCAGCGCTATGACTATGACTCAGATCATTGTCGAGGGAGAAACCCTGCTTGATGTTCAATATCGTTCCTCCGAGACCTACCGAGTCGAGCTTGTTCATCATCGCCAGTTGCAGAGAGTCCTTGGGGAGTGCTTCCCCAATAAGTGTCACATCAATATATTTCTTTCCATTCTGTACATATTCTTTGTGGCTCAGTACTTGTGTGTTGGGAAACACCATCTCATTCTCTACAAATTGCGTTGCTGCCGAGAGAAATATGTTTTTCGAAATCATAGTGTACGTGAGCCAGCAGCATATCCCTACTGTGGCAAATACAACGGAATAAACAATTGTCTGAATATGCTTGGCGCGTTTATTATTCTGATATACAACCTTCTTGAATTTCATAACCCTAACGGCAATCCAAGTGGCGAAGAGGATGAAGATTGCATTGATAAAGAAAAGATAAAGAGCACCGATGAAGAAATGCATCTGCAAAGTTGCAAGACCATAGCCGGCGGTACATAGTGGTGGCATAAGTGAGGTGGCGATGGCCACACCGGGCATCACCTGTCCCTTATTTTTGCTTGCAATGCTCAGAATACCGGCAGCTCCGCCGAATAGACCTACAAATACATCATAGATAGAGGGGGAAGTTCGTGCCAGGAGCTGACTTGAACCCTCATATTGCGGTGAGATTAGGAAGTAGAGTGCGGAGGCGGCTAAAGAGCCAAGGATAGCCGCACCTACATTCTTCAAACTGCGACGCAACAGAGTGTAATCTTGAATACCAATAGCCAGACCAATACCAATTATCGGTCCCATAAGAGGAGAAATCAACATCGCTCCGATGATCACCGGAATGCTGTTGGTATTAAGACCCAGAGAGGCAATGAAGATAGCGAAAATCAGAGTGATAAGTTGGCTACCCTTAAATGAGACACCGGAGCGAATCGACTCCTCGATAGCCGATTGAGGTTCCAAATCGTCAGCCACATTGAAGTATGACAATAAATCGGTAGTGAAATATTTCCACCTTACGCGAAAATTCTCGTTTCCCATTTCGATAAGTTTATAGTTTAAATTATAACAATAATAGTACAGTTAAGGTTGTTGAATTGTACGCGGGTATTTTCACTCTTCAACGATTTAGCTTGGCTGAATCGTTACGCTAAGGTAAATATTTTGTAAATACAAATAATGTTGTAATTCAATCGTCACTGACAGTAAGCACAGTCGATAAGTCGATTCGGGGCGTTTGCAAATTGCCCTTCCAACTTTTTTTGGTTACGGGTATTGGAATACGGGATATTTTTGCTAATTTTGCGTAAACCAACCCTGCTAATCATATGCCTCTACAGAGAAGATTCAAACTGGAAGGTCTTGGAGTGGCGCTCGTCACCCCCTTCAATGAGGATAAGTCAATAGATTTTAATGCCCTTGGTAAAGTTGTGGACTTTTGTGTTGACAACAATGCCGACTTTTTGGTAGTACTGGGCACTACCGGTGAAACCCCTACGCTTTTCCCCGGGGAGCGTCAGGATGTGAAAGACTTCATCAGAAAACAGACTGATGGCCGTATCCCGCTTGTGCTCGGTATGGGGGGTAACAATACCGCTGCAATTGTTGCAGACTTGCAAAACGAAGACCTCTCGGGCTTCGATGCAATACTTTCAGTTGTACCCTACTATAACAAACCTTCACAAGAGGGACTTTATCAGCACTATAAGGCCATAGCGGATGCCTCTCCCCTTCCGGTGATTTTATACAATGTCCCGGGACGTACAGGTGTTAATCTTACGGCACAGACCACATTGCGGCTGGCTCGTGATTTTCCCAACATCATTGGAATCAAGGAAGCATCCGGCAACTTCCCGCAGATTGAGGAGATAATTAAGAATAAGCCGCAATCCTTCAATGTCATTTCCGGTGACGATGGTATTACTTTCCCGCTGATGACTCTCGGCGCTACGGGTGTCATCTCTGTCATTGGCAATGCTTTCCCCAAGGAGTTTGGCAAGATGGTGCGTCTATGTCTTAAAGGAGAATTCGACAAAGCCCTCCCGCTTCATTTCAAGTTTACAGAACTTTTCAATCTCTTGTTTGTAGATGGCAATCCAGCCGGAGTAAAATGTACACTCAATGCAATGGGACTTATAAAGAACGAATTGCGCTTGCCATTGGTACCCACCCGCTTGAGCACCAATGAGAAGATTCATGAGCTTCTACACACTCTCCATGCTATCGGAGATTAATCATAAGAGTTAAATTAAAATCATAAACTCATAAAAATCATAAAATCACAAACTCATAAACTTGTCGCTAATATAGCGACGAAATCAGGTCTTAAATGATAGATAGGGCTACCGTAGAGAAAATCAAGGAGGCCGCTGACATCGTAGAGGTGGTCAGCGACTATGTACATCTTGTACGTCGCGGTAGCAACTATATGGGGTTATGTCCCTTCCACAACGAACGTACCCCCTCGTTCTCTGTCAATAAGCGTAGAAATTTCTGCTATTGCTTCTCTTGTCATAAAGGGGGCAGTCCTGTCAATTTCATTATGGAAAAGGAGGGAGTATCATACCATGATGCTCTCCTTCAACTCGCTGCCAAATATGGCATAAAGGTTGAGGAGCGAGAATTAACCGACCAGGAGCGTGCTTCCATCACACGCCGTGAGAGTATGCTCGTGGCCAACGATTGGGCAATGAAAAAGATGCAGCAAATGCTCCGCGACACCACTGAAGGGCGCGATGTAGGACTGCAATATTTCTACCAACGAGGGATTACGGAAGAGGCAATCCGCGAATTTCGTCTTGGCTATGCCCTCGACAGCGGCAATGAGCTGACATCGACCGCGCGATCTGCAGGTCTCGACATAGAGGTTATGCGTCAGCTGGGACTGACAGGCGTCAGCCAGCAGGGACGAGAATACGATCGCTTCCATGGACGAATAATCTTTCCTATTCTCAATTCCAGTGGCAAGCCGATAGCATTTGGTGGTCGCGACCTTAAGGGAGGACCGGCCAAATATATCAATTCTCCGGAATCTGACATATACGTCAAAAGCAACGAACTCTATGGCATATATCAAGCGAAATCGGAGATAGTAAAGCAAAACAGGTGTTACCTCGTGGAGGGTTACATGGATGTAATAGGGATGTGGCAGAGCGGACTCAAAAACGTGGTAGCATCCAGCGGTACGGCACTTACTGATGGTCAGATAGCTCTTATCCATAGATTTACCGATAATGTAACCCTAATCTATGACGGAGATGCAGCGGGCATCAAAGCTGCTCTTCGAGGTGTAGACATGCTTCTGAGCCATAAGATGCAAGTAAAAGTATTACTTCTCCCTGATGGTAAAGACCCTGATGAGTTTGCACGCGACCATACTCCCGAGGAATTTCGCAAATATGTAGAGGATAATCAAACAGATATTATTCGTTTTAAGATAAATGTGCTCCTTGCAGATGCTAAGGATGATCCCCAGCGCAAGACTCAGGCGATTCTCAGCGTGGTCAATAGTATTGCTGCTATTCCGGTAGATGTAGAGAGAAATTTCTATGTTCAGGAATGTGCTCGACTTTTCGGCATTGATGAAAACAGTGTGGGAGCAGCAGTAGGTCGTGCTCTTGCAGAGCGTCGCGAAAAGATGCACAAGGAGCGAAGACTTAAGGATTTTGACCGACAAGCCGTATCCACCCTGTCTGCCAAACAATTATCATCTTCCAATATGCAGGCTGATAATCAAGACGCGAATGTTCAATCACAGAACAAGCCTATAGGACAGCAGTTTCGCTTCGGAAATACCAACCCGTTTGAGCCGTTTGAGCGTAAGATTATAGAGAATTGCATACGCTATGGGTTTGTAGACATAGACGTGCCCTGTGAGGATGGGAGTTTCGAGAAATTAAGTGTGGCTCAATATGTGGAAGAAGAACTCGAGGCAGACAGTATATCCTTTTCCGTAGCTCTCTATGCTGAGATTTTCAGACAGTTTCCTATTCTGCGTGAAAATTTTGAAAACAGACGTAGAAATTATCTCTCTGAGATAGACAAAGACCTCGACGAACAGCGACGAGAAGAATTTATGAAGCTCGCAGATCAAGGACTCTCTATGGTGACTCTACAGCGTGAGGAAAAGAAGATTGAGGAAAAGTATTCCAAAATCCGTGCAGAGGAGGATGAGAACTTCTGTCAGGAATATTGTGGCATAGAGTTGGCAAGCCACGAGGATAACGAAATAAGACGGATGGTAAATAATATAATCAACGATCGCTATCAGCTAAGTAAAATATACCGCGACACCCCTCGCGAAGAACTCGAGGAAGGTCTCTTTCAGAGAGTATACAAGTCATTGGCCGAGTTGAGAGCTGAAATACTTAATCAGGAGGTGAAGAAGCTTCATTCGGAATTGGCCGACCCGGCTACTCAGTCGAATGCGGAGCGTCTAAAAGAGATTATGCATCGGCTGACGGTATTGCTAAAGATGCGTTCTACAACGGCTCTCGATATCGGCGACCGAATAATAGCACCAAGATAAATATGATAAATCCTACAGAAGATTCTGTGAAGTATGATTCTATGAATGCTCTACACATTGAGAATCTGACGAAAAAATTTGGACACGTCCAGGCTCTTGACAATGTATCGTTTGATATTGACAGGGGTAGCATTTGTGGACTTCTTGGTCCTAATGGAGCGGGGAAAACTACACTGCTGAGAATTATCAACTCAATACTTGTGGCAGATTCCGGAAGAGTCCTTGTGAACGGTCAGTCGGCTTCTCGTGCCACAACCGGACTAATCGGCTACATGCCTGAAGAGCGAGGACTGTATGATAAAATGCGAGTAGAAGAGCAGATCCTTTATTTCGGACAACTGAAGGGTGGAAGCCGCGTCCGACTTCGCGAGGTCATGAATGAATACCTCGAGATGTTCCAGCTGAAGGGACAAGAGAAGCGTCGAGTCAAAGAGCTCTCCAAGGGTAACCAGCAGAAGGTTCAGATCATCACTACCCTTGTACATGAGCCGGACATAGTCATTCTCGACGAGCCATTTAGCGGTTTTGATCCTATTAATGGTGCTATCCTTCAGCAAATTATCGACAAGCTTCATAATCAGGGGACTACTGTAATACTCTCTTCACATAATATGCCGGCTATCGAGGAGATGTGTTCCGACATTGCTTTGATCAATAAGGGACGTCTGCTGGTAAAGGATTCAATAGAAAATATTAAGGAACAACATAAGGACAATTCGTTATTGCTCACAGTAGTCACGCCACTCAATATAGCTGATGTCATGACGAGCGGCATAATAGAAGAGATGGTTTCTATCCCTCCGAGAAATTGGCGTAAAGGATTTGCCTATAATGTTATAAAAAAGCAGGGAACTAAGAATATTGATATTATCAATCATGTAGCTTCCCAATCTGAGATTTTGCATTTTGAGGAGGCTCTCCCCTCTTTAACGGATATTTTTTTCAATTATACGAAATGAAAATATCGAAACTTAAATTAATTGTGGAGCAGGAATATAAGACAGATATTACCACAAAGTCTTTCTGGATAGCTACATTTTTGGTGCCACTTATTTTTGTAGCCTTTATTATTTTTGGCACCTTTATGATGGATGGTTCTGAGTCATTTATGACTATGCAGGAGAGCCTTCAGCCTACGCCCGATCCGAAAGGACTTACGGGATTGAAGGTCATGGGTATGCTGATGGGATTGTTCTTAGTAATGTTTCTTATGATGTATGGTTCTCAGATTTTCAATAAAGTAAAGGTAGAGAAGTGCAATAGAATATTCGAGATTTTGGCTACAAGCGTAGATGGTCGTACTATGATGCTTGCCAAGATTATATCGGTATGCCTTATTGGTATGACGCAATTACTGATATGGTCTCTGCTTATCGTTGTATTAGCTTCTATGGTAATTCTTGCCTTGCAGATAGATATTCCCTGGATGTTATTGGCCGACCGGAGGATCGTTTGTGCACTGTTCTGGAGTATCGCCTTTTTTATTGGTGGTTATGTTTTCTTTGGATCTCTCTATGCGGCTGTTGGGGCTATGACCGATAAGAATAATGAATACCAGGAATATGTAGCCGTTCTCACTTTTTTGCTTCTCGGTTCGTTTTATATTGGAGAGTATGCTGTAGACAATGGTTCTGAAGTATTTGTAACAATATGCAGTTTTGTACCACTGACTTCTCCTGTTGTGGCATGTGTCAATGCCATAATTGGAACCGTGCCTATGTGGCAGTCGTGGGTATCATTGGTTGTATTGTATGTTTTTGCGGGGATAGCCCTTTCCTTCTCCGGAAAACTTTATACTTCCTCAATGCTATTGAGGGGTAAGAAATTTTCTCCCAAAGATATTATAACATTTCTTCGGGCAAAGTGAGTTATGGATTTACGAAGATATGCCGTTAATATGCGGCTAAAGGATTTTGGAGAGACAGGGCAGCAACGTTTGCTTGATTCATCCTTATTGATTGTCGGTTGTGGAGCTTTAGGCTCCGGCATTGCTATGTACACAGCGGGTGCGGGTGTAGGAAGAATAGGACTGATGGATTTTGATACCGTGGATATGTCAAATCTTCAGCGCCAAGTGTTTTTCAAAGAATCAGATGCCGGAAAGTCAAAATCAGAACTTATGGGAGCAGCAGTAAAGGCCTTGAACTCTGATTGTAAAGTTGAAATTATTACAAAGCCCTTGACCACAAGAAATGGGGATGAAATAGTCTCGAACTATGATTTTATTGTCGATGCAGCCGACAATCCGGACACTACATATCTTATTGAGAAGCTGTGTAATGCGTATGGTAAAGGATACGTTACGGCCGGTGTGGCAGGTTATCATGCCCAGATACTCACGCACCTTCCCGGTACCATTAATTTCTCCGACATCTTCCCTCCGGGAGTAGAATCTGCCGGAATGTTACCATGTTCAATAGAGGGAGTATTCGGACCCTTAACAGGGATTGTTGCAGGTATTGAGACTTCAGAGGCTCTGAAATGCTTAAGTGGTTGTGGCCGGCCAATGACAGATGCCATACTACGCATTAATTTGCAGACCAACGAATATCAATTGCTAAAAGTATAACATCATGTTCCACAACGCATCGTAGCCTACTCTTTAATATTTTGGCATATTTTAATTCTTTCAACAGCCTGATGCCTGCATCTCGACTGATGAAAGAATTAAAATCTGATCAAAATCTTAATAAACCTTGCTTACGAAATAAGTTTGGACTACTTCAGAACTTGAAGGTTTCGAGTTTCATTTCTGCGAGGCTCCGCATCTTTCCTACTTCTCTTATGAATACTTCTGATGCACTATGTGCATCCAGGGCCTCTTGATCTCGCCATGTTTCGCAAATCATCAGTACCCCCGGGCGAGTAGCACTCTCGAATATGTCGTAAGCAATACAGCCATCCTGTTGCAGGGATGCCGCTGTCAGAGTCTTGGCGGCCTCTAAAATAGAGCTGCGATTCTCATCATTTACAGATATAAAGCAATTTAGTCGTAACATATATATGTACAATAAGTATTAGTTATAAGTTATGAGGTATGATTCAGAATTCAAGAATCATCTAATTTTCTATATTTTCCAGCCAAAGAATATGTTGTTGGCTACTCTTGATTGACTGATTAGGTTTAGAATCTTTATACATGCCAACATTATAAATAAGGAGAACAATGGACATATAATTAAGGAGAAGAGATTCTCATCTAATTCTGATAAATCAACAAACTCCCTCCAGAAATGTTCAAGTATAAAATTTTGGAGTAGGTAAATTCCCAGTGTGTCTTTACCATATTTTGTCATCCAACTAAGAAGCTTGGTATTCTCAAGATATGGGATCGAAATTATGACCAGAGAAAGAACCGACATTGTCCCTGCCAAGCCAATCAAATACTTCATCAATTGAATGGAAAGATATGTTGGTATAATCTTGAAATTCATGGCAATGAGATTCCTTTTAATCTCAGTCATGGTTGTTGTCTCCCGTATGTCGAAGATGTAAAATAAAAATATAAAGCTTGTTAGAGATACTATGAGGGTTATGACAACGTGTCTCCGGATGTTTGCAATACAGAAAGAAAGTATATATCCGGTAGCAAAGAATGGATACATCCAGTTTACCTGAAAAATAGGAAAGAACTGACTAATTAATATTCCAAGGCACACAGCACCCCACCTTTTCCCTTTGAAAAGACGTAATAAAAAGTATTGAATTGCAAAACATAGAAAAGTACACTTCAGAAACCAAAAGCAATTCCAAAAGATTTTAATACCACTGCCTGGAGAAATTTCTTGACCCTTGATTCCATAGCTAAAAAGGTTCACAGCGACAACTAATATTCCGAATGAAAGGCACGGATAAAGAAGTCTCCAGAATTTTTTAGAGAAGAATTTTACTGCCTGAATATTATGTGACGTACCAAAGAAAAAGCCCGATATGAGCATAAACAATGGCATATGAAATGCATTGATAAATCTGAAGGTGGTATAGTCGTTGGCAGGTCCTTCGCCATGGAGCTGTTTAATTGAGTGTCCCCACAATACTAAAAATATC
The DNA here is from genome assembly GCA_023667015.1 of Muribaculaceae bacterium. Taxonomy (GTDB): domain Bacteria; phylum Bacteroidota; class Bacteroidia; order Bacteroidales; family Muribaculaceae; genus Lepagella. The sequence continues at coordinate 52,235 of JAMPAX010000004.1, read as the reverse complement.
GCGAGAAACTTAATTATGTCGAACTCAACAATGCGGGGACGGGGCGTGGCCGGACACAATGCCGTTGATTGTATGATGTCAGTAGTAGACTCCATGTCTTATGAGGTGGAACCTATATGTACGTCGAGCTGGGGGAAGGGGAATTCAAAGCCATGTTCCGGGAGCTCTTTATAGAAACGCCGGTTCATGTCAAAGTAGAGATTCCAATAATCACTTGTAGGAGTCCACGCTCTGACTACAATGTTAATACTGCTGTCGGCAAGTTCATTGAGACCCACGAAGGATTCTCGAGTATCTGTGATGATACGGGAATCTTCCGCAAGCATAGCTAAAATTACTTCTCGAGCCTTGTCAAAGTCAGTGTTATATGCCAGTCCTATAGTCCAGTCTACCCGACGTTGTCCTTCGAGAGAATAATTGTTGACCGATGATGTGGACAATCCTCCGTTAGGGATGATGATGGACTTATTGTCGGGGGTATTGATGATGGTGTTGAAGATATTAATAGCTTTGACAGTTCCGGCATACCCCTGCGCTTCAATATAGTCTCCAACTTTATAAGGTTTCAACAACAGTATAAGCACGCCACCCGCAAAATTCTGGAGAGTGCCGCTTAGAGCCATACCGATAGCCACACCTGCCGATGCAAAAAGAGCCAGGAATGAGCTTGTCTCAATTCCGATTATTCCTATTACGATAATGATAAGGATAAAGTAGGCTACCATCTTGATAAGCGACAAAATGAATGTAGATAGCGAGGCATCTACATGCCGCTTGGCCATTATCGTTTGCACCATGCGGTAGAGCTTCTTAATGAGAAACTTCCCGGCATAGAAAATAAGTATGGCAATCAATAGTTTAAACGAAAAGTCTACAACGCTGCTTGCTATCTTTGATATAGCATCATCAAGAGAAAGTCCCTTGAGGGCTTCAAACATCTTTTCTTCCGACAGCTCTTCCTCGGGGAGCTCTACAATAGGAACAGACTGAAACATTTTTTGAGTTGATGAGTAGATGAGATGATGAGAGATGCGAGCTGAAAGCTCGCCGTCCTTGAATAGCTGGCCGTCCTTGAGTTGTTTCGGCTTGGTATTTATTCGATAAACGTTAAACGCATACCTAAAAATAGCGCGCAAGTGCTATTTTTGAGTATGTAAGTACCAGTCAAGACGCTTGTAGAAATAGGCATCGTTGTTGAAACCATCCTTAAAGCGATTGACGCTGATGCCGGAATATGTATCTGCGTTTATTATCTTATTGGAGAAGTCTCGTTGCGTTGCTGCTTTGTAGATTACTACTTTCTTGAGTACCTTGTCGATCGAGAATTCATCTCTTTCGAACATATCTTTACAAGAGGCGGCATATTGATTTGCATACTGATGAGCAAGCTCACCGAGATCGTAGAAAGGTCCGAAACCAAAGCGTGCGTAATTGTGTACCTTATCCGTGTCTACCGGCTGTTTTAGAGGCAGATGAGAATAAGCTTCCGCAAGTTCTTCAAGATATTCAGTACGATAGACACCCACCGTGAATGGGAGTGAGAGTGCAAAGTAACTGTAGAGCTGGTCGGCCGCCTTTACAACGTCAGGGTTGGCATCTGCCAGATAGGGCATTGTGAGATTGTATGGCATACCTTCGGCTGCAATCTCTGTAGGATATCCGATTATGAAATCGGCTTTATTACGAAGCTGGAAGGCTACTTCCACGTTGCCCATGAAGCAGCAGTCAAACCAAATGTAGTCAAAGGCATGGTCCGGTATTGCCTCAGCGAGCTCGTCGATGTCACAGCGATCGTCAGTGCCGTCTGTATCATCTTGACCATAGGCGTGTTTGATAACGGGTACGGAGGTATTGGGTTTGGTATGATCTCGTCCGGCATAATTATAGCCCCAGGCGTGCGACCAGAATACGATACCCTTATGATCGGCATTATAATCTGCCAATACCTCATTAATCACAGTATTGATACGCTTGGGGTCGGTAGAATACTGTGAGTTATCGTAGTTCTTCATCGTTGTGAAATAGCAACGGTTATTTTTCTTCACAAGGCGTTTGAGTGTGGGTGCCTGCTTCTTTGTGAGTGAATAGAGAAGTACTATATTCTCGTTGAGATCCAGGTTGTAGCCGGCAATGACCATCTCGGTAGTATCGTTGGTGAAATCTCTTTCCAGGTTATTGCTGGCGACAGCATAAATCAGAGTCAGTGATTTTTTCTTTTCCCGGGTGTTGTCATCGTCTACTATGTTATTCTCCTGTCCTGTTCGGCTGTCGTCCACAGAAGTAGAAGAGGGCTCGTCGCTACTACAAGAGTTCATAATACACAGCCCCGTAATAGCTAAAAGAGTGCTGGTAAGGGATTTTCTCATGATAACATATATGTTTGAAAATTGTTTCGGTTGGCTTCATAATTTATCTATAATAAAACGCGTTATTATAATAGATATTGAGTAAACTTAATCTTTTTTGTGAAAAAATTGTTACAAGGATAAGCGAAATTTTATAAAATAAAATGAAGAAGTCGCTAATATGGATGCTGGTGGCTGTCATGGCCATCACCTTTTGCGCGTTGCTATACTTTCAGATAATGTATCTCGACAGGATGGCTAAGATGCGTGACGCTCAGTTCTCAGAAAGCGTTATGCGCTCCATGCATGCCACAGCCGGTTTCCTTGAGCGCCAAGAGACGCTCCATTATCTTGAGGAGGATGTCAGAATTATTGAAAGCAGTGTTGAAGACTCTTACGAAGAGTTTGATGAAGCAGAATCTGCCGACTCTTCCTTTACGAAGGAAAGTGTAGCAGAACTGCAGATTCCTAAGATTTCCAATAGTAAGGCTAAAAAAATAGGAATTCCCTCACCCGTAGACAATCTCTCCGACCGCTATCAATGGATGCAGCAGACACTCCGCACACAATATCTATATCAGAAAAGTCTCCTTGATGAGGTCATTCTGACCATAATCAGAGAGGCCGGGACGCGCCCGGCGGCTGAGCGCGCTGACTCAACAGAAATCCGACGTTTCCTCAGAGCGGAACTTGCAGCAAATGGCTTGAACGTTCCTTTTGAATTTGAAGTGACCGATGGCCCCGACCATATCGTATATCAGACCTCTTCTTTTGATCCCGACAGAGAAAAGAACGTTTATTCGGATAAACTTTTTCCGACTATGGGAGGAGAATTGATGTTGAAAGTTCAATTTCCTACAAAAGAGAGATATGTTTTTTCATCAGTAAGGTTTATTATTCCAACCTTGGCCTTGACTGTGATTCTGCTGGTAGTCTTTCTTTACACCATTATAGTAATCTTCCGCCAGAAGAAACTTTCTGAGATGAAGACCGATTTTGTCAATAATATGACTCATGAGCTTAAGACACCGATATCAACAATCTCACTGGCCGGACAGATGCTCAACGATGACAGTGTTCGCAAATCACCCTCTACTCTCAAGCATCTCTCCACGGTAATTACCGATGAGTCAAAGCGACTGAGATTTCAAGTAGAGAAGGTATTACAAATGTCCGTTTTCGATGATACCGGTGGGGCGCTTCGCTTTTCTGAGTTTTCGGCAAATGACGTAATATCAAATGTAGTCAATACATTCAAAATAAAGGTAGAGAAGTTTGGTGGAGGCATAGAGATGAATCTTGATGCTGAAGATTCAGATATATATGTTGATGAGATGCAGTTCACCAACGTCATATTCAATCTTCTGGATAATGCCGTAAAATATCGGCGAGAGGAGGTGGAGCCGCATCTTGAAATAGACACATATAATGATGGCCATCAGAATTTGGTGGTGAAGATAAGGGATAACGGTATAGGTATCCGCAAAGAAAATCTAAGGAGAATCTTCGACAAGTTCTACCGCGTCTCCACCGGCAATATTCACGACGTAAAAGGTTTCGGACTGGGATTAGCATACGTAAAGAAGATGGTCAGCATTTTTGATGGTAGTATATCCGTTGATAGTGAGTATGGCAAATGGACAGAATTCATCATCCGCATCCCACTTGCCAACGCCTCCTCAGAGAAAAAGAAGAGGAAGTGAATAAAATTTTAACATTTCGAAAAAGAAAAAATCATTTTTAAACGTTAATAAATTAAAAGAACGGACAGAGCCGATTCAGATTGGTTTGTCCATATTTGATTTTGAAATTATTAAAGTATAAAGCCATGGACAACAAATTGAACATACTGCTTTGCGAGGATGATGAAAATCTGGGAAACCTTCTGTGTGAATTCCTCCAGGCAAAAGGATATGAAGCTGAACTGTGTTCCGATGGTGAAGCCGGATATAAAGCGTTTCTAAAGGGACACTACGATCTGTGTGTCCTTGACGTAATGATGCCTAAGAAAGATGGTTTTACCTTAGCGCAAGAGATAAAGAATCTTAATTCCGAGGTTCCTATTATATTCTTAACGGCAAAAGCCCTCAAGGACGATGTCCTCGAGGGATTTAAACTTGGAGCAGACGACTACATCACCAAGCCCTTCTCTATGGAGGAGCTTGTGTTCCGTATTACAGCCATCCTTCGCAGGGTAAAGGGACAGAAGGAGAAAGAGATTACCCTCTATAAACTCGGCAAATTCACATTCGACACCCAGAAACAGGTCTTGATAGCCGACAATAAGAGTCAGAAACTTACTACCAAGGAATCGGAACTCCTGCGGCTTCTCTGCACCCATGTCAACGATGTGCTTGAGCGTAATTTTGCGCTCAAAAGCATCTGGGTAGATGACAACTACTTCAATGCACGTAGTATGGATGTGTATATCACCAAACTTCGTAAACTCTTCAAGGATGATCCCGACGTTGAAATTCTCAACGTCCACGGAAAGGGATATAAGCTGATAGCTCCTCAGGAGGAGTAATTCATCAATATGAATTAAACTCATCAATTCATCAACTCATTAACTCATTAACTTGTCGCTGATTTAGCGACATTAGGATAATTGAGGAAAATTTTGTAATTTTGCAATCCATGGCCTACTGCTGTGGATTGCATTTTTATGATACTGTTCTTTAGAATTTATCAATGGATTATCGCTTACCCGATATTGCTAATCCTTACAATATTAACAGCGCTGACGACTATCGTTGGCACTACTCTTGGCAAACGTGACTTCTGGGGATATTACCCGGCTAAAATATGGTCGCGGTGTGTTTGCACTCTCCTCTTTGTGAGAGTCGTAGTTAAGGGAAAGGAGAATATTGAAAGCAATCAGAGTTATGTATTTGTGGCCAACCATCAGAGTGCCTTTGATATTTGGACTATCTACGGATATCTTAACCATAATTTTAAATGGTTGATGAAGAAGGGGCTTGAGAATATTCCTCTCGTTGGTAAGGCTTGCAAGGATTGTGGCCACATTTTCGTGGACGATTCCAAAATCACTTCGATTCGTGAAACTATCAAAGAATCTGAAGAGACTCTACGTGATGGTATGTCGCTTGTAATCTTCCCTGAGGGTTCTCGGTCTTGGGATGGCAAGATGATTCCATTTAAGCGTGGCGCTTTCATGCTCGCCGGTGAGTTTAATCTTCCTGTTGTACCCCTGACTATTGATGGTGCTTTCTCTCGCATGCCGCGATATACGTATCAGACTCGCCCGGGGAAAATTACATTGACTATTCATAAGCCTATCTTCCCCGGTGAGAGAGGATTCAATACCAAGAAGCTTATGGCACAATGTCATGAATATATTCAGTCAGCTCTGCCGGAGGAATTCCGAGGAGAATCTCTGGGGCATCGTCCTGGAGTGATACCGGATAATCAATCAGAAGTAGAATAATATATTAGTAGTGAAGTCTATGAGTGTAAAGACGTTCCTTTCGGTTGCAGCTTCAGATTGCATGGCGGGAGCCGGAATTCAGGCCGACCTCAGAACAGCTCATGCCTTTGGCCTGTATGGGACGTGTGCACTCACAAGCGTTACGGCACAGAACTCTCGAGGACTGTCAGCTTCTGAGGATATGCCGTCGGAGATTGTGGTGGGGCAGCTCAACGATATTTTTGATGAAATTTTACCGGATGCAGTGAAGATGGGGCTTTTCGCAAGTCCACGACAGCTTCAAGAAGTTTGCACATGGATCAGCGCTCATAAGAGTTTCCCAATCGTATGTGACCCGGTTTTGGGTTTTACTGCCGGTGGTTCTCCCTGCAATGTGGATGAGATGGCTCAAGCCTATTTCAGCCACACTATAACTTGCATTGATATACTTACACCCAATCGTAAAGAGCTCAACCTTATCGCCGGAATTTCAGGTTTGCAGATAAATGATGATGAGGAGGCTGTGGAAATTTTATTGTCTCATTGCTGCAAAGCTGTACTTGTCACCGGTAGTGAGTCCGGCATTGACGTTTTATATCAGAGGGATAAAACCCCGAAGATATTTGAAGCGTCATTCGTGGATACTCCGAATCTTCATGGCACCGGATGCGTGTTTTCTTCAGCCATCGCTTCCGCATTAGCTTTACAGCGAGCAGTCCCCTCAGCAGATATTTCAAATTATGATATAGAAACTGCAGTAGCAATAGCTAAGGCTTTTCTACATGATTCTATTGAAAAATATAAGTCGGAAAAGTTCGGCATAGGGTATGGGCCGGCACTTTTCTTTGGTGACAGAATAGACGCTAAAGCTTATCATAATACTAATCAGAAAATTTAGAAACTAACGATATAATGAAAGTATATATCAATAATCAGTTGGAGGCATTGCCTAAGGAGCCGATGACGGTGGCAGAGCTGATAGCATGGAAGAAGCTTCCAATGGCAGGAACTGCCGTAGCCGTCAACGATAGGCTTGTAGTTGCCAAAAATTGGGAAGTCAAACAGTTAGCGGAAGAAGACCGCATAACTCTCATCACAGCAGCTTTCGGAGGATAAAAGATGATACTGATTGCCGTTACATCTCCTGCAGTTGACATTGACACCGATAGTGAGGCCGACAGGATATGTCGTCTTCTTAATGAAGGCGTCGTTGACTATGTGCATATTCGTAAGCCATCTGCAGATAGTAAGGATGTATCTAAGCTATTATCTATGATTCCTGAGACGATCCATCAAAGTTTGACTCTCCATGAGCACTATGAACTGGCGGAAAAATTCCCCATTGGAGGGCTTCATTTGAAGTCTTCAGGAGATTACATATCCTTACCGAAATTCAATGTGGAGGGACGTAGGTTGAGATTGTCTAAATCTATGCATTCTTTGGATGAAATTAATGAAATTTCAGAAGAAGATTGTTATACATATGTAAGCCTTTCTCCGGTATATGATTCCTTATCAAAGACCGGCTATATGAGCCATTTCTCACTTGAAGACCCATGGTTGAGATTTTCGATCAAGACTGCGGGGTTGAAAGGCACGAATGTGATGGCACTTGGAGGTGTTGTTCCCACCAAATTATCAGAGCTTCATGAAGTCGGTTTTGATGGAGCTATGATGTTGGGCTATATATGGAATAATCCGGAGGGTTTCGACAATGTTATTGATACTATAAAAAACATGAGAAGATGTTACAGTATATAACTAATACAGACTGCGGAAAGCCCGTAGTAGATCAAATATTGGCAGTCATGGAAGGTGGTTGCCGCTGGATACAAATCCGCATGAAGGATGCCTCAGACGATGAGATTCGGGAGGTAGTTAAGCAGGTACTCCCAAAAGCAGCTGAGACAGAGACGTTTCTCCTTCTTGATGACAGAGTTGCTCTATGCAAGGAATTAGAAATGACGGGGGTTCATCTTGGTAAGGATGATATGCCCCCTTCTCAGGCACGTATGGAGCTCGGCCCGGCGGCTGTTATCGGTACGACAGCCAACACCATCGAAGATATTGAGGCTGTAAAAGCTCTCGACACTGATTACGTCGGTGTTGGTCCTTACACGATGACCACAACAAAGAAGAATCTCTCACCGGTACTTGGATTGGAGGGGATCAGGTCGCTGTGTGAAGAAAATCGTAGCCGAGGTATTGAAAAACCGTTGGTGGCAATCGGGGGCATTACTTTGGAGGATGTTACTCCTCTCTTGGAGGCCGGTGTCAACGGCATAGCTGTCAGCGGTGCCATAGCCAAGGCTGAAGATATGGTTAAGGCTACCCGCGATTTCATCGCGTTGCTTCCTACTCCGGACTAATATTTTTAGAAATATTAATCAGCAAACAATAACAATTAGATAATGGATAAACTTAAAATTGGAGATAGAGAATTTATTTCGCGCCTTTTTGTAGGTACCGGTAAGTTTTCATCGCCAGATGTGATGCTAAAGTCTGTACTTGCCTCAGGTTCAGAAATGATTACTGTTGCCATGAAGCGTGTGAACATGATGAATGAGGCTACGGATGAGATGCTTACTCACATCAATCGCGACAATGTTCAGCTTCTCCCCAACACCAGCGGTGTTCGAGACGCTCGAGAGGCTGTGCTCGCAGCTCAGATGAGCCGTGAGATTTTCCACACAAATTTTATAAAGCTTGAGATACACCCTGATCCACGCCATCTTCTCCCCGATCCTATTGAGACTCTTAAGGCTACGGAGGGGTTGGCTGCAGATGGCTTCACCGTCCTACCCTATATTCAAGCAGACCCTGTGTTGTGTAAGCTCCTTGAGGAGGCAGGCGCTGCCGCTGTTATGCCTTTAGGTGCTCCCATCGGTACAAATCAGGGTCTTGTGACTCGAGAGTTGCTCGAGATAATCATAGAGCAAAGCAATCTTCCGGTCATTGTCGATGCCGGACTTGGTGCTCCCTCTCATGCTGCTGAGGCTATGGAGATGGGAGCTGATGCTGTCCTTGTCAATACGGCTATAGCTGTAGCCGGCAATCCTCCGGCTATGGCTCGCGCTTTTGCAAAAGCTGTAGAGGCCGGACGAGAAGCTTTCCTCGCCGGATTGGGAGCTGTAAGTTCACGTGCTACAGCTACCAGCCCTCTCACCTCCTTCTTAAGTCAATTATAAATTTTTTAAGTAGATAACGTATAAATCACTTAGTTGCTTAAGACATATTAACCTGACAAATAATCATGAAAATTGAAAATATCGACGTCTCAGCTTATCCTCGTTCTGAAAAGTTCTATGTAGATGGCAAGCTATTCCCTATTCGCGTTGCTATGCGTAAGGTTCATCAATACCCTACAGTAAAAATTGAGGGTGGTAAGCGTGTGGAGTATCCCAACGAGGATATCGTAATCTACGATACCAGTGGTCCGTATACAGACCCATCCATTGTAATCGACATCAACAAGGGTCTTCCCCGTAATCGAGAGGCTTGGGTCATCGATCGTGATGACACTATTCTCCAAGATGATATTACCAGTGAATACGGACGTATGCGACGTGATGATCCGGCTCTTGCCGGATTGCGTTTCCCCGTAGAGCATAAGCCTCGCAAAGCTCGCGAAGGCCACCGCGTAACTCAAATGCACTATGCTCGCAAGGGTATCATTACCCCGGAGATGGAATATGTGGCTATTCGTGAAAACCTTGATAATGAAGCTCGTGGTATCAAGAGCTATATTACTCCCGAATTTGTTCGCGATGAAGTAGCTGCCGGACGCGCCGTTATTGCTGCTAATATCAACCATCCGGAAGCTGAACCGATGATTATTGGTCGTGCTTTCAGTGTGAAACTCAATACCAATATCGGTAATTCTGCCCTCTCTTCCGGTATTGAGGAGGAGATTGCAAAGGCCGTATGGAGCTGCTATTGGGGTGGCGATACGCTGATGGATCTTTCTACGGGCGACAACATCCATGAGACTCGTGAGTGGATTGTACGCAACTGTCCTGTCCCCGTGGGTACTGTGCCTATATATCAGGCACTTGAAAAGGTAAATGGCGATGTTTCCAAACTTACCTGGGAAATATATCGCGACACTCTCATTGAACAGTGTGAGCAGGGTGTGGATTATTTCACTATTCATGCCGGTGTGCTTCGCGAACACGCTGAGTTGGTCAGTAAGCGTCTGACGGGGTGTGTTTCTCGTGGTGGTTCGATCATGACCCAGTGGACGGTAATCCATAACCGGGAGAGTTTCTTGTATGAACATTTCGATGAGATTTGCGAAATCCTTAATAAATATGACGTAGCTGTTTCCTTGGGTGACGGTATGCGTCCCGGCTCTACCCATGATGCCAATGATCGTGCACAGTTCTTGGAACTCGAAGTCCTCGGTGAGCTTACTCTCAAAGCATGGCAGCATGACGTGCAGGTTCTTATAGAAGGCCCGGGACACGTACCCATGCAGAAAATCAAAGAGAATATGCAGAAGGAGATAGATGCTTGCCATGAAGCACCCTTCTATACCCTCGGTCCTCTCACTACCGATATAGCCCCGGCGTATGATCATATTACGTCTGCCATCGGTGCGGCTATCATCGGAAGTCTTGGCACAGCTATGATCTGCTACGTTACTCCGAAGGAACATCTTTCCCTACCGAATCTTGAAGACGTAAGAGAGGGTGTAATTACCTACAAGATCGCTGCTCATGCGGCAGACCTTGCCAAGGGTTTCCCCGGTGCTAACGTCCGCGATGATGCTCTGAGCAAGGCTCGATACGAGTTTCGCTGGAAAGATCAATTTAACCTCTCTCTTGACCCCGAAAAGGCGAAGCGTTTCTACCTCGAAAGTCGCAGGGATGCTCCCGATGCCGACGATCGTTTCTGCACTATGTGCGGACCTAATTTCTGTGCGATGAGAATTTCTCAAAATATCGCCGATAAATGTGACAACGATGCCTGAAACTGAATTAAAAAATACTAAAATACTTCCTTCCGATCCTGATGCTTCTGCAATTTTCGGTCATGGATATGCCGATATTATCGGCCAATATGACTGGGATGCGGATATCTCCCTTGTGCAGAATGCTACCGATGATGACGTAAGGCGTGTTCTTGCCAAGGCTCGCCGCAATGCCAAGCAGCTGACCCCGGAGGATTTCGCTGTGCTCATCTCTGAGGCTGCAAAGCCTCATATCGAGGAGATGGCACAGCTTGCCAATCTCTTTACTTCAGAGAGGTTTGGCAAAACCATTTCCATGTACATCCCTATGTATGTGGGTAATTATTGCACCAACAAATGTGTCTATTGCGGTTTTAACCATGATAATCCTTTTGAGCGTACAATCTTGAGTCTCGAACAGGTGGAGCAGGAATGTAAGGCTATCAAGAAGCTCAGTCCGTTTGAAAACCTCCTTATTGTAGCCGGTGAGTATCCGGCTCTGTGCGGTGTAGACTATTTGGAGAAAGTCATAGGTGTCTGTCGCCCTTATTTCCACAATATCACCATTGAGGTTCAGCCGATGAAGGCTCGCGACTATTATCGGCTCACGCGCGCCGGCCTTAATGGTGTAGTATGTTTTCAGGAGACTTATCATAAGGAGTCTTACAAGAAGTACCATCCTCAAGGGATGAAGAGTATTTTTGAATGGCGCCTTAACGGCTACGACCGTATGGGTGACGCCGGGGTGCATAAGATAGGAATGGGTGCTCTGCTTGGCCTTGAAGACTGGCGAGGTGACGTCATGATGCTTGCTCGCCACTTGAGATATCTCCAGCGGAAGTATTGGAAATGTAGATTTTCCGTTAATTTCCCGCGTATGCGCCCCTCGGAGAGCGGTTTCCAGCCTAAGAGTATCATTGATGATAAGCATATGGCTCAGCTGACTATCGCTTTCCGTATCTTCGACCATGATGCTGATATCAGCTACTCCACTCGCGAAAGCTCTTTCTTTCGCGACAATATGATTCCTTTAGGAGTCACTTCTATGAGTGCCGGAAGTAGAACGGATCCGGGTGGATATGCCTCCGAACCGGATGCTCTCGAACAGTTTGAGATTTGCGACAACCGAACTCCGGCTGAAGTCGAGAAGGCCATCCGCAACAGAGGCTATCAACCTGTATGGAAAGACTGGGATGAACTTTTCGACCGAGTTTGATCATTCAATTGAATAGAGTAGCTACTTCTATGTCGAACTATTCGGCCTGATATTTGGTTATAAGGATAGACACGGTTTATTTTCCGTTGTCTATCCTATTGTTTCATATAAACCGAATATGCTATGAAATTTGAACTTCCACCGTTGCCGTATGCGCCCGATGCACTGGCACCTACTATCTCTGCAGAAACCATCTCATACCATTATGGACGCCATGAGAAAACATACATTGATACCCTCAATAAGCTAAAGGAGGACACTGAGTATGACGATATGCCTTTGGAGAAAATAGTCGTTGAAAGTAATGGGAAAATTTTCAATAATGCAGCTCAGACTTGGAACCATATCTTCTATTTCTTCCAGTTTGCGCCGGAAACGAAACCGGAACCGGAAGGTGACCTTCGTCGTCAGATTGATGAACAATTTGGTAGTTTTGCTGAGTTCCAGAAGAAGTTTGAAGAGGCCGGAACAACCCTCTTCGGCTCCGGTTGGGTGTGGCTTTCTGCCGATGAAAACGGACGTCTTTACATCTCCCAAGGACCCAATGCTTCCAATCCGATGAAGGAAGGTATGCGGCCGATACTGACTTTCGATGTATGGGAACATGCATACTATATCGACTATCGCAATCGCCGCGCTGACTATCTCCACAACCTGTGGAAGATTGTCAACTGGGACGTTGTTGAACTACGATACACTAATTCTTAAATCAGAATAGAAGACGGTTTGCGTCTTCTATCCTGAAGTTCATAAGTTTATGATTTTTTAGTTTATTTCATCTACTTGTGAAAACACAATAACTCATAACTCAGACTTCATATCTTATACCAATAATTAATTTATGGAATTTAAAGAACTTGCTCGCAAGAGATATTCTTGCAAAAAATTCAGTGATAAGAAAGTTGACGAGATGACCCTTAATGCAATTCTCGAATGTGGTCGTCTGGCCCCTACTGCCAAGAATCTCCAGGAACAACATATTTATGTTGCTTCTTCGGAAGATATATTCTATAAAATCGATGAATGCACTCCATGTCGCTATGGTGCACCTATAGTACTGATAGTTGTTTTCGATAAGACTAATGTATATCATTATCCCGGTGGAAAAAGAGACTCTGGTATTGAGGATGCCTCTATAGTAGCTACCCATCTTACACTCGCTGCTGCTGATGCCGGTGTGGATTCCTGTTGGGTCAACTTTTTTGATCCCGACATTTTGCACGAGAAGCTCGGACTTCCTGAGAATGAAGAAATACTGATGCTACTCGACCTCGGCTATGCAGCTGACGGCTTCGAACCCTTACCAAACCATCACTCTCGCAAACCCCTCAACGACACAGTGTCATACCTTTGATCTTAAACCTTTTGAATTCATTTATTAAAATATCGAAGCATAAAACGAGAACTATTCTGCCTTGGTCGACAAAGAGGGAAAGCCAACAGAGGCATGGACGGCAGCACAGACTCTTAACAACTATCTGAAGATATATTCAAAAATTTTCAAGGGATGTCAGGTGCAATCAGTGCGTTCAGCAGAATCATTGCTTGACACCAATAAGCAAAAAATGGTGATTCCCTTTGAACCGTTGACTGCCATTTCAGGCAATATCAGTGTATCGCAGATAGCTAATGGAGATTCCAGATACCTGATGATTGTCAATCGATCTGCCTTGTCACAGACAAAATTTTCATTGACTTTCAGCCCGTTGTATGATATATTCCAAGAAACAGCAGATCTGCAAAATAATTCGATAGAAGAATCCGTTGTAGATATAGGTGTAGTATTATCATTCAATCTTGCGGCAGGAGATTGCATGATATTTAAATATTATCAAAACTATCGCAAAGTAACTCCTTAAAACACTCTATTTACTCAGTATAAAATGAACAAATTATTACGAGGAATTAACAATTTCCATAACAGATTAAATGTATCGTTGCTAATTTTTTGTATTAGCATTGTCTCATCAGTGACCTGCATGGCTGATATAGTAAATAAGATGATACGTGGCCTTCAGCCAATAGGATATATGAGGTACTACCGGGACCATTTGACCAAGTTGTTGTTCTATCAGGCATGAAATTTGGCCTTGATTATTCTACTCAGACAGCTACGCTTTATGAATTTGATGAATCCAAAGATAATTATATTGTCCCGAGGTATGTTACATATGCATCTAAGCCCTATCCCGTAACAACCATTCATATTAAATATCGATATTGTGATGGGGTTTCGGATCATTATGGATACCTCGGAACCGAATATTACTGGACAGAACTACCAATTAAGAGTATAACAATTTCCCCCTCTGTGACTGATTTTAGGGGAATGTCATGGAGTAAACTTGAGAAGCTTAACATTACAGATGTCGGAGCCTGGTGCAACGTAACCGCCAAATATCCTGAATGTATCCCTCTATACAAAACAGGTAGTCTATATTTCAATGACAAAAAAATTGAAAATCTTGAGATACCGGCAGATATAAAAGAGCTGAAACCATACTGTTTTCGAGGATTCAAAGACCTCAAAAGCATAAGTTTTCTCGGCAGTCCAAATCAAGTTGGCAATGATGCATTTTCGAATTGCCCCAATCTTGAAAGTGTATACATTTCCGACCTTGCAGGATGGTGCGAGATGACAGTAGGCCTTAAAGATGGAAGGAAGCTGGATTATGAGCTCATCCTAGATGGTCCTAATTCTATAACCACGGTAAAACCTATTGCTACAAGTTCTTTTATTGGAAATGGAGTTAAATTATATGATGACGGAAAGCTATTAGAGGATTTGGTAGTCCCTAATGGTGTAAAGGTCATTGGTAACGCATTTGCTGAATATAATTACTTAAAATCTGTAAGGATACCTGAATCCGTGGAATCTTGCCATGTCGAGGCCTTTGCTCATGCTGAAAATTACAAAAAACTTTACGTTCCGAGTCTTGACTTCTTATATAATAGATGTACAGGTACAATTACGTGGACGGATGAAATCTATGCAAACGGTGAACTTATAACTGATCTTGTTTATCCAAATGATCTTAAGGAAATAGGAAAGTATAGTTTCATGGGATATCGCGGTTTGAAGTCAGTAACATTCTCAAATGCAATGAAAACGATTCCCGACTTATCTTTTTATAATTGTCCAAATCTCCAGGAGATTAATTTAGGGAGTGGTATTGAAGTGATTTCAACAGCAAGTTTTTACCTTACAAACACCTTTTCAATCACCTTTCCTGCATCTCTGAAAAAATTGGAAAGTGTTTGTTTTGATAACTGGGGTTATACATATGTTCCTAAAACAATAAAATGTTTAGGATCGGAACCACCAATAAATCCGCGTGCCGGGGAACCCTTCCATGACCCCTTTGATGTATACTTTGGGAAGAACACAACCGTATACATCCCTGAGGGCGCTTTAAAGGCATATATTCAACGAGGATTACTTCCTTGGGGAAAACGCGACAGTTCCGGTGAACTATATTATAATTTTATAGAATACAAACCCGGTGAGGTTTCAGTTAATGTGGTAGAGGAAAATATTTCTACACTGTTTCAAAATACAAATGGGTCTTTGACCTTTGCCGATGAAGCAACCAAAGTAGAGATATACACAATTGAAGGCGCGCAAATCTATTGCGGAATCCCAAAAACCATTGAATTATCTCAGGGCTGTTATATTCTTGTAATAGACGGGAAATCTGTTAAAATCAAGATGTAATACGGTTTTTAGACCCCATTTTTTATGAGATGGGGTCTTAAATTCCATAACTCAAATACTTAAGCCACTTCAGTCCACGCTGGTTTACCACTAATGATTGGAAAACGACATTTCAACATACTGATTCTTATTTATACCGGACACAGGGGCCGTAGTGTATCTATATGTTTCCTTTAATGCTCAGGGTTGATGCATCTTAAATAATCTTAACGACTATATCCTCGCTTTAAAGGGGAACCAGCCGGAAATGAACGAGCGAGTCGCTGGTTCTTTCACATATATTAAGCCTTCATCCGAGCACGTCATGGAAGGCAATGCACATGGTCGGGAGGAACGGCACGTATGTTCTGTCATCACCAATCTTGAAAATATTCTTGACCGGAACAAATGGGTTAGATTGAAAAGCATTATACGTATTGAGTCAAGGACAAAGGATATCAAGAAAGGCACAGTCCATAAGGAGACAAGATATTATCTGTTAAGCCTTGAGGCTGACGCTCAATATATTAATCATTCTACACGGACTCATTGGAGTGTTGAGAACCAACTGCATTGGACTCTTGATGTGGCATTTGGAGACGATGCATCGCGCAAACAGAAGGAAAATGCAACCCAAAATTTCTCTCTTCTAAACCGTATCGGACTGAACATAATTAAGAATGCAAAAGTGTCTTCGATGGGGGACAAAGGGCATCGCAAGAGAGCAGGATGGGATGATGATTACCTGCTCTATGCGTTAAAAAGTTTTGACGTTATCAAAAATTAAGATGCGTCAGCCCTGCCTTTATTGCTATTCCCTCTTGTTTTATTAGTTATGTTTTCGTATTTTTGTGGAGAATTATTGTTCTAATAATTCTAATATTGCATAGCAATTTTTGACCTTGAAACGATATTGACATGAGAACTAAGTTGTTATCGATACTATATTTGTGCTTCTTTATTGTAAGTGGCTTGGGAATGGCTTCCTGTAGCAATGATACTGAGAAGAAACTTAATGGCAAATGGATCGGTTCTGTTGATCTGTCGGACGGTGATGCATCCGGAGATATGACCATAAAGATGAAGCTTGATGCCGAATCTCACGATTTTGTTATGACGTTCATCGTAAACATGGAAGGAATCGGTGAGATTGCTACTATGAAAACTGCCGGTAGCTGGTCCGCCACTTCAGATGAGATTCTTTTCGATTTTAGCAAAGACAAGATGAAATTCAAGTTCAGCGATGAGATGAAGGCTATGGCTTCTCTGGCCGGAGTTGAAATTGATGAAATGACCGATGAACTAACCCAACAAATGACAAAAGAATTGGAGGGTCTATCATCTATGAGCATCATATCGTTGACCGAAACAAAACTAAAAGTAAAGGAGGACGGTGAAACAATTATCTTCCATCGTCCCGGTTCTTCAAACGATGATATGACCGTCAGAGGATCAAGAAGAGATTCCGGTTCGAATATGAATATTATGGAGGCAAATTTCGGTATAGAGACAAGAGGATTGCCGGAAAACTTCTTTGAGAGCTTTTGGAATGGAGATTATTCCGGATCTCTCGAGTCAATCATTACAGACTTTAATCTTGAGCAGCGCCGTATAATCCGCAATTCATACTACGCACGCCACGGCTATATATTTCAGAGTGACGATTTAGCAAAATTCTTCTCACAGTTTGATTGGTATCGTCCCAATAGCCGTGATGTAACCAATTTGCTAAGCTCATCGGAACGAGATGCCGTAATTAAGATCAAGGAATATGAGTATTAAGAAATTGATACGAAAAAGCAATATAGCCGCAGCTATGTTGCTTTTGTTTGTTATCTCAGGATGTAACGGCGATAAGAAATTTACCGATTCCATCGGTGAAAACAGAGATTCCTCAGAGATAACAGAAACTCAGAAGAAGGAGGTTTCCAAGAGTAAATTTCCATTAGGTATACAAGCACTCCAAGCTGCATATCCTGACTTCATCGGAGAAAATGCCTATGAGGACGGAAAACTCATATTGAAGGATGGCACCGTCATAGTTTATGATGATGGTACGAAAAAGGGATTTGAAGAGACTCTCGACAATTGTGACATCGAAGATATGTTCACTCCAATTTATGAAGTGAATACTCCCCCTGCATATCAGTTTGATCCGGGACGTCAACGCAATGAAGAGCTCTTCAAAAAGATGTACGGTAACAATGAATCTGCGGTACGAAATAACCTTGTGAGCGTAAAATGGATTGGCGAGACAGTCAAGTTCAATTCTCAGAATGGAGCGGCAGACAGTCTACGAGCCGTAGCAGCTGAGCTCGAACACCATCCTGAGCTTCATAGATATCTAAAGAGTAGTGGCACGTTTCTATGGCGTCCCGTCCGGGGTACAAGCAGACTAAGTGCCCATAGCTATGGCATCGCCTTTGATGTAGGCGTAGAGCATGCAGACTATTGGAGATGGAAAAATCCCGGAGCAAATGAGAATTCGAAGGTCAATTATGTCAATAAAATTCCTCATGAACTCGTAGAGATCTTTGAGCGACATGGTTTCATATGGGGAGGGGCTTGGTATCATTTCGACACAATGCATTTTGAGTTTCGTCCCGATTTGTTGATCTATAGGGATTTGAATAGATAATTGAATAATTCGATTAAACTGAGCCAACAGATGACAGTCAACGGAGAGTCAAAAAAGATTAAAAATTTCATATTTTACAATAGATTCGGCCTGATATTTGTTATTTATACAGAGTAAAAATTATTTTCAGAATGCTATATAATTCTCCGGTAGTAGAAACTGCCATCAATGCTATTAAGGATAAAAAGGGTAATGGCATCACCGTCATTGATTTGTCGAAGATACCTTCATCTTCGGCCGATTATTTCGTCATTTGTGAGGGACGAAGTACCTCTCAGGTAGATGCTATTGCAGACAACGTACGCGAGGAAGTGCAGAAGCAACTTTCCCGGAAGCCATATAATTATGACGGGTACAGAAATTCTCAATGGATAATCATTGACTATGGTGAGGTGATGGTCCACGTATTTTTGCCCGACTTCAGAAAGCTATACAATCTGGAGGAACTATGGGGTGATGGCCAACTAATCAATATCCCGGATGAGGATTAATTATCTATGCTAAAATATTAGGATACAAATGAACATTCTACCAAATAAAAATTCCAATCCCAACAATAGAGGCAAGCGTCCCCTATTTAGCATGTACTGGATGTATGCGCTGATTATCCTCTCCTTGATAGGATTGTATTACTTTCAGGAAGGATCGCAGACTCGCGAGGTGGATTGGACTGAGTTCGAGAAGATTTCTTTGCAAGGTGACGTGACAAAGATTACAGTCAATCCGGAAACCGGAGTTGCTGTCGGCGTCTTAACTCCGAATGGTGCAAAGAAGCTAAAGTTTGATGACTCTACCGGTCCTCTCGAGGCAGATGCTGAAAAATGTATAAGAACTACAATTCCTTCACCGGATAAAATCCAGGAAAAGTTTGATACATGGAATGGTGCCCTAACAAAGGAGGGTAAGCCTACTATGCAGATCACATATGAGAGGAGTTCTGATATCATGAAGATTATATGGAGTTTCGCCCCTCTGTTGCTGATTATATTATTTATGGTGTGGATGTCGAAGAGACTCTCCGGTGGTGGCGGTAACGGCGGCGGCATATTCAGTGTCGGTAAGAGTAGAGCTCGAGTCTTTGACAAAAAGGATGGTACTAACGTAACATTCAAGGATGTAGCCGGACTTGCAGAAGCTAAGGTAGAGATACAAGAAATTGTTGAATTCTTGAAACGCCCTCAGAAGTATACCGAACTTGGCGCTAAGATACCAAAAGGAGCTTTGCTCGTTGGACCTCCGGGAACGGGTAAGACACTTTTAGCCAAAGCTGTGGCGGGAGAGGCAAACGTACCTTTCCTTTCGATGTCAGGTTCCGACTTTGTTGAGATGTTTGTTGGTGTAGGTGCCGCTCGTGTACGCGACCTATTCAAGCAGGCCAAGGAGAAGGCTCCATGTATCGTATTCATCGATGAAATCGATGCTGTGGGTCGTGCTCGAGGAAAGAACCCCAATATGGGAAGCAATGATGAGCGTGAGAATACCCTCAACCAGATGTTGACTGAGATGGATGGTTTCGGATCAAATAATGGAGTGATTGTTCTGGCGGCTACCAACCGTGCTGATATGCTCGACAAGGCTCTTTTGCGTCCGGGACGTTTTGACCGTCAGATATATGTTGACCTGCCTGAACTCACCGATAGAGTTGAAATTTTTCAGGTACATCTCCGCAATATAAAGGTAAGCAACAATCTCGATGTGGAGCAATTGGCTCGACAGACCCAAGGGTTCTCGGGAGCAGATATTGCTAACGTATGTAATGAGGCGGCTTTGATAGCAGCGCGCAATGGCAGTACGGTTGTAGATTGGGACGATTTTATGGGTGCTATCGACAGAATTGTTGGTGGACTCGAGAAGCGCTCACTGATAATTACCGATGAGGAAAAACACAGCATTGCGACCCATGAGGCCGGACATGCTACCATCACATGGCTCATACGCTATGGCAATCCCCTTCTGAAAGTAACCATCGTGCCGCGTGGTAGAGCTCTCGGAGCAGCTTGGTACGAACCGGAGGCTCGCCAGATTATTCCAACTCAGGCCTTGCTCGATTCGATGTGTGGTCTGCTCGGTGGACGTGCCGCTGAAGAGGTGTTCCTCGGCCAGGTAGGCACCGGTGCAAGCGATGACCTTGAGAAGTGTACCAAGATTGCACGCTCACTGGTCATGATGTATGGTATGAGTCCAAAGTTGCCAAACTTAAACTACAATGACTCAACCGGCCAGGCATATGGCTTCAACAACCCCTATTCGGAAGAGACTGCAAAAATCATTGATGAAGAGGTAAAGCGAATTATTAACGAACAGTATGAACGTGCCAAGAGCATACTTCGCGAGTATGCAGAACAACACAATAAGATTCGTGACCTACTGATAGAACGTGAGGTAATTTATCATGATGATGTCCAAGAAATTCTTGGCCCCCGAAAATGGAAGTCTCGTACGGATGAGATTATCGAAATTAACAAGAAACTCGAACAGAAGAAAGATACGAATAAGTATGACAATCCCTATGTTCAAGATCTGTCGGATGTAAATGCAGATAAGAACGCTAAGGACAAAAACACCGATGATTCCGATGAAGATCCCGGTACTCCCCCTCCGTTCAACAAATAAGAATCCATAGATGTTATAATAGAGTCTGTCAAAATTTGATGGGCTCTTTTTTTGTATTCAAGAGCATGAAGATTGAGAAAGTTCAGTATAAAGTTCGTCAATTTTCACCCAAAAGTCGGATTTGGGGAATTGAATATTCTATAAATAGGTATAAATTTTGTAATTTTGTTCCGATTTTTCAGATTCTAAATCCGAACAGAAAGGACTATTATCATTTGAAATTATTGGAAAACAATATAAACCCAGAAATATTAGTATGAAAAAGAAGCAGATTTATGCCTTAGGCATTACGTTGGCAACGGGACTTTCCTTGCTGACGGCTTGTAAGGGAAACAATCAGCAAGCCGGTGCCGAGCAGGCACCCCCCGAACTCGCTGTGATGACGATTTCGGAAGATGTCGCAACTATGGAAGCAGGTTATCCCACTACCCTTAAGGGTGAAAATGATGTAGAAATCCGTCCGCAGATTACGGGTTTCCTAACCAAGGTGTGTGTACAGGAAGGACAGCACGTGAGTCGTGGTCAGGTTCTCTTCATGATTGACAAAGATCAGCTTCAGGCTGCTGTTGACGCTGCTCAGGCTTCTATCAATGTAGCTCAAGCTAATGTCAATACAGCCAAAACTAATGTCAACAACAATAAAATTCTTCTGGATAAGAATATTATTAGTGCTTCAGCTTATCAGACAAGTGTAGACCAATACAACGCGGCTCTCGCCTCTCTGAGCCAGGCTCAAGCTAATCTCAAGTCTGCACGCAAGAACCTGAGCTATTCATCCGTGACAGCTCCTACTTCCGGTGTTGTAGGAACTATAGACTATAAGGAAGGTAGCCTCGTTTCCCCCCAGAGTCTTCTGACAATCCTCTCCAACAATGGCGAAATGGAAGCAAACTTCTCTCTCAACGAGAAGGATATTCTTGCTCTCACAGACAATGGACAGCGTTCCCTCTCTACAGCCCTACAGTCCATGCCTGAAGTGACTCTTCAGCTTGCCAATGGTGAACGTTATCAATACAAAGGTAAGATTCGCTCCGTAAGTGGTGTTATTGATCCCAATACCGGCGCGGCTTCAGTAAAAGCCTACTTCCCCAATCCCAATGGAATGCTTCAGAGTGGTAATACCGGCCAGGTAATGATTCCAAGCATGCACAACAATGCAATTCTCATTCCTCAGAATGCTACTTATGAGCTTCAGGATATGAAGTTTGTATACGTAATGAATGATTCAAGCATTGTCCACTCTCGCCCCATTACTGTAGACAAGCAGGATGATGGCAAACATTATATCGTCACCAGCGGACTTAAGCCCGGTGAGAAAATCGTAATCGAGGGCGTTGGTATCAACGTTCAGGAAGGTATGACTATTAAGCCCAAAATGGGTCGCTAATTCTCTTTTCGATTCCCTATGAAACTTAGTACTTTTATCAATCGTCCGGTGCTCTCTACCGTAATTTCGATTTTTATCGTGATTTTCGGTTTGATCGGCCTTATGGGTCTTCCGATTGAGCAGTTCCCGGACATAGCACCGCCGACTATTCGCGTCAGCACTACTTATACCGGTGCTAACGCCCAGTCGGTACTTAACTCTGTAATCGCTCCTTTGGAGGAACAGATTAATGGTGCCGAGAACATGACATATATGTTCTCACAGGCCGCTAACAACGGTTCTGCAACAATTACAGTTTATTTCAAGCAGGGTACTGACCCGGACATGGCTGCCGTCGATGTGCAGAACCGTGTAGCAAAGGCTGCGAGCTTCTTGCCGCAAGAGGTCAACCAGGTAGGTGTGATTACGCAGAAGCAACAGAGTTCAATGCTTGTGGTATTCGACATCTATGCCGACCACGATCAATATTCTGTTGACTTCATTGAGAACTACATGGCAATCAATATTATCCCTGTTATCAAGCGTGTGCAAGGTGTGGGTGATGCCATGGTGATGGGTGCCGACTATTCAATGCGAGTATGGCTCAAACCTGACGTAATGGCCCAGTATGGATTGATGCCTACAGATATCTCCGCAGCTCTTGCCGAACAGAATGTGGAGGCCGCTCCCGGTCAGTTTGGTGAGCAGGGTAATCAGAGCTTCCAGTATGTTATGCGAACAAAGGGTCGTCTGGTGACTGAAAAGGAGTTTGAGGATATTATCATCCGCGCTCTCCCCAACGGAGAGATGCTCCGACTGAAAGATGTAGCTGACGTAGAACTCGGACGTCTTTCCTACGGTTTCCAGGCTCGCAACAACGGTCATCGAGGTTGTGCAGCTCTTGTGTTCCAGTCTCCCGGTTCTAATGCAACTCAGGTTGTAAACAATATCCAGAAGGAGCTTGATCGTTTCCAAAAGGAATGTCCTAAGGGACTTGTCATTTCAACATCTCTTAGTGTCAACGACTTCCTCTTTGCCTCAATCCATGAGGTTATCAAGACTCTTATTGAGGCATTTGTACTAGTGTTTATCGTAGTGTTCATATTCCTTCAGGACTTCCGCTCTACGATTATCCCGATGATTGCCATCCCGGTAGCTCTTATCGGTACGTTCTTCCTCCTTTATATTTTTGGATTTACAATCAACCTCCTGACTCTTTCCGCTTTGGTACTCGCCATTGCGATTGTGGTCGATGACGCCATAGTGGTGGTCGAGGCGGTCCATGCGAAGCTTGACGAGGGATATCAATCTGCCCGCAAAGCTTCCATCGACGCCATGAACGAAATCGCCTCGGCCCTTATCTCTATAACCCTTGTCATGATGCTCGTGTTTATCCCGGTGTCGTTCATGGGTGGTACTTCCGGCGTCTTCTACCGTCAGTTTGGCCTTACGATGGCTATGGCTATCGGTCTGTCAGCGCTCAACGCTCTTACTCTTTCCCCTGCTCTTTGTGCCGTTTTCTTGAAACCTAAACATGCTGATGGGACAACAGCCCCACTTAAGGAACGTATCAAGGATTCTTATGCCGTAGCAGGTCAGGTAGTGGCTCAGACTTATAAGAAACGTCTCGGCTTCCATTTCCCTCCGATTGTAACTATGCTCCTGCTTGTAGCAGCAATCGCTTTCCTCGTGATGGGATGGTATACTTTCGAGAATGTCATGCTGAGTATTCTTGCCTATGTCGTAGCTATTCTCGCTATTATAGGTATGTTCCAGAAGGCTTTTATCGACGCTTTCAACAAGGTATTCGAAAAGATTCTTGGTGGCTACAAGAAGTGTACACAATTCTTTATCAATCATAAGCTTCTCGGCTTTGGATTGATTGGTGGCGTCTTTGCATTGCTCGTATGGTTAATGTCAATTACGGCTACTTCGCTTGTGCCGGATGAGGATACGGGTACAATCATGGGTGCATTAAATATGCCCCCCGGCACGTCTATGGAACGTACTCTCGAAGTCATGAATCAGGTAGACAGTATCGCAAGTACTATCCCTGAAATTAAGACACGTACGGCCATTACCGGCTATAGTTTTGTCGGTGGTCAAGGTAGCACCTATGGTTCATTCATTATAAAGCTGAAGCATTGGGATGAGCGTAAAGGAGACAATTCTACTGCAGATGCGGTACTTGGTAAATTGTTTATGCAGTGTGGACAAATAAAGGATGCTCGTATTATGTTCTTCAAGCCTCCTATGATTTCCGGCTATTCTGCTACTTCCGGTTTTGAAATTAAGATTCAAGACAAGACCGGTGGAGACCTTGACAAGTTTTTCCAGGTTTATATGAAGTTCCTTCAGGCTCTGAATGCCCGTCCGGAAATTTCCATGGCTTATTCAACCTTCAACCCTACCTTTCCAATGTATTTGGTGGATATAGATATTGCCAAGGTTAAGAAGGCCGGACTGACACAAAGTGCCGTACTTAGCGCACTTCAAGG
This sequence comes from Muribaculaceae bacterium, assembly GCA_023667015.1. Lineage (GTDB taxonomy): Bacteria > Bacteroidota > Bacteroidia > Bacteroidales > Muribaculaceae > Lepagella. The sequence goes on along the minus strand of JAMPAX010000004.1, from coordinate 27,487 downwards.
ATACTATGGAGGTATGTACGTCTCTAACTTCAACAGATTCGGTAAGCTTTATCGTGTGATGATGCAGGCTACTCCTGATGCTCGCGTTTCTCCGGAGACTCTCAAGCAGGTGAAAGTACGCAATGGCTCTGAAATGGCTCCTATCGACAACTTTGTAAAGCTGACCAGAGTTTATGGTCCCGACGTTATCAACCGTTTCAATATGTTTACGGCTATTGCCGTGACCGGTAATCCGGCTCCGGGTACATCCTCCGGTGAGGCTATCGCTGCTATCGAGGAAGTTGCAGCTCAGACTCTCCCGCAGGGCTACGGCTATGAGTATTCCGGTCTTACACGAGAGGAGGCTCAGTCCGGCTCGGGTTCTACAGCCTATGTATTCGGACTTGTGCTCTTGTTTGTATATCTTTTGCTTTCCGCTCAGTATGAAAGCTACTTATTGCCGTGGGCTGTTATCCTCTCAGTTCCTCTTGGACTTATTGGTACTTTCGTATTTGCACATCTGATGGGTATTGACAATAATATTTACCTGCAGATTGCTCTTATCATGCTTATCGGTCTGTTGGCTAAGAATGCTATTCTTATTGTAGAGTTTGCAGCCGAGCGCCGACAGACAGGTATGAGTATCGTGAACTCTGCAATTGCCGGAGCTACGGCACGTCTGCGTCCTATCTTGATGACATCACTTGCTATGATTATCGGTCTGCTTCCTCTTATGTTTGCTACGGGTGCCGGTGCTAATGGCTACCGCGCTTTGGGTACGGGTGCTATCGGCGGTATGCTTATAGGTATGGTGCTTCAGGTTCTGCTCGTGCCAATGCTCTATGTAGTTTTCCAGAAGATTCAGGAAAAGATTACTCCTCTTAAGTGGAAAGATACTGATAATTCCGGTCTCGATTCTGAACTCGAACAGTATGCTACCAATCCTTCCAATAACCAATAAGATCATGAATATACGAAAATATTCCCTCGTCATAGCCACCGGCATGATGCTCTGCAGCTGTCAGCTCTACAAAAAGTATGAGCTGCCGGCTGACCGGAGTGTCATCGCGCAAGACTATAAGAGAGCCGTGGAGGCAACTCCCGATTCTACAACCCTCCCCTATCTTGGCTGGGAGCAGGTGTTTAAAGATCCTATCTTACAAGACTATATTCGTCGTGCACTCAAGGATAATGTTAACCTTGACAATGCTCGCCTGAATATCGATGCAGCCAAGGCCCAGCTCAAGGGTGCTAAACTTAGCTATTTCCCTTCTCTTGCAATAACTCCGAATGTGGGCACAGCTACCTATGGTGGATCCCATATGAATTGGAGCTATACAATTCCGGCTGCTCTCAATTGGGAAATTGATGCATTTGCCAAGATTCTTAACCGTAAGCGTGGTACACAAGTAGGCGTTGAACAGGCTGAGGCATATCGTCAGGCGGTGCAGTCGCAGATTGTATGCGGTGTGGCTAATACTTATTATGCTATCGTATTGCTAAATCAGCAACTTGCCCTTACAAAACGTACTGCAGAAATATGGGCAGACCAGGTAGAGAGTATGGAGTTGATGATGAATGCCGGACGTACAAACAATGCCGCTGTAGTTCAGAGTCGTGCTCAGTACTATAGTATTTTGGCAACCATACCTGACTTGGAAAACCAGCTCCAAACTACCCATAATGCTCTCTCTTTGCTTCTGAATACATATCCCGGTCAGACATGGAATGTCACTTCCAACCTTGACTTTGATATGCCAATGGAAATTGAAGGTGGCGTGCCGATGGCTTATTTGGCAGCTCGCCCGGATGTATATGCTCAGGAAAGAGCTCTTGCCGTAGCGTATTATCAAACGAACTCGGCGCGTGCCGCTTTCTATCCCTCTCTGAATATTTCAGCTCAGGGTGGCTTCACTAATCTCCTGGGCAGTATTATCAAGAATCCCGGAGAATGGTTTCTCCAGCTTGCCGGCTCGTTGACAGCTCCGATTTTCTCACGCGGTCAGAATATCGCAACTCTTGAGGCTGCTAAGGTAAGCCAGCAGGTTGCGCTGAATAATTTTGAATATTCTGTACTTTCTGCTGCAGCGGATGTCAGCGATGCTCTTATCGGCATACGAACAAATTCTGAGAAGCATGAAGCTCTAATTAAGCAGGTAGAAAATCTTGAGAAGTCGGTAGAATATACCTCTGAACTATTCTCCTTCGGGCAAAGTACTACCTATCTTGAAGTCCTTACAGCCCAATCGGGATTGCTTAATGCACAGATGGCAAGTCTTGCCTGCTGGCACGGCAAGGTTACCTCTCTGATTAGCCTTTATCAGGCTGTAGGTGGCGGCCGTTAAGAAGAGTACCTCTCAAACCCTTTAATAAAAATATTATGAATAATATAAGCAATCTCGCCTACGTACACCCTGAGGCTAAACTTGGCGATAATATCCTGATAGATGCGTTTGCGTATATCGACAAGGATACAGTAATTGGCGATGGATGCCACATTCATCCCCAAGCAACTTTGCGTCCCGGCGCACGAATTGGTAAAAATACCAAAATTTATGAAGGTGCCGTGATTGCCGCTACGCCCCAGGATTTTCGATGGGATAAGGGTGAAAGTCTCGTCGTCATTGGCGACAATAATATCATCCGCGAACATGTCATCATCAACAGGAGTATTCATGCCGGTGAGGCTACAAGCATTGGCCATAACAACTTCATTATGGCTCAGTGTCATATCGGCCATGACTCTGTCATCGGTGATAACTGTGTGCTCGGCAATGCTGTAAGAGTAGCCGGCAATTGTAAAATCGGAAATTGCTCAATACTCTCTTCCAATGCGTTGGTCCACGAAAAATGCGAAATTGGAGAGTGGGTACTTATAAAGGGTGGATGCCGTGTGACTAACCATGTCCCCCCCTACGTAATTATGGCTCATAACCCTATCTCCTACTATGGAGTTAACGCCTTCGTACTTCGTAAGGGATGTTTCAGTGAGGACCAAATTGACGATATAGCTAAGTGCTACCGTCATCTTTATCAGTGCCACACCAGTGTAGACAACGCTATACGCAGAATGCAGGTAGACGTTACCAATAGTGCAGAAAAATACGAGATAGTTAAATTCATTGAATCTCACGAACGCAAAATCGCCGGTATTAACTACGAAGACTTCCTCGAATAATAGTTTCAGATACTAAATTATGTAGATTTTACGGCTACATAATATACGAATTATAGAAATCCCAAGGTTGATACCTTGGGATTTTTTTGTACCTTTGTCTGGATATTTCCTAAGAGTCCATATAGATAATATCTATGTTTTCCGGATTCTTAATTGTTTTCAATCAACAAAAGTAATATAAGAATGAATATCAAATCTCTGGCACTACGATCCATTTCCGGTATTGTTTATGTTGCAATCATTGTTGGATGTATATATGCCGGTCAGACAGCTGTCGAGATTCTTGGAGCTGTCTTTGCAGTATTAGCTACACTGGAATTTTATAAGATAACACACGCCAAGCAGGACAGTGAACAAGAGAATCGTGATGGCTCGAAAATTTCTCCCAAGTGTGCGAAACTAACCCTAATTATAGATGTTCTAATAGTTCTATGTGTAGTATTAGCATTGCCTTTGGGGTATTACTCATTAATGATGATACCATTTCTGCTCTGTAGATGTATCACTGAAATTTATTCCAGGTCGGAATCTCCGCTTCGCAATGTGGGTCTTTCGATGATGAGCTATTTTTATATTGCTATGCCTTTATCATTGATGTTGTTTTTGATAGATATGTATGGATCTGCATATTCTCTGCTTGTTATATTCATAATGATATGGCTTAATGATACGGGAGCTTTCATTGTAGGATCAGCTCTTGGCAAGCATTCGTTGTTTCCTCGTGTGTCTCCCAAGAAATCATGGGAAGGTTTTTTCGGAGGATTAATATTTAATATTGCATTGGCAATTCTCTGGAGCCTCTTTTTTACTTCTCCTTTTGATATCAGTTTAAATCTGTATGAATGGATAGGATTCGCTATAGTTGTCACTGTTTTCGCCACCTATGGAGATCTATTTGAGAGCCTATATAAAAGAAGTTTAGGTATCAAAGATTCAGGCAATCTTATTCCGGGTCATGGCGGCATACTTGATCGTATCGATTCGCTGTTGTTTGTCATTCCCGCAACATTCTTTTATCTTTTCTGTATATTACTTTTTAAGTAATCACGATTAAGTAGTGATATTAGAGATCATCTCACAAAAAATTGCTACTTTTGCAAAGTAAAAAGACGTTTAAGATGAATTATTCACGGACTTTTCTATTCTCTGCTCTCCTTGGATTGGCATCTTTGGGATTTGCCCAAGGTGCTCAATATCTTCCACAGGTCAATATCTTAGGAAAGAATTATTATCGCTATGTAGCTAAGAATGGCGAATCAGTATATGGTATTGCCAAGGAAATGGGTTGGGATCAAGAGGTAATGACTACCATTAATCCGGGATTAAAATCCAGCCTTAAAGGGGGACAGATTATTTTCTATCCGGCAGATGGTCCCACAGCAGTTGCTACTCCCGATAATGGAGATATTCGCCATACGATTAAAAGTGGAGAATCTGTCTATGGTATAGCTAAACAGTATAATATTACAACAGAAGAGATTTACGCAGCCAACCCGGGCGCAGAATATGGTATTAAGGAGGGAGCCGTACTTATTATCCCCTCCGAAAAGCTCCCGGTCTCTGATGCAGGAAGTGTCTCCCCTGTGGATGCAGCGCCTTTGCAGATGATAGATTTTGTTATGCATCGGGTTCAACCCGGAGAAACGCTCGTCGGGGTCGCTCGCCGATACAATACGTCAATCGCACAGATTCTTCACGACAACCCTGAGATTAGCGATGTAGAATTTCCTGTGAATGCTGAGGTAAAGGTAGTCCCAAATTCCGGCAATAACGTAATGATTAAGGAGCCTGTAGAAGTTTCCAGTGTAATTGCTATTAAAACCTACAAGGTTAAAAACAATGATACCTGGGAGGACGTTGCTAAAAAGTTTAATGTCTCTATAGACATCCTTAAAGAAGCTAACCCCTCAATATCCAAACTCGAAAAGGATATGACAATAATTGTTCCGGAGGTAAGTAGTGTTACTGTGGAGAAGGAGGTGCCCATGGTAGATCCTAGAGAATCTACTCCGGAAGGACGACACGAAATCTATGAGGAGGTAAAGCAAGACCTCGTTGATGAAGCTCGTCTACAAGAGGTAAGAATTGCTCTTGTGCTTGATGATTATACTTCACCGAAGGATATGGAGTTTACCAGGGGTTTTATATCAGCCCTCAACGAGATGAAGGATATCCCTTATAGCGTTGTGTTCAAGGTTATAGATGGTAAGGATGAGAATTTTATGGCCAACATAACTGAGTTTAGTCCGAATATTCTATTCACTACAGCCGATAAGAATTTTCCTATGGATGTTTCTGATTTTGGTCGTGATAATTCATGTTGGATTGTCAATGTCTTCGATATCAAGAATGAAGATTACTTGACTAATCCATATATGATTCAGCTTCTTCCAAATTCTGTTGATTTCCGGAATGCTATTGGAGAGTTTATTTCCGAACGTTTTTCTGATTGGAATTTGATTGTAGCCGGAGAGCCTGATAGTAGCGACACTGTAGCTCCGGTAGTGATGCAGAATGTTGACCCATCACGTGTTGTTAGTGTCTCAATTTCAGAAATCCAGGATTTTGATACCAATCCGGCACAGAAATATATTGTCTACGCCACTCCCTCCAGATCTAAGGATGTGGAAGACATCCTTGATAGGATTATCGTACTGAAGCAGAAAAATCCGGAGGCAGAGGTTGTAACTTTCGGGCGCCCCAATTGGATTACTCTCTCAAGTCTCGGCGAAAAGATGTCGGCAGCAGATGTATATTTCCCATCCCGTTTCTATTTCGATCCTTCGTTATCATCCGGAAGGGAATTTATTGATAATTATAAGGAACTTTATGGACACACTCCAGTCAAGTCCTATCCTGTATATGCCGTGGCAGGCTATGATGTAGCAAACTATTTCGTACCGGCGATGCACCGACTAAATGGAAATCTCAATGAATTGGGTGAGGCCACTGTTGGCGAAGGATTGCAGAATGACTATCATATTAGTCGAAATGTGGACTCAAGTGCCGGACTGCTCAATTCTCTCATCTATATTGTGAAGTATAATACTTTCGGAAATATTGATAAGATTCGTATTGAGAAGTGAAAAATTCAGTTGGCAAATTCATAAGAGGCCTCGTAAGAGGTCTCAGTTGTAGCCTCAGTTGTGAACGCAGTGTTGCATTTGCGGTTCTGACAATCTTCAGCTCATCTCCCCTATTGGCTCAAACTCATTACAATCCAAATGTCTCCATTGGTGTAAAAGGAGGTATTGACCTGCCAAGAGTGTTTTTCAATCCTTCAGTGAAACAGAAGTTCCCTATTGGTGCAACTTTCGGCTTTCAATTCCGATATATCGAGGAAAATCACTTTGGACTTATAGCAGAACTCAACTATTCGCAACGAGGTTGGGCGGAAAACTATCCGGAGACTACCCTTTTTTATCGTAGAAGTATCGATTATCTGGAGGTTCCGGTATTAGCTCATATTTATTTTGGAAGACGTGGTCGCTTCTTTTTTAATGCCGGTCCTCAAGTAGGATTTAAAATCGGCGAAGGTATCACCTCTAATTTCGATTACGAGAACGTAGAGACAGTCCCCGACTATCCCAATAAAGGGAGAACACATTCAGAATTGACCAACCCTATTGAACATAAGATTGATTTCGGAATAGCAGCCGGTATCGGGGGAGAATATAGTATCAATCGTAAGAATGCGGTGAGCTTAGAGGCTCGATTCTATTATGGAATAGGCAATATTTTCCCCGCAGGCCATCAAGATCCGTTTCGCGCAAGCAATACAATGTGTATATCTGCTACCATCGGCTATTGGTTTCGCATAAAATAACAGCCCATTTCATTTACTTACTTCATAAAAAAAGCACGATATGGACTATAATTTTTTGGTAGGGTCAAAAACTTTTGTAATTTTGTAAACAGAAAATATAACCTTTAAAAAATCTAAAATTAAACCTTCATGGAAAGCAATTGCAAAGCAGGCTATCGTATAGAGTCTGACCTTATCGGAGCACGTGAGGTATGTGACTGCGCTCTCTATGGCGTTCAGACACTCCGTGGCATCGAAAACTTCGAAATAAGCAAATTCCATCTCAACGAATATCCCCTCTTTATCAAGGGTCTCGCTATTACTAAAATGGCTGCAGCCAGAGCTAACCATCAGCTTGGACTGCTGACTGATGCCCAAGCAGATGCCATCGAAAAAGCTTGCCAAGAAATTATCGACGGCCAGCACCACGAGCACTTCCCCGTTGATATGATTCAGGGTGGTGCCGGTACTACTACCAACATGAACGCTAATGAGGTAATCGCCAACCGTGCCCTCGAAATTATGGGTCATAAACGCGGCGAATACCAATATTGCTCGCCAAACGACCATGTGAACTGCGCACAGTCTACAAACGACGCTTATCCCTGCGCAATCCATATCGGTATGTACTATGAGCATCTTCGCCTTCTTGAGCACTACAAACCCCTGATTGCTGCCTTCGCTAAGAAGGGTGAAGAATTTGCCGATATCGTAAAGATTGGGCGTACTCAGCTCGAAGATGCTGTCCCCATGACGCTCGGTCAGACTTTCAGTGGTTTCGCTTCAATCCTTAATGATGAAATCAAACATCTCAACGAGGCTGCTGAAGACTTCCTCACTGTCAACATGGGTGCTACGGCTATCGGTACTGGTATCTGCGCAGAGCCCGGATACGCTGAAAAATGCGTTGCTGAGCTCGCTAAAATCACAGGATGGAACATTCGCCTCGCCGACAATCTCGTTGGTGCAACTTCCGACACCTCCTGCCTCGTAGGTTATGCTGCTGCCCTCAAGCGCGTAGCTGTTAAGATGAATAAGATCTGCAACGACCTCCGTCTGCTTGCCAGCGGTCCACGCTGTGGTCTTGGTGAGTTCAACCTCCCCGCTATGCAGCCCGGATCTTCTATTATGCCAGGAAAGGTCAACCCCGTTATCCCTGAGGTTATGAATCAGATTTGCTACAAAGTTATGGGTAATGAAGTTTGTGTTACTATGGCCGGCGATGCCGCTCAGATGGAGCTCAACGCTATGGAACCTGTTATGGCTCAGTGCGACTTTGAAAGCGTAGACCTTATGGTCAACGGTTTTGAGACTCTTCGCACTCGTTGTGTAGAGGGTATTACAGCAAACCGTGAACACTGCGAAAACCTCATGCGCAACTCTATCAGCATTGTGACAGCTCTTAACCCCGTTATCGGCTATAAGAACTCCACTAAGATAGCTAAAGAAGCTATGGCCACCGGCCGCAGTGTATATGACCTCGTACTCGAGCATGGTATCCTTTCCCAGGAAGACCTCGACACAGTTCTTGCACCCGAAAACATGATCAAACCCGTAAAGCTCGATATCAAGCCCCTCAAACAACTCTAATAAGCTACATCCTTTTCGAAGAAGTAAATAATATTAGAGTCTATCTTATAAAGACAGTCGGATGATATAATGTCATCCGACTGCTTTTATATTTTGATTATTTATATGCCTTTGCAATATGGAGATTTTGGGTCAGCAAAAATCCTAAAACTATGGATAACCACATTGAATTTGCTATGCTTACAGGCGTAGCACGTTTTAACAAGGTCTTTTATAATATCGCCAAAAGTTTGTATACCAATTGGATATCTAAGAATTTTCATCATAATCAGCAATTATCATCAACAATACAACAAATTTATTAAAAAAATTTGCTCCTTCTAAATTTACGCCACTACTCTATTTGAGAATTGTATCTTAATTGTTAATATCCACAATTTTTCCGTTGGTAAAAGAGATTCTTAGATATCTTGTAGAACCATTATCTTTTTCTGGAAATTCGTATCTCCATATCTCGTGAGTATCTGTTCCAATAGAGTATAAATCACTACTTGTTGGTTCTCCTAATAGTAATTTAACTGAATCTTTTGGCATTTGGTTGTGCAAAACAACTTCTCCATTACGCCCGACTACTTTTGTATATTGTATGTTGCTGAACTTTTTCTGATTAATATGACTTTTAGTAAAATCTAAAGTAGTTTGAGTAAAAAAGCTTCCCAGAAATATTACTAATGAAACAAAAATTCCGCCAACAATAAACCCCAAGAAAAATACAAAAGTTCTATTCATAAAGTAAAAATAACAAGTTGAGTGTAAATCTCAAAATCATAGCCGATAAAGAAATTCATCAAATATCTAAAATCTATTATATATAGAAAGATTCGTTTTTTATCGAATCTATTTTATTCCAGCCAGATTTCTTTTAGTAGTTGCGTTGTGGGAACGCCTGCTTTGTTCGGTATCTGTAGCTGAATGAATTCGATGTTGCGGAAGTTGCCTAACTCTTTGTCTGTTGGAGGAACTTTTCGGGTGAGCGTTACAGGATATGGTGCCGGCATTATTATTCCTTCTGACGGTCTAAGATTGCATATCTCTACAATGCCTATCCCTTTTTCATCAAGTCTCAATGGGGCAGCATATGTATAACCCTCTCGACTTACTACACTGAGCTTTGTTCCTTCCGGTAGGGTCTGTGTAGACTCGCCCCCTTTCTCCGGATCATACGTCATAAACGATGCCTTTATGACGGTAGGCTCTACTGATGCGGGAACCCCCTCCAACTTGTCGCCTACTCGACGTCGTACTACGGTCATACCATCTTGAGAAGGAGTATTTTCAAGCTTTGTATATATAGGTTCTTCCCACGAGGGGTTGCGGAAGTCAAACATAATGTTCCATTCTTCCGGAATCATGCAAACATCAACAGCCGGGTCATATTTCTTTGGCGTATACAATCCTATAGGAACTCTTGCCGGATTCGGGGCTTCATATTCTGCAATACCGATATTTCCTGCGACTTTCGACTTCTTAAGCTTATTGAAATCAGGTTTGACATCGCCGGATGATATCAAATAAACTCCCGGTTGAATTTCAAATTTGTTTCCTACGCTCGATGAAACAATCTTCCCCTCAGGAGTATAAATAACAATGCCATCTTGAAAGTCAGGAAGTTTCACTTCCATCTGCCGTGAAGTCGCAGTGGTAATTACTTTTGCATCGTTGAGTGAGGTATTGCCAAATGGATCATCTATGACAGTAACGTCCGGCATTACCTCAATTCGCCATACTTTCGGCTGTATCGTTCTGTCCATGAAGTAAGCGCCGCTTCCGTTGTAGCTGACCATTGGGCTGCTGCCGTGTCCTGCTATTAGTTGTAATGAATCAGGAGAAATTGGCTGAATGTCTGTATTATTGGTATAAATATATTTAGTGCCGTTATTGAACACGCTGAGGTCGGGATTATGACTGACTATAGTGTGTCCAAAATTTGTATTTTCGGGATAATGACCATAGTTAGCACCGCGTGGGATTTCGCGAGCTGCTTCTGCTGCTATCATCATGCTCAATGCCTTTGCCGGGGTGTATGCCAAGTTGAGATAATGCGTGGGATATTCAGTATTATATTGTGCTATATCTATAGGATCGTATGCAAATTGAGTAATCCATTGGAAACCTTTACCTCTGAATGTTCGTACTATTGCAGGATATAAATGTGAGTAAAGAACATCGGCAGGGTCGAATTCATATACTGCACGAGCAAGTTTCCTGTATTTGGGAATTGTGTCTTCCCAGGGGATTGTGTATTTATCAAGTGCCGGAAGGAAGTTTCCTTTACGTTCATGGTTGGCCACAAGACCTGTTGGATACCATTGGTAAGTAGTACCTTGTATATCATCGGCTTCATAATATGCTGAAGTGACGTCTGGATTATGAGTAACATTGTATAGGATAATACGATTGAACCCACCGCGGCGCAGTGCTTCCGACATTCGATTTATGTAGGCCGTCACTTGCTCTTTACTGGCGGAATGACAAGGCTCGTTGTTGATCTCAATGCCGATGATTGCTTTGTCATTAGCGTAACTTCGGCCGGTGTAGGGATTAACGTGTTTAACCAACTGCTTGAGATATCGCTCCTGTATCGCTTGTGCCTCAGGATTCTCATGGATCTCGCATTTAGCAAAGTCATAGGTGAAGGCCCCGGTATCTATATTCCGTTCCGGATAGCCATTGCCGAAATTTGTCTGTGCAGTCAGCAATATGTCAATCCCCCTCTTCTCAAATTCAGCAATCGTGAAATCGAGAAGGTCGAGATGTTCATTATTTATCAAATTGCCGGTACTATCGGCCAGCTCCGCATCCCAAAGGTGCAATCTAAAAGCATTGAGCCCAAGACGAGATATATGGTAGATGTCACGACAGATAGCCTCCTTGCGATCTTTTCCTTCATAGCCGAGAGCGCGATAGGCGTAAGCAAAGGGAGTAGTATAATTTGTACCATAATAACTAACTTCCTGACCATTGTCAGAACGCCGCATTACTCCCTCTGAATCAACAATCACTTCATATTTCTGACGCTCAGCCCCCGGTTTTAAAGACTTGGCCACCATGTTGAAACTACTTGCCATCAAGCATCCGAAAATTGCGTATGTAATTAATCTTTCTCTCATAATATTATAAACGTCCCTTAACTTTCAACAAACAACTCCAAAAAAAAGGCCGCAAAGCGGCCCTTTTTTAGAACACCGGCATCTGCCAGATAAAACCGAGCGAGAAACGACTGGTGTTGTAATTGTCTTGACCTAATATCTTGGCTTTGCTGCTGAAGACATGACTCTGCCCTACGTAGGTGGCAAAGAAATGGAGATTGCGGTCTTTAAAGGGATAGTATTCTACGCCTCCAATGTAGCTGTAGGTTGTGCTATAATTCCCTTTTGCAACCTTTTCGTTGGTGGCCTTATTGATGTGGGTCTTTGAAATTCCGGCAGTCTCGTACATTCCTTTTAGGAATACGTTCCAGTTGGGAAGGAAACGATAGTTGAGATGAAGAATGAATGACATGTATGATGCTTTTGTAGCGTTATATTTCACACCATCTCTGGTCTCGCCGCCTACAATGTTGGTGATGATACCCTTGCGGTCTACACCCTCAAGGGAGTACAACCAGTCGAAATAGGCTCCAAACTTATCGGTGAAGTTAAACTCGTTGCCTAATGCGAAGTAGTACATGTGGGCATCTTTGGTTTCATTCATGATGGATGCTGACCAGCGAGTCTTGTAAAAATCGTTGAAATTGCCATTCCAGTTGAGAGTGTATACCATAGGGAGTTTGGCCTTGGTATAATCGCCATACATATCGTAGCTTGTGCCGTTGTAGGCATTAAGTATCTGGAAACGCAACTGCTGCGCGGGGGTGAAGTTGTAGCCTACATCGATACCGCTCATGAAGTTGCTCATGTTGTTGACCATGTCGGAATACTGGTAGATTTCGATTGGGTTGAGATCAAACTCAATACCACCATAAGCCGCACATTGCTTACCGAGGAAGAGTTGCCATTTGTTGAACTTCAATCCGATTCCGGCGATGTCAATGCTATTTAGCAGGTTGTCGCGGTAGCCATTGGGGTTGTCTCCTTTGTTGAGGCGCTGGCGATAGCGATAGCTCAACCAGTCGTTGATATCTCCCTTGGCTTCGATTCGGAGTTGTTTCATCTGGAATTTTCCCTCCTGGAAATCGGAGCCTTCCCAGTTCATCTCATAGTCTCCATGCATATTGAGATAGAGATTGAACTTGTCGGTTTTCTTTTCAATGTTGGCCAAAGTTTCAATCAGGCCTTTCTCTTCACCACGATTAATGCTCGGTGATGATGATTGCGCATAGCCGACGGGGATACCCACGAGCGCGGCGGCACTAATAATCAGAGTTTTTTTCATGTTATTATCGTTTTTGTAATTGAAGAATTTATCGAATCAATTTTCTTTCAACTTTCAACTTTCAAAATCCGGCTATGTGCCGGATTTTGAATTAGTATTCCTCGAAGTATTGTTGAATTTGTTTCCAATCTTTTGTCTTTGTGAGCGCGAGCATCAGTAAGACGCGTGCTTTCTGTGGATTAAGTTCCTCAGAGGCTACAAACTCATAGGATGCATCGTCCACTTCTCCATCGAGAGTAGTAGGTCCGGTGGGAACTCTGCTGGAACGTACTACTAAGATTCCTTTTTTGCGCGCTTCGAGAAGTTTTGGAAAGAGGTTCTTATGGTAGTTACCATTGCCGACACCGGCGTGAACTATGCCCTGATAACCTCCATTGAGGAATGGATCCATCACGTCTGCTTCTACATTGGAATAGCTGTATACGATACCTACTTTTGGAAGCTTGTCGAGATTGGTTATATCGAATACGGAATTTACTGTATGTTTTTTGAGTGGAGCTACATTATAGTATGTCTTGCCATTGAAGATATATCCCAGCGCACCATCATTGGGAGCTTGGAACGTTTCAACGTCTACTGTATTCATCTTCTGAGTACTGTGAGCTCCGAGAATTAGACCGTTCATTGCAACAAGCACCCCTTTGCCGCGAGAGTCGGCGGATGCTGCTGTGACTACTGCATTGTAGAGGTTGAGAGGTCCATCTGCACTGAGTGCAGTCGACGGACGCATAGCTCCTGTCAATACTACAGGCTTGTCACTCTTTACGGTCAGATTGAGGAAATAGGCTGTCTCTTCCATTGTGTCAGTTCCATGAGTGATAACGATGCCATCGCAATCGCCGGCGAGCAAATCGTTGATTCTCTTGGCGAGCGTTAACCATACCTCGTCGTTCATGTCTTGTGAGCCTATGCTGACAATTTGTTCTCCGGTTACGTCGGCAATCTTCTGTATTTCAGGAACTGCGTCAAGCAGTGAGCCAATTGCTACCTGGCCGGCAGTGTAGTTGGTGTTGGTCGCACTGGAGCCGGATCCGGCGATTGTGCCTCCTGTAGCGAGGATATGGATCTTGGGGAGTCCGGCAGCTTGAATTATCAGCGTACCAAAAAGTGTCATCACTGCGAATAGCAGCATTCTTTTCACGTTTTTCATATGTATCTTTATTTTGGGGTTAGTAATTTCTGATTATAATTAGAATATGTGGATTAATAACAATCCCGTTAGTAATGCGGCAATTGTTGCCACAAGTCCCGGCATCATAAACGAGTGATTGAGGATATACTTTCCAATTCGGGTTGTTCCGGTGCGGTCGAAGTTGATAGCAGCAACTATTGTAGGATAATTCGGAATGAAGAAGTAGCCATTGGTTGCCGGAAAGAGGGCTATCAACATCATTGGATTCAAGCCGAGTGCAATTCCGAGCGGCATGACGGCTCTGACTGTGGCTGCTTGGCTATATAGAAGGATTGACATGATAAACAGAGCGAGTCCAAAGAGCCATGGCATATCGGTAACGAAGCCTTGGATAGATTCTGTAAGAGTGTCGAGATTGCCATGGATAAAGGTGTCTCCCATCCATGCAATTCCGAAGATGGCTATTACTGCTTGCATCCCTGCTGAGAAGACACTACCCTGTGTTGGCGCGATTCCGTCTATTCCTCCTATAAGCAGAATAATCGCACATGTTGAGAGCATTAGAATCTCTATTAAGGCGGGCATTTCTATGGGTGTGCCTCCAAAGGAGGGTCTCATAGCCGGTATGGAGCCGAAGAGAACTATTAAAACCGTAGACAGTACAAAGAGAATCACCGATGTCTTAGCTTTCCACATGGATTTAATCTCATTGACTTCTTTGTCATTTTCTTTTATCATCCCGGTCTTTATCCTTTTCTGATATTCAGGATCATCCATAAGCTCTTTGCCGACTTTCATCGAGCAGAAGGCGCCAATCAATACTCCCACGAGGGTTGCCGGAATTGATATTTTAAGTATGTCAAAAAGTGTGATATCAAAGCCTGTCAATAGCCCTAAAAGTGCTACTGTAGCTGCTGATATCGGACTGGCAGTAATTGCTTGTTGTGAGGCGATTACAGCGATGCCTAAGGGGCGTTCCGGACGAATTTTAGATTGACGTGCTACCTCGGCTATCACCGGAAGTACTGAATATGCAACATGGCCTGTGCCGGCTACAAATGTAAATGCATATGTTACCAGCGGACTTAGGATTGTAACCTGACTGGGATGACGTCGAAGCATCTTCTCTGCCAGAGTCACCAGATAGTCAAGACCTCCTGCTGATTGCATAGCTGCGGCTGCTGAGATGACGGCCGCTATCATTAGCATTACATCGATTGGTGGAGCTCCCGGTTCAAGTCCAAATATAAATACCAGTATGGCTATACCTACGCCTCCCATGACTCCGAGTCCAATACCTCCGAGTCTTGCTCCCACTATTATCGCGGCAAGCACGAACAATAATTGTATTATCATGGCGATTTCAGGTTATTTTGGGTTATATATCCGGTGGAACCGGACTGCAAATTTACATCTTTTAGTTTTGTCTACCAAGCCTTCGTGCTATCGCATAGCTCTAGTGGCGCTCATACCCTATTGGATTGTTGAGGATTGGTAGCTGTTTCTCAGTGAGCTTTAAGAGTTTGGTTAATGCTGCTACATCCATCGTGGCTCGTGGCACTGTTGCCAATCCATTGGCAATACAGTAGAGATTAATGTTTTCGCATACAATTCCTCCATCTATCAATGCCATCTGTTTCGATCTATCGTCCGGCATCTCGAATTTTCCGTAGTCGGCTACTATTAGTATGGATATCGGTGCATCTTTTACAAAGTCTTGATTAAATGCTGCTGTGCCGGCTATGAGGTCGCGATGATCTCCGGGTGCTACTTTTCTCAATACATTGGTCTGAGGGATATATAGGTATGCCGCCTCGTTGTCGAAAACATATACGCTTATCTCTTGGGTATTCATTGCCGTGGGGTTTGTAAACTTTCCCTCTTCAGGACGATTCATACCACATGCTGCCCACAGTATGTTCGATATTTGTTGCAACGACAGTG
This sequence comes from Muribaculaceae bacterium, assembly GCA_023667015.1. GTDB lineage: Bacteria > Bacteroidota > Bacteroidia > Bacteroidales > Muribaculaceae > Lepagella. Next base: position 11,485 of record JAMPAX010000004.1, on the reverse strand, counting down.
GAAGTGTCGGGTCAAACTCACGAACACTTCGTCGATCTTTGAGAGCCATATCCAGACTCATCCCATTCTGACGAATTTGAGGAGCAGGAAGAGTGATGTCGGGCTCATTGCCTAAGGTGGTTAATATACTCATGGTTAAAATAATAGTTAACAAGAGGAATCTTTTCATAATTTTAGAACAAATTAATCTTTCATTAGGTTTAAATTTTATTAACATTTTTTGTATTTTTGTAGTGTCTCTAACTCATTAGAACTACTTAACTATGCTAATGCATTGAATTGTAGGGAAGCACCTTGGTGCATCCATCCTCCGAAGATGTGAAATCTATGGAAAACGGTTGCACCGGGTTGCATCCCTACATTGATGATCAGGCAATTATGCAATCAGTGATAGCTTATTTGTTACTAAATATTATATTTTGATGTCAATAATATAAATTAAATAATTTATTATGAAACAGTTTATTATAACCTTTGCGGTGATTTTAGTATTTATTTGTTCCGCATGCTCAAACTCCGGTTATGACCCTGAGAAGTGTGAAGCTCTCTCTGAGAAGGTCAAGAGTCAAAAGGAGCTGACGCAAGATGACTATTCTGATATGATAGATCAGGCTCAGTATGCTATTGAGTTTATTAAGAAGGAAACCGGAGTTGACAATGTCAAGGAAATGTCGGCAGAAGACCGTAACAATCCGGAGATTCAGAAGGCTTTCAAATACGCTTTGGGGTTTGCGATTGTAGTAGGTTTCAATCAGGATAAACTCGATGAAGCCAATAAGAAAAAGATGAATGATATAACCCGACAAAATGTTGTAGCAGAATAAAAAGGCTCCCAATTTGGGAGCCTTTTTATTCTGCTATTTTCTTAGAATCCATCTCTTAAAGTATGATTTTTTTTATGCGGCTTACAAGCTGATCGGCTGTCAAGCCTGCTGTCTTGAGCACTTCTTTTAGTTTGTAGCGATCTTCGAATTTCTTCGGAAGTCCATAGCATTCGGTACGCATCTCTGAAGGTCCGTAATATCGTGCTACTTTCTCGCCGAAACCTCCATCCAGACATCCATCCTCCAGTGTCATTACCATCATGTGGTCGGATTTTATGGTGTTAAGCATTTCGGTATCCAATCCGCTTAAGAATCGCGGATTGATAAGAGTTATTTCTATCCCTTCTTTATTTAGGGCGTCGGCTACTTCTTCACCGAGCCAGAACATTCCTCCTGCTGCGATTATGGCTACATCTTTCCCTTGCTTGACCATCTCAAATTTATTAATTTCCGATGAATAATCGCAGGGAAATGGACGGTCTGAGTGTTTTACTCCAAATCCTGGTACACGTACAGCTACAGGATGTTGTCGCTGTGTCATTGCCCAATCTAGCATTCTTAGATATTCTTCAGCACATGTAGGTGCCATAAATATCCAATTGGGTATATTCGAAACAAGAGGAATGTCAAACCATCCCAAGTGGGTCATATCATTCATGCCGGCAACACTACCATAGAATATATTGACTACAAGGGGCTGCTTGTTGATACCAACATCTTGGCTGAGTTGGTCATAAGTACGCTGAAGGAAACTGCTGACTACTCCAAACACAGGGACTGCTCCCCCTTTGGCAAGACCGGATCCCATACCTACAGCATCCTGCTCTGCAATACCTACGTCTATAAAGTTCTGTCCGGCTTCTCTGCGGAGTTCGGGTGTGAATCCCAAAACTCCCGGAGTGCCTGCAGTCATTACTACTGTCTTGGGATTACGTTTGATTCGCTCAAGCATGTGGGCTGCAAATATTTCATCATAGCTTTCGCTATTATCAATATTTAGGGACTGCCCTGTGGGAATATCAAAGGGTGCTGTGAAGTGCCATGCCTCTTTGTGTGTCTCTGCCGGAGCATATCCTTTCCCCTTCTGGGTATTTACGTGGACTACTATAGGATGCTTGATATCCTTTACTTTTCTGAAGGCTTCTACGAGGGCTATGACGTCGTTGCCATATGCTACATAGGTATAGTCTAGCCCCAAGACTTTGAAAAAGTTGCATTCTGCGTTCCCATCTGTGGAGCGTAACTCTGCCAAGTTGCGATAGAGGCCGCCATGGTTCTCTGCTATTGATTGGTCGTTGTCATTAATAATGACTATAAAGTTGGAGTCTCGTTCTGCAGCGGAGTCGAGTCCTTCAAATGCCTCTCCCCCGCTTAGCGATCCGTCTCCTATTACGGCTACGACATTCTCATCTCCTCCTATTATATCACGAGCCTTGGCAAGGCCATCGGCAAGTGCTATTGATGTTGATGTGTGTCCAATAGCGAATAGGTCGTAGGGACTTTCTTCGGGATTTGTATATCCGGTGACATAATCATACTTGTCGGGATACAAGAATGCATCAATACGACCGGTCAGCATCTTGTGGACATACGTTTGATGAGACACGTCAAAGACAATCTTGTCTTTCGGCGCATCAAAAACATAGTGGAGAGCAACAGTAGCCTCCAGGAATCCAAGATTAGGACCGGTATGGCCGCCATGATGACTTAGCTTCTCAAGCAACACCTTCCGCAATTCATCGCATAGTTGCGGCAGTTCAGACTCCGGAATTTGCTTTAAATCAGCCGGAGATTTTATTTCTTCAAGTTTCATTATAGCAATTTCTATCTATTATCTGTTTAAACCAGATTAAGTAGATGGTCAATTTAAATTTAAACTTTATGCGCGTTTTTTTTGTGACAGTTTCTTCACTCGAAGAAGGAATAATGCGAGCATTATGACTGATGAGAGGGGAGAATATGTCCAAAAAGAGCAAGCAGAAAGTTTGAATTAAAATTGAACATCTACTTATTTGTTTAACGATAATACTTTCCAATTTATTGAAAAAATTCTCATAAAATAACTCTAACAACGAACTTTCCGGCTTCAAACCTCAACTTCATGGGGGTATATCATAAATCCTAACGTAGGGACGTTTTATGATACACCCTATTGAGTTATAAGTTATAGCTGGCCGCTAATTTCTCAATCTCAATTGAATTCGGCTGCACTTTTCCGTCGATCTGATGTATGAGTTTAGCTACTGGAATAAAATCGGGATTCTGACTAACTTGATAGTCTGCTCCGTCTTGATTCTCCATGCCGTGGGCTGCTGCCGAGACTTCTACAGTTTCCTCTGAATCTGCAAGTGCACTTTGAAAGTCTGTGCCGGTCACCAACTCTGTTGTAAGCGTCAGAGGATTGATGCGTATCTGGCTATTTTTACCATAAATTGTAAAATTGTCAATATATGTTTCCAACTGAGAGGAAACATTGCCAATAAAAGTCTTCTTATCCATAATTAAGTATTAGTTTAAGTATCTATCCATTGAATCAACAATTTTTGTCCATTTTTAGTTCCAAGCGTATTTGGAATAAGGTTGTTGTCCATACCTAAAAAGTCCACTCTATTTTCTAATTTTTATCGAAAAATGAGATAATTTTTTTGTTTTTCATAAAAAATGTATTAATTTAGCGGAATCAAACGATATAATTTATATGCTCCATTTGACTAAACGCATAAGGAGTCTCTAAGAGTCTAACCGATGAAAACCTAAAACATAAGTAATTAAATTTATAAATATGAAGAAATTCTTACTCCCACTTGTAGCGGTAGTCATGACTGCTCCGGCATTCGCTGACGATGCTAATATTGCCAATAGTGGTCTCAGTCAGTTTTCTCACTTTGAACCAGCAACCGGCAACATCAATCGTAATGACATCTCAGAAGGTATCTATTCCTGCCTTTTCAATTTCAAACAGAAGGCAGAGCCTAATCGTGATGCAGAAAAGTTTGCCTACCTCTATTATGAGGATCAGGTAATGTCTGTCGTACCTTCCAGCAACACTAAGCTTCTATCTTACGATAGTACTTTTGCTGACATCTGGCAACTGGCCTTTTATATTACCCCTCCCGTACAAGAGGCCGGTAACTATCGTATCGTTATTGATGAAGGCTATTTTCTGCTTGGCGATGAAAGGACTCCATCACAGGAAGTTGTGGCCAACTATACTATCAAGCCCTTCGAGTTCTATTTCAATCCTCCCGCCGGTGTTGTAGATCAACTCTATGAACTTGAACTCACTTTCACCAATGCTAAGGAATTGCGTCGTAGTACTGACGCTACCAAAGTAATTGAAATCTTCGACCTCTTCTCCAAAGAGTCTACCATCTATTATCACCCTGAGATTGAAGTGGTCGGAAATACCGTCAAGATGTATCTCGATTATCCTTTGACGAGACCTACTACCTGGAAGGTGTGTCTCTCCAAGGGTGCTTTCACTTTGATAGATGAAAAAGGAGCAGAGTCTGAAAGCCCTGAAATCAACGAAAGCTACATTATTCAGAATTATCTGAATGGCAAGCCAACTCCCAATCCCGCCCCAGGAGAGATCACTTACTTCCCCGGAGTGATTACTCTTACCATCCCTGAAGGCAATATCGTGCAGACTGTCAATAATATGGTATCAGTCTGGATCTATCCTGTCAATGAAAATGGCACTCTTGGAGATAAGTTATTCCGTTACGTTGCTTCAAAGAATACAGATAAATCAGTGCCTGACTACCAACGCCAGATCTTGTTAACAAATCTTAATGGTGCTGACCAGGACATAACTCCGGCCCCGGGCAATTATCGCCTCGTTATTGGCAATAAACTCTATCGTATTGATTCCGGTACTGAATTTTGCAATGAATTGAATTACGACTACACTGTAGTTTCTTCCGGCGTTAACTATTCAATCTACCCGAGCAACGAAGCCGCTGTTTCCTCTCTGGGTGAGATTACAATAACTTTCCCCGATGCTGAGAGCCTCGAACTTGTAAATGCTCAGCCCAGCTGGATGCGTAGCTCTGTATGTAGCTATCTTTTCTGGGGTCGCAAGAAAGATGATAAGTCTCTTGTCTTTACAACTCAGTCTGCTGCTACATATCCCGGTGAGTATTCATTCGCTACCGCTTCGGGTTCTATCAGTCTCAATGGTAAGATTGTCAATATCCGAGTTCCATATATCATTGCTCCCGAATCTGCTGTAGAGTCCATTCCTGCCGATATGCCGGAAGTGTTTACTATCTATGCTATTGACGGTCGAGTAGTGAAGATGAATGCTAATGCCGACGATGTTAAGACCCTTCCCGCCGGTCTATACATTGCTGCAGGCAAGAAAATTATGGTGAAATAATACCCCAACTTACAATATTCAAATTAAAAAAAGTCGCTCGAGTTGAGCGACTTTTTTTCTACTTTTCGCAAGTTAGAACTGCTTGTCAATTTCGACTTTCCTATGCTCGAGGTACATAGAAAGTCGAGTCATACAAGAAATCTGCCGAATATTCTTGCTGCTCCCGGCAGTCCCATGAGTTTCCATTGGTAAGCGATATTATATATTAAACGATTGATACTTTTGTTTTCATGACGCAGTGTTGTATCGTATAATTCGCGGGCTTGCGTAAGGCCCTCCCTCACACAATCGGCAGCAAAGATAATTTTTTTGAGATTTACATGACTTTCCGGACCATAGCATTTATATGACTCTGCGATTGCTTCAAGTGCCTTGATTCCTTTCTCGTAGTTTACGGAATATGATGTACTGGAGATTGACACCGGAGTGAAATATACTCGTACAGTCTCTCCATAGTTGCTATTTGCATCAGTCTTAAGGACACGAGGGTGTAATTGCATAAGCCTCGAACCAAGTTCTATATCATCCCAATAACGAATGTCATCGCGCCATCCTCCTGCTTTGCGAAATAGTTCTGTCTTGGCAACATATCGCTGTGTTGACAGGCATCCGTGCATTAGGGAATTGTAAGCTAAGTTTTTTTCAGTAAACCCCCCGATTTCTTCGGTATTATCACTTTTATGAATTCTTACGTCCCAACCTATTAAGTCTGTATCGGCATGAGATGATATAAGTTGTTCCGATCGAGATATATGAGTGGGAAGCATGATGTCATCGCTGTCGAAAAACATTGTCCATGGTGTCTCCACTTTGGCTAATCCGGCGTTTCTTGCTGCCGCTGCTCCCGGTTTAGGCTCGCTGATAATCATGATATTGAAGTCTTCTCCCCTATTGGCTTTCCCCCAATCTTCAAGCACCTTCATTGTGTTGTCTGTAGAACCATTATCTACAAGAACCACTGACAGCGGTCTAAAGGTCTGCTCAGATATTGATTTAAGTGTTCGCCCTACAATTTCTGAACGGTTTTTAACAGGGATTACTATCGTTATTGAATTCTTTATCATATTTCGCAAATTTAACCATATTTTTTGTAATTTTGCAGTTATGGCAAGAAGAAAGAAAGAACTACCTATACTATATAATATAGAGATTACGGGCTTTGCTGCTGAAGGCAAAGCTGTTGCTAAGGTTGCTTTGAATCCGGACAGCGATGATAAGATTGTTGTATTCATTCCTTATGCCGCGCCGGGAGATGTGGCGGATGTCAAGCTTCGCAGAAAAAAGCATAGCTATGCTGAGGGTGAAATTCTTAATCTGTTGAAACCTTCTGAAGAACGTATTGAGCCTATTTGCCCTCATTTTTCTATATGTGGTGGTTGCAAATGGCAACATTTAGCTTACCCTTCTCAGCTGAAGTATAAGCAACAGCAGGTAGCGGAGGTCTTACGTCGTATTTCCAAGGTTGAACTCCCGGAGGTCTCCCCTATTTTAGGTGTGGATGATCCATTCGGGTATAGAAATAAAATGGAGTATACATTCTCCAATAAGAAGTGGCGCACATGGGATGAGATTAAATCCGGCGTGGATTTCGAAGACTCTCCCAATGCTTTGGGTTTTCATATTCCTGGTGCTTTCGATAAGGTACTTCATATATCTGAGTGTCATCTACAGAAAGATTTAGGCAATCGTCTGCGTAATTTTATTTATAATTATGCAGACGATAATGGACTCTCTTTCTATGACATTCGCAATAATTCAGGATTATTGCGTACTCTGATGCTTCGACTTGCATCTTCGGGTAAAAATATGTTGTGTCTGAGTTTTGGAGACTCAGAAATTTCCAAGGGTCTTGAGTTGCTCCAAGCATTAAACGATAATTTTCCTGAGCTTACCTCAATCGTATATGCTGTTAATTTGAAGGCCAACGATACTCTTCAAGGTCTTGATATTATCCCCTTTAAGGGTAAAGACTATATTGAGGAATCAATGGGAGATTTGACTTTTAGGGTGAATGCTAAGTCGTTCTATCAAACAAATTCGGAACAGGCTTTGAAACTTTATGAGGTGGCTCGGGATTTTGCCGGTCTTGACCCGGTAGATGTGGATTCTCCCCAGTCTGTAGTCTACGACTTATATACGGGCACCGGCACAATTGCAAATTTTGTGGCTCGCCAGGCTAAGAAGGTTATAGGTATAGAGTACGTTGAGGAAGCTATTGAAGATGCTAAAATTAACTCTGCCATTAATGGTATAGATAATACTGAGTTCTTTGCAGGTGATATGAAGGATATTCTGACACCGGATTTTATCGCCTCCCACAGTCGTCCGGATATTATGATTATCGACCCTCCTCGCGCAGGTATGCATGAGGATGTTATTAAAACAATTCTCAATGCTCTTCCCGATGTTATAGTGTATGTCAGTTGTAATCCTGCCACTCAGGCTCGTGATCTTGCTCTGCTCGACTCTCACTATATAGTTACTAATATTCAGCCGGTAGATATGTTCCCGCATACTCAGCATGTGGAGAACGTATGCCGACTAGTGAAACGTTGATTCTATGACACTTCAAGAAATACAGCAGCGACATTCCGTACGATCTTTCAGAGAACTCCCCCTTTCTGCTCAGCATGTTCGTACTCTTAAGGCTGACCTTACTATGATAAACACCCATGAGGCCGGTCTCGAATATCATCTGATTACTGATAACTCTTCAGCTATTGCAAAGTTTAATAAATCCTATGGTTTCTTTCGTAATGCTCGCAATTATATTGCCGTAGTTTGCGATAATAATTATAGCGATGTTAAGGAACGTGCCGGTTTCTTTGCAGAACAAATCGTACTCCAAGCTACTGTTATGGGAATCGCTACTTGCTTCGTAGGTGGCACTTTCTCGCGAGATAATATTGATATCCCTTTAAGAGCAGGTCAGGAAATACCTTTTATAATTCTAATGGGATATAAGGATACCATAGAGCCGCCACGCCCTTTAGCTCGGTTTGCAATGAAGCTCGCTCATATAAAGTCTATGTCACCGGAGAATTTCTATGTTGAGCGCAAAGGTTGGCCTCTGCAAAAAGCTCTTAAGACTTTCCCTTATCTTATGGATGGCCTGAAAGCTGTGGCTGCCGCACCCTCTTCTATGAACAAGCGACCGGTGCGTCTATGGATTGGGACTAAAGATGAACAGCCTGTGGTAAGAATCGGTATCCCGGAAATTAAACCGACACAGCTTATCGATCTAGGTATTGCGAAATGTAATTTTGCAGAAGTAGCTGATGGCGTTTGGGATTGGGGCAACGGCGCTGCATTTACACTTTAGAGCCCATTTCATAAAATGAAAAGTTCATATAGTATGGAATATTTCCGAACTTTTTATTAAATTTGCAGTTATTATTGATGGATACTGATTACGGAGCCCCCCGAATCGGCTTTCATCTCTATTGCTCGATAGATTACTAATCTGAATAAAAACATATTAACCAAAAAATGGCACAGAAAATCTACACATTCGGCGATGGTAAGGCCGAAGGAAATGCCTCGATGAGAAATCTCCTCGGTGGCAAAGGAGCCAACCTGGCCGAGATGAACCTGCTTGGAATGCCTGTTCCTCCAGGTTTTACAATTACAACCGAAGTCTGCACTGAATATACTCAATATGGCCGGGATAAGGTCGTAGAAGATATCAAAGCTGATGTGGAAAAGGCTATCGCCCACGTTGAAAAACTCACCGGTAAAAAATTTGACGACTCTTCTAATCCCCTTCTCGTTTCTGTACGCTCCGGAGCTCGCGCTTCTATGCCCGGTATGATGGACACTGTCCTAAACCTCGGTATGAACGATGCTACCGTTGCTACTATGGCCGAAAAAAGCGGCAATCCCCGCTTCGCATGGGACTCTTATCGTCGCTTCGTTCAGATGTATGGCGATGTTGTTTTAGGTATGAAGCCAGCTAAGAAGACTGATATCGATCCCTTTGAGGCTATCATGGAAAAGGTGAAAGAGGAAAAGGGTATTAAGTTCGATTCCGAACTAGATGTTGACGACCTCAAGAAACTCGTCACTCTCTTCAAAGAGGCAGTGAAGAACTATACTGGTAAGGACTTTCCTACTTCCGCTTGGGAACAGCTCTGGGGTGGTATCTGTGCCGTATTCGATTCTTGGATGAACGAGCGCGCTATTATCTATCGCCGTATGAACCAGATCCCCGAAGAATGGGGTACTGCTGTGAATGTTCAGGCTATGGTATATGGCAATATGGGCAACAATTCTGCTACCGGCGTGGCATTTAGCCGTGACGCTGCCACCGGCGAAAATATCTTCAATGGTGAGTATCTTATCAACGCTCAGGGTGAAGACGTTGTTGCAGGTATCCGCACTCCTCAGCAGATTACTATCGAAGGTTCTCGCCGTTGGGCTACCCTTCAAGGTATCTCCGAAGAGGAACGCCGCTCAAAATATCCCGCTCTGGAAGAAACTATGCCTGACCTCGCTGAGCAACTTATCAGCATAGCTCACCACCTTGAGGACTACTATAAGGATATGCAGGACATGGAGTTCACTATTCAGGACGGCAAACTCTGGATGCTCCAGACTCGTAATGGTAAGCGTACCGGTGATGCAATGGTTAAAATTGCTATGGATCTTCTGCGCGACGGCATGATTGACGAAAAAACTGCTCTTCTCCGTATGGAGCCCCAAAAACTAGATGAGCTCCTCCACCCCGTATTTGACAAGTCCGCTCTTAAGCGTGCTAAAGTCGTTGCTAAGGGTCTCCCCGCTTCTCCCGGTGCCGCTACCGGTATGATTGTCTTCTCCGCTGAAGATGCAGAGGAATGGGCCGAAAAGAAAAAGAAAGTCGTTCTCGTTCGTATTGAGACCTCTCCCGAAGACCTTCGTGGTATGGCCGTTGCTCAAGGTATCCTTACAATGCGTGGTGGTATGACCAGTCATGCAGCAGTAGTAGCCCGCGGTATGGGTAAGTGCTGTGTTTCAGGTGCAGGTGAAATCAAAGTAGACTACGAAGCCAAGACAGTAGAAATGGATGGCCACGTATATAAAGAAGGTGACTGGATTTCTCTCAATGGTTCTACCGGCGACGTATATGACGGTCAGGTGCCCACCACAGAACCGGAAATTGGTGGTGACTTCGCTGCTATCATGAACCTCGCTGCTAAATACACTAAGACTCTCGTTCGCACTAATGCTGATACTCCTCGCGATGCTTCTCAGGCTCGCAAGTTCGGTGCTCAGGGTATAGGTCTCTGCCGTACAGAACATATGTTCTTTGAAGGCGATCGTATCAAAGTCGTTCGTGAGATGATTCTTGCTTCTGACCTCGAAGGTCGTCGCATAGCTCTCGCTAAGCTCCTTCCCATGCAGCGTGGTGACTTCGAAGGAATCTTTGAAGCCATGGATGGTTATGGAGTGACAATCCGCCTTCTTGATCCCCCCTTGCATGAGTTCGTACCCCACCAGACAGCTACTCAGAAAGAGCTCGCTGAAGAAATGGGTCTCACACTCGAACAGGTAAAGGCTAAGGTAGACTCTCTCGAAGAGTTCAACCCCATGCTTGGTCACCGTGGATGCCGTCTCGGAATCACATATCCTGAGATCACCGAGATGCAGACACGTGCCATCATCGAAGCCGCCCTCAACTGCAAGTCTAAAGGTATCAAGGTATATCCAGAAATCATGGTGCCCCTTGTAGGTTCTCTCAAAGAGCTTCAGAACCAGGCAGCTGTCATCAACATTACCGCTAACAAGGTATTCGAAGAGAAGGGAGACACAATCGCTTATAAGATTGGTACAATGATTGAGGTTCCTAGAGCTGCACTGACTGCAAATCAGATTGCCGAAGTAGCAGACTTCTTCTCCTTCGGAACCAACGACCTCACACAGATGACCTTCGGCTTCAGCCGTGATGACGCCCCCAAGTTCTTGAAATTCTACAAAGAACATGGCATCATCAAGGTAGATCCGTTCGAGGTTCTCGACCAAGAAGGTGTAGGTCAGCTCGTAAGAATGGGTGTAGAGAAAGGCCGAGCCACCAAGCCCGAGCTTAAAGTAGGAATCTGTGGTGAGCATGGAGGTGAGCCAAGCTCAGTAAAATTCTGTGCCAAATTAGGCATGAACTACGTAAGCTGCTCACCATTCCGAGTGCCCATCGCCCGCGTAGCTGCCGCCCAGGCTGCAATAGAGGACTAAGACATAGTTCCTGACACATAAAGCTCTTAGGCTGTAATTCGTTGGAAAACAACGGTTACAGCCTAAGTTGTTC
>JAMPAX010000003.1 GCA_023667015.1 Muribaculaceae bacterium | reverse complement strand
GGTGCAGATGTTGCTTCTTTCGGTGGAAGATAATCAAACATAGCCGCAATGTCAGCTTTGCTGATGAGTGTTTTTCGGTCAAATCTCTTTACCTTGATTTTCCCGTCACGGATATTGCGATAGATGGTCATCCGACCGATGCCAAGAAATTCAGCCGCTTGTGTTGGAGTTAGAAACTCTTTATCTTTCCACTTGTTGCCTTTTAATGATTGTACCTGAGTCTCCTGATTGGAAAGTGCAATTTTCTTTTGACGCATCCTCTCCTTGTAAGAATGCTCCGCACACCGCTTCGAGCAGAAGCGTGTCACTGTTGTTTGTGCCGTGAACTTGTTGCCACACCACTCACAAATCTTCTCAATTTTAATGTTTGTACTCATATCATACGTGTTGATTTCTCCAAAATTTGTATCGTGGCGTATCACAGCGTACCGTGACGCACCACAACCTCCACCACCTTGCTGATGCTTGGGGTGGGATTGGTCAACGACGTACAATATCCGTACAAATAAATGCGTAGAAACGCCTTATACTGACCTTTATCAGCATAAGGCGTTTCGCAGTGTATTCAAGTTTTGACGTTCAATGACAGTCAATTGATGCCATTGTATGTCATTTATAATCAACGGCTTACTTTCCGATGCAGAAGTGGGAGAAGATGGTTTGGAGGAGGTCGGTGGTCGTTATTTGGCCGGTTATTTCTGCTATGGCTGCGGTGGCTTCTCTTACGTCCATGGCTGTTAGTACAGGTGAGAGGCCTTGTTCGATGGTTTGCCGTGCCCTGCGTAGGGACTCTGCTGCTCTTAGTAGAGCAGAGTAGTGGCGAGCGTTGCTGATGATGATGTCGTCAGTGGCGGTGTCTATTGATGCTGTCTCGGAGATTTTGGCTTTGAGCTCTTCTATCCCTTCTGAGGTTTTTGCACTGATTGTGATCTCTATTTTTGATGTGTCTCCCTGCTTTGTTGATGATTGCGGGTCTTGAGGGTGGTGAGTAGCTTGATATGCATCTTTATTAAGCAGATCTACTTTGGTGTATACGGTAATGACGGTGCTGTCTTCGGGGATGTTGAAGTCCGGCATTTGGTCGGAATGGATGTCTGTGGAGTCTACAAGCCATAGGATTATAGAGGAGGATTCAATTCGTTTGATTGCTCGTTCTATCCCTTTTTGTTCTATTATCTCCGTGGAGTCGTGCAGTCCGGCGGTGTCGCTAAATCGAAATCGGATGCCGTTGATTTCGGTTGTTGCTTCGATAATATCGCGGGTGGTTCCGGGGATTTCAGAGACTATGGCGAGGTCGTCTTCGAGGAGGTTGTTGAGGAGTGTGGATTTTCCGGCATTTGGTTTTCCGGCAATAACTACTGGTATTCCTTCTTTATACATTCTTCCGGCATTGAAGGATTCAGTGAGTTTTTTTACTGTCAGTATGGTTTTGTCGCAGAGTTGCAACAGTGCTTGTCGGTCGGCAAATTCTACATCTTCTTCGGAGAAGTCGAGTTCGAGTTCAAGCATTGCCGCGAAGTCTATGAGTTTCAGACGTAGTTGTTCAAGCTTCCGGGAGAAGGAGCCGGTTGTTTGGGATATGGCAAGTCGATGGGCGGCATGAGAATTGGCAGCAATAAGATCGGCAATACCTTCAGCCTGAGCGAGGTCTATTCGTCCGTTGAGAAATGCGCGTTGAGAGAACTCTCCGGCGGTGGCCGGGCGAGCACCGGCCTGAATGATTCTATTAAGCACAGACTGTTGGAGCCAGCGTCCCCCATGGATTGAGAGTTCTACGGTATCCTCCCCGGTGAAGGACCTTGGGGTGCGAAAGATGGTGGCTACAGCTTGATCGAGGGGGGAGCCATCGGTATCGGTTATAGTGCCGAGATGGGCAGAGTGGCTTTCTGCGATACCCAGATTTGCTCCCTTCCAGCATGATTGAGCAATTGTAATAGCTTGAGGACCGGATATTCTGATTACGGCTATTCCCCCTTCTCCGGAGGGGGTAGCGATAGCCGCGATTGTGTCTTGATTGGTCATTGTTTGTTCCATTCCTTAAATGAGGCTACTGCTTCAATTTTATTTTCTATATCGTCGGGGAGAGCTGAGAAGAAGTCGAATCCCGTGAGTTTCTCAAGGTCATCGATGGTCATGACGTAGTTTTGCATATTGCCCGGTGCTGACATATTGGGATATACGAAAGCAATAGCTCTGGGATTACTTTGATATGGAGCACATATAGCCTTGAAGAAGGCAGAGGGTACTCTTACGTGTGATTCTCCGATAGTCTTGACATCGACAGGGTCATATAAAGGTCCGGCGACGATTACGATGGCCGAATCTCTTTGAGCCCACAGTCGTTCCTTCTGCTCGAGAGTCTGCCAAGCTCCACGATTAAGAGCGCCATCCTGAGGGCACATGTTGGTTAGCACGAAGCAATCATTCATAGCTTGTCGGCTCCATTTCTGATCGGCTGCGGGGCATATATGTCCGCGATCATAGCCGGAGTTCTTGTAGTCGGCAAGAGTGGGGCATCCACGTACGCTTTCATCTTGCCAGAATTTGTTAGATCTGGATTCCGGGCCATCAATCTCCGTGGCCAGGAGTTCCCATCCTACCCAATTGGGAGTATGGTTTTCAGGATTGAAGGAGAGACGGAAGCCGGTATAAGATTTGGGATATGACGGGATGTCGGCAGGGATATCGACCATGTCGAGGTTATCATAGTGTAGTCCTGAGGTTAATGCACCATTGTTGGCGGCTACATTATTATCGGCCAACGCCTCCGGGTTGTTCAATGCTTTCTGGGCACATATCGCTACACATGCAACGACAACTGCTATAATAAGAAATTTCTTCATATATTCTTAGGTAATTAAAATTCGATGGAACCGAATTTTGATGGTTTATGAGTTTATGCAAATTTACAAAAAGAATCGATAGGGGGTGTAGAAATAGAAAGAAAATTATTACTTTTGTAAAAAATCTAAAGACCATGACAGTAATAGATCGATTTTTGAAATTCGTAACGTTCGACACACAGAGCGACGATATGACAAACATGACTCCGTCAACTCCGGGCCAGATGGTATTTGCAGAATACCTGAAAGGTGAGCTCGAGAAGATGGGTCTGGAAGAGATAACCCTCGATGGTAATGGTTACCTGATGGCAACCCTCCGTGCCAACACTGACAAGGAGCTTCCCACAGTAGGATTCATTGCCCACTTGGACACAGCTCCAGATATGAGCGGCAAGCATGTCAATCCTCGTATCGTAGAGAAGTATGATGGCAAGGATATCATACTTAATGAAAGAGAGCAAATCGTGCTTTCTCCATCGGAATTTCCGGAGCTTATGAACTACTTGGGACAGGATCTTATCGTCACTGACGGTACGACCCTCTTGGGAGCAGATGATAAGGCCGGTATTGCAGAAATTATTACCGCCGTAGCTTATCTTCAGGAACATCCTGAGATTAAACATGGAAAGATCCGAATTGCTTTCAACCCGGATGAGGAGATTGGCAAAGGTGCCCACAAGTTTGACGTAGAACTCTTCGGATGTGACTTCGCATATACAATGGACGGTGGTACAATCGGTCAGCTGGAGTTTGAAAACTTCAACGCAGCCGGGGTGAAGATTACCATAAAGGGACGCAATGTACATCCCGGAACAGCCAAGCATAAGATGATCAACTCAATTCGTGTAGCCAACCAGTTTGCCTCAATGCTTCCTCGCTGGGAAACCCCGGAACATACTGAGGGCTACGAGGGCTTCTATCATCTTGTGGGAATCAACGGTACGGTAGAGGAGACAACACTCAGCTACATCATCCGTGACCATGACCGAGCACGCTTCGAGAGCCGCAAAAAAGAGATAGAACATCTCGTACGCAAGACCAATGAGGAATACCCCGGCAGTTGCACAGCTGAGATTTCGGACCAGTATTACAACATGCGGGAGAAGATAGAACCCGTCATGCACATCATTACTCTGGCTGAAGAGGCTATGCGTGAGGCCGGTGTAGAGCCTTTAGTAGATCCTATCCGTGGAGGTACAGACGGCGCGCAACTTTCATTCAAGGGACTCCCATGTCCCAATATCTTTGCCGGTGGAGAAAACTTCCATGGCCGCTATGAGTATGTTCCTATCCAGTCTATGGAGAAAGCTACTGATGTTATCGTCAATATTTGCAAACTGATAGCATCGAAGTGAACCGCCTCAATCAGCAGTCTGCAGGTGCAGACCGACAAATGATTGTCATCACAGGGCCGACCGCCTCCGGGAAGTCGGCCCTGGCTATTGCCGTAGCCCGTGAGCTGAAGACAGAGATTATATCTGCCGACAGCAGGCAGATATATACCGGGCTGCCAATAGTGACGGCTCAGCCATCTGCAGAGGAGCTTTCAGCTGTGCCCCATCATCTTATAGGGACACTTCCTCCGGATAGCTATTTCAGCGCATCGGAATTTGAGAGGACAGCCTTGGAGATTAGCGAGAGACTCTGGGGTGAAGGGAAAATTCCGGTGGTGTGTGGGGGGTCGATGATGTATGTAGATGCTCTCTGCAATGGTATCGATGAATTGCCTACAGTTACTGACCAAGTGCGTCAAGCCCTCATGCAAGAACATCATGCAAAGGGAAATGATTGGTTATTAGGCGAATTAGAGCGGCTTGATCCTGAGTACTATAAGCGAGTTGATAAGCAGAATACAAAGCGAGTATTTCACGCAGTAGAAATCAGTATTCAGGCAAGCAAGCCATATTCGTCGATGCTCACCGGCAGGAAAAAGCAACGCGAATTTCGGATAAAAAAATACGCACTACAAATGGAGCGCCAAAAACTTTTCCACAGGATTAATGAGCGAGTAGAGCGCATGGTCAGTGCCGGATTGATTGATGAGATTCGCAATGTTATGGAGTATCGCGATCTCAATTCGCTAAATACAGTAGGAGTCAAAGAGATACTGAAATATCTGGATGGCGAAATGACGCTCGAAGGAGCAATATTGAGATTGCAGAAAAACACGCGAGTATATGCTAAGAAACAGCTGACTTGGCTAAAGAGAGATCCGGAGATCGTATGGCTCGATGCAACGCTCCCCATCAAAGAGCTGACAAAAATTATTGTATCCATCTAATAAGTAGATGGACGATTTAAATTCAAAGTCCATCTCATAAACATCCTATACATAGAGGAAGTAAATTTAGACATAGTTTGCGACTCAGTTAAAACGATATGCTGTGTGGATTTGTTAGAATATTATTATCCACTAAATCTATACGGCTATGCGAAAGTCTATAACATTCGACCAGGTTATTCGCGCAATCGTGGCTATCGCTGTGATTGCTGTCTCTGTGTGGCTTATAAATTATCTGAAGAATGTGCTACTCCCATTTTGCGTCGCCTGTTTGATAGCATATGTTCTTGAGCCCATAGTCGAGTTTCAACAAAAACGTCTTAAGCTGAAAAGCAGAGTAGTCCCCGTTTTCCTTACACTTATTGAGACGATTGTCTTAATAGGTGGACTTGCCTGTATCTTAGTGCCGCTGTCCATAAATGAAATAGAACAACTCGAAAAACTGATAAAAGCATCATCCGGACATTCATCCACTTTCCTGCCGCCTGATTTCCAAGAATATATCACTCAGAGTCTCAATCTCGATAATCTTCGGCGGTATTATAATTCTCAGCAATTGGTAGAGATGTTTAAAAAGGGGACATCGGTTCTCTCTTCTTCGTTAGAAGTGGTAATGCATACCATAGAATGGCTTTTGACTTTCATATACGTTATCTTCATCATGCTCGACTATCGACAACTGATGACCGGTTTTCGTAAGATTATCCCTCCCAAATATCGTGAGAAAGTATATCCTATATTTGATGACATCAAAGTTAATATGGACACATATTTCCGTTCGCAGGCTGTCATCGCCGGATGTGCATCCGTATTCTATTGTATAGGATTTTCCATTGTCGGCCTTCCTCTGGCCATCGTCATGGGACTGCTTGTCGGTATATTGTACATGATACCCTATGTACAGTATGTCACTATAATCCCCGTTGTCATTCTTTGCTATCTGGACTCTCTGACCGGGACTGTCGGCTTTTGGTCTGAATTTGGGAAATGTATAGCCGTATATGTCTTCAGCCAATGTGTCTGTGACTATCTATTGACCCCCAAGATTATGGGAAGGACACTCGGACTGAATCCGGCTATCATTCTATTGTCTCTATCCGTATGGGGCACATTACTTGGAATCATAGGGATGATAATAGCTCTGCCGGTCACAGCTTTGTTGATAGCATATTACAAACAATATATCCTCATAGACCCCAAAAGCCCCAAGACCGCAACAGACTAAGCCCGATCTTATAAAATTGGGGTCTAAGCCCCGTTGTATAAAATTAGCAATTATCTCTACTTTGCAATGATGATATTGCCTAAAGCTGTCACTGCCGGTTGCATACCCACGAGGAATGATGGACCGATAATTACTAACTATTACATTATAATCGTCAAGGCTCCAAATCTCTAAGGGATTTGGAGCCTTGAATGATTATCGGAGGGCAGCGAGGCTCTCTTCGATGGCTTTTAGCTTCTCGAGGGCGTCGCTCTCTTTCTTGCGCTCTAAGGCTACGACCTGCTCCGGAGCATTGGCCACAAACCGCTCGTTGCTTAGTTTCTTGCGCACGGTCTTGAGGAATCCTTCGTAGTATGCCTGATCTTTCTCAAGCTTCTTAATCTCTTCCTCTATATTAATATTCCCTTCGAGTGGTATGCAATATTCTATAGCCCCTACAATAAAGGATGCCGATCCGGCAGGCTTTTCACCTACCAGGTCTATCATATCCAAATTGCCCATCTTTATGAGAATTGCATCGAGTGTGCCATCGTGAGCTCCCTTGATGAAGAGTTTCAACGGCTCTTTCTGTGGTATCTGCTTCTGCTTTCTGACGGTGCGAATACCGGCTACTACCTCTTTGAGGTGCTCAAAGGCGGCTATAATGCGGTCGTCATACTCAGTAGCAAAGGGCAATTGTGCATTCATGATGCTCTCTGCTTCCTTACGCTCGGCAAGATGCTGCCACAGCTCTTCGGTGATGAAGGGCATGAATGGATGGAGCATACGTAACAGTGTGTCGAAGTGTCCTAAAACAGCATCGAAGGTGGCGCGATCTATGGGTTGACCATATGCGGGCTTGACAACCTCCAAGAGCCAGCTGGAGAATTCATCCCAGAAGAGCTTGTAGACGGTCATCAGTGCTTCGGAGATACGGAATTTGCTCATCAGGTCGTTCATCTCTGCCAAGGCATTGTTGAGCTTGTCGTCAAACCAGCTCAGGCCGAGTTTGGCACTGTCGGGTTGTGTGGCGGTTTCGCTGACTTCCCATCCCTTTACCAGGCGGAAGGCGTTCCAAATTTTGTTGCAGAAGTTGCGTCCCTGCTCACACAGAGAGTCATCATACATAATGTCATGACCTGCCGGGGCAGCGAGCATCAGTCCCATACGTACACCATCTGCTCCATATTTCTCTATCAAATCGATAGGATCCGGAGAGTTGCCGAGAGTCTTCGACATCTTACGGCCGATTTTGTCGCGTACGATACCGGTGAAGTAAACGTTGTCGAAAGGTTTGTTCCCGGCATATTCATATCCGGCCATAATCATGCGGGCTACCCAGAAGAAGATGATATCCGGACCGGTCACGAGCGTGGCGGTGGGGTAGTAGTATTTCATATCTTCATTGCCCGGCTCGAGAATGCCATTGAAGAGGGTGATGGGCCAGAGCCATGATGAGAACCATGTGTCAAGGGCATCTTCGTCACGCCGAAGGTCGGCCGGACTCAGCGGCATTCCACTCTCAGCGATAGCTTTCTCCAAGGCTTCTTCCATCGTAGGAGCTACGGCGATCTTCTCTTCGCCATCCTTGCCCGTATAGTACCATGCCGGAATGCGATGACCCCACCAAAGCTGACGGCTGATACACCAGTCTTGGATGTTTTCAAGCCAAATCCGGTAGGTAGTCTTGTATTTCTCAGGCACAAAGCGTATATCATCGTCCATGACGGGGCCTAAGGCGATATCGGCGAAGTGTTTCATCTTGATAAACCATTGTAACGACAAGCGGGGCTCAATAGCTACCTTTGTGCGCTCGCTATAGCCTACATTATTTGTGTAGTCTTCCACCTTCTCCATCAGCCCGGCCTCTTTGAGGTCGTCGGCAATGGCCTTGCGGCAGTCGAAGCGATCCATGCCGGCATATTTGCCGCCATGCTCATTGAGCGTGCCATCTTCGTTGAAGATGTCGATAGTCTCTAGATTATGATTCTTGCCAAGCATGTAGTCGTTCTTGTCATGGGCCGGAGTGACCTTCAGACAGCCTGTACCAAACTCTATGTCGACATATCGATCTTCAATTACGGGAATTTCGCGCCCTAACAGAGGTACAATCACCTTCTTACCCTTGAGCCATTCGTTTTTCGGATCTTTTGGATTGATACACATGGCGGTATCACCCATGATTGTCTCCGGGCGAGTGGTGGCCACTACGGCATAGCGTCCTTCGGCATCGCCTGCTACGTAGTATTTAAGGTAGTAGAGTTTCGATTGCTCTTGTATGTAATTTACCTCGTCGTCGGAGATGGCCGTGCGATTCTGCGGATCCCAGTTGACCATGCGCAGTCCGCGATAAATCAGACCCTTGTCGTAAAGGTCGCAGAAAACTTTCACCACGCTCTTGGAGCGCAGTTCATCCATGGTGAAGGCAGTACGACTCCAGTCGCAGGAGGCGCCAAGCTTGCGGAGCTGCTGGAGAATGATCCCTCCATGTTGGTGTGTCCAGTCCCAGGCGTGTTCCAGAAACTGCTCGCGAGTTAGGTCTGTTTTCTTAATACCCTGCTCGGCCAGGCGTGCTATCACCTTGGTTTCGGTGGCAATGGAAGCATGGTCGGTGCCTGGCACCCATAAAGCGTTCTTTCCCTGCATGCGTGCACGTCGAACAAGAATGTCCTGAATAGTGTTGTTAAGCATGTGGCCCATGTGGAGCACTCCGGTGACGTTCGGCGGTGGGATCACGATGCAGTAAGGCTCCCGCTCATCGGGAACACTATGGAACATACCATGTTCCATCCAGAAGGCATACCATTTATCTTCTACCTCTGCGGGGTTATATTTCGTTGCTAATTCTTCGCTCATAATTTTATGAATTGTTTCAAACCACAAAATTAATAATTATTTGCTAAATTTGCAGTCTGAACGCCCATAAACAGTCCGTTCTGTAATTTTTTTGGCTATTTATATGAAATCATTTAAATTCCTCATATTTCTCTTTCTCTCCTTTTGTTCCGTTTCTGTTGCCTTGGCGCAGAATCCTAAGCGTGAGTTTCGCGGTGCTTGGCTACATGTTATCGGCCAGAGCCAGTGGCAAAATAAGTCTACTGCCCAGGCTCAAGAGTATATTCGCCAGCAATTCGATAAGCTGCAGGCTGCAGGGTGTAATGCCGTAATCTTCCAGGTACGCCCTACAGCCGATGCTGTCTATAAGTCGGCATACGAGCCTTGGTCGGCTTGGCTCACCGGACGTCGCGGGAAGGCGCCCAATCCGGAATGGGATCCTATGGAGTTTGCCATTGCGGAGGCTCATAAACGCGGTATGGAGTTTCATGCCTGGCTGAACCCTTATCGTGTGACCTCCACTGCCAAGGAGGTACTCCCTGCCGACCATGATTCGAAGAAGGAACCGCATAGGTTTTTTCGCTACAATGGTCAGGTGCTCTTTGATCCGGCATATCAGGAAAATCGTGATTTTATTTGCATGATTGTTGAGGATATCACTAAACGTTATGATGTCGACGCCATTCATATTGATGACTATTTCTATCCCTATCCCGCTGCCGGACAGAAGCTCCCGGATGATGCCAGCTATGCCAAGTTTGGCAATGGCATGAATCGCAACGATTGGCGCCGCCATAATGTAGACTTGCTGATTGAACAACTTCATAAGACTATCAAGCGCACTAAGCCATGGGTGCGCTTCGGTATCTCTCCCTTCGGTATATGGCGAAATAAGAAGAGCGACCCCAAGGGCTCAAATTCCAACGGTCTGCAGAATTATGACGACCTGTATGCTGATATCCTTCTCTGGGATAAGAAGGGATGGGTTGACTATCTCGTGCCGCAGCTCTACTGGTCGCTCGACACGAAGGCTGCTCCAAGCCGACATCTCGTGCAATGGTGGAACGATAATATCGTCAAAGCCGATCTCTATATTGGCCAGGACACCAAACGCACTATGGACTCTGCCGACCCGGGAAACCATGACCGCAATGAGCTCGACACTAAAGTAAGACTATCGCGTATGCTCCCACGTGTCGGTGGCAATGTTTGGTGGCACGGCTATTGGGTGACCGACAATTATAAAGGCGTGGCTGACTCCCTCGCACTGAAGTATCAGAGTACAATAGCTCTCCCTCCCGCTTATGGCGATGATAATAAGCGTCCCGACCCGGTATCCAATATTCAGGTAGTTCGTGAGGGGGGGAAGACGTTCCTGACTTGGACAAGCCCGGCCATCGGTAGCCGAGAGAAGGAGACCGATGCTGTGAAGTTTGTAGTCTACGAGTTTTTCCCGGACGAAAATCCCAACGATATTTCAGACCCTCAGACTATCATTGCTGTGACTCCACTAAATCGCGTATTGATTTCTGATGATAGTAATCCCAACTCAGTGAAGGGGCTGACTTTTGTGGTCACTTCTTTGGATCGTATGAATCGCGAGTCAAAGCCGGTGAAGCTGAAATTATAATATGAGCACTTGGATTGATAAGATAGATAAGGATATCATTGAGCTATTAGATACAGAAGCCCGGAGGATAAATAAGCCGGAGTTTATTGACAATGACCCCGTACAGTTCCCTCGCCGCTATTCCAAGCTCCAAGATATCGAGATAACGTCCGTATTGGCAGCTACACTCGCCTGGGGCAACAGGCGAATGATTTGCCGAGACATCGATCGACTGCTGACGCTGATGGACCATCAGCCTTTCAGCTACCTGATGGAACGTGGATATGAAGACCTCGACCCGACGTTGAATATTCATCGCACCTTCTTTGCCCGCAATCTCCAACATTATCTTCGTGGCTTAAGACGTATATATTCCGATTTTGGTAGTCTCAACGAGTTTTGTAAAAGTGTAGGTGCTTCGCAATCTGAAACTCCTGCATGGACTCTCGTAGAGAATATGCTGAAAGTGCTTAGCGAGGAGAATGGGGGAGTGGCCGACTCTCGCTGTCTCCCTGTCAATCTTAAGGTCTCGGCACTCAAGCGCATAAACATGGCTCTGCGCTGGTTGGTCCGCGACGATGGCATAGTAGATCTCGGAGTCTGGGACAGTCTCGATAAAAGTCAGCTATATATTCCTCTCGATATACACGTAGGCAACACTTCTCGCAATCTCGGCATACTGACGCGCAAAGCCAACGACCGCAAAAGTGTAGAGCAACTGACGGCCACTCTTCGCATCCTACGCCCCGACGACCCCGTCTTCTACGACTATGCTCTCTTCGGCATCGGCATCGGAGAATAGGTCAGAGGTCAGAGGCCAGAAGTATGTAGTTAGAGTTATCAGATGTCTACATTGCGGTTTTGAGAATGTTTGCCGTTCTCAAAGTGAATGCTGTTCATTTCCATCGGTGTCAATTCCTTTGCCCCCGGTATCTGAGATAAGTCAATCTTCGATATCTGTTTCATAATCCAATTCCTTAAATTCCTAAACTAATAAATCATAAGATATCACTTTATATCTCCGCTATAAGGTGATGTCTTATTTACCCAAGTCATGAGCCGATTGAGACTGAGCATGACCACTACATAGGCTGCTCCCATCTCGAAGATTGGTAGTCTGAGCGGAAAAGCTTCGTGCCACCATCCCCCAAACAAGTAGCAGAAAAATTGCAACCATAACAGGGATTGAACTGTCACACAAAGTGCACACCATGCCTTTATTACAAATTTCTGATATGTGATGCTCCAGATAGTAAAGGGTAGGCAAAGACCATTGATAAGTGCTAACCATCCTACATTCTGGGGGAATACAAATAGCAGGATGCCTGATACGCTGAAATAGGCGAGTCCCACTTCGCTCCAACTGAAGAGTCCGAAAAAGGTGGATGATTTCTGCTCTAACACTGTGTCGCATCCATGCTTCTGCAGTATGCCACAAAACTTATCGGCCGTGTGACTTTTTACTCTAAGTGTTTTTAGTATCAATAGCCAACATACGCCAAGTCCCGCGAAGTCGGTCAGTGAGAGCAATATCAACGATAGGTGTTGATAAATTCCGGATTGCCAATACCCCAGACCTACTAAAAAGGCCACCAAAGCTATCAGCAATATGAGTTTAATCTTCTTTGCAACGACAAAGAAATGATGCTTGGCATAGTCCGGTTCGGAAGACTCTGCTGAGGGATATGCAAGAAGTACTACCCCGGTGAATTTCTTCAAGAAATCATCCAGCGAAAGCGACATCTTGTCATGATAATAGACGTAGTCTACGGTTGCTTGTGGCGTCTCAAGATTCCGGAATCCTGTTATAATGATAAATCCTGAGCCATTCTGTGCTATCAACGGTGTCGGGATTTTAGTAATCTGTGTTTTGTCGCTCAATGAGATTCCAACAGACTCTATTCCATATTCCTTTAAGAGTCTGCTAAAGCCAAATAAAGACTGGAATGGCATGGAGCGGAAACGCGCATCGGAGTAGTCCCCCGTGAAGGGGACTCCCAGCACTTTCAGGAAATCGGATAGAATAGTTGTGCCCTTCATTGGATAGTGATAATTATAGTCTGTGTGAATGAGGCGGTTTCAAGAATTTACAAAGCAAATTCTTGAAGGAGAAGGTTGATAGCTGCTAATCCCCCCAACCTCTAACCTTCCAACTTCAGAGTCAATTTCGTTGATTCTGAGTTAAAATGCTAACTGAATTTTTTCAGCAAGTACGTTGCCGGGCATCTCACCGGATCCGCGCCATACTTCTTCTCCATCTTTGTAGACGATAAAGGTGGGGATGCCATCAACACTGAGCTCGTTGGCAAGCTCTTGGTTTTCGTCTATATCAAATTGATAGATGTTTACCTTTCCTGCAAAGAGCGCTTTAAGGTCTTCTACTACAGGCATCATTCGCTGGCAATGAGGACACCAGCTGGCATACATCTCTATCATCAACGGCCCTTTGTCATTTTTCAAAGCATTGAGATCATTATTCATAGCATTCATATGATTAAGAATTATTTTCATATTTAAAACGCAGGAGACAGAATGTTTGTTCACGAACATTCTGTCTACTGCGTTGGTTTATGAGTTTATGAGTTTATGAGTCTGTTAATTAATACGACTATGAGTTAAAAGAATGCGTAGGCTACAAGGACTGCCGCTATCGCACCGGCGATGTCGGCAAGCAGTGCGTAGCCTGCTGCATAGCGAGTCTTGGAGACTCCGACGCTGCCGAAGTAGACGGCAAGTATATAGAAGGTTGTATCGGTGCTTCCCCTCACTGCCGCCGCAAGCTTGCTGACGAAGGCATCTGCCCCGTGTGTCTTCATTACATCGAGCATCATGGCGCAGGATCCGCTACCACTAAGCGGCTTCATTATCATTGTAGGCAATGCTCCTACCCATTCGGTGTCAAGCCCGGTCATGGCTACAAGTCGCTCTATACCGCCAGTGATAATATCCAGTGCTCCACTGGCTCGAAACATTCCGATAGCTACCAGTATGGCTACAAGATAGGGGATAATCATCACCGCTGTCTTAAAGCCCTCTTTGGCTCCCTCGATAAAGACGTCATAAACCCTGAGTTTCCTCCTTATGCCCGCTGCTAAGAATGCTATAATGACACTGAAAAGGAGTATGTTGGCGCCTACTGTGGAGTATGTCTGTATTTTATCTGACGGCAACGATGTGAAAAACCATGTAATAAGCCCGACTGCTAAGGCAATTCCTCCTATCCAGCTTATCAATACTCGGTCAGGGCGAATCCGCTGCTTGATACATAGTGCGGTAAGGCCTACGATGGTGGCTACTGCGGTGGCTATCAATATCGGTATGAAAACATCACTGGGGTTGGCTGCTCCTCCCTGTGCGCGATACATCATGATGCTGATAGGTATCAGGCAGAGTCCGGAACTGTTGAGCACCAGGAACATAATCATTGCATCCGAGGCCGTGTCTTTCTTAGGATTCAGCGATTGCATCTCTTGCATGGCTCGCAATCCCATGGGTGTAGCGGCATTGTCAAGACCAAGCATATTGGCTGAGATATTCATGAAAATTGCCCCATATGCCGGATGATCTTTAGGTATGCCGGGAAACAAACGACTGAAAAATGGACTGATAAGCCGGCTGAAAAATTCCATGACACCCCCCTTTTCTCCAATTTTCATGATCCCTAACCAGAGGGTTAGTACTCCCGTCAGTCCTAACGACACTTCAAAAGCGAAAGCTGCTTGATCGAACGATGAGTTCATAATCAAGCTCCATACTTCCACATCGTTAAGAAATACACTCTTGGCAATTGCCGTCACAAAAGCGATAAGAAAAAAAGCAATCCAAATCCAGTTAAGTGCCATTTAGAGGGATGAGAAATGAGAAATGAGAAATGAGAAATGAGAGATGATAGATGAGAAATTAGAAATCATGCATCATCAAAAATCATGAATCATGCATCAAAAAATCTTCAATTATGAATTGCGTCTGCAGCTCTTTTTAGGGAGCTTAGGAAGTCGGAACTATTGATGTTGAGTCTCACCGGTTTTAGTCCTAACTCTTTGCCAACTTTAGCTGTAAATATCGAATCTCGAGGATTATCGTAGAATAATGCTCTTGGACTTGCCGCCCGCACTTCCTCGATCCATGTCCGATATTCCTCTTTTGTCATGGCAGACGGGGCCTTGAGCGGATAAATCTGTCGAAGGCCGTAATCACGCGCAAAATAGCCCATAGTGGGTCTTACAGACACAAAGGATTCTCCATAATGCGGTGCCAATACGGCCGATATTGAATCATCAAGAATTTTAAGTGTGGTGTCAAGTCGCAACGCTCTCTTTTTCAAATATGCCGTATAATTGGGATATCGGCGAGACAGTCGTGTCTTCATCTGCGAAGCTATAAGGCGGCAGTTGCGCAATGAAAACATTATGTTGGGATCACGTAGAGGTGCCCCCTTCGAGGGGTGTGGCAGGGTGTTTATGACGCGTGAAATGTCTGCCCGAGTGATGTCGAAGACATTGCGAGCCACGGAATCGCTAAGCTGATGTTCAAACCCGGGGGTGTCAGCGTAAATCAGTAGGTCACAATCCCGAACCTTGTCGATTGCCCGTTGGGTAGGTCGGATTTTCTCCGGGATTAACCCTTCCGGCAGGACTATGACAATATTGAAATCATCAGCTGCAAGCTCCCGTACCAGATATGCCTCCGAAGGTAAAGCTACCGCCACCTTCGGATCCCCTTTCTTCCCACATCCCAACAGAAGAAAGATTCCAATAATGAATGTTAATATTCTATAAACCATCAGCCGAAAACCATAAACCATAAACCATCAATTATCAGCCATCAGCAATAATAAATTCGGCTAAGCCGAATTTATTATATGCTCCGAATACCCATGATTTGTTTGACGTCGCAGAGAGTGTCGGCAGCGATAGCTCGGGCGCGCTCAGCACCATGGCGCACTACTTTGCTCAGATATTCGTCATTGCTTCGGATATCCAGTATTCTTTCTCGAATTGGAAGCGTTACCTTCAAGATATCTTCTGCCAATTGCTTCTTCATGTCGCCGTAGCGTATCGAACAGTCAGCGTATGCCTGACGGAAATAGTCGGTTGTCTCTTTGCTACTGACAAGATCCATTAGGGTGAAAAGATTTTCTACCGGTTGTGATGGTGTCTGGTTCGGTTCCTTGGGACCCTCATCTGTTACAGCTCGCATCACCTTCTTGCGCAGTGTCTTCTCATCGTCAATGAGATATAGGCAATTTCCCTCGCTCTTACCCATCTTCCCAGAGCCATCCAGTCCGGGTACCTTCACAGCCTCTCCCCCGAAATTGAAATTTACAGGCTCTCCAAAGTAGTCTACGTTATAGAAGGAATTGAAACGGCGAGCGAAGCGACGAGTCAACTCAAGATGTTGCTCCTGATCTTTACCTACTGGCACAAAGTCAGCCTTCTGTATCAGAATGTCTACTGCCATCAGTGTGGGGTAGGTGAGAAGTCCTGCATTGACACGCTGATTTGTCTGATTGCCTATAATCTCTTTTTCGATTTCGTCTGATTCTGATTTTATGCCTAATGCCTTGCGAGCCTTGTCCTTGAACGATGCTGTGCGCATCAACTCCCCGATTCCTACGTGCATGTTCATAAGAAGATACATCTCTGAGAGTTCCGGCACATCACTCTGTACAAACAGTATATTTTTCTCCGGATCGAGCCCTGCCGCCAGATATTCGGCTATTATATTCTTGACATTCTCATGGAGTGTCTTCGGGTCTGGGTGGGTTGTCAGCGCATGCAGGTCGGCCACAAAGTAACGGCAATCAAAATCATCCTGCATTTTCACAAATTTAGAGAGAGCTCCGTAATAATTGCCGAGGTGGAGGTTTCCGGTGGACCGAATCCCGCTAAGTACGATTTTTTTCTTATCCGAGCTGTTGTCTGACATAATTTTTATAATTTTGCGGTCTGTAGACCGACGTTAAACGTATGCAAAAGTAACAATTTTTTTTGAATGAACGTTCAGTATGGTCTATTTGTTATTAATTGTGATTGTTAATTAACAAGATATGAAGGCTCTACAAAGTATCAGAATAATGATGATTATGCTTGTGGCTTGTCTGTCATTCAGCGTATTTGCACAAGCATCTTCTCAACCCCGGATTAAGAAGGTGTTGGTTATTGGCGATTCAATGACCGGATGGCTCGCTGAGCGTCTTAATGCCTACGGCAAAAAGGATGGCTTTGATGTGGCTACAGTCATTTGGGACGGCTCTACAATCAAGAAGTGGGCAGCATCTCCCAATTTCTCCAAAATTGTTAAGGAGCAAAAACCGGATGCCATATTCATCTGCCTGGGAATGAATGAACTTTTTACCCCTAACCCGGAAAAGTCTCTGGGAGCTTCCCTCGAGAAGTTTAAAAGCGTAATAGGCAATACTCCCTATCTCTGGATTGGACCTCCGTCATGGCCCGGTAAGAAGGGTGGCGAGGCTCTGAATACATGGCTCGCAACTAAGCTGGGGCAAGGTCATTACTTCAACTCATCTTCTCTGAATCTTAGCCGCCAGAGTCGTACTAATCCTCATCCAACACGGGCAGGTATTTGCACATGGGTAGATGCCTTCATGAAATGGATACCGGCGAATACTGACTTGAACTTCAGATCTACTGCAGCCCCCGCAGCCTCAGAGATGAGCCGCCCATCAGTATTCATCTACAAAAAAATGAAACAAGCACTCTAAAGATTAATCGCAAAGCTCTTTATCTTTAGGAATTAGGATTCTGCAACACCCAAATTTCCCAATCCTCCCAATCCTTCAAAATATCAATTTTTTCTTAAGGTAAAAAAATATGGTTTTTAAGAACGCTCATTTTGAGACTCTTCAGCTCCATGTCGGACAGGAGTCTCCAGATCCGGCTACGGATTCCCGTGCCGTCCCGATCTATCAGACAACATCCTACGTCTTTCACGACTCTCAACATGCCGAAGATCGCATGAACCTTCGTGTGCAGGGTAATATCTATGGTCGTCTGACAAACTCTACACAGGATGTCCTTGAGCAAAGAGTGGCTGCCCTCGAGGGTGGCACTGCTGCTTTAGCCCTCGCCAGTGGCGCGGCAGCTGTCTGCTATGCTCTCGAGAATATCTGTCTCCCCGGCGACCATATCGTTGCCGCCGATAATCTGTATGGGGGAAGTTTCAACCTCATTGCCAATACTTTCGGTGCCCGAAAAATTGATTCTACTTTTGTAGATGTCAGAGACCGGAAAGCGGTAAAGGATGCTATCCGTCCGAATACCAAGGCTCTTTATGTTGAGACTTTCGGTAACCCTAATTCTGATGTGACTGACATTGAGGCTCTGGCTGAAATAGCTCATCGTCATGATATCCCCCTGATTGTCGACAATACCTTTGCAACGCCTTTCTTAATGCGCCCACTTGAGCATGGCGCCGACGTAGTAGTGCACTCTGCTACTAAATTTCTCGGTGGCCACGGTACTACACTCGGTGGTATCATAGTAGATGGCGGTAAGTTCAATTGGAAGAAGAACGCTGACAAGTTTCCTACCCTTGCTAAGCCCGACCCGAGCTATCATGGAGCTATCTTTGCCGATATTGTCCCGGCCGCTCCATTCGTCACCCGCGTGCGAGCCGTGTTGCTTCGCGACACCGGTGCTTGCATATCCCCATTCAATGCATTCATGCTCCTTCAGGGTGTAGAAACTCTCTCGCTGCGTATTGAACGCCATGTTGAAAATGCTCTTAAGGTTGTTGATTTCCTCGCAAACCATCCTCAGGTCAGTAGAGTAAATCACCCCGCCATGCCAGACCATCCGGATCATGAGCTTTACAAAAAACTCTATCCAAACGGTGCAGGAAGTATCTTCACTGTAGAAATTAAAGGGGGAAAAGAAAAGGCATGGAAATTTATAGATTCCTTGAAGATTTTCTCGTTGTTGGCCAATGTTGCAGACGTAAAGAGCTTGGTAATCCATCCATATACGACCACCCATTCGCAACTTTCTGCAGAGGAATTGGAGCGTCAGCATATCACTCCCTCTACCGTACGTCTAAGCATAGGCACCGAACATATCGACGACATCATCGCCGACCTCTCGCAAGCATTAAACTTTTCGGTATAGCCGAAAAGTTTAATTGATATTACATCCACAGCGAAGATAAAACAGCAAAATAATCCGAAAATATTTTGGATTATTTTGCTATTATCTGAAAATTTTATAATTTTGTCATGTCAAGCGCTCGTGGCGTAATTGGTAGCCGCGCTAGACTTAGGATCTAGTGTCGTGAGACGTAGGGGTTCGAGTCCCCTCGAGCGCACAACCTCAAGAACGGAGAGCTTCCGGCTCCCAAGTAACATAGGCTTTCAACCCTAGTCCAAGGAAAGCATGCTTCCGGCTCGCATACCCATATTCCATTTACTCTGTATGCTGTGCTGTCTTAATAGTAACATTCCCCGGCTGAGCAGCCTCCGGCGGTATATCCCCGACACTCTCCACAATCTTCACGGTATAGTTACACCAGCTGATTCCCACGCTCTTATCTACTTGCAAGACTGTCATCTTTATCTGCAAAAGATGATTGCCCAACGGTAGCCCTGCTGTATTGATGTCGCATGCAAACGGACTGACATTGCTGACGTATGCCAGTGTCCGGTCCCAATAATAACCCACATTGGTCAGTGTCGCCGACCGGTTTGTCAGCGAGTAGACATCCAACGAAGTGATCTTTAGTGTGTCCCCTTTTACAACATATATAATATCGTTGTATATTGAGACATCATCCATATTCACAGAGATTCCTACCTCAGGCAGATCATCTTCATCGCTACATCCTGTAATGACTAAAGTAGGGATGGATAGAAGAATTAATGTTAGAAATGTGTGTAATAATTTTTTCATAGCGTTGTCGTTTTTCTCTTATAACGCATGAAAACTATTCTTGGTTCTTTATCATCTGTTTATGTGCAAATATTAAAGCTATGTGTTGAAGCATCATACATAATCCCCGGGGCATCGAAGTATTTCCCGATCGTCCCCCTCTCTCCCAATTCCTCTACAGTTCCACAGGATAGTCCCTCTCTGCGCGACATTAGCCATAGCCTGTCTGTAGTCTGTAGTGCTATATCCAGATCATGAGTGGAAAGAAACACGCATTTACCCTCCTCTTCACATAAACGTCTTAGCAATTGCATAGTCTCCACTTTGCTGGGATAGTCTAAGAAGGCTGTAGGTTCGTCAAGGAATATGACTTTTGTCTGCTGGGCGAGTGCCTTGGCTATCATAACCTTCTGGCGCTCACCATCGCTAAGTGTTGCAGCGTTGCGCCCACGTAGTTTATCTATCCCTGCCAGTCGCATCGAACTGTCAATTATCTCATAATCTTCAACTGTCAGTCGCCCGAAGAATCCCGTATAGGGGCTTCTCCCTAATCCGACAAGTTGTTCTACTCTCAGATTCTCAAATGCAGGACGCTCTGTGAGTACCACACTTACTCTACGAGCAAGCTCTTTTGGACTGATTTCCTCAAGTCTTTTACCATCTATCTCGATTTCTCCCCCTAAGGGAGGCAGGAATCCTGAAAGTGTGCGTAGAAGTGTTGACTTTCCCGCTCCATTGGGCCCCAGCAGACAGACGATCTCTCCGGCATAGAGTTTTTCGCTGATATTATCTTCAATTACAATATCTCTTCCCACTCTTTTACCCCGATAGCCAATAGTAAGATGACTCGTGGAAATAGCAATCTTATTAGAAAGTCGATTATCTTCCATGGCGTATAAGAACATATATGATTACCGGTGCTCCGATTACGGGTGTGATGGCGTTCAACGGTAGCAGAGAGGCATCTGCAGCCGGCAATGAGCATACAATATTGCATAAAAGTCCAACTACGCCTCCTATGCCAATTGTGGCTGGCATGAGTATGCTATGGTCGTCAGTGTGAAATATCATTTTACTGATATGAGGTACCGCCAATCCGATGAAGCTTATCGGACCGCAATAGGCGGTAACTACTGCTGTGAGCCATCCGGTGATGATTAGCAGGGCATTGCGTAGTCGTTGAGGGCTTATGCCGAGGTTGGTGGCGTAGGATTCTCCCAAGAGCATAATATTCAGTGGTTTTATTAGTAGTAGCGATGCGAGTATCCCTACCAAGCATCCTCCGCCAAAATAGGGGAGTTGTGCCAATGTAACCCCACTGAAGCTTCCCAGCCCCCAGATCATGTAGCTCTGCACACTCTCAGCACCGGCAAAGAAGTTGAGCAGACTTATGGCTGAGGAGGCGAGATAGCCGGTCATTATACCCGCAATCAATAGCATCATATTATTGCGAACAGTCAAGGAGATACCCATGATTATTCCCATTACTGCCATTGCCCCTGCGAAGGCGGCAATCGTTATTCCCATGAATCCTGTCAGTCCTCCGAATGCACTGCTCATTCCCGGTATCAGCATAATCAGCGCTACCCCAAGCGAGGCTCCGCTGGAAATTCCAAATATTCCGGGTCCTGCCAATGAGTTGCGGAAGGCTGTCTGTAGCATTAAGCCGGTGATGGCAAGTGAACTCCCTGCCAATAGAGCTGTCAGTGCTTGTGGAAGCCGACTCTCTATGATAATATAGCGCCAAGAAGATTTTCCTCCCTCCCCGCCGAGTAGTATGTCTGATATATCTCCCAAGGGTATGTCAACCGCCCCGCAGGCTATGCTTGCAGCGAATAGCAATAGGATAAGTCCTATGATGGTAATATATAAAATGGAAATCTTCAATCGGTCAGCGCTTTTGATGAGGAGGATATTAGTTTGTCTGTCTTAAGTAGCTGTTCAATTTAAATTCAAACAAGTTTAAATTAAATCGACCATCTACTTAGTTCCCTAATTTTTTATAATATGTGGGTGCTCCGGATATAAGCCCGGGATGGGCCATGATAATGATGTCGCGGAGGAGTCGGTCGGGATGAAACGGGGTGTCCTCAAAGTATGTAGTTTTTGCAGTATTGCATACCCAGATATTTTTCTCTTTGAAGGCTTTGAAAAGTGAATATTTCTCGTTTTCGCGTGTTAGGTCAGCTGTCGTAAGCTCTTCAGGCTGGTTGTATGAGAAGAACCATACATCGGCATCTCCGGCTTTATCCAGTACGTCTTCGAATGATAACGATAGGGCTCCTGAAGATTTGTCCATACTCCAAGGATATTCAGCTCCTGAGTCTTTGATTATTAGTCCTGTCGTGCTCTCCCCTCCGGGTATGTACCAAACTCCTCCCATTGGCTGGTTGGCCAGTAATTTTTTTCCTTTCCCTTTCTCGGCAATTTTTCCCTTAAGGTTGTTATAACTTTTTTCTACCTTTGCGAATATCTTTTCAGCGGCCTTTTCGCGTCCAAATAACTTGGCATAGAATTTAATCCATTCCGCGCGTGCTAAGGGGCCTGTCTCCATATAGTCGGCTAATTCGATTATGGGAATATTAAGGTTTCCTAATTTGCCATAGGATCCGGAGTTTTCGAAGGGGGAGAGTAGTATTGCATCAGGATGCAGATCAATGATTGTCTCAATTGTTGGGTTCATACTCGAGCCACAGTCGGTAACCTTCCCTTTTGCTACATCTTCTTTGATCCCCGGAAGATTGATATATCCAACATCGCAAAGCCCTGCTATTGCATCTTCTGCCCCAAGTTCCCGCAGAAGTGAGGTGTGGACACTGGTGCCCACTACCGCCCGTTTTAGCGGCGTGCGCACCAGTGTTCCTTCAGGTAGGTTGGCAGGCAATTCCTGTTCAGATGGAACGAGCACATACGTGTGAAGGGTCTTCCCTTCTTTCCATGGATTAGCAAGTTCCACTATAGTATATCCCTCTCCTTCTGTCATTTTGATATTTTGGGCATGGCTCATCGGTGTCTGAGTACCCTCTACATCTGCGATTTTTTCCCGGGATTTGCTGTTGCATCCGAGGGAGAGTGTGATTATGGAAAGAATACAGAGGAGTGTCGGTAATTGCCTGATCTTCATACTTAGTTTATTTGTTTACGAAAATGATGCACATTGGGCCTACTCCGCATGTGAATTTGTCACGTTCGATTCCGTTGATGCTATAAACCTTCACGTAGCCGTTGTCATTGTA
Organism: Muribaculaceae bacterium; assembly: GCA_023667015.1. Classification (GTDB taxonomy): domain Bacteria; phylum Bacteroidota; class Bacteroidia; order Bacteroidales; family Muribaculaceae; genus Lepagella. The sequence goes on along the minus strand of JAMPAX010000003.1, from coordinate 139,816 downwards.
GTTAGCGTAGCCCGTGTCGGGGTTTACGGTATTGGAACCTACGTAGATAGAGGTGCCCAGCGGGTCAAGCCCTACAAAGCAAGGATTATCAACCTTGATGTCGTTGAGCGGTGTGATACTGCCGGTGAAGATGTTGACATAGGAGTATGTAGGCTTTACAGGAGGTGTATGGAAGGGAGCGTTGCAGATTACGAGTCCTTCGCCATTGATTTTTGACATCAGAGTGGCATCTGCAAGTTTCTTCCAGCTCTGAGCTTTGATATCGTATTCGTAGAGTCCTGCTCCAACCTGATTCCAGGAGGCATCATAGCTACCACGGTCAAGTACCCACAGTTTTTCGGGGGAGGCAATGATTTGATAGGGATTCTTAATCAGCTCTGAGGTGATGGTAGTGACGGTCTCGGTCTTCAGATCTATACGGCTGATGGAGGCGTTCTTACCCTGACCATAATCGGAGTTGGCTACCCAGGCGATTCCATAGGAGTCAATGCTGATTTCTTCAGGATATGATCCTACCTGGAATACTTCCTCTTTCTCAAAGTCGTCGGCATCGAATGCGCAGACGTAGCCGGCATAGGTGGTGACGTATACATCGCCATCATAGTACTGTGCATAGCGGGGTTGAACACCGTAATTTCCGAAGAGCTTGGTCATGTTGATCGTTTTAATCGACTTGAGTGTCCTTGCATCTGCTACCTCTACGGTGTTCTCGTTGGTAGATACCAGATAGATACGATTTCTTCCTATAGTTGCGGATTCTACGGAGGATCCGATGTAGCGGCCATTAGCTGTCGAGAAGGCGCCTAAGACGGATGTTTTGGCCATAGGGTTGTAGGAGGTGATGCTTCCTGGCACTTGTGTGTTCATGTTGCCATTGCAGATGACGTAGACGTCTGCAACATTGTTGGACAGTCCGCCCCCCTTGTCATCGTCATCACTGCAAGCTGTCAGCGATAGTCCGCAGAGCAACGCGAGTGTCAGCATTTTGATTGTTTTCATAAATTTCCGGTTTAAAATTATTAATTTATAGTTTCGTTTCTTTTCCTATTCTATTTGAAGTCCCAAGCTATCGATATCATATAGTTGATTCCCGGCATCGGATATAGCTTGATGATTTCGTATTGCCGGTTGAGGAGGTTGCGTATGTCTGCGCGTAGCTCAATTGAGTGTCGCTGTGATATTCTGAGTATTCTGTAGAGTGTGAGGCTCATCTCTGCAAAGCCTGATGCACGCATGTTCTGATAGTGTTCCGCTGATATCCAACGTGCAGACATGGCTGTAACGCCTATCGATGTATTGACCCACGGATTCTCCCAGGCCAGTGATGCTCCTCCGGAGTTGACGGGCATATATGCAGGCTGGTTGCCGTAGTAGGGAGAGTCTTTCTGAGTGCGGTTGAGTACTCGTTGCCAGCTCCAGTTGCCGTTGAGGATTAGAAGTTGATCTTTCCGGATTAGTTGCCTTGCCTCTATGGTGAGGTCTACGCCGCGTGCTGTTGCTTTCCCGATGTTTTTGTTTGTCCATATGATCATATTGTAGGGCACGGCTACAATCATATCCCTGACAATATTGATATACCCATCGGCAGTTGCTCGAAGAAGCATCCCTCTTGTTGGCTCGATTTGCCAAGTGAGCCCGAGGTTAAATTGCTGCGTCTTTTCGGGCAAAAGTTCTGTACTCCCGAAGTGGAAGTAGTAGGATTCTGTAAATGTAGGTAGCCTGAAGATATCTTTGTAGGAGGCTCGAAGGTAAAGTTGTCTGTCTTCTAATATTTTCCAGCTTGCAGAAATGGAAGGGGAGAGGCGTCGAGCATCTCGCGCTCCTTCTCCCGAGGGGAGATGATTGTAGCTCAAAGTCAACAGTAGGCGTGCTGTTGCTGAAAGCCGTCCGTTGTCTATCCGAGCTGTTAGCGTTTGAAATATATTGTGGCGACGTGGACGGGGATTGGGAGCCGATGCTTGATAAGAACTCAGTGTGGAGTAGGAGTAATCCGCAGAATAGTTGAATGACCAAATTCTGTCAGGTTGATAAAGCAATGAAGTAGTGGCGTAAGCTTCACGCTGGTAGTAGTCTGCATCCCTTACGCCCCCGGGATATTTAGGGTCGCGATACCTCGTACTCTCCCAATTATATTTGATATCTCCTCGAATTGTTATTTTTTCGCTGAGTCTTGACCGTACTCCCGCCTGTGCCTCGAAACTGCGGTCGTGGAGAGTCTCGCGACTGTAGTCGGTGTAGTATCTAACTTGTCCCGGCAACTGACGATCGTTGTCGTAGTAGCCAACGGCACTCGTTATGAATGTACTCGAGGAGGGATTCCATCGGGCATTGAGTCGTCCATATCCAGAGTTCATACGAGAGTTGTTGCGCCGTTCTTTGGTCACAACCTGCAGGTTGCGCAGCCTGAAGGGATAGTCGTTTTTGGCATGAATGAATTCTCCGTATGCGTTGAGACCGAAGCGCTCGGTAATATTCTGTGTCCAGCGAAGATTGCCGGCAAGATATTGGAATGATCCGAATCTGAATTGAGCGCATGTCTTCGGACCGCTTTTTGATGTCGATGACCCGAAGGTGCTGATCTCCAATAAGGCCGGGGTGGCGGCATTTCTCGCCGGTATGAAGATATCGTCGCCATCGCCAATATGCAATTCCAGACTTGAAACATTCCCCATCGAGAATCTTGCAAGGTCTATTTGGCCGTTGCGACTGTCGATGCGTGTTATCCCATCGATAGATACTCCCGTATGTTGCGCTCCTAGGCCTCGGACCGCAATCGTCTTCATTCCTCCGGCTCCTCCATAGTCTTTCAGAGCTACTCCCGGCATTCTGCGCATTGCATCAGATAGATTAAGTATCCCTTTGCGCTGAAGCGATTTGCTGTCAATGATAAATACAGGAGTGGAGGATTTAGTGTTTTTTTCTATCGGTGTGGCAGATACCTTCAATTCTGGTAATGTGGTGTGTAGAGAATCAGTAGGGATGCATTCTGTCGGTCCCATTCCTTGAATGGGGCAATAGTATGCAGTTGCAAGTAGAAGGTATCCTACTGTTCTTTTCACCGTCATTTCCTCGTGGCGATTAGTGAATTCTATAGATTTAGACAGGTCTTCTGGCTTACTGCCCGGTATGTTGTCCTTTCCTTCCCAAATCTTTTTGCCCGATTCAGTGGATTATTAGGACCCCGGTTTGAATTGCAGCTTACAGCAGCGGGACTGCACGGGATTCTCACCCGTTTCCATTGGTCGCAAATCTTTCACAAAATTAAAATATTTTTCGATTATTATCACAATATATTTTGTCATTATTTTCGATTAAGCTAATTTTGTTGGAGTATTTAAGCAGTTGCCCCAATTTAAATTCAAACTTTCGGCTTGTTCTTTTTGGACATTTTCTCCCCTCTCATCAGTCATAATGCCCGCATTATTCCTTCTTCAAGTGAAGAAACTGTCACAAAAATAACCGCGCATAAAGTTTAAATTTAAATCGACCATCTACTTATTCGTTTATTTCGTTTTGAATAGTTTATTTTGATATATGAATAAAGGTGTTGAATTGGCCGATAGGCTCGCTGAACGTTCAGCTCACAGGAAGATAAGCGTACTGTTTGTTTGCTTGGGTAATATCTGCCGTTCTCCGGCTGCTCAGGCGGTCTTCGGAAGAATCATAGATGATAGTGGCTTGAGCTCTCGCTTTATGGTTGATTCTGCCGGCCTTTATGGTGGACATGCCGGCGAATTGCCTGACAAGCGAATGCGTGTCCATGCGTTCCAGCGTGGCTACCATCTTGACCATCGTAGTCGCCCGGTGCGCCTTTCAGATTATGATGATTTCGATATTATCATAGGTATGGATGATTCAAACTATGATAATCTCCGTCGGTTGGCACCCACGCCGGAGGCGGAACAGAAGGTGGTGAGAATAGCAGACTTCTTCCGTCATCATCCCCACGCTGACTGTATCCCCGACCCATACTACGAGGGAGCCGAAGGCTTCGAGATCGCCTTAGATCTGATAGAAGATGCCTCCTCCCATCTCATGGAACTCCTAATTCCTAATTCTTAATTCCTTATTACCTTCTACATACAAGACGAAAATACAGGCACGACTATCGTACTCCATTTAAGTATCATATTACTATCTCCAAGTCTTCAAGCTGTCCCCAATGCACTAAGCTCAAGATAGGCAATCTGATATTCGAAGGAGTGTCTACAGATTATCCCTCCTTTTTTTTATTCGCTCTTTCGTGTTTGAGCTTTTTTTTGTACTTTTGTCGTTGGCTGAGCCACTTGCGGCTCTTTTCTATATCTTAACCCTTTGACGGAAACTTCCGTCAGTACCTTATTTTCTGTAATATGGCAAAGCAAGAAGATGTTTTTAAAACAATTATAGCGCACGCTAAGGAATATGGCTTCGTATTCCAATCCTCGGAGATATATGACGGTCTGTCGGCTGTTTATGACTATGGCCAGAATGGCGTGGAACTTAAAAATAATATCAAACGCTACTGGTGGGAGGCTATGACCATGCTCCACGATAATATCGTTGGTATAGATTCTGCAATCTTTATGCATCCTACAATCTGGAAGGCATCCGGCCATGTCGATGCTTTCAACGATCCCCTAATCGATAATAAGGATTCCAAAAAGCGCTATCGTGCCGATGTCCTCATTGAGGATGAAATCGCAAAAATTGATGAAAAAATCAATAAGGAGGTAGCTAAGGCAGCCAAGCGTTTCGGTGATTCTTTCGATGAGGCTATGTTCCGCCAGACAAACCCTCGAGTACTCGAGCATCAGAAGAAGCGCGATGAGCTCCATCAGCGTTTCTCCGATGCCATGAATGCCAATGACCTCGCTGAGCTCCGCCAAATTATCATCGATTGCGAGATTGTTTGCCCAATCAGTGGTACTCGCAATTGGACCGACGTCCGCCAGTTTAACCTAATGTTTAAAACTGAAATGGGCTCTACGGCTGATGGTGCTATGGAAGTCTACCTTCGTCCGGAGACTGCCCAGGGTATTTTCGTCAATTATCTCAATGTGCAGAAGACAGGACGCATGCGAATTCCCTTCGGTATTGCACAGATTGGTAAGGCTTTCAGAAATGAGATCGTAGCTCGCCAGTTTATTTTCCGTATGCGTGAGTTTGAGCAGATGGAGATGCAATTCTTCGTGCGTCCAGGTGAGGAGCTGAAATGGTTCGACTTCTGGCGAAATACCCGACTGAAATGGCACGAAGCTCTCGGTCTTGGCGATGATAAGTATCGCTTCCACGACCACGAGAAGCTCGCCCACTATGCTAATGCGGCTACTGATATCGAATTCAAGATGCCCTTCGGTTTCAAGGAGGTGGAGGGCATACATTCCCGCACTAATTTCGACCTCTCCCAGCATGAGAAGTTTTCCGGAAAGAAAATTCAGTATTTCGATCCTGAGCTCAATGAAAGCTATGTCCCCTATGTGATTGAGACTTCTATTGGTGTAGATCGTATGTTCCTGAGTGTCTTCTGTAGTTGCTACGAAGATCAAGATCTTGGTGGCGGCGACCATCGCGTGGTACTCCATTTCCCGGCCCCTCTGGCTCCTGTGAAGTGTGCTGTTCTTCCCCTTGTGAAGAAGGATGGTCTCCCCGAAAAGGCTCGTGAAATTCAGCATAAACTTCGTTTCGACTTCACTTGCGGCTACGATGAGAAGGATTCTATTGGCAAGCGCTATCGCCGTCAGGACGCAGTCGGCACTCCCTACTGTATCACCGTAGACCATCAGACCCTCGAAGACAACACCGTGACGCTGCGTCATCGCGATTCTATGGAACAGGAACGCGTATCTATTGATAATCTCGAAAATATCCTCAAGGAGAAGGTGAGCCTTAATTCTCTGCTCCGCAAACTTTCTTGATATGTATAAAATCTTTAATAAGCTTTTCCTATGTCTGGTTGCAATCTGTATGGTTGCCTCTCTCTCTTCGTGCAACTATAATTCTCTGGTGGAGAAGCAGCAGTCTGTAGATCAGTCTTGGGCACAAGTGGAAAACCAATATCAGCGTCGTGCCGACCTTATTCCGAATCTTGTAAATACTGTCAAGGGATATTCTACCCACGAGGAGAAAACCCTCATTAATGTGACGGAGGCTCGTGCCAAGGCTACCTCCATCACTCTCGATGCAGATAACCTCAACGAGGAAACACTCGCCAAGTATCAGCAGGCGCAAGATGAGCTATCTCAGGCTCTAAAGTCGCTACTCGCTGTAACTGAAGCTTATCCCGATCTTAAGGCTAATAAGAATTTCCTTGTTCTTCAGAGCCAACTCGAGGGTACGGAAAATAGAATAGCTACCGAAAGAAAAAGATATACTGAGGCTGTGATGGATTACAATACTGCCATATCCAAGTTCCCGACAAATATCTATGCCGGCTGGTTTGGCTTCGAGAAGAAACCTCAGTTTAAGGCCTCTGCCGGTGCTGATAGAGCTCCGGAAGTTAATTTCTGATGATTATGAAACTACGCTCTTATGGCAATCTTCTGATAGCTTCTCTTCTGATTGCCTCTCTTTCTGCTTGCATGGATGATGATGATTCCGACTATGCGGAGTGGAAGATATCTAATGAAGAATATGTGAAGGAGGCGGAGACTCAAACTGAAAATGGGAAGCTGAAGTTTGAGAAAATTACTCCCTCTTGGGCTCCGGCTACTTTTGCCCTCGTGAGGTGGTGTAACGACAGATCATTGACGGCAAAAAACCTTTCGCCACTCGATAATTCTACTATCGACATGACGTATGAGACGGCAGATATCAATGGGAAGGTTATCAACTCCTCATATGACCTCCACACCTATGGCGACAGTATATATCGTACCCGCCCGGCTGATATGATTACGGGCGTGAGGGCTGTGCTGCCTCTGATGCATGTCGGAGACTCCGTAGCTCTGGTCCTGCCATATTCTGCAGCTTATGGCACAACTGCCTACGGCTCTATACCCCCCTATTCAACTCTTCTCTTCAAAATTAAACTCGTGGGCATTCACGCCTATGAAATTTCGAATGACTAAGCGATGAGATATTTACTCAGCTTCGCCCTTTTATCGGGTACTTTATTCTTGCAGGCATCATCCCCGCAGGGCGTTTTCCGAGAATTTAAGTACATGGAGCCTGCTCTGATGGCTCTTCCGGTTGTCCCCGATTCTTTGGACAGTGGCAATAAGTTTGACCGCTCTTCCCTGCTTCGGGCTCGGAAGGCTGCCGATTGGTTCCATCCTCTCGATAGCTCTTCTTGTTCTGTCATTGCTACTGATTCTCTTGGCTTTCTGAATTTAGATAAGCCGGTGGCGGCGGAAAATTCGGCAACTTTTCATCTCCTGTCTTCTCGAATTCGACCTTCCAGATTTGTCAAGGGAAAGCTCAAGGCTGAGTCAAATGCGATGTTCGAGGTCTTTGTAGATGGAGTATCAAAGATAAAAAAGACTACCGTTGATTCTGTAGCAAAGGAAGCTACTTCTGCAATTTCTCTCGCCCCGGAATATACTTCTGAAATTGAAGTCCATATTCTCGATTTCCCAAAAGATGGGAAACCTTCATTCTCGCTGAGATTCATCCCTGACAGTGATTTCGAAAATGTAGACTTGGCTGTGGGTCCTGACGTGGAGCGTCGCTTCTCGATAGAAACTACTACTCTCGGTGTCCGACTCAATAGAACCGCTATTTCCCCGGATGGAAGGTATATTCTATTAAACTTCACCGAAACTTTCGGTGAAGCAGACAATCGTAGCTGGTCGGAGTTGCGTCTGGCCTCCAACAATGCTGTGGTGAGCACAAGTCTCCCTTCTGATGCAGCCTGGATGCCTACAGGCTCTACGTTATTCTATAGCGAGCGCAGTGCCGACCTCTTTGCAATTTTCAAGATGGATGCTACAAGGCTTGCACCCATTCTTGTTTGCGACAATTCTCCTGTAAGTGCCGCTCAGATTTCATGGGCTCCGGACGGCAATTGGTTCGTATACTCTGATTTTGTCAAGGGGAAGAAGGAGGAGGGTGTCATGCGTAGAGTGACCGAACCCGACGATCGCCTCCCCGGCAATAGAAACCGTAGTTATCTGTATCGATATGAACTCTCTTCCGGCATCTCTTATCCATTGACATATGGAGGCCCTTCTACATCACTTGCAGATATTTCTTCCGACTCCCGCCGTATTCTCTATACAGCTACACGCCAGACTCCGGGTCAGTTCCCATTCTATAATGTGTCTGTCATTGAATTGGATGTAAATACTCTTAAGACCGATACTATTGTGGCTAATTCCGGAGGTATCGCCGGTGCTATTTATTCCCCGGATAATAAGCAGATCCTGCTTTGGGGCGGTCCCAATGAGTTTGACGGTATCGGTAGGAATGCCGGTAATCATGAATGGGCCAACGATTTCGATGTTCAGGCTTATTTGCTCGATTTGAAGTCGAGGAAGGTGAAGTCTTTGACTCGCGATTTCGATCCTTCTGTATCCGGGACTCCGATATGGAACAAAGTTGATGGTCTGATTTATTTCATCGCTGTAGAAGGCTTTTATCAGAAGCTGTGTACTCTAAATCCTAAAACCGGAAGTATCAAAACTCTTCCGGCAAAGGTTGATTTTGTTCGTAATTTTTCCATTGGTAATGATGAGTCTAAGTATATCGCTTACTGCGGAATGGGCTATACTTACCTCGGCCAGGGCTGGATAATGGATCTTAAATCCGGACGCAACACTCTGCTCGCCGACCCCATGAAGGAGGAATTCGCTGCTCTCACGCTCGGAAATTCTCAGTCTTGGACTTTCAAGTCTTCTAATGGCGATATTATAGATGGTACCCTTACCCTCCCTCCGAATTTTGACCCTTCAAGGAAATATCCTTTGATTGTATATTATTATGGTGGTACTACTCCTTCCAATCGTACCTCACATAGCCCGTATACTCCTCAGCTGTTTGCTTCTCGCGACTATGTGGTGTATGTAGTCAATCCTTCCGGAACTATTGGTTATGGGCAGGAGTTCTCTGCTCGCCATGTCAATGCTTGGGGCGAGCGCACTGCTGAAGATATCATTGAGGGGGTAAAGAAGCTATGTGAGGAGAAGGATTTCATAGATTCCCACAAAATAGGTTGTCTCGGTGCCAGCTATGGCGGCTTTATGACTCAGTTGCTTCAGACCAAGACAGACCTTTTTGCGGCTGCCGTTTCCCATGCCGGCATTTCGAATGTGACGAGCTACTGGGGTGAGGGCTACTGGGGATATTCCTACAATTCTGTAGCTGCAGCTAATTCTTACCCATGGACAAACCCTGATCTTTTCACTAAACATGGCTCTCTCTTTAATGCCGATAAGATTCATACACCTCTGCTACTCCTTCATGGCAGCCGCGACACCAACGTGCCTATCGGAGAAAGTATTCAGCTCTTCAACGCTCTTAAGATCCTTAATCGCGATGTAGAATTTATCACTGTTGAAGATCAGGATCATGTCATCACCAACTACGATAAGCGCAAACTCTGGCACGCTACAATCATGGCATGGTTTGCCAAGTATCTGCAGAATGACCCCCGATGGTGGGATTCTATGTATGGAAAGTAATTTCTGAAAATAGTTGTAATGAGAATTTTTAAATATAGATATTTAGCTTTTGCTTCTCTGGCTTTTCTGATGGCTGTTGCTTGCGGAAAGAAAGAGATGCAACAGACAGAGCAAGCGGAGGAAACAGCTGCTGAGATTGAGGCTGCACAAATGATGGGTCGCGACGCTGCTCGCGATTTCGTCAATCGCCAATGGGACGATACTCTCCAGCTTCAAGGTGCCCTCTTGGAGGTGCGTAGCATCCAGAGTAAGTTTACTATTGAAGGTAAGAAAAAGTCTGCAGCGGCTTTTGACTCTGCTTTTATCTCTACAATGCGTACGGTTCGTCCTGAGCTTTCTGTGCATCTCGATAAGTATTATAAGTAGCACTTTTTGAGATGGAGTCTAAGAATTGTACAGTAACTATTTGTGGCGGCGGTGCTCTGGGTCTGGTGTGCTCGGGTTTCTTCTTGTCAAAGGGACTTAAGGTCAATATCCTTACCGGCCACCCACAACATTGGAACAATTCAATAGAAGTCTACGATCTGAATGGGAGATTGTATTCCGGAATCGTCAATAAGGTTTCGGCTAATCCTGAGGATGTTATCCCTCAGAGTGATATTGTCTTTCTTACCTTGCCGGGTTATCTGATAGAGAATACGCTGAGAACGATTCGTCCATATTTACACAAGAATGCTATAGTTGGTTCGGTTGTATCAAGTACCGGCTTTTTCTTCATGGCGCATGATATATTGGGTAACAATTTTACTCTTTTCGGATTTCAGAGAGTGCCCTTTATAGCCCGATGCAGAGAGTATGGCAAAGTCGGAGACCTGTTGGGATACAAATCATCGTTAAATGTGGCTATAGAGAATTGCGATAATAAGGAGGAACTCAGAGGGTTCCTTGAAGAGAACCTCTCCACCCCGGTCAATCTCCTGGACAATTTTTATGAAGCTTCTCTAACAAATAGTAATCCTATTTTACATACCGGCAGGCTATATTCAATGTGGAGAGATTTTGACGGCATTCCATATGATTCTCAATCCCTTTTCTATGCCGATTGGACAGATGAGGCTTCTGAGTTTATTATAGCTATGGATAATGAGTTTCAACAACTCGTCAAGTCTTTGAACATATCGCAGAGTGCCATCCCGACTTTATTGGACTATTATGAATCATCCGATGCCTCTTCTCTGACAAGGAAGATGAAATCTATTGAGGCGTTCAGGTCTATTAAATCTCCAATGATTAAGACAGAAGGAGGGTGGATACCCGACTTTTCAAGTCGATATTTCACAGAGGATTTCCCTTTTGGGCTAAAGTTTATCCGCGATCTGGCCCATCGCCATAATATATCAACTCCCGTCATTGATGAAGTCTATGAATGGGGCCGCATAATTGAACATGATAAATTTTAAGATTAATACCAATATCTATTGGGCTACTTTAGGGCAACTTTCTGTTGCCCTTTTTTTCATCTGGCTATCTCGCTGGGCATTTTTCTTCTTTAACTCGGCCTCTATCGGTTCTCTGAGCTTTTCTTCTTTTTTCGATATATCTCTCTGGGGATTGAGGTTTGATTTGTCGGCGATGATATGGCTGAATATCCCTTTTATTGCCTTTCGTTTCCTACCGTTTGAGTTCACATCTTCTCAATATGCTGTTCGTTTTTCTAATATTTATTTTGGAGTAGTCAATTCTTTGGCCCTTTGTCTTAATTTTATTGACACAGCTTTGGTATCCTTTACGGGTACACGAATGCGATTCGACGCCCTATCGGGTTGGATAGGTGAGGGAAATATGATGAGTATCTTTGCTTCATATCTTGGAAGGTATGTGCCTATGATTATCGTTGCGGTGCTTTTCATCATTTCGATGCTTTTCCTTGCTTCTCGATTTAATATCAAGAGGGGAGTGCCGGAATTATCTCGCCCATGGAAAACTTATGCTTGTCGCGTTGCTGTTTTTCTGATTGCAGGTCTGTCCTCTTTTCTCGGAATGCGCGGTGTCATTAAGGGACACCCGCTGAAGATTTCAGATGCACTGAACGCTGTAGATACAATGTCGCAGGTAAGCCTTGTTCAGAATACTCCTTTCTGCATTATACGTACTATTGGTAAAGGGGTAGACCAACTACCTGAATACAATTTCTATGACGAGACTCAGCTTGCGAGTATCCGGTCATCGGTAAGAGGAGGAGTGCCGGCGGATTCTGCTGTCTTGGCTCGCGGTAAGAATATTATGGTGATCGTTATGGAGAGCGGTGGAGCTCTTTGGGGAGATTCTACATACGTTTATGAGGCAGACCGTCCCATGTCGTTGATGCCTTTCTTGGACTCAATAGCCGGAAAGAGCCTGCGTGTAGAGAATATTTTTGCTGCCGGAAAGGGTACCATCGATGGACTAACTACTATCTTCGGCGGATTCCCTTCTGTATCTCCTTTTATGTATATGACTTCGCCATATTCCGACAATAATCTTGACTCCCCGGCGCGTCTTCTTTCGCAAATGGGATATTCTACTAAATTCTATCTTGGTTCTGAGAAGGGCTCATGTAATATTGACCAATTTCTGCGAGTTTCCGGTTTCTCAGAGGTTACGAGCCGCGATGATTTCCCATCCAAAAGAGATTTCGATGGTGCATGGGGTATTTATGACCATGCAGTGGCCGGTTTTGCAGCTGAGGATCTCACTAATTTGCAACAACCGTTCTTCTCCGGGTGGCTTACCCTCAATCCTCACATGCCTTTTCATGTGCCGGATTATTGGAATGCCGATGATTATAAGTCTCCTCCGAATTCTCCGGAACGCGCAGCTGAGTATGTTGACAGATCTCTAAGAGAATTCTTTGCCGTTGCCGCGCGTCAGCCTTGGTTTAAAAATACGGTTTTTATCATCACCTCGGATCATGGCTCTCGCGATTTCAAAAATACTCTGCAAGATTCGCCATGGGTACAGCCACATATCTTTTTTATGGTGTACGCACCTGATGGTTCGATAAGGCCCGGAGTCGTTAATGATAGAGTCATGAGTCAGCATGATATGGCTCCGACTATTCTTGCTATGGCCGGTTATCCCCGCGAGCATGTCTCCCTGGGCATGGATATATTTTCCAAAACACATGCCCCTTATGCCTTAAGTCTTATCGGTGATAATGTGGAGGTGTATTCTCCGAGTCTGATGTTGATGCTTAAGAATGACCTTTCTGAGATTGAAAGTGTCTATGACATCAAAAAGGATCCGACTTGTAGCAAACCCATTATGCATCAGACGGCTGAGCAAAAGGCTCAGGTGTCAAAGATGATGATATGGGCAAGAGCATTCATGCAGGATTATTCCTCAAGAACACGAACCCGCAGGATGTCGGTCACTCCCGGAAGATCATCCCGCAAAATCAATTAAGCATACTGAATCCAGCATACTGAATCCAGCATACTGAATCGTTCAAAGTTTGTATCCTATTGAGAATACCCATTCCTTTTGCCGACCACCAAGCTGTGATGGCTTCCAGACATCCAGACAGCCTGCCAGGTAGTGTACGCCTACTTCGTAGCGCTTGCAGATTGTCAACGATGACCCCATCTTCCAGCCGAAATCGAAGTTGCGCGTCTTGGCTGTGCCTATTCCTCCCGGCTTTACACTATTGTTTGAGAGTGCAGATAAGGGATATTCTGCTTTGTCGCCGAAGGAGTTGTGAATGCTGAATTGCATATATGGGCCAAATTCAAGATTCCAACGTACATTGTTGGTGACGTTTAAATGCCCTATGGCTATTATTGGAATTATGAAGTTGTAGTTTCTACCGCGTCCAAATTGGGTAATCTGTGAGACGCTTCCATCGGCATTCCCATAGTTGTAGCAATAGGCATAGCTGCCCGAACGAGTGTCAAAGAAGAATCCCGGCTGAACGGAGATCCAGTCGCGGAAGTTAATATCGACAGTCGCACCTAAATCTATGCCGGTTCCCCAGGAGTTGACGTTCCATTTGTCGTATACCTCCGGAGCCATGGTGCGGTTGGAGGTGTTGATGCCAAAGTGAAATCCGATATCGAATGTGTTGTCTGCTTTTGCAGTAGAGAAGAAATCGGCTCCGAAGGATGTTATTGCCATTCCCATGCCGAACAGGCATGCTCCAAGTCTTGGAAGTATTGTAATATTCATTGTATGTTGATCTTTATAATATCTCTTTGTGCAAATTTAACATTTTTTTTGATTATTGCATAGGAATTGTCTAATTTTGCGCAATATTCGAACGACTAATTATTCTTATAGTCTATTCTAACGTCATGAAGAAACATAAGTACGACAGTCTTATGCATAATGCCCGCGACTATGTGATGATCATAGTTGGCCTGATTTTCTATGCTATAGGCTTTACAATCTTTATCCTCCCACACAATATCGTTATCGGTGGTATGGCTGGTCTGGGTACCCTCGTCTATTTCGCTACAAACCGCCTTATCCCGGTAGCGGTCACGATGTATGGTGTCAACCTTATTCTGATCCTTTTCGGTTGGCGTATGCTTGGACGTGCGTTTACCATGCGTACTATTTTCGGCGCTACAGGCATTTCGATTCTTATCGGTCTGATTGAAGGGTATTTTACTTCTCATCCCCCTTTGCTCCCGGATACCCCTATGAGTATTATCCTTGGTGGTATCCTCTGCGGTATCGGTATCGGTACAATCTATATCCATAACGGAACTTCGGGTGGCACGGATATCGTGGCCGCTATGATTACTAAGGTTTCTAACGTCAGCGTAGGCCGTATTATGATGGCTGTCGATATGAGTATCGTTGCCGGTATCTTCTTTACCCCCTTCGACGGTACTCTTGAGGAGCGTTTCCAGGTGATGGTACCTAAGATTATTTATGGTCTGGTAATCATCTTTATATATTCGAACATTACGGATATGCTTATAAATACCAACCGCCAAGCTACCCAGTTTATGATTTTCTCTACAAAATGGCGCGAAATCGCTGATAAAATCAATACGCAGGCCCATCGCGGAGTGACGGTTCTTGATGGCGAAGGGTGGTATACAAAACATCAAGTGAAGATCCTTATGGTTTGGTGTCGTAAGATTGAATCGGTGACAATATTCCGTATCATTAAGAGTATCGATCCGGATGCTTTTGTCTCCCAGGGTAATGTCAATGGTGTCTATGGCCGCGGTTTCGACAAGGTGAAAATAAAGATGGAGAAGAAGTCACATGGTAAGGAAGAGACTATGATTGTAGACAATCCCCAAGAAAATCCTACCGACGAAACTGTCGTTAAGTCTTGAAGAATTAACATTGCGTAAAAAATCTCAAAGAAGAAAATAATTCCAACCAACATCATAAACAAAATGAAGAGACTAATCCTTCTTGCCACAGCCGCTACTGTCTGCAGCGCAGCCGCGTGGGCCGACATCGTGTGCAGTGGGCAGGTTATCGATGAGAATGGTGAACCCCTCATCGGTGCCACCGTCTCCGTCCCCGGCACACACATCGGTGTGGCTGCCGACCTTGACGGCAGATTTACTCTCCGAGTTCCCGACAATGCTAAGGAACTCCGATTCGATTATGTGGGCTATAACCCCGTAACCCTCCGACCCGGTAAGAACATGGGTGTCGTTGAGCTTAAGCCCAACTCTACCATGCTCCAAGACGTGGTTGTGACTCAGTCAATGGCCCGTACTCGTGAAACTCCTATCGCGATGTCTGAAATCACAGCCCTTCAGATTGAGGCTAAACTCGGCAACAAGGAATTCCCCGAAGTCCTTAAGACTACTCCGGGCGTTTGGGCTACCCCCGAAGGTGGTGGCTACGGCGACGCTAAAATCAACATGCGTGGCTTTAAGGCTCCTAACGTTGCTGTTCTCGTGAATGGTATCCCTATGAATGATATGGAATGGGGCGGTATCTACTGGAGTAATTTCGCCGGCCTCGGCGCTGTAACTTCTTCGATGCAGACTCAGCGCGGTCTGGGTGCTTCGATTATTTCGTCTCCTTCTATCGGTGGTACTATCAATATTACTACCCGTGGTCTGGATTCCAAAAAGGGTGGCTCTATCTGGTATGGTATGGGCAATGACGGCCTCAACGACATAGGCTTCAGCCTCTCCACCGGCTTGATGCCCAACGGATGGGCTATCACAGTCCTGGGCTCTCGCAAATGGGGCAACGGTTATATCCAGGGTACTGAATTCGAGGCTTGGAACTATTTCGCTAACATCTCTAAGAAGATTGGTAACAGCCACCAGATTTCGTTGACTGCTTTCGGTGCTCCGCAATGGCACAATCAGCGTAACACTTATTATGGCACTCTCGATATCCTCGGATGGCAGAATGCCAAGCAGTATATGGATGGCGAGAGCATGTATAAGTTCAATGCTAACTATGGCTTCGACAACGAAGGTCAACGTCGTACTTCCTACCGCAATCAGTACCACAAGCCGATTATCTCCCTCAACCATATCTGGCAAATCAACGAACGTAGCTCCCTCTCTTCTGCTCTCTACGCTTCCCTGGCCAGCGGCGGTGGCTACAGCGGCCAAGGACGTACCTCCGATTGGCGTAATAAGTGGCGTGGCGCTTACAACGGTCAGCTCCTCTGGGATTTCCGCAACCCGGACGGCACTTTTAACTATGGTATGATTCAGGATGTTAATGCCGCTTCTCTGACCGGTTCTCAGATGGCTATGGCTCAGAGTATTAACAACCACCAATGGTATGGCCTCGTTTCTACTTATAAGAATGAGGTGCTCCCCAATAAGCTTACTCTTACCGGCGGTATCGACCTTCGCTACTATGTCGGCGACCACAGAACTGAACTTATCGACCTTTACGGTGGTAAGTATTTCATGGACGATACCGACCGTGCTAACGTGAAACCCGAAAATAATTCCGCTGCCCTCAATCCCAACTGGAAATACCAGAAACTCGGTGTGGGCGACGTTGTCTATCGTAACTATATCGGCCACACTCATCAGGAGGGTATCTACGGCCAGGCAGAATATAAACTCCTCGATGGCGCTATTACTACTGTGCTCGCCGGCTCTCTCAATGTTACCGGCTATCAGAAAGTCGACAAGTTCTACTACGATAAGGCTCATGGCAAAACTCCCTGGAAGACTTTCCTCGGCGGTACTATCAAGGGTGGTGCCAATTGGAACATCGACCGCCATAATAATGTATTTATCAATGGTGGATATATCTCTAAGGCTCCTTTCTTCTCTCGCGGTGTCTTCTTGAACCCTGAGACAAGCAATGCTATCAACCCCAAGTCGAAAAACGAAAAAATCGGCTCTATCGAGGTTGGCTACGGTTTCCATTCTCCGGTATTCTCTCTCGAACTTAACGGTTATTACACTAAGTGGATGGACCGTTGCGACCGCGACACTCAGAAGAGAGGTGAGATGTCCAACGGCGACTACTATACTCTTAACCTTGAAAATGTTTCCGCTCAGCACATGGGCGTTGAATTGAACTTCACATATCTTCCCGTGAAGTGGATGGAAATCAATGGTATGATTTCTATGGGTAACTGGGAATGGTGCAACAACCCGAAGGGTTACTACTACAATGAGCAGGGTCAGCCTCTGAAGAATACTAAGGGTGAACTCGCCAGCAGTGTTGGCGCTGCCGACCATGCCTGGGGTGTAATCAACCAGAAGGGTCATAAGGTGCTCGGCTCTGCACAGACTACCGGAGCCCTCGGCGTTGAATTCAAACCCTTCAAGGGTTTCCGTATCGGTGCTGACTGGACTTTCTCCGCTCGCAACTATGCCGACTACTACCTCGACGCTTCCGCTCTCTCTATGAACTCTGAGCTGACTCTCGCTGAGCCTTGGAAAATTCCCTGGGGCAACGAGTTAGACCTCAGTTGCAGCTATAAGTTCAAACTCGGCGGCTTGGACGCTACTATCTATGGCAACGTCTATAACCTCTTCAACTATTTCTATGTAAAAGACGCCCAGACTCCTTACAGCGTCCCCGGAACTTGGAGCAACGCTACCTACGCTATCTACTCCTTCGGCCGTACGTTCTCAATGCGTCTTAAGATCAATTTCTAATCGAATATCAATATGAAAGCAATTAGCAAACATATATTGTTCGGCGCCGGACTCGCTCTCGCTCTGACTTCCTGCAGTGAGAATGCCTGGAACGACCATCTCAGTGGATTCGATGTCCCTGCTATTACCGGTGGATCTGTTCCCGCTGACTATACTCTTACCCCCGAGGACTACAAAAACATTGCTTCCCTCGCGGCTAACAAGACTATAGCTGAGGAAAAGGGACTGACCGACGCCCTCGCTGCCATCGGCACCAACGGCTGCTTCGCCAATGAGGACGAGGCTATATATTTCATTCCTGCTCTCTTGGAGTCTTCTAGCCTTGGCTTGCCATATTATACATATGATAATGGTAAGTCTCTGAAGGTGGGCTTCGATGTGGCTTCTTCTCTCCCTGAGAATGTGCAGGCTTTCAACGCCGGCCCGGCAATCTATAAGGTGACTCCCGAGGACTATGCTTCTGTATGGGATTCCAACGATCCCCTCGAGGCGTTTACTCCCTCTCACCCCGCCGCTGCAAGCCTCCCCTCTATTCTCGCTAATAATGTAACTGCCAAGGAGGGTCAGTATGCTGTTGTTTCCTACAATTATACTACTACCGAGCCCGGCTCTGATACTCCCGAACCTCCCGTACAGAAGTGGGAGGAGACAAGTATCGCCGGAGCTGCTGTCACTGGAGATGAGGTAAAAATCTGCGGTTATGTCACAGGTATCAATTCCCGTGGCTTTGTCGTAACCGACAAGTCCGGTTCCCTTCTCTGTTATCAGGCTTCCGGCTTCGACACTAATTCTGTGAAGATTGCTGACAAGGTGACTGTTAATGGTACTGTCTCTGTATTTAATCATGGCTATCAGATTGCCATAACTGCAGAAAGCTATACCGTTGAGGGTGCCGGTGAGTATACTTACCCCGCTCCTACGGTTGTATCCGGTGCTGATATGGATGCCGCTATCGCTAAAACAGATGATTTCCATCCTCAGTACGTCTCTTTCACCGGTACAGTTTCCATCTCCGGCAACTATTATAATATCGCTGTTGATGGAGCCGAAACTGCTATCGGTTCTCTCTACATGACTCCGGATTTCATCAAGACTCAGGTTGAGAATGAAGGTACATATACTTTCACCGGCTACTATATGGCTATCTCCGGAGGGAAGTATTATCAACTTGTTTGTACCTCAGTGACAGCTCCCGGTAAGCGTGCTGTGCGTCGTGTGGCTGCTCAGAATGCGTCCAATGAGCTTTCTCTCTATCGCTACTCCGGAGGTAAGTGGTCTGCTGTAAACGATATGCTGATCCTTCAGAATGATGTCTATAAGAACATCATGGGTCTGAGCTATGCTAATTTCTCCGGAACTCAACCTGACCAGTATATCCCCACATATCTCAAACAGAGCTTCCCTTATGCTCAGGAGGGTGATGCCAAGACTGTAGTTTACTATTACCATACTTCTAATGGAGACTTCTATCAGGCTCGTCAGTATGCCTTGGCCAACGGCGACTGGACCCCTGTTCTCGGTGCGTCTGCTCTGCAGTATACCCGCATCGACAATGTATGGAAGTATAATCCTTCCGTAGAGGTGACTCTCCCATACTCTCGCAACACCGACCCCAGCTACACATACTACATGGCTTGCGTAGAGTGGGTTCTCGACAATGTTGTGAAGAAGACTGACCCCTCGGCTACTCTCACGACTGCTACTCCGCTTATTGACTATCGCGGTAATGCTGAGTTCTATTCAGGTGCTTCTGCCTACTATGGCAACGTCGACGTACGCGCCGCTACTGCTCTTAACAATGCCCCCGAGGGTATGTATGACGGCATGACAGACGCACAAATCGTTGAAACTCTCAAGAAGCGTTTCTGTCTCGAGACTATGCGCGGTGCTATCGAGAAGATCCATCATGACATGAAGCCCGCTGATGGTATGGAGGTGACAGTGACAATTCACTTCACTGCCTACACTCCCTCTGTAGACGCTGAAACAGTAGTCTATACAGTGACAGGTCCCGGCCAGTTCAAGTACAAGAGCTGTACCTGGTTTAAGAACGGCGAGGACGCCGGTTGGAAATAGACTCTATAAGCTCATTATTCTCCTTAAAATAACGTCAGATTTCAGTACTATGAAATCTGACGTTTTTTCTTATATCCAATTTTTGCGTCGTAGCCAGTACCAGACTAATAATGATAATACAAATGAGGTGAATATTATTACCCCGAAGGCATAGGGCGCCCCTCCCTGCCATACGCCTACGTTCATGCCGTAGAAGCTCGCTATCAATGTTGGTATCATCAGTATAATCGATATCGAGGTCATCGTCTTCATTACGTTGTTGACATTGTTGGAGATGACTGAGGCAAACGTATCCATACTGTTGCTCAAGATCTC
This sequence comes from Muribaculaceae bacterium, assembly GCA_023667015.1. GTDB lineage: Bacteria > Bacteroidota > Bacteroidia > Bacteroidales > Muribaculaceae > Lepagella. Next base: position 119,784 of record JAMPAX010000003.1, on the reverse strand, counting down.
CATATAGATTGTGACGGTGTTCAACGCTTGTTCTAATTCGATTTCTACATCCTCAAGTAATTCTACGTTACAATCATCTACAAAAACTTTGTTGAGCCGCTCTGTCAGCATTGAGTTCCCTTTCAGCGAGGTGTTGAAATATACCAGGGCTTTCTGCAACTCCATCATGTTCATCAAAATGTCGTTGCTTACCCCCGCTTCCAAATCTTTCATATATCGTGCTACGATGTCATTGATCTTCTTTAGATAATGCTGATACCAATAGTTGGAGGCATTTATCAGATGCAATATAAAGTCCGGATTGTTGTCAATATTTATTCGGCGACGATTGCTGTGATCCACAAAATCAGCGATCAAGTTCGTCCTATGACTGCATATTGTTATGACCATCTCTTCTTTTGTCATTATCCCTAAAGGGATGGTACGGTAGATTAATGGATTCGGATGCTCATGAATCGGAATGCGAAGCAACGTCATCAACCATCCATTCTCACGGTCGAAACGTGGCCGTTCGTCCGGGTCTTCGATACTCTCTATGAAAGATTCCGGCACATCAAGATTGCGGAGCGTATCCAATTCTTTGTCATCAGGATTCTCCACATCCATCCAGTAGTGCGCCTGCAACTCTTCGCGCTCTACTATGCCTTCCTCTTCATATGAGTAAATCTTTATCATATTTCCATAACAATATTCCAACGTCCATAGTTTGACCCGTTGCAACCTGATTCATCCTCCTGCATCCTGATTCATCATGTCTCATGTTGTTGCGTCAGTAGCCAAACTTGATTTTCTGAGAAATAATCTGTACCTTTGTCGGATGTTGTGGACAGTCCTCTTTTGTCCGATTTTTTCTACAGGTTTAAATGCAAAAGGTCTTTCATTATAATTTGCCCCTCGGTCTTGAGTGTGGCGATTTGCTCCCGTCGGTTGATATCGCTTATCATACCTATGGTACCCTCAATGATTCTCGTGATAATGTGGTCTGGGTTATGCATGCACTGACGGCTAATTCGGATGTGGCGGATTGGTGGCCCCATACGGTGGAGGCCGGAAAGTTTCTCGACCCCAATAAGTATTTTATCGTATGTGCTAATGTACTCGGCTCCTGCTATGGCTCTACCGGCCCGGCTTCTATAATCCCGGGAACTGACACCCCATGGTATGACAAGTTCCCACGAATTACTGTACGCGATATGGTAGCTTGCCATAAGCTGCTTGCCCAACACCTCGGTATTTCTCGTATGTATGCTATGATAGGCGCTTCGTTAGGCGGTTTCCAAGCTTTAGAATGGCTTGTCTCTGATCCGGATATCGCTGAGTTTGCCGTATTGTGTGCTACAGACTGCCGTTGCTCTCCGTGGGAGGCTGCTTTCAATGAGTCGATGTATATGACTATGAGATTGGATCCTACCCTCTATGACCATACACCTTCGGGAGGCATGGAGGGTCTTGCCGCTGCTCGTTCTATCGCTCTGCTGAGTTATCGTGGTCCTTATGCGTATAATCAGACTCAGCCCGATCCGGATAATCGTGATAATCCGTTTGAGCATCGAGCTCACAGCTATCAGAGATACCAAGGTCTTAAACTGTGCCGGCGTTTCTCACCATGGTCGTATATACGTCTTTGCGAGTCGGCCGATGCCCACGATGTGGCACGCGGCCGAGACTCTATGGTAGAGGTATTGGGGCGTGTGAAGGCTAAAACTATTGTAGTCTCAATCTCTTCCGACATCCTTTTCCCCCCTTCGATTGTTGAACATTTGGCGCGTATGATTCCCGGTGCTACATACCGTATGATTCATTCGGAGTTCGCCCACGATGGTTTCCTTATCGAGCATGATAAGCTAAATTCTCTGATTCAAGATTTTTATAAAGATAATAACTCCTGATTATGGATAAAAATATTAAAATCGGTCTATTCGGTTTCGGCACTGTTGGCCGTGGTCTATACGACCTTCTCAATCATCTCCCGTCTTCGGGAGCTACTATCTCTAAGGTGTGTGTGCGTAATATTAACAAACCGCGCAATGCCAACGTCCCTTTCACTGATAAGGCTGATGAAATTTTCTCCGACCCTGAAGTCAATTTCATTGTCGAACTTATTGACGACGCCGATGCTTCCTATCATATCGTAAAGCGTGCCTTGGAAATGCGCCTGCCGGTAGTCACCGGCAATAAGAAAATGCTTGCACGCCATCTGCCGGAGTTGATAGCTCTGCAAAAGAAGCAGAATACTCCGCTACTATATGATGCTTCTGCATGTGGCTCTATCCCCGTAATTCGCAATCTTGAGGAATATTACGATAATGATTTGCTGATTTCTGTCAAGGGTATCCTCAATGGCTCTTCGAACTTTATCCTCTCGAAGATTTTTAATGAAAATATGGACTATGCTACTGCTCTGGAGCTCGCTATGCGCGATGGTTTCCTGGAGAGTGACCCTTCTCTCGACCTCGATGGCTGGGATTCCCTCTTTAAGCTCGTAATCATCTGTGTCCATGCCTTTGGAGTATATGTTAGTCCGGATAAGCTATTCACGTATGGAATCACCAATATGAATGATGATGACATTAAATTTGCCCGCGAGAAGGATCGCCGTGTTAAGCTCGTGGCCCACGTGGAGAAGACGAAGGATAATCGCCTGTTTATGTGTGTTATCCCTCAGCTTATCTCTCGCAATAAGTATATTTATTCCGTGGAAGATGAGTTTAATGGTGTTGTCATCAAGGGTCTATACTACGATAAACAGTTTATGTTCGGCCGTGGTGCCGGAGCTCGCCCCACATCCTCAGCTGTCCTCAGCGACATTATGGCTTGTCGCTATGATTATAAGTATGAGTATAAGAAATTGCGTCATAGCGATTCTCTCCCGGTGTTTTCCAATGATGTGACTTTCCGTATCTATCTACGCTTCCACGATCGCGATGACCTCGAGTTGCTTCGGTTTGAGGAGATTACTGAAAGCTATCGTTCTGAAGGATATAATTATGTAGTGGGGAAGTTGAAGCTTTCCTCTCTTATGGATGTACGTCAACAACTCGCCGACAGGGGCTTGTTCGTTGCCGCCTACCCCTATGATTGAGTTGATGAGTTGATGAGTACTCTTCCATTCATAAGAACGAATCCCGCCAAACTTGATGTCTGACGGGATTCTGTCTCACATGTTGTCTGTGAGAATTCGTTGCCTTCGCGATTAGCCTTTTGCAACGTCCTCTTTGAAAGTCTTGGCAGGCTTGAAAGCAGGGATGTTGTGAGCGGGAACAATCAGGGAAGTGTTGGCGGAGATGTTGCGAGCTGTCTTCTCTGCACGACGCTTGATGATAAAGGAACCAAAGCCGCGGAGATATACGTTCTCTCCATGTGCCAGGCTGTCCTTTACTACACCCATGAACTGTTCAATCACTGTTACAACGGCTGCTTTGTCGAGGCCGGTGTTCTTAGCTATTTCGCTTGCGATTTCTGCTTTTGTCATTTTTATTTATTGTTTATTGGATTTCGAGTTGCAAAGTTACAAAATTTCACGGAATTCCAAGACTTTTAAGTGTTTTTTTCAATTTTTTACACCCCATTTTTCTCCCCCTTCACTCTTTTTTTAGTTATCCCTTAGTTTTTTTATCCAAATTTGTTACATATCGGAAAATTTTTCATTTCTCTTTCACTGTCTATGTTGACTATCTACTCGATTTAAGTTAGTCTTCTATTTAGTGTTTTTTCATTAATTTTGCATCTGTTATGCGCGAAAGTTTAGTTCATAGGTTTTTTAATTTCCATCGAGGAAGGGCTCGAAATAGGGGTGTCAATAAGATTGACATGACCCATGGCCCTCTCTTTGGCAAAATTTTCTCTTTCGCTCTCCCTCTTATTGCGAGCGGTATTCTTCAGCAGTCTTTTAATTCGGTAGATGTTGCCGTAGTCGGCCGTTTCTGTAGCCCTCAGTCGCTCGCCGCTGTTGGCTCTAACGGTATGATTATTGCTCTTATCGTCAATCTTTTTCTGGGTATCTCAATAGGTGCTAATGTTGTAATTGCGCGGTATATCGGCCAGGAGTATCTCGGTTCTGTCAAGAAGGCGGTGCAAACGGTAATGTCGCTATCTGTAGTAGTAGGTGTGATGCTTATGTTTGTAGGTTTCTTCGCTGCCAAACCTATTCTTGAGGCTATCTCTACTCCCGATGATGTATTGGACAAGGCTACTTTATATCTGCGCCTATATTTCCTCGGAATGCCGGCTATGATGGTATACAACTTCGGCTCGGCTGTTCTGCGAAGTGTTGGAGATACTAAACGCCCGTTCTATTGCCTTGTGGCCGGGGGTGTGATAAATGTTGCTCTAAATCTGCTCCTTGTATTGGAATTCAAGATGGATGTGGCCGGTGTGGCTATCGGAACTCTCGTATCAAGTCTTATCAGTGCTCTGCTCCTACTTAGAGTAATGACCCATGAAGAGGAGCCTCTGAGACTTGATATCAATGATTTCTTAGTCGACAAGGCTGAGCTATGGAAGATGTTGAAGATTGGCGTGCCGGCGGGAATACAAGGTATGGTGTTTCCTCTTTCCAATACGTTTATTGTTTCAGGCATAAATACGTTCGGAGCTGCCGGTAGCGCCGGTAGTGCTGCAGCTATTAATTATGAGTATTACTGCTATTTTCTTGTGGCTTCTTTTGCCAGCGCAGCTGTGGCTTTTACCAGTCAGAATTATGGTGCAGGCTTCTCACGACGATGTAATGAGGTGTTTCGCCACTGTCTGTTGATGGCCGTGCTCTTTTGCGGTATTGCCAATCTGACGATTGCTTGGCAGAAGGATTTCTTCGTGGGTATTTTTTCTTCCGATCCGGAAGTGATGGAATATGGATGTCTCAGGATTGCAGTAGTACTGATGTTCCAATGGATTGCTTCAAGCTATGAGATTGCCGGAGCTTGTATGCGAGGCTTGGGATATTCAATGACTCCTACTCTGATTACCATATTCGGCACCTGTGCTATGCGTATCGCGTGGATATGGTTCTTCCATCATACTGACTATTTGACTGCCTACTCTGAGCTATTGATGATCTATCCCATCACCTGGATACTGACCGGCATTGCCGTAACTGTAGCTTACTACATAGTCCGTCGCCGAGCCTACACTACTCTTGACGGTAATACTCAAGAATAGGTATTTTTGATATTGTGGGAGTGTCTTTGCTCTTCTTTATTGCAGTTTTTCGTTAATTTTGAGGCTCAAATTTATGGATATGAAGAAAATTTTTGGTTTTGCTGCTTCTCTCATCGTAGCTCTCATAATTATAGGCACTGTAGGCACTGTTGATACCAACGGTCAGAAGTCCAAGTCTTCCCCTAAGGGTACTTTCGTTATCAACACTTCCCGGATCTGTGGCAGCATCAAGGGTTTTGCAGGACCCGTGCCTGTAAAAATTTATGTCTCCAAGGGTAAAATAACAAAAGTGGAGCCCCTCGCTAATAAGGAGACTCCACAATATTTTCAGAAGGTTGTGGGCAGCGGTCTGCTGAATAAATGGAACGGTAAGACCCTGAAACAGGCTGCCACGATGAAGGTCGATGCCGTCAGCGGTGCTACCTTCTCTTCGCGTGCCCTAATCCGCAATGTCCAAGAAGGCGCCAAGTCTAAGCTTTAAATCATAAACTCATAAATTACTTCAACTTATAAAAATAAGCTCAGCCTCGGCCGAGCTTATTTTTATAAGTTGAAGTAATATGTCCCCGTGGAGAGTACGGTGTAGAAGTCGAATTCTGTTCCGTTCAGATAGTAGCTGGTGTTGTACGCGTTGGCATCTACTCCCTTATTCCACATATCTGTCCAAGGATTCCATGCGTTGAGTACTTCTACATTGTATTGAGCGCCATTCCAAGCATAGCTGACAGTAAGAGGTATCGTCCTCCAGTTGCCTTGTGCGTCGTAGCCGCATGCTACGACATTCTTTACACCCGAATTGACCGTAGGAAGATTGACGATGATTGAGGGCGTTGCTCCCCAACCATTTCCCCAAGGTCCTCCCCAATTGCCGGGGGGTGGTGCCATAGGCCCGGGATTCCACCCGATGCCGTTTGCAGGTGCCGGATTGAAGCTACCCCCGGCTCCCGGTGCCGGAGCACTGTTCTGTGCGCTGATTCCTATTGCTGCACTCAGAGCTATTCCTAATGCTAATCCCCGTATAAGTCTGTGTGTTCTCATAATTTTATACTTTTAGTGGGAACGGATTTATTCCGCTCCCACTATCATAACAATTCTAACTAATGATTGGTTGACCATCAACTTATCAACCATCTATCGGAAATTCGGCAAAGCCGAATTTCCCTACATCTCCATTCCTTCTCCGTAGCCGCTACCATCCATAGGCTCGCTGTTGTTGCGGTTAGGTTTGGACTGCTTCATGTTGCCGAAGGAGTATTTGATAGTCAGCTGAAGAGTTCGCCCGGAACGTGCATGCTGGCTAAACTGAGTATAGTCAATTCCGTAGATGGTGTTCTTAAATTTGCGTGAGTCAAAGATATCTCTGCAGCTTAGGGAGAAGCTCCAGTTGCCTAAGTTTTTGCGTATACCGGCGTCGACACTCCAGCCTCCCTGGCGCGATCCCTGGGCTGTCTGCATTTTCGAAGCGTAGCGTCCGGTAGCCTGCAGTGACAACTGCCAGGGTAATTTTACGCTTGCCATCATCCGTACATCCCATGCAAAGGAGTCCTTACCTTTGCCCGAAAGGTCTATCTTCTGACCGGTTGGACTTATGAAGGTCTTGGACCATGCTGATATATGATTGTTGTAGAGATTGATGGTGGTTGTAAGGTCGAGTTTGCCCCGAATGAAGGAGTTTTTCCCCACAATCTCAACGCCGGAGTTGGTCTGCTTGGTGACGTTGTCGCTCGTGCTGTACATGACGTTGCCTTCGAGGTAGGATATGCGGTCCATGACGTCGGAGGAGGTGCGCAGGTAGGCCGATACCGATATCATGTGCATTGTCCAGCTCTTGATATAGTTGAGCTCGAAGGCGTTGGAGTACTCCGGCTGCAATTCCGGATTACCATAGCGGATGTTGTTGGGATCCGATACATCGCGGAAGGAGTTCAGCTCTCCTCCCCAAGGTCTGCGGATTCTACGGGTATAGTTAATCTGCAGTTCGTTGTCGTGGGGTAGTGAGTAGCTTAAGAATGCTGAGGGGAAGAGGGCGAAGTTGTTCTTGTGGAACCAGTCTACCGTGTTCTCGTAGTTGTCGCGATGTGCAAAGTCGATGGAGCGGGTCTTTACTTGCCAAGCCTCGCCGCGAAGTCCGGCCTGGAAGCTCAGGGCGTTCCATTTACCTCCTAAGGTGAAGTAGAGTGCGGAGATATTATTGTTGTAGATAAATCTGTTGTAGAGATCTTGGTTGATTGTTGTGGGATTGGGATGATCTGCAGTGAAGGTCTCTACCGGGGTGTTCTCATGATTGTAATTTCCATTAAATCCGGCTTCAAGTTTTAGCCAGCTTGTCAGCTGGTTGGTATAGTCGATTTTTGCCTCTATGGAGTTGACGTTGATATGCTGAGACTGATCCTGATAGTTGTCTATTTCCGGAATATCATCATCGAAGGCGTAATGTTCATGCATATAGTTCCATGACGGACCTCCCCAGTGGTTGTAGCTGGCCATCACGTCAATGTAGTGGGTGTCGCTCCATCGGTGGATGTATCCTAACTCTACGTGTGCACCCTGATTGTTGCTGCGATTGCGAGTGTGGTTGAAGTTGGAGCTCCATTGTCCCGGAATATTTGAGGTATAGTCGGTGAAGTTCTTACCCCAGCGGTGGCCAAACATTCCGAAGGCGTTGAAGTACATATCGTTCTTAGTATTGAAATGATATGTAGCTCCGGCACGCACGAAGAGGTTGTTGCCATGATTGCGACGCGTTCCGTCGGAGTTGAGGAATGTGTCATTGTCGTAAAGTCGCTCTGACATTGATGTTCCCTTGTTGTGACGCATACGCCAGCCTACACTGGCATATCCTTCCCAATTGCCATAGTTGAAGTTGATACTACCGTTGACGTTGCCGCCGCCACGGGTGTTGCCGCCGACTTCTACTGCTCCAAAGTATCCGGCTCTGCGGTCTTTCTTCAATATGATGTTGATGATACCGGAGGTTCCCTCAGGGCTGTATTTTGCCGAGGGATTGGTGATGACCTCAATACGCTCAATGCTTTCTGCCGGTATCTGTTCGAGAATCTGTGCGCGATTGTCGGCCGATAGTCCCGACTCTTTGCCATTAATCCATACTGTCACTGAGGAGTTGCCGCGAAGGGATACTTCTCCATCTTGGTCTACTTCTACAGAGGGTATCGATTCGAGCAACTCGCTGGCGGAGGTGCCTGCTGCAGCAATGTCGGCGTCTACTTGGAATACTTTGCGGTCGAGTTCAAAACGCATCTGAGAGCGTACACCCTCTACTACCAACTCTTGGAGTACTTTGGTGTCATCGGCAAGGCGTACGATGCCGATGTTGGCATTGGCACCGGCAATGGTCACAGGACGTTCCTGCTCCACACTCCCGACATTCATTACTTTGACGAGATATTTGCCGTCTTCCACTCCGGGAATCACAAATTTTCCGTCACTATCAGTGCTTGCCCCTATCGCCAGAGGCTTGCGACTCGATGCATCTATCAACTGTACTGTCACAAAATCCATCGGCTCGCCACTCTCTTTGTTGAGAATCTGGCCGCTGATGTCGCCCTTAGCTATACCCGCCAAGGGCATCAGACTAAGTGCTATCGGAAGAATGGTTCTTGATAAGTTCATTGGGAATCTTGTTATTTATAGCCTGTTATGGGGTTCTGTCTGCCCGGGTGGCGAGCCTGTCTTTTGTTTCGCCACCTATATAAAGACATTTCCGAATGCAAAAGGTTTATTCTTTTTATTTGTCTTTTATTATAAAAAGTGTTAAATTCGCAAAAAAAATAATCTATTATAAATTTAGAAACCTAATCTTTATCATGAAAGAAACAGAAGAACCGTTGACCCCTACCGGTTTGCCTGACAATGCTTTCCGTGAACTCGCAGAGGACGAGGTATATTCCCCTGTCCTCCATCCTGCCCATGATCAGAAGGAGGTGTCTCCCTATTCTGTGGGCATGGGTTTGCTCATGGCTATCATTTTCAGTGCTGCTGCCGCTTACCTCGGCCTTAAGGTAGGTCAGGTCTTTGAGGCTGCGATCCCTATTGCGATCATCGCTGTAGGTCTCTCCGGCGCTCTGGGTAGAAAAAGTGCCCTCGGCGAGAATGTTATTATTCAAAGTATCGGCTCCTGCTCAGGCGTTATTGTCGCCGGTGCTATCTTCACTCTACCCGCTCTCTTTATCCTTCAGGATAAGTTCCCCGGGATTGTCGTCAATTTCTATCAGATCTTCCTGAGTTCTCTGCTCGGTGGTATCTTGGGTATTCTTTTCTTTATCCCTTTTAGAAAGTATTTCGTAAAGGATATGCACGGTAAGTATCCTTTCCCGGAGGCTACTGCTACTACCCAGGTGCTTGTATCTGCTCAGTCTTCAGCCGGTGAGAAGCAGGAAAATGGTCAGGCTCGCACCCTTATTATCGCTTCTCTTATTGGCGGTATATACGATTATCTTGTCGCTACCTTCGGCTGGTGGGCTGAAACCGTACAGACTACTGCCGCATCTTGGGGACAGACTATCGCTGAGAAGACTAAGGTTGTGCTCTCTTGCAACACCGGAGCTGCTCTGCTGGGTCTTGGATATATCGTTGGCCTTAAGTATGCTTTCATTATTTTTGCCGGATCTATCTTCGTATGGTGGATCATTATTCCTTTGCTGGGCACTTATGGCGCTCCTGAGTTCCAAGCTATGGCTCCGGATGCTCTCTTTAAGGATTATGCCCGTATGATTGGTATCGGCGGTATCGCTATGGCCGGTGTTATCGGTATTATCAAGTCTTGGCCTATCATCACTCAAGCTGTCGGCCTCGCCGGAAGAGAACTGAAAGGTAAGGCTTCCGCCGAAAAGCCCGTTCGTTGGCAGACTGATATCTCTATGAAGGTCATCGTTGGATGCATTGCTATCGCTCTGGTGGCTGTACTGCTCTTCTTCTGGTTTGGCGTTATCAGTACGTTCTGGCAGGCTGCTGTGGCATGGCTCGTGGTGGTTGTTATTGCTTTCCTCTTTACTACTGTCGCTGCCAATGCTATCGCTATTGTGGGTTCCAACCCTGTTTCCGGTATGACGCTGATGACTCTGATTATCGCTTCTGCTATTTTCGTGGCTATCGGCCTTAAGGGTACTTCCGGCATTGTGGCTTCTATGGTTATCGGAGGCGTGGTTTGCACGGCTCTTTCTATGGCCGGAGGTTTCGTTACTGACCTTAAAATTGGCTATTGGCTCGGCTCTACTCCTAAAAAGCAGGAGACTTGGAAGTTCCTCGGTACCCTTGTATCTGCTGCTACTGTGGGTGGTGTAATCATCATTCTTAATAAGGTATATGGCTTTACGGGCGACAATGCTCTCGTTGCTCCGCAGGCCAATGCCATGGCTAAGGTTATCGAGCCTCTCATGATGGGTGGTGAGACTCCTTGGATTCTTTACATGGTAGGTGCTATCCTGGCTCTGATTCTCAACTGGCTCGGTGTTCCTGCTTTGCCGTTCTGTCTGGGTATGTTCATCCCGCTGTCGCTAAATACTCCGATGCTTGTCGGCGGTGCTATATCTTACTTTGTAGGTAAGTCTTCCAAGGATCCCAAAGTTTGCGACTTGCGCCGCGACAGAGGTACACTTATCTCTTCAGGTCTTATTGCCGGTGGCGCTCTGTTCGGTGTGCTCGCTGCTATCACTCGCTTCGCCGGCTATGAGTATCAGTCTCCTCTCTCTGAGGGTACAACTCAGATTCTCGGATGTGTAGCTTACATCCTCCTCATTGCTTATCTCTATAATGATTCCAAACGAGTGAAAGCCTGATATTCGCCGTTTTCCCGGATATAATCCCCGGCGGAATCTCATCCCGCCGGGGATTTTTCAATTTTATAAATCTTATAAGAATTATAAATCTTATAAATTATTAATCGCTTGACTATGAAATTCCTAATTACTTCGGCTCTTGCTCTGACTCCGGCTTTATCGGTCGGTGCGCAGTCGTCGGTGATCGTCTCTACCGATGCTTATCGCTGGCAGGGTGATACTATCTTTCAGAATGAATTCAAGGCGTGGGCTCCTAATCCCTACGAGCTCGTTTCTACCTATAAGGGTCGTCCCGGATATTTTATGCCTGTTTCGCAAAAATGGACTCGCAAGAATGATCTTACTGCTTATCCGAAACTATCCTCCGATAATACCCTCCATCAGGCCGTCTTCAATATGGCTCTCGATGAGATGGTCAATGCTGTGGAACCCGATACTACGCTACGTACCGGTAAGGAATGGAGCGGTGTCTGGACTCGCGATGTATCTTACTCTATCATTCTCTCGATGGCTGCCCTTCAGCCTGAAGCGTCTATGATTTCTCTGATGAAGAAGGTGAATGCCGAGGGGCAGATTATTCAGGATACAGGCTCAGGCGGTGCTTGGCCTATATCTACCGACAGAATGGTGTGGGTACTCGCAGCTTATGAGATTTATAAAGTGACCGGAGATAAGGAATGGCTCCGCAAGGTCTATCCCATCGCTGTTCGCTCGTTGGCTAAGGATGAGTCTACGGTGATGAGTCCCAGAGGGCTCGTGAAAGGGGAGACCTCTTTCATCGACTGGCGTGAGCAAAGTTATCCCAAGTGGATGCAAACTGTAGATATTTCTCAGAGTGAAGCTATGGGTACTAATGTGATGTATGCTGCTTCCCTGCAAGCTGTAGCTGATATGGCTCGTATTCTCGGCTATAAGAAGGAGGCTGATAAGTTTGAGGCTCGCTCTAAGACTCTGGCTGCTAATATCGATAAGATTTTCTGGATGCCTGATAAGGGTTATTATGGTATGTATACCTATGGTCGTGATAATTTAATCCTTAACCCGCGAGCTGAAACTCTCGGTGAGGCTTTGTCTATTATTTATGATGTCGCTCCGGCCGACAAGCAGAAGACAATTGCTCAAAGCAATCCCCATACTCCTTTCGGTCCGGCTATTTTCTATCCCCAAATTCCCGATATGCCGAGCTACCATAATAATGCCCTATGGCCTTGGGTTGGCGCTTATTGGACTATAGCCCAGGCTAAGGCCGGTAATGAACAGGGCGTCCTCGAGGGAATTGGCTCTGTGTTCCGCCCGGCCGCGCTCTTTACTACAAATAAGGAGAATTTTAATCTTGATAATGGTGATATCTTCACTGAGCTGAATTCTTCAAATATGTTATGGTGTCTCGCCGGTAATATCGCTCTTACAACCAAGGTGCTCTTCGGTATTCATTACCAGCCGGATGGCCTGTTGATTACGCCTTTCGTGCCTAAACCTTTTGACGGCTCACGTTCTCTTGAGAATATCTCTTATCGAGGAGCTACACTCAACCTTACTGTCAATGGCTTCGGCGCTAAGGTGAAGTCGATTACCCTAAATGGTAAGCCTCTCAAACCGGGCGAGGTAATTCCGGCTAAGAAGATTAGGGGTGTCTGCAACATCGTTGTTGATATGGATAATCAGCCTATTCCGGCAATGCAGGTCAATCATCAGCCCAATCAAAAGGCTCCTCTTACTCCTACTGCTTGGTTCGGATCTAATCCTTCTCTCGCAGGCGATTCGGGTCCGTTTCTAAATCTTCTGAATTGGAATCCTATTGAATATATCGCGAAGTATCAGGTGCTTAAGAATGGCGTAGTAGTTGGTGAGACTCGAGAAACTTCCTGGCCGGCTACATCCTACGGTGAATGGCAGATCATAGGTGTCAACTCCGATGGTATCCCTTCTTTCGCCTCCGAACCACGCTCCAATATCCCTACCCGTCTTATTCAGTTCCCGGCGGAAAAAGCTATTATTGAGTCGCCTGAGGTTAGCTATATGCCCATCAGTCCCATCACCGGCTTCTCAGGCGATGGTTTTGTAGAGCTTGACCATTCTTCCAAACCGGCAGAGGTGACTGTGGATATCCCTCAAGATGGATGGTATAGCATCTCTCTGAGGTATGCTAATGGTAATGGTCCTGTCAATACAGAGAATAAGGCTGCTATCCGTACCCTTACCCTCGACGGCAATAAGGCTGCAACGATAGTCATGCCTCAGCGCGGCGTTGGCAACTGGTACGACTGGGGGATGTCTAATAATGTCGTCCTCCCCCTCGAAAGGGGTACCCATACCTTAGGTGTTGTCTACCTTCCGGAGGATGAGAATATGAATCTATCTACAAACCATGTCCTAATCGACAGAATAAATTTACGCCCCGCTGCTCGATAATAACCGGGAATGTCAGTTGTAATTCCTGATTTCTTAATGAAAGGTAGTATAATGAATTGATTGCTAATTCATTTGTGAGATTTGCGAAATTTTATTAATTTCGCAGTTGAAATTTCAACATTTGATAGTTATGAAAGCTTATGTTTTCCCCGGTCAGGGCGCCCAATTTGTGGGCATGGGTAAGGATCTTTATGACAATAACCCCGTAGCTCATGACCTTTTCGAAAAAGCCAATGATATTCTCGGCTTCCGTATTACCGACCTTATGTTTAATGGTACTGAGGAAGACCTCCGTCAGACTAAGGTGACTCAACCCGCTATCTTCTTGCATAGCGTCCTTCTCGCTAAGTCTCTCGGCGATGAGTTTAAACCCGATATGGTTGCCGGACATAGTCTCGGTGAGTTCTCAGCTCTGGTAGCTGCCGGAGCTCTCAGCTTTGAAGAGGGCCTTAAGCTCGTCTCAAAACGTGCTCATGCTATGCAGAAGGCATGTGAGGCTAAGCCCTCTACTATGGCTGCTGTCATCGCTCTCCCCGATGAAAAGGTGGAGGAAATCTGCGCTTCTGTAGATGGTATAGTAGCTCCCGCTAACTATAATTGCCCCGGTCAACTCGTTATCTCCGGCGAAATCGAGTCCATCGATGAGGCCTGCGAGAAGCTCAAAGAGGCTGGTGCTAAAAGAGCTCTGAAGCTCAAAGTGGGCGGTGCTTTCCATAGCCCCCTAATGATGCCTGCTCAGGAGGAACTCGAGGAGGCTATCAAGGCTGCAAAGTTTGAGACTCCCGTTTGCCCCGTCTACCAAAATGTTGACGGCAAACCCCATACCGATCCCGAAGAGATTAAGGCTAATCTCATCAAGCAGCTGACGGCTCCCGTACGTTGGACTCAGGATGTCGAGGCTATGGTCGCTGATGGTGCCGATGAGTTTGTCGAACTCGGTCCGGGCAATGTCCTCCAGGGTCTTGTCAAAAAAATCAATCGTTCCGTAGCCACTTCCGGAATGCAGTAATAATCTTATAAGCTACTGTTTGATATTATGACTATTCGTATTATCAAACAGTAGCTTCGTTTTTACGGGTAAAATCTACTATGAATATCGCAATTGTTGGCGCAAGTGGTGCCGTGGGCCACGAATTTCTGAGAGTCCTTGACGAACAGAATTTTCCGGTCTCTTCCCTCAGACTCTTCGGCTCCCCTCGTAGCGCCGGTTCTACTATCGATTTTAAAGGTAAACCTATCACTGTCGAACTCCTCTCTGAGGAGTCGGATTTCTCAGGTGTGGATATAACATTTACTTCTGCCGGTGCCGGTACTTCTAAGAAATATGCAGATGTTATCACCCGCCATGGTGCTCTGATGATCGACAATTCCTCTGCTTTCCGTATGGACGAGGATGTTCCCTTAGTTGTCCCTGAAGTCAATGGCGCTGATGCTCTCTGTCGCCCACGTAATATTATCGGTAATCCCAACTGTACTACCATCCAGATGGTGGTGGCGCTAAATCCTATCCATCAGCTATCTCCAATACGACGCGTGCGCGTGGCCACTTATCAGTCGGCCTCCGGTGCCGGTGCCTCTGCTATGGATGAACTCGTTGAGCAGTTCCGACAAATTTCTGACAATGAACCTCCTACTATCGAAAAGTTTGCTTATCAGCTCGCCTATAATGTTATCCCTCATATCGACGTTTTCCAAGATAACGACTATACTAAGGAGGAGATGAAGATGTTCCACGAGACTCGCAAAATCATGCATTCTCCGGATATCCGGGTCTCTGCCACTTGCGTGCGCGTGCCAGTGCTTCGTGCCCATAGTGAGTCTATTTGGGTGGAAACTGAGTCCCCTCTGAGTGTCGATGAGGTAAGGAAGGCTATGCAGAATGCTCCGGGCCTTGTTGTTAAGGATTCTCCGGCTGATAAGGTTTACCCCATGCCTCTTGATGCTGCCGGTACTGATCCGGTATTCGTAGGTCGCATCCGCAAGGATATATCCGACGATTGTGGCATCACTTTCTGGACCTCGGCCGACCAAATCAAGAAGGGCGCTGCCCTTAATGCTGTACAGATCGCCCAATGGCTTCTCTTACACGACCCCAAATTCAAAAACTAATCGACGATACGGTAGTAAGACTGCCGTATCTTCCCAACGATGACCAGCTCCGGCTCCTTTCGGTGCTCGCTACATATGCGGGTGCCAGGGAGCCGGCTGATATTTTTATCCTTAATGGTTACGCCGGTACCGGTAAAACCTCTCTTATCGGAGCTTTTATAAAGGCGCTGGAGGTCGCTTCTATCCATTCTGTTATCCTCGCCCCTACAGGTCGAGCAGCTAAAGTAGCTGCTTCTTTCTCCGGTGGTAAAGCGTCTACGATCCATAAACGTATCTTTCGCCCACTCTCCAACGAACCTAACGCTCAAATTTTCCTTACTCCAAACACTCAGGCCGATACTATTTTTATCATCGATGAGGCTTCGCTAATTACTGATTGCACGGATGCTCCTCATTCTCTCCTCTCTCAGCTGTTGCGCCATGTTTATGCCGCTCCCGGTTGCGGTGTCATTCTTATGGGCGACAATGCCCAGCTCCCTCCCGTGGGCCAGTCGGACTCTCCGGCTATGAATCCCGACAGACTCCGCTCTTTAGGCTTTAATCCTTTGGTCTTTAATCTTGAAAATCCGGTCAGACAAGGGCAACATAGCGGTGTGCTTCATAATGCAACTCTCGTGAGACATCGCATAACTGAAATGTGGCAACGTGATGATGACATTACCTTGCCTCTAAATTTAGAACTTAAGGGATTTGCAGACATTCAAGCCGTCTCTTCTGCTGATCTCTCTGATTTCCTGTCTGACTCGTGGAGCTCTGTAGGAGTGGAGGAAACAATTCTCATCACTCGCTCAAACGCGCGTGCCAATAACTATAATCAGGCGGTTCGAAATATGGTCATGATGGCTGAAGATCCACTGGTGCGGGGGGAGCGTATTGTTATCTCTCGCAATGACTATTTTTGGAGTAAAACGAATAAGCTTAGGTCGTTTATTGCAAATGGTGATATAGCTGTGGTAGAATGGATTGGACATACAGAGAGGGTCTACGGCTTCAATTTCTGCGATGTGGAGCTCTATCTCCCCTCTGACAATCTGCGTATTGGTGCCAAAATTATGCTCAAAAGCCTGATGTCGGAAGGTCCGTCACTCTCGCGTGAGGAGATGGGTAGGTTCTATAACGTTGTTCTCGCTGAGCAGGAAGGGGATTTTTCTATGCGCTACGTGGCAGCTCAGAAGGATCCATTTTATAATGCCTTGCAAGCTAAGTACGCTTATTGTGTGACCTGCCATAAGGCTCAGGGCGGCCAGTGGCGCCATGTATATATCGACATGGGAGGCATACCCGCTGATGCCATGAATTCTGAATTCTATCGCTGGCTCTACACAGCCATAACTCGCTCCACAGAAAAAGTCTTCATAATAAATCCCCCCATCCCTAAAGTCTAACCCCAAATCTCCTTGAATTCCTTATTCCTTAAGTTCCTTAAGCTCCTTAAATTCCTTAAGCCGAAAAATTGAAAAGCCTCCGAGAAGGAGGCTTTTACTATTCGTTATCATCGGAGTCTATCGTCATCTCTCCGCGTATCGATTCTTTCATTTTTGCGGTTACTTCCCCACTGTCGAACCCTTTGCCAAAGAGATACATCAATTTCGTTATTGCAGCCTCTGATGTAATATCGTTGCCGGAAATGACGCCTGTCTGTGCCAGCTCCTGGCCATTCTTGTAGAGCGATGGCATGACGCTGCCGTTGCTACACTGGGTGACGTTGACTATCACTAACCCTCGATCTACAGCGTCTTTTATCGCACTGATAAACCATGGTGTAATCGGACCATTGCCCGCTCCGTAGGTCTTCATTACAATTCCCTTGATGTCGGGGGTTGAAAGCATGTGGCGAACTGTTGTCTCAGTGATGCCGGGAAAAAGATCCATGTACATCACTGATGGGTTCATCGCGTAGCTGACGTGGAACTTTTCTTCACTCTCTTCTCTCCAGAGGGATTTGCAATTGAACCATATTTTTAATCCGATTTTCGCAAGATATGGGTAGTTGTTGGAGGTGAAGGCGTTGAAGTTGTCGGCACTGTGCTTGGTCGACCTGTTGCCGCGCCATAAGTAGTTGTCAAATAATATTGCTACCTCTCTTACCTTGGAATGTCCCTGGCAATCTCTGGCTGCCGCTATCTGAAGTGCTGTAATCAAATTCTCTTCACCATCCGTGCGCACCTCACCAATCGGTAGCTGTGAGCCGGTGATGATGACTGCCTTGTCAAGCCCCTCCAGCATGAAGCTCAGTGCCGAGGAGGTGTATGCCATTGTGTCCGTCCCATGTAGTACAACAAAGCCGTCGTAGACATCGTAGTTGTCTTCAATGACTTTGGCAATGTCTCTCCAGCATGTGGGATCGATTGCTGAGGAGTCTATCGGTTCGGAGAAGGAGTAATGGTCTATGTCAAAGTTGAGCATCTTCAGTTTTGGAACATTCTTTAGCAGATGGTCAAAGTTGAAGGGCTCCAGGGCACGTGTCTTCGGATTCTCAATCATTCCGATTGTTCCTCCTGTATAGATTATCAATATTTTAGGACGGTCGCTCAGTGACATCTTTTCGTTATTAGAGAGGTTAGTTTCTTTTTGTCACCACAAAAGTAGCATTTTGCAATTAATCCACCAAATATTATCGAGAGAATTAGTGATAAAAATTGCATTTTTCTCAATTTTACCCGCCTTCAGCCATCTGTAACCCTTCAATAGCTGAATCTTTGCTCCTCCTTCCCTAAAAAATCCTAAATTCCCTAATCTCCCCAATCCAAACTTAAACCTCGCTCTTAAGCCGCACGATCCGATAACCGTTGAAGTGTTTGGTCTTTACTTTCATCCAGCGTGCAAGTGGTTCCTTTGTCTCTACTACTTGCTTTTCTTCCGGTGAGTAATATATAAGGTGGGGTCCATCTTCCCTGTTGGTGATGAATCCTATCTCGTAGATGTCGATGCCATCCTCTTGGGGATTCAGGATGATTATGTCGCCATCGCGTAATGTTTCGGTAATCTCTTTTTTAGTTATTGTCTCTTTCTTAAGTAGAGGTATCTTGTGGGTGCGGAACCCCATTTCGGTCATTCTGACTTTTTCGTATACTGCGCTGTCGCTGAGCGCTGCGAAGGAGTCTCTATGGCGGGTGAGGTAATCGAGTGATTTAGTCTTGGCTATCGACCCGGCAAAGTCTTCTGTCAGTTCACGAACGTTCCCACGATAGGTGTTGTCTCCAATCCAGTCGCTGGCATGCCACATTAATGAAGCAAAGCCGTTGTCTTCGCCCCGCCGGCATGCGTATTCTGTCAGTGCTCTCTCAAAGTCGTGCCATCCGGGCTTGGTGGACGCTGTGGAGGCTTTTCCCAATGCAACTACTGTGTAGATAAATGATATCCTGTTGAATCCTTCTAAGTTTGGCTGCAGGGTAGCTATGCTGTCGGTATGATAGTAGTTGTCTTCTCCGCTTCCTATAAGTGCCGTGGCTATGATGGCGCAGTTATCTCGCATATTGTCGGCCGATAATCCGGGTAGTGACATCAGTTGCTCTATCTTTGCTGTTTGTGATTCGGTCTGTGCATTGACTGATGGGGGAGTGGCTATTAAGCTTGAGAGTAGAATTATTGCAATTGCTACCTTTTTCCGAATTATTGATGTTATGGTATTCATGGTAAATGGTGGTAGTTCGAAAAGCGGTGGCTTTCCCGATTGGAGAGCCACCGCTTATACTATTTTCTGATTTTATCAGTTGTCTTGCTTTTCATCAACTATTAACTATCAACCTTATTTCACTCTCTTAATCAGAGGATAGCCGTATGTTGCTTCTGCGCCAAGCTCTTCCTGGATACGGAGAAGCTGGTTGTATTTGGCCATACGGTCGGAACGTGATGCTGATCCGGTCTTAATCTGTCCGGCGTTGGTTGCTACTGCGATGTCAGCGATGGTTGCGTCTTCTGTCTCACCGGAACGGTGGGAGATTACTGCTGTGTAGCGGTTGCGCTGTGCCATCTCAACCGCACGTAGTGTCTCTGTCAGTGTGCCTATCTGGTTTACTTTGATAAGGATGGAGTTGGCACATCCCTCAGCAATACCGCGCTCAAGGTATTTTACGTTGGTTACAAACAGGTCGTCACCTACAAGCTGACATCTCTCGCCGATTAGGTCGGTGAGCTTGCGCCAGCCTTCCCAGTCGTTCTGATCCATACCATCTTCGATGGAGTCGATAGGATATTTGGTGATGAGTTCTTCGAGGAACTTGGCCTGCTCTTCGCTGGTGCGCTTGGGGGCATCGGGACCCTGCTTCCAGGTGTAGTCGTATATGCCATCGTGGTAGAATTCAGAGGCTGCGCAGTCAAGACCGATTGTTACGTCCTTGCCCGGCTCATAGCCTGCTGCCTTGATGGCTTCAATGATGACGTTCAGCGCATCTTCTGTGCCATCCAGAGCGGGTGCGAAACCACCCTCATCTCCTACGGCTGTCGAAAGTCCACGTGCTTTCAATACACTCTTTAGGTTATGGAACACTTCTGTACCCATTCTGATTCCCTCCTTGAAGCAGCATGCTCCGATAGGACGAATCATGAATTCCTGGAAGCAGATGGGGGCGTCGGAGTGGGCTCCACCGTTGATGATGTTCATCATAGGCACGGGAAGTACGTATGTGTTGGCACCACCGATATATTTGTAAAGAGGGAGGTCAAGATAGTTGGCAGCTGCCTTGGCTACTGCTAAGGATACACCCAGGATGGCGTTGGCACCGAGGTTTGACTTTGTGGGTGTGCCGTCGAGATCAATCATGGCCTGGTCGATACCTACCTGGTCGAGTGCGCTCTTGCCAATCAGCAGTTCGCGTATGGGGCCGTTGACGTTGGCTACTGCCTTCTGTACGCCTTTTCCCATGTAGCGTTTCTTGTCTCCATCGCGGAGCTCAAGAGCTTCGTTTTCACCTGTGGAGGCTCCGGAGGGCACGGCAGCGCGGCCCATTACGCCGCTTTCAAGATATACGTCTACTTCTACTGTTGGGTTGCCTCGTGAGTCAAGTATCTCACGGCCAATGACTTTTTCTATTCTCATAGCTGTTTCTTTGTAATTTGTTATTTTCTACCTGTTTCGCCGCGTTCTGTCGCCGCGGCTTTTTCAATCTGCAAATTTACAACTTTTTTGGCCCATTGCCAAAATTTTCTGCACCTTTGCCCATTTTTTATAACAATTAAGGCCCGCTGCGGTTCCACAGCGGGTCTTTTTATGAGTTATCTAAAGTAGAATCTCTAATCTATAAGCTCTAATATCTTAGCTCTTTAGAATCCGAATTCCTGTCCTTTCCTGACGGCCGGAATCCCTTCTTTCATCCATTTTGGCATCGGGTCTCCCATAAGGTAGTGGTCGAAGAATTGCTGGAGTCGCTTGGTGATGTCTTTGCGGTTTTTGCGCAGTCGGATGTTGTGGGCCTCGCCGTTGTATTGCAACATCCATACCGGCTTGCCAAGTCTGCGTAGAGCCATGAACATCTCTATTCCTTGGTACCAGGGCACTGCTCCGTCAGCATCGTTGTGCATTATCAGTAGCGGTGTCTCTACTCTATTGGCATGGAACACCGGGGAGTTGGCGATATACAGCTCCGGTGCATCCCATAGGTTGCGACCTATCCTGCTCTGCCCCATCTCATATTGTGCCTGGCGGCTGTCACCGGTTCCCCATCTGATACCGCCGAAGGCGCTGGTCATGTTGGCTACGGGCGCGCCGCTGCCTGCACAGGCAAACATGTTGGTCCTCGTCACAAGATAGGCTGTCTGATATCCGCCCCAACTCTGACCGTCTATGCCAAGACGGTTCTTGTCGATGTTGGGGTATTTCTCACACATGGCTTCTACGCCGCTACATACGTAGTCATAGGCTCCCTCTCCAGGCACTCCTGCTGTATAGTAGATGTCCGGCACGAAGACTACATATCCGCGTGATACGTAGAAGGGATAGTTTACCCAGCTCCAGGAGGGCTCCATTGTGTAGTGGGTATATAGGTCTTCAGCTGCTCGCTCGTAGAAGACTGAGAGCATCGGATAGCTCTTCGAGGAGTCGAAGTCTTCGGGTAGATATAATACTCCTTCTGCTTCTTTGCCGCTGTAGGTGTGCCATTTCACGAGCTGTGCCGTGCCCCAATTGTATTCTTTCTGCTGAGGATTGGCATCTGTCAGTTGCTGTGCTTTTGAAAATTGCACGCTTGTTGCCAGCCATATGTTCGGGGCTATCTCGAAGCTTGCTCGCTGCCAGGTGAAGTCGTTGGCTTTCTCGGCTTTTCTCAGTTGGGTGAAGCTGGCTTTGTCTATTACGCGTACTTCAGGTGTGGCGGCTGCGCCGTAGTTCATTGTGGCCAGTCCGCGACGTTTGTCAATATGGTCAAATACTGTAAGTACCATCAGGTCGCCGCGGCTGAGATATCTGCGCTCAGCATCGAGGTTCTCATAGCGGAAGGTTCTGTTGGTTTTTCTTCCTTCTCCCTTGGTAAGACAGATCGGTTCTCTCTTTCCGGTGGGGTCAAGGCTCCAGATGTCGTATTTGTCGTAGACCAACAGTGCTTCGTCGCCTGCTGTCCAGGAGGCGGTGCCGTAGTTCTGAGGTGCCATAGGATGGTCATCATCGGTGTCCCACAATGGATATTCTACTCCTTTGGATACCTCTACTGTCTCGCCGGTGGCGTTGTTGTAGCAGTAGTATGATTTCCCTTTGAAGTAGACTACGTATTTGCCACAGGGTGATATTTCAAAGCTCTCTGAGGGCGCAATTCCTATCTCTTTCTTTGAGCCTGATGTTACGTCTACGCTAATTAGTTTTTCAGGATATAAGTAGTTCCATTGTTTGGAGATGATGCCCTCTGTCGGGTCGCTGAGCAGTGCCCATTGGCCGTCCCATCTGTCGGGTGCATATACGGTGGCCAATGGATTGTTGGTCAGTAGGCGGCGACTGTAGTCATCGAGTTCAATCACCATCGGGAAGGTTTTCTCTCGGAGTGCGTCTACCATCTTGTTCTCCATCGGGGGGGTATAGGGTGCGTCCCAACGCCAGATGTCAAGATCGGCTCGCTCAAAGTCGTAGATGGTGGTGTCATCGGGGGCGATTGCCGGTGCTATTCCAATTACGAGTCGCTTGCCGTTATGAGAGAACTCGGGCTTGCTATACTGGTTGATAAAGAGTCGTTTGCCGCGAGCTTCGTCGATAGCATGCTGCCGACGACGATCTAGGTCAGCTTGCTCTTCGGGTGTGGCTGCATGCCCCGGCATCAGATTTGGAGCTTCGTTTTCCCACATCTCTGTATCCAATTGACGCGGTTCTATAAGGTTGTCGCCTAAGTCGCAAAGATAGAGTGAACAGTTGAGTGTCCCGCTCTCGATTGTGTCGTTGCTGGCGGTGTATGCTAATTTGCTGCCGGTCTCATTAAATACCGGTGTGCCGTAGAATTCTTTGTCTCTATCTATTAGATAGTATGCGGTATCTGGAAGCATAATGACTCCGGCCCCATTGGTGGCGAGGGTGTCTTTTTCAGGGGCTTTGAGTGTCATGGCTAATTTGCTGCCATCTTTGGAGAAGACGTAGGTATCCACCCATTTTACTATCTTCCTCTGCGGTCCGGCAAGGTTACGGACTATCAGGGGTAGACCTACTCCTTTTTCTTTCAATGCTTTCGGTTTGATATGGAGGGTGTCGCAGGATTTATACGCTACCCAATTGCCGCCATCTTTGCCCAGGGAGAAGCCTTTTACGTGACCGATTTTCTCAACATTCCCTGTGTGCAGGTCTACGATTGCCAAGGAGTCCTGTGGCATATCGAAGTCTTTTTTCTTGTCGATCTTGGCTTGACGTGTCTCTGCATAGAAGGGTTTGATGAGGGCTACGGCATAGCGGCCATCGGCTGTAAACTGTGGATTATAGCCGCGGGCTATTTCGATGCGTTTTTTTGTGGAGGTGTTGCAGAAGTAGAGCATTGCATCTCCTTCCTGGGGTACTGTAGCATATGCTGCCCAACGGCCATCTTTGCTCAGTGAGTAGTTCTTCACCCGTTTCCACGAGTCGAAGTCATCATGTCCCAATACTTTCTTGGCGGAAAGACTCGGAATGAAGGTGGCCATGGCTACAAGTCCGGAAAGTGTTATCCGAAACAGTGCCTTGCTAAGTTGTCTGTTGTGTCGTCTTTTCATGTGTATCAGTAGTTGGACTTTCTATAAGAAAGCCGGAGTTGTAAACGAATAAGTCATATAAGTAATATAAGTTGCATAAACTCTTAGACTCATAAACCACACAACGTAGACTAAATACGCAAAGCATATTTAGTCTACGTTGTGTAAATCATGTCCCATGCGTACCTTCTTTGTATGCATATATTTCTTGTTATAGCTATTTGGAGTTACCTCTAAGGGTATGTTCTCTACGATTTCCAGTCCATATCCTTCCAATCCAATGCGCTTCGTGGGATTGTTGGTCAGTAGGCGGATTTTGTTGATGCCAAGCTGGTGAAGGATGTTGGCTCCCACGCCATAGTCACGTTCATCGGCGCGATGACCTAAGTGAAGATTGGCCTCTACGGTATCAAAACCGTTTTCCTGGAGTTTGTAGGCTTTGATTTTGTCCATCAATCCTATGCCGCGTCCCTCTTGATTGAGGTAGATGACGGCTCCGCGCCCTTCTTTCTCTATGGTCTGCATCGCTAAGTGGAGTTGCTCTCCGCAGTCGCAACGCTTGCTCCCGAAGATGTCGCCTGTGGCACACGAGGAGTGCATCCTGACCATGGTCGGCTCCCCGGTGGTAAGATCCCCTTTGATTAGTGCAATATGCTCTAATCCGTTGTTGATCTGTCGGAAGGGGATAAGTCGGAAGTGTCCGTACTCTGTGGGCATGTCTACTTCCTCGCCACGCTCTACCATCGACTCATGGCGCAGTCTGTAGGAGATGAGATCGCGGATGCTGACGAGTTTTAGTCCCCATTCGTCGGCACGCTTGCGTAGTTCAGGCAGGCGAGCCATGCTGCCGTCTTCGCTCATGATTTCCATTAGTGCCGCTACCGGTTGTAGACCTGCTAATCTGGCAAAGTCTACAGCTGCTTCGGTGTGGCCGGCACGTTTGAGTACTCCCTGATCTTGGGCATACAATGGATTGATATGTCCGGGTCTGCCGAAGGTGGCAGGGGTCGATGTAGGGTCGGCAAGTGCGCGTATTGTGGCGGCTCGGTCTTCAATGCTTACACCCGTTGAGCAGCCCTCGAGTTTGTCTACAGTCACCGTAAAGGGTGTACCAAGTACTGAGGTGTTGTCCATCACTTGATGTGGCAAGTCAAGCTCAGCACATCGGGCATTAGTCAGGGGTGCACACAGCACTCCGCGGGCATTCTTCAGCATGAAGTTGACGTCTCCCGGAGTGATTTTCTCAGCGGCAATTATCAAATCGCCTTCGTTCTCTCTGTCCTCGTCGTCTACAACGATGATGAATTTTCCGGCCTTGAACTCTTCAATGGCCTCTTCTATCGTATCCAGATGTATCTTATTTGTTTCCATAACTGGCTGTTATAATTTTATATTTCTATCCCTTATTCCTTGTCTCCTATCCCCTGTTTCCTATATCTTAAAAAGGCTGAAATTTACGCTCCCGTAGGTGCGCTGCTGCAGAAATCCGGGTGTCTGTGTGAAGTCGCGGTCTTTGCCATGTTCGAGGATTATTAGTGTCCCTTCTTTCAGCATCTTCGATTCTAAGATGGCCGGGAGCACCTCCTCAAATCGCGGTAGATTGTAGGGTGGGTCGGCAAAGATGAAGTCGAACTGACGACTGCAGTTGGCAATAAATCGGAAGGCATCTCCGCGAATTATCTGAAGGTTCTCGTCCCCGAGTTTCTCTTTGACGCTTCGGATGAAGTTCGATTGCGTTGATGCCTGCTCTACAGCTGTCACTTCCGCACACCCCCGCGACAGGAATTCAAGGCTGATAGCTCCCGTGCCGGAAAAGAGGTCGAGTGCCGTCTTCCCCTCGATGTCCTCCATGTTTTCCAAAACATTGAAGATGTTCTCCCGAGCGAAGTCTGTTGTGGGACGCGCCGTAATGTTTTTCGGTACGTCAAATCTGCGTCTTCCGTATTTTCCTCGTATTATTCTCATACTGTGTCGTTATTTCTCGATGGCTATTCCCATGGCCAGGGATAGTCCCTGGCGTGTAGTTCCGGCAGGCTCCGGTGTGTAAACTACGTATCCCAATATTTTGCGGAGTATTCCGGCTGTCTCCGTCTTCGCTTCAGTAATCCCGGATAGTCGCACTTCCACACCATCAGAGGGGAGTTCGTAGCTCTTGATAAGGAGCATTATCCTATATGCGATATCTGAGGGAGCTTCCCATGGCGATGTGGCTGAACTAAGTAATTGTGTACCGTTAAAGGCTATGATATCTACCTCCGAGTTGCGTATGTCGGCATAAATACGCGGCATCTCTGAGGTCTGATTGCGGAATTTTTCTGCCAGGATGCTAAGCTGACAGCGTGTCTTAGCTCCGGGCAATGTCCTGCGTAGAAAGGCCGGAAGTCCGGGAGTAAGGGTATATACACAATTGTATGTCATTGGCTTCCCTTGCTTGTCGGTAAGGTTGTCTGTGAAGATATCTTCGGATTCGGCAGGGTACACAGCTCCTAAAAGGTCGGCTTCACTCCCTATCTCTTCAAGGTAGATGTCGGGCACAAATATCGATTTCGGCGTCTCTACGATTATCTCTGTAGCGTAGTCGTCAAGGAGTCGCGGATGGTCGTAGACGGCATCCTCGATTTTTGCAAGTAGCGATGGCTCGGTGTTTTCCCATGTACTCCGAAACAATACCTCTGTCTGTTTGCTGCCGGAGGTCTGTGTAGTAAGACACGCAGACATCCCTCGCCCACTGACTTCAATCGTCAGCCGCCAAAGTCCCGTATCGCGGTAATCCACCATCCGTCTATCGAAACCATCATTTTCCATCGTAGTTCCCTATATTTCTGTTTATTTAGTTGCAACATCCTCCACTCTCTAAACTCTCGACTCTTAACTCTCAACTCTAAAGAAGTCTCAGACTTCGCAAAATTAACAATTATTCCGTTACTCCCCAACTTTTCCTCTAGTTAAATACCGCAATTTGCTGATTTACGTTGTTATATACAGAACGTCCGGAAAGGCCATTCTTTCCCGGACGTTCCGTATTTAGACGAATAAGTATATGGTAGATTAAAATTTAAACTATATGCGCGGTTATTTTTGTGACAGTTTCTTCACTCGAAGAAGGAATAATGCAGGCATTATGAATGATATGAAGGGGGAATGTCCAAAAAGAACAAGCATAAATATATTTATAACTCAAGTTTTTCAAACTGCTCTGCGTCTTGAAAACTTGAAGTTTATAGTCGAGAGTTTAGAGTTTAAAGAGCACCGACGATGTATACAAATGAAAAATTTTGCCCATATTTCTCTAACCACTAACCTTCAAACTCCTTACTTTTCGCAAGTTATAACTTGCGAAAGTTGAATTTATAAAAATTTTATGTAAGTACCTCTATTCTGATGGCGCATATATGTTTTAAAAAAAAGTGTTATCTTTGTGAGCCATGAAGTTTTCTCATGAAGATTTGTCGTTCGGGTCGCTTAATCGACGCGTACTGACGCTGGCTCTGCCAGCTATTGTCAGCAATATTACTGTGCCTCTACTCGGTCTTTGTGATACTGTTGTGACAGGCCATCTTGGCTCTCCGGCTTTCATCGCTGCTATTGCCGGTGGCTCTATGATGGTGAATGTCATCTTTTTCCTTTTTGGCTTTCTGAGAATGGGCTCCACCGGTCTTACGGCTGAAGCCTACGGCGCCGGCAATAGAGAGTCTCTTTGTATTGTCTTTTCCCGCTCTTTCTGGATTGCTGTTCTATCCGGATTGATTATTATTTTATGTTCTTTCCCGCTTAGCCATTTTTTGGTTAATATTATCGATCCCGATCCGAAAGTGGCTGATCTTGCCCGTTCTTATTTTCAAATATGTGTCCTCGGTGCTCCTGCTCAGCTCGTTATCATGGCTCTTATGGGTTGGATGGTGGGTATGCAATCTACTGTCCGTCCGATGATTCTTTCAATATCTGTCAATATTGTAAATATTGCGATGAGCCTTTCGTTCGTTTTCCTTTTTAAATTGGGTTTCATTGGCGTGGCTCTCGGTACTCTCTCTGCCAATTGGTTCGGTTTCTTTTTGGCTATTCTCCTCGCTAAGCGTTGTTTGCCCGCTGAACGTCTCTTTCGCCCTCTGAAAAGTGTTTTTATAAGTGATGGCCTGAAGAAGTTTTTCTCCCTAAATATTAATCTCTTCTTTCGTTCTGCTTGCGTAATGGCTGTTTCTATGGCTGTGACTTCTATTGGTGCTCGCCTCGGTATCCTCGAAATGGCTGTCAATGCAGTTATTATGCAATTTTTCATCTTTTTCTCTTATTGCATGGATGGCTTCGCTTTTGCCGCTGAGGCGTTATGTGGTAAATGTTATGGCGCTCGAGATTCGTTTGCTTTGCGAAAATATATTCGAGTTTCGATATTATGGGCTGCTACAATGGCTTTCCTCTTTTTCGCTGTCTATGCTTTAGGCGCGAATAAGATAGTTGAGCTGATAACATCCGATATCCCGGTAATTAATGCGACGATGTCGTTATATGTTCCGATAATTCTCCTCCCTCCGGTGTCGGTAGCGGCATTTATTTTCGATGGTTTCTATATTGGTATGATGGAGACGCGCAGGATGCTTTATGCTACTTTTACAGGTATGGCTATGTTTTTTATAGTTGCGTTTTTCCATCCTTTTGCAGATGATATATTCAGTCTTCCATCAAATATATTTTTATGGATAGCTTTTCTAACCTATTTGGCTCTTCGAGGTCTCGTTTTAGCAGTCTTTTTGCCTTCAACCATTAAATTGAAATTTCATGATTGAGTTTATAAATGCTAAAATTAATATTGGTCTGAATATTTTAAGACGCCGTTCGGATGGTTACCACGATCTCAGTACATTTTTTTATCCCATAGGCGTACATTCCGGAAGTTGCATTAATCCGGATCCTTTTTGTGATATTTTGGAAATAGTTCCGTCATATATTTCTAGTGATGATTTTGTATTCTCTTTTTCAGGTAGAGCGGTAGATTGTCCGGAATCAGACAATCTCGTATGTCGAGCCGCTCGTCTTTTTGCTGATGAATTGCGGTCTCTTCCAAATGTGGTAAATTTATTTTCAATTCCTGAAAGTCCTCTTTCTTTGTCAATATCTCTTGATAAGCATCTCCCTGATGGTGCCGGTCTTGGTGGAGGGTCTGCGGATGCATCGTTTGCTCTCTCTGCACTTAATGAGTATTTCAACAATCCTTTCTCTCAGGATTCTCTGGCGCGAATGGCTCTTTCTTTGGGTGCTGACTGTCCTTTCTTTATTTATAATTCTCCGGCGTTTGCATCCGGGGTGGGAGAGAAGCTCTCTCCCTCCGATATTACTCTCAAGGGTTATTGGCTGGCTGTCGTTAAACCTCCTGTCTATGTGTCTACTCGTGAGGCATTCGCCGGGATTAAGCCGCGTATTCCTGATGTTGACCTCCGACAGGCTCTCCGTCTGCCGATTTCTGACTGGCATCGATATGTAGTGAATGATTTTGAGTGTTCTATTTTTCCAAAATACCCCGTCTTGCAACGAGTAAAGGAGTCGCTTTATGAGGCAGATGCTCTCTATGCTTCCATGAGTGGCTCGGGCTCTTCTATCTATGGAATTTTTGAGTCTGAAGATTCGGCCCGTTCTGCTGTAGATAAGGCTACATCCCTCTATGATGTAAACCCTTCGGCCTTCTCAAGCGTTCTCCTTTTGTAGGATTTCGCAAGGAGTGCATTTCGGTTTTCTTTGCTTATTCCTTTTTGTCAATAGGCAGGTTGCTATCAGATAATGTGTTAATATTTATTTGAAGCATCCGCTTTTTTGGCGCAAAATTTGCTATGTATAATTTTGAGTGACTTTGATTGCTCGCAATGTTTTTATATCATGAATATGTCTGATAATAGCAAGTATAATAAGGAGGCTTTCGATAATGATAATGTCGATGCCAACAATGATGATAACGTAGAAGTTGTCGACAATTTTGATGCGCTCGAGGATGGCGAGGAGACAGCTGAGGAGATTGATCCGAATGATGTACAAGTCGCCGGCGAGGAGGCTTCTGTCTCCGAACTGGACGCTGTGAAGGCTGAACTTGAGAAGCTCAAGAAGGAGTATCTTTTCTTGATGGCGGAGTTCGACAATTTCCGTAAACGTACCCTCAGGGAGAAGTCGGATCTTATTAAGAATGGCGGTGAACAGGCTCTTAAGGGGCTTCTTCCTATCATCGATGATTTCGAACGCGGCATTAAGGCTTCTGAGTCTGCCGACGTTGCTGAAGATGTGCTCGAGGGTATGAAGCTTATTTATAATAAGTTTATTAAGTATCTCGCCGCTAATGGAGTGAAGGAGTTTGACCCGGGGGATCGTGATTTTAACCCCGACCGCCACGAGGCTATTTCTGTAGTACCCGTGCAGGATGAGTCCCAAAAGGGTAAGATTCTCGACACTGTAGAAAAGGGCTACACCCTGAATGATAAGGTTCTTCGCCATGCCAAAGTGGTAGTAGGTCAATAACCCTAAACTATTCAACTCATAAACTCATCAACTCGTCAACTCAATAATTATGGCTGATAAAAGAGATTACTACGAGGTGCTTGGCGTTGCTAAAGACGCTAAACCCGACGAAATAAAGAAGGCCTATCGTAAGATGGCTATCAAATATCACCCCGACAAGAATCCTGGAGATAAGGCTGCTGAGGAGAAGTTCAAGGAGGCTGCTGAGGCCTACGATGTCCTCTCCGATGAGAAGAAGCGTAAGATGTATGACCAGTTCGGCCATAACATGGGTCATGCCGGTGCCGGTGGTCCCGGCGGCTTCGGCGGCTTCGAGGGTTTTGGTGGCTTCGGTGGCGCCCATTTCTCTATGGAGGATATCTTCTCACAGTTTGGCGACGTCTTCGGAGATATGTTCTCCAATGGAGGTCGTGGCAATTATCGTGCTCGCGGTGCGCAACCGCGTAAGCACGTGAATCGCGGCACAGACTTGCGTATTACCGTCAAACTATCTTTGCATGATATCATGCATGGCGTTGACAAGAAGTTGAAGATTCCTCGCCTGGTGGCTTGCCCCGCTTGTAAGGGCACCGGAGCTAAGGATGGTACTGCATTCAAGGAGTGTGCTCGCTGTCACGGCACAGGCTACACTACCATAGTCCAGCAGACCATCTTCGGACCCCAGCAGGCTACTGCCGTGTGTCCTGATTGCAACGGTGAGGGGAAAATCATCACCGAACAGTGTCCCGAATGCCACGGCTCCGGAGTCTTGGAAAAGAAGGATGAAATCGTCAGCTTCAGCATTCCCGCCGGCGTGGAAGACGGAATGGTGCTCACCATGAGAGGTATGGGTAATGCCCCACGTGGTGGCGGTGTCAACGGTGACCTCCTTATAGTTATCCAAGAGGAGAAGAATAGCGAGCTAATCCGCGATGGTGTGGATCTTATCTATAATCTGATGCTGGATTTCCCCACTGCTGCTCTCGGTGGGTCGGCAGAGGTGCCTACAGTCGATGGCCGCGCAAGGCTGAATATTACCCCCGGTACCCAGCCCGGAAAGGTTCTCAGACTTCGTGGTAAAGGTCTGCCAAAGTACAATACTAGCGACCATGGCGATCTGTTGGTAAATGTGATGGTCTACGTCCCCGAAAACCTCACCGATGCTGAAAAACAAAGTATCGAGAGACTGAAGGATCAGCCAAATATCGTCCCTAACGAATCTACCTCCAAAAGAATCTTCTCCCGACTAAGACACATATTTAACAAAGAGAACAGGCAATAAAAAAGGCGCTTATGAGCGCCTTTTTTATTGCCTGTTCTCTTTGTAGTTTATAGATCAACCATCAACCATCATGACAAGGGAAAAAACCGGTCGATGCCGGTTTTTTTATCTTGTCATGATCTTGACGCTGCCTGTCGGCAGGGTTACGATGTATAGTCCTGCTGCCGGCGTCTGTAGCGGTGACTGCGCGGATACATCACCTATCCTGCATCCTGTAAGGTCGTAGACATTCGCAGGTGTCTCGCAGTTACAGTAGATTACTCCCTGATAGCTGTATACGTTGCTCTCCCCGGAGATTGCCTCTACGCCTGTAGAGGGTGTCTCTCCCTCAAGGTGGAAGCTGACGGTGCCATCTTCATTGAGCTTGATGTTGCTAAGTGCTACTCCGAGATCTTTTCCTGCCCAGCTCTTCAGTGCCGGCTTGGTGCTGAAGCTGAAACTGGTGACGTTGGATGTGCCGGGGAAGGAGTCTCCCTTGGAGTTGTCAGATTTTTGAGTATTAGTCTTGTTGTCGGCCTCTATAAGGTCTACATATTGATGGTTCTTGTTGTTGTTGACTTTGTTCTGATCCCAGATGTCCTGGTCGAAGTCTATATGCCATACGAGCATACCGGCATTAGGGATGAATTTATCGTTCCCTTCCAGATGACGGCATTCAAGAAGGTAGAATTCGTCGGCTTTCTCTGTGGGGATAATGTATCCGGCATTGGAAACGTCAATCGGCTGAAGAGTATAGTCACCGGTGTATTTCAAAACCTGAGGCTCCATCCAGTTCATGGCGTAGCGCTCGTGGATAGAGTAGTTGGGCGGAGTGCGTCCCTGGTCGTTGTACGGACCGGAGTCGAGTACTGACCAGTCACCGGGAGTGTAAAGGTTAGAGCTGTCTTCTGTATGGTAGAGGTCGGGTAGTCCCATGACGTGGCTAAACTCATGCACAAATGTGCCGATACCATCCGGACGACGATAGGAATAGTCTACCTCGTTGCTCATGCCGTAGCGGTTGGCATACACACCGTCTACCTGCGGCAACTCAGGGAGATCGAAGTCTATAAGGTCGGCTGAGTGCGGCCAAATGGTGTCTGCTTTATAGGAGTCCGCCTCTCCGTAGCCGGCATAGAAGATATATATGTTGTCTATATATCCGTCGCCGTCATGGTCATACTGGCTGAAGTCTACGGTAGGATCAAGAGCAGTTAGAGCTTCTTCTACCATCTCTTCGGGATGCATGTCTTCCTCTGTCCAGTAGTCGTTCTCCCCATAGTAGCTCATTGAGTTTTTGAGCTTTACAGGACCGTAGACGTCGAAGGTGGGTTTGAACAACCCATTGGAATTGCGAATGAAGTAGTCGCGAGCTGATCCGGTAGCGCCATATTCTGTGAAGTTTTCACCATTGAGCTCGTTGTTGAAGAATTCCTGAGGATTCTTCATAGAGAAGGATTTGTCGCTGTATTCTACAAGTATCACCAACGCGTGTGGCTCTCCAGTAGTAGGGAAGGGGTTGCCGGAGAAGATATATTTCGGCTTGTCTCCAATGGCCTGGCGCTTGCGCGCGAGGGCTTTGTCAATGTTTTCTCTGTCTGCAGCTCCGAAGAGTGGCTTCACAAGCGGGTTTACACGCATTGTTGATGCTTCCGGATAGCCGTCAGCTCCAATTGTGGCGTAGCAGAAGTAACCTTCTGCGTTGCGCATGATAAGATCACCATCGAGGGTGTAGGCGGCGTGAAAACGCTCGTCTCCCATTACTCGGATTGTCAATTCACTGCCGTCCGGCTGCGCCACCGTAATCGGTCGCGGTGTAGCCTTCACGGCTCCTGAGGTCAGGGCTGTCGCTCCCATTATCGCGGCAAGCCCAAGTTTTACGTATTTCTTGTTCATGTATTTAGTTTGTTGGGTTAATTCGTTTGAGTTGAGGAGAGGATGGGAGGAGGAGTTGATGAGAGGAGAAGTTGAGGAGGGGAGAGGAGTTTAGACTACCATTCGAAGGAGATGTGAGCACCTAAGGCGCTGAGCGTTACGTTGCGACTCCAACTGCTCCAATAGTTGGAGGTCAGCAACTGGTAGTCTACACCGAGGTTCACCGCCTGCTTCGTATTCTGGCTATTGACCGGTATGCGCACACCCAACGATGGGCGCAGATAGAAGTATTCCTGATTGGTGATGTAGCCATCATTGATTCGCAAGTAGTCTTTGCCAATGAGGAAGGAGGCTCCCACCTTCAGGTCTATGAAGAAGCTGGCCGAAGACTGACTCCCTATATCAAAACGGAAATCTGTGAAGATTGGTATCATCACTCCCGTTTTTGTCGATGAATGATTGGCATAATCCGGATATGATGGCGCCCATGAGCCGTAGTCGTCTTCGGTGTGGGACGTGACAATGTCTACCCCCATACCTAAGCCCATGAAGAACCATGATCCATACTTGAAGCCCTGCGATGTGGATATTCCCGAAAAGTCGGCATTGTAATTGCCGACACCCTTAAGAAAGTGTCCCTCAATGCTTCCACGGTAGTTCATAGAGCCGGAAAGTGCCGGCTGTATAAGCCCCGGAAGTCTGTTGGCTATTTCATAATATTGTGCATTCGCACTGCCGACAAAGATTATTGCCGATAGTATCGCTATTGCTATGGTGAGAATTTTCCTTTTCATTATTGAGCGTTTTGGGTTTTTCTATTAGTTTGTTATTTATATATTATTAACGTTTATCTTCGCTGTTTGATTTTATTTGAATGCGCTGTTTGATTCCTTTTCGATTCAATTGGAGACTATGTTATTATTTAGTTAAGGCTCTTTTCGATTTTCTTTCGATTCTCTTATTCGATTCTCTTATTCGATTCTCTCTTTCGATTCTCTTTTTTGATTTTAATTAGGTTCTTTGTTTTCCAATTTAAAACTATGTCGTTTCATAATTAGGATATGTCGCCTATCCTAGTTGCCGAAGAGTCCTTCGATTTTTCCTATCGCGGATTCTATTTTCTTCGCCGCATGATGATAGGAGGCTTTTAGTGCTCCGACACTCGTACCCAAGATTTCCGATATCTTGTCATATTTCATGTCGTCATAGTATCTCATGTTGAATACCAACCGTTGCTTCTCCGGCAGGGAGGCTATCGCTTTCTGTAGCTCTACCTCCAATTCATCACCATCGAAGTATGGGTCGGTCTCAATATTATTTAGCAGGAAGGTATTGCCTCCATCATCGCTGATACTGCGTCGTTGTTTCTCCTGGTTGATGAAATTGATACTCTCATTGACCGCAATCTTGAATAGCCAGGTAGACAGCTTGGCATCCCCACGGAAGTTGTGGATATTGTTCCAAGCCTTCAAGAATACGTTTTGAAGAAGATCATCAGCATCATCATGGCTGACCACCATCTTTCGTATCTGCCAGTATAGAGGCTCCGAAAAAGTATTGACAAGTACCCGGAAAGCCTTATGAGCCTTCTGGGAATCCTTAAGATCAGTCACCAGCCGTTCCTCGTCAATAGGAGCAATATACTTAGTCATCAATAAAACCAAAGATGAAACAATCACGCAAATTTACAAAAATTCCCGAATTCCCCCAAATCCAAAATCTCCCATAAATCCCCAATCTCCCATAGATCCAAATCCCAATCTCCCATAAATCCCCAATCTCCCATAGATCCAAATCCCCAATCCCCCATAGATCCAAATCCCCAATTTCCCATTATTCCTATTTCTAATCTTCCAAATAGAAAAATTGCTTGCGTTTTGTTCTGTTAGGGAGCGTGCTCCCCCCCAAAAAAAAAGAACTAACATATATAACCCGAAATGCCGCTGGTTTCTCAACCAACGGCATTTCAATGTTTTTCATAATACTTTATTCGAACTAACCTAACATCATGAAACGATTTCTTATGCCTTTATAACATCAACTATTCCCGATTGGTTCATCAAAGACAAAATTTTTTTCATTTTTTTTAAAAAAAATCGCCCCGATTTTAAACCTTCTCCAATCTTTGCGGTCATATAGATGAATTTTAAAGATAATTTGACTATTCCCTTTCCTGGGAAAGTATGATAATTAGAAATCCATATGAGCAACTTAAATCATAATTCACATAGGCATAGTCCTTTCCGCGTGCCCGATGAGTATTTCTCCTCGTTCACGGATAGAATGATGGCTGAGCTCCCGGATTATCCACAGTCCCCTGCCGTCAGCCACGACCGCTCTATATGGAGAAAACTTTCCCCATATCTCTCGCTCGCAGCTATGTTTGTCGGCATATGGTGTATGATGAAGGTGTTCCACGTAGCTTCTCAACCTTCTTATTCCCTCGATAATCCCCCCGCTCAGGTAATAGCTGCTCTCAACGACCCGGAGACATACGAGTATTTTTCGATGAGCTTTGTTGATGACCAGGATCAACTAAATGTCTCCGATGCCGAACTCGAGGATAAATTCAACGATATCTATACTGATGATGAACAATTCGGCGACATTCTCGGTATCGAGCTTAAACCCGAATACAGCAATATTGTTATTAAAGAAGACGACTCTATTTAGTCCTCCTATAAATTTTACCCATAGAGATCATAGATAGGAGCAGTTTCTAATTTGTTTTGTATATGAAAAAGTATATAATCCTCATATTAATTACCCTCTTCTCTGTCTCTGCTTTCGCTCAGAAGAAACCTCATAAGCGTCCTAATCCACGAGAGGTCCTGGAGTTTAAGATGAAGTTCCTGGCGCAAGAGATGGATCTCTCTGCCGACCAGCAGCAGAAGTTTTTTCCCCTCTATACCCAAATGGATGCCGAAATTCGCAGGGTGTTCCATTCTGTCAGGGAAATTGAACGTAGGGTAGAGAAGGATAAGAATTCCTCTGAGGCTGACTACGCTGCCCTCAATTCTGCTCGCACCGAAGCTAAGGGTCGCCTGGCCGAAATAGAGAAAGAATACGACGCTAAGTTTGCAAAGTTCCTCTCAAAAAAGCAAATCGTCAAGATGAAGGAGGCTGAGGCTACTTTCCGCCAGAAAATGAAGGAAGCCCATAAACGCCGACATCAATGATGGATGATAGATTATGGTTTATGATTGATAGTTATTAGTTCTCTGAAATTTTAATGCGAATATTATGAAGCATTCGAATCATTTTATATCTTCAAGAGTGGTCATTTCGGCCGCTCTCATTTTTTTATTGGTATTTCTGTCCGGTATCGACATGAGTGCCAAAAGAAAGTCCCCTTCTCGAAAGGTGGTCTCTTCGCAAGCGGAGAAAAACTCTTTTGATAATCCGGATTTCGCTTTCCCTCGTGATGTGGATGCTAATGCTGAAGGTCATCTCTGCTATGCCCTCGCTTCCCACGATGATTTGCAGGCTCTCCGAGCTCTTGTGCAGATCTCTGTGGCGCGAAACCTCGTGTCGCGCGATAGTGTAGCTAATATTTGCACCCTTTTTGCTGAGACGTCTCCTAAGCTGAGTCCCCCATATTCTCAGCTCTCCTCTCTGCTGGAAGCTCGTCTATATGCCGATATCTACAATTCTAATTCGTGGAATTTCAATAGCCGAGTACTCCCGGTTGATTCTGTACCTGCCGACCCGATGTTGTGGAATGGTAAGATGTTTCAAAGTAAGGTGCAGTCTCTCCTTTCTTCAGCCCTTAATCTCCCTCCTTATATGCGATGTATGCCGATTTCGCTGTTTTCTCCTCTTGTTTTAACTAGTTATGCTTCAAGTGATGAGAAGTGTGGACAGGAGGACTTTTCTCTCTATGATTTTATTGCTCGGCAGGCTATAAATATTCTTTCGTCGTTCCCACAACAGCAGGCTTCGGTGATTCCTTTTGGAGACCCGGTCTCTACCCATGCTCTCGATGCCTCTTCTATTTCTCTTTCCCCACTTGATATAGCTGAGTCTTTAGTGGCATTTCATTTTTCGGAGGATCCTGAGTCTCTGGCTATGGGCCTCGCTTGGTGTTTGAAGTCTTCTTTTCTCAAGACTGATGAGAAGTTACCTTTCTTGTCGCGTATACTGTTGACAACTAAGCCCTGTGATGCACATGTTCCTGTAGCGCAAGATTATTTCAATCTTGCTTATTCCAATCTCTGGAGCGGTAGTGTCTCTCCGGTTTTTGCGGATTATTCCCAAAATGCTAAAGATTTTTCTGCTATTATTCCTCCTCTCGATTTCTATAATTCCCTCCCTGCTCTTGCATCTGCTACTTCTTGCCCTGCACTCGCTGAAGATGTCAAGTCTCTGATTGATAATTTTAATTCGCAAGCTCTTTCTTTCCGTTCGGAATCTATCATTTATCCGAATTCTCCCGGCAATATTTCTCTTGTCAGAAGAAATATTCCCTCCGCCTCGTTGCTCATTCTGCGCTTGCCGGACTCTCTTGAGGATGTTGGCAATAAGTCTTTGGATCAGCTTCTTCCTTCTGTATCTCTCGCAGGGGCGGTTCCTTTGACGACTGTCGACTCATCGAATCCGTTTATTGATACTTGCACGGTCTCGTTGCCTCCTTTGCAAGATGGACGTTATGTGTTGACAGTTTCTGCCGATGGTTCTCTGAAGAGTATCTTCCCGGATTTAATCAAGAGTCGACCGAATGTGGTCAATGTCTCCCAAATTTCTATGGTTTGCCTGGATAATCCGGATGGATCTTCTGATGTATACGTGGTGGATGGAATGACCCAGGTTCCCGTAAAGGGTGCTTCTCTTTCATTTGTTGAGAATCCTGGTGCCCGTTCTTCGAAAAGGAGTTCGGGAGTGACTGATTCTCAAGGTGCCTGCCGTGTTCCTTTTAAGAGCTGCTTAATCACGGCGTCCTACAACGGTAGTCGCATCTCTGATTATTCTTCAAACTATCGGTCTGCAAGATCCGAGAAGACTTCTTTCAGAACGAAAATCTTCACAGATCTCGCTCTTTATCATCCAGGTGATTCTCTGAATTTTGCTGCGGTATTGCTCAAGGTGAGTGATGACAGGGTTTCTCCCGAGCCTAATGCGAAGTTGGATTTCTATCTTTTGGATGCTAATTCTCAAAGAGTTGATTCTATATCGGCTGTCTCTGACAATTTTGGTAGGCTAACGGCTTCTTTCCGGATCCCGGACGATGGTCTTCTTGGCTCTTGGAGTATTGAGCCTTTGATGGTGTCAGGTAAGAATCATAGTGTCCCGGGACGTGAATTTTTCGAGGTGGCTGACTATAAGTCTCCAACGTTCTTTGTGGCTATTGATTCTATTTCTACTTCTATTCCCAACACGCTGGAAATTACGGGAGATGTGATGACCTACTCCGGTATGCCGCTTGCCGGTTCTGCTGTTGATTATAAGATTTCTTTCCGGCCAAGTTCTTATTGGTGGAGAGGTGATCTTCAGGAGGCTTCTTTCGGCGGGAGTGTTACTGCCGGTCCGGATGGTAAGTTCTCTATCTCCCTACCTACCGCTCGATTGAGGGGTACGCGCTATGAGTACGGGCGTTTCTCTGTAATGCTGACTGCTACGTCCCCTTCGGGTGAGGTGCAGATGTCGGCTCCGAGGGATTTTGTCCTTGGCAATTCTTTGAGGTTGGTTTCTTCTATCCCTCAGCGAATTTGTGTTTCCTCCGATTCTCCAAATGTGATTCTCCCTATTAAGGTTTATGACCTTATGGACCACCCGGTTGTTTCAACTGTTAATTATCGTCTCGTTGAGAAGTCTTCTGGACATGTTGTCGATGACGGTACTTTCGAGAGTCCAAATCTTTCAATACCTGCCAAACTTCTCGCTTCGGGCCAGTATTCCCTCGTTGCTCATCTTTCGAGCGATTGCGAGTTCAATTCTTCGGCAGATATTCTTGCAGATTTCGATTCTATAGTTTCAGATTTTATTGTATGGCGTAGTTCTGATAAGGTTGCTCCCATCAAGACTTCTCTATGGCTTCCTGTCTCAGAAGTAGTAGCGCCTGCTGATGCCCGTAAGGTTAAGGTGAGAGTTGGCTCTTCTTATTCCGATGGTTGGCTCTTGATGGTTGTGGCGGATAAATGTAAGACCCTCTCCCGAAGCTGGGTGCGACCTAAGGGAGGAATCGTTGATGTGGATGTCCCTGCCCCGGCTGATAATGACCGTGTGTTTGTGACCTTCTCAGGTATGCATAATTTTGATACGAAGGTGCGGACAGTGACCATCATCCCTCAGGTGGCGAATCAGCGTCTCTCTATGAAGTCTATCTCCTTCCGCAATCGTATCGACCCGAATTCTTACGAGTCTTGGAAGTTCCGTTTCCTCCTTGATGGCAATTCTCCCGGTGTTATTCCGGTGATAGCTGTGATGTCTGACAAGTCGCTAGATGCTATCACTCCTTTCTCGTGGGTTTATTCTCCTTCTTCATGGATTAATATCTATAATCCCCTCTCTGTAGATGCTATATCTCGCTATCCTTTTTATAATTATATGAATCCATCGGAAAGAAGGAGTACTGCCGCTCTCCCCAATGTGAATGCCCAATGGAACATGTATGGCTATTCCCTCTTTGGAGGATATGGCATGATGCGCAGAAACTATAAGGTTCGAGGTGTCGCATCTGCAAATTATGTTGTCACTGACGAGATTGCTTCGGAGGGAGCTATGCCGCCAATGGCTGAGGTCTCGATGAATCAGGAGTCTGCCGTTGTTGCTGATTTGGCGGATGCCGGTGCTGCTGACATGGTGGCTCCTACACCCACCCCGGATTCTGAAATTTCTTCGGATTCCCAGTCTATGCGTCCGGCTGAAATGCCCCTTGCTTTCTTCTTCCCTTCTCTCTCTACTGATGAGCAGGGGTACGTATCTTTGGATTTCGACACTCCCAACTATAATACTACTTGGAAACTGCAAGTTCTCGGCTATTATCCCCGGTCTCCGATTCCTTCGTCTGTCTCTTCCTTGGAGGCTATTGCTTCTAAACGGGTGATGGTGTCGGCGAATTATCCATCGTTCCTCCGCTCAGGTGATCTCTCTTCTCTGTCGGCTACGGTTTTTAATAATTCTGATTCTGAGATTTCTGCTACATGTATTATTGAAATCTTTGATGCCGGTTCGGGTGAGGTGTTCATTGAAAAAAGTTTTTCTGTTGAGGATATTGCTCCGTCGGCGAATAGTGTTGTGCAATTGCGCTACTCTGTCCCGACTAATATTTCTTCTATCGGCTATAGGGTAGTGGCTACCTCCGATGGTGTCTCTGACGGGGAGTTGGAAATTGTTCCTGTCCTACCTGCCTCTTCTCCCGTGATTGATTCTAAGGTGTTTTATCTTGCTCCGGGTGAGCAGTCTTTCTCTACTCTTCTTCCGAATTTCCGTGAGGATGCTAATGTTACTCTTAAGTTTTGCGCTAATCCAATATGGTATTGCGTGACGGCTCTCCCTGATATTGTCAATCCTGATTATCCGTCATCGCTATCTATCGCTTCGGCTATTTTCGGTAATTCTGTTGCTTCGGGGCTTATGTCGAAGTATCCGGATCTCCGCGAGGGGCTACGTTTGGCTATTAATACTCCCGATTCGGATGTACTTCGTTCGAATCTATATAAGGATGCCCCGATGCATATTGTTGCCCTCAATAACACTCCTTGGGTCAATGATGCTTCTTCTGAAACTCTGCGTCTTCTTAGTCTCTCTTCGCTTCTTGACTTTAAGGGTGCTAGGAAAACTGTCAATTCTCTATGGAAACGTCTTCAGGCTCTATCCCGTCCGGATGGCGGCTGGAGCTGGTGTCCCGGCATGGAGTCGTCGTTTTTTATGACTTCGCGTGTGCTCTATAATCTCGGTATGATTCATCGT
Source organism: Muribaculaceae bacterium (assembly GCA_023667015.1). Taxonomy (GTDB): domain Bacteria; phylum Bacteroidota; class Bacteroidia; order Bacteroidales; family Muribaculaceae; genus Lepagella. Next base: position 78,660 of record JAMPAX010000003.1, on the reverse strand, counting down.
CTCGGGTTCTCGGCAAATCTCAGTGATATGGATAAGTCTGTAGCTAATGCTATAGGTTTCTGTGATGGCGAATATGTCAGGAGCTATAATCAGGATCCGAAGACGTTTAATCCGGAATCGATGCTTCAGTATCTCTACACCCGCAGTCTCTTTTCTGTTCCTGATTCTCGCAATGGTTTTTATTCTCTGCGGGCTAAGGGTATTGCTGCTATCATGAAGGGGTGGAAGCGTTATGATGTATACGATAAGGCTACTGCGGCGATGCTTCTCTTCTCAGAGGGGCATAAGAATACTGCTCAGGAGATTCTTCGTTCGCTCAATCAGTATTCTACTTATCAACAGGAGCGTGGCCGTTGGTTCGATAATCTCTCTCCGGGCTTTAATGGTATGCCGAAGTTGCTGACTACCGCCCGTGTCCTGGAGGCTTACAATCTTATTTCACCTGAGGCCCCGGAGGTGGGTCAGATTCGTCAATGGCTTGTACTTCAGCGAGAGACTATGGACTGGGGAGGTTCTTCTTCTATTGCGGAGGTGGTGGCGGCTATTCTTTGCTCCGGTACATCGTGGACTTCAGAGGATTCCCAAACTCGTGTGTCTCTCGATGGTAAGCTTGTTGAATTCTCTAAGTTGGAATCCCTTACTGGAGCTGCTACTGTTTCTCTTTCAGCCGCTGAGGCTTCCTCAAAGACGTTGGCTGTCTCTAAGTATGGAGGCGGTCCGGCTTGGGGTGGTGTAATCAGTCAGTATGTAGCTCCTATTTCGGAGGTTAGAGCAGCTGACGTACCTGATCTTTCTATTGAGAAGAACTATTATGTTGTCACTGACGGCGCTGATGGCATTAATGCTCTTAATCCCTCTACGCTTCATGTCGGCGACAGAGTTAGGGTTACTCTGACTGTTCTTTGCAAGCGTGATATGGATTATGTGGCTCTTACCGACCAGCGGGCGGCTTGCTTCGCTCCTGTAGAGCAACTTTCGGGATATACATGCATCGATGGGTTATGGTGCTACCGTGAGTCTGCTAATTCCCGGACTTCTCTTTTCTTTGATTTCCTCCCTAAGGGTAAGCATGTTGTTAGCTACGATCTGTTTGTAACTCGCCCGGGTGAGTATTCTGCCGGTGTGGCGATTATTCAGTCCCAGTATTCACCCATGCAGACATCCCACACTCGTGGTTTTTCAGTCTCTTCTTCCGAATAGGAGTCCATTTTATATAAAAATTCTCTAAAAAATTCAATGCCTCTTGGTATTGAATTTTTTTTTTAATAATTTTGCCTTCAAAGTAACAATCAAACTATTTTTTTACAAATGAAAAAATTATCCTTACTCTTAGCCTCTGCTGTCTTGGCATTTTCTTCCCAGGCTGCAGTGACGACTCCTCAATTCTATTCAGAGGATTTTGTGGAAATGGCTCGCGAGGGTGATGCTCCCACCGATGGATGGCTCACTTATGGTATTGATGCCAAGCCTTATGAAACTTTCAAGAATTTCTTCGGAAGTGTTGATTCCAACTATGTCCTCCTTCAATATGGATCTACTATCTGCGTAGTCAGCTGTGCACATTTCGCTGATGGCGAGACTGCCGACCAATGGCTCGTATCCCCGGAAATCGAAATTACTGAAGATAATGTAGCTCTCGGTTTTACTACTTGCGTATACAATAATTATAGGAGCTTCGGTATTGCTTCGGTGCCATACAGGATTCTCGTTTCTGAGAATGGCGGTTCTGCTAAAGCGGATTTCTCAGAGACTCCTGTCTTCTCCGCGAATATGGTTCCTAACGCAAATAACGAGATTACTATGAAGAATCTCGTTGTGCCCTTGAATGGTTATAAGGGTAAGAAGATTCGCCTTGCTTTTGTTCAGACCGGTGCGGATTCCGGTCCTGTGGGCTTCACCAATATTAATCTTGGTGCATACTACTGCAAAATTCAAAATTATACTGAGCTCACAGCCAATAAGGACCAAAGCATTACTTTCGATATTAACTGCCAGATAAAGACTCCGGTAGAATGCGCCGGTCTTAACGCTACTCTCTTCGTCAATGGCGAAAAGGTGACTGAGAAATATGTCAAGAAAACTCTCGGTCCTACAAAAACAGGTACTATTCAGCCTACCCGTGTGACCTTCTCCGATGCTTACACAATGACTGATAAGTCCCTTAATTTCACTATTGAAGTGACTCCTGCTTATGAGGGTGCTCCTACTTCTTCTTATACCGGTGTTGTAGGTCTTCCCATTACTGAATATATTAATAATACTGTAGTTGAGGAAATTACCGCTACCGGGTGTCAGGCTTGCCCCGCGGGTATAGCTTCTATGGAATATATGGCTGATAATTTCAAGGGAACTCAGTATGAGGGTAAGTTCATCGGTATCGCTCTCCATGGCTATATCGACCATAATGACCCCATGTCTGAAGGTATCGACGCTTATCGTACTACACTCCAGAGCCAGGTAATTGGTAACACTACTTATCCTGCTGCTGCTTTCAATCGTGCTCTCTCCGGATCGGATCCTTGGGATATAGGTACGGCTCGTGGTCAGGTAACTTCCAAGTCCATGAATAAAGCTGTCATCACCAATCTCCACTTCCCCACAGATGTTACTGACGACATCCTCGGTAAGCAGGTGACAGTCGATTTTGATGTATATAATGCTTATGACGCTATAGCTCTTGACCTTGCAACTTCTGTAGTAATGATTGAAAATGATGTAAGAGGATACAACTCTGATTATAATCAGACAAATGGTTTCTACAACCGTACGGCTTCTTATATTACCAACTCTTACAATGCTCTGATCGTTCCTTATATGCAGAAATATCTCGCAGGCGGTGAGTTTGGCAAAGAAATTATTCCTTATGAGCAAATGGTCTACAACCATGTAGGTCGTGGTGTATTCCCCGATTTCTATGGCAACACTATCGAAGGAGCTTGGGAGGGCGATAAGGCTCGTAATTTGTCTATTTCTTTCAAAGTTCCTGAAACTATCATGGAATGGAAAAACACTGAGGTAATCGTTCTTGTCACTGACAAGAATAGCAACAAGATTGTTGCCTCTGATATCGTTCCCGTCACCAATTTCAAGCCCGGTGATTCCGCAGTTGAGTCTGTCTTCGACAACGTTGCTAATATCGTAGCTAATGGCTCTGAAATCATCGTAAATGCCAATGCAGGCTCTGTAATAAACGTTTACTCTGTTGACGGTACTGTTGTCTACTCTGCTAAAGCTACAACAGACTCCACAGTTATCGATGCTTCTGCCCTCCAAGGCATAGTTATCGTAACCGTAGACGGCCAAGCCAAGAAGTTAGTCTTCTAACAAATTATAAACTAAATAAAAGAGCGGCGGACTCCCCAAGAGCCCGCCGCTTTTCTATAGTATAAACCTACAGCACCCCTAACCCCCAAACTCATAAATTCATAAACCAGGTCTATAATTTCTGCTTTTTGCAGAAATTATAGACTTTTTAAATCCACCCGCAATCCCTCGCGATTTAATATTACGCGAGGAAATATCTCTTCAGCTTCTGTCTTAAATTTCTCATCGTCTCTATAGCGGGATGAGTAATGTCCTGTCAATAGCCATCGCGCTCCGGCATCTCGAGCTGTCATCGCTGCCTGCTTGGCAGTGCTGTGCCCCCGTTTTGCTGCATCGGCTATTTGATCTTCAAGATATGTTGTCTCGTGCATCATCAAGTCTACCGGGCCTACCTTTTCCGCTAATTCGGGATAATACGCCGTGTCGCTCAAATGAGCGTAGCTCATTGCTTTTGTCGCCTCTCGTGTTAGTATTTCGTTGGCGATGACAGTTCCGTCAGGCTTTACTAAGTCTGCTCCGAATTTGATATCTCGGTATAGCGACACCGGCACCTGATGAAAGTCGCACATCTCTCTGTTGAGATGGCGAGCTTTCTCTTTCTCTTCGAAGATATACCCTACACAGTTGACTCGATGCAATAAGGGCACTGTTCGTACCTTCAATACGTTGTTTTCAAAGGCTATCTCTTCTTGTGTCGGATTCAAGATGTTATATTCGATTTTATAGGGGGTGTCGCGATTGAAGTAGCTATTGACCTGCTCCAGGATCTTTCTCCCTTCTTCAAATGTGTGGACTACCATGTTGCCCCCTTTACTTTGGAGTGCTAAGGTACCGATAAGCCCAAATATTCCAAATACATGATCGCCATGAAGATGCGTCAAAAAGATATGGTTGAGTCGCGACATTTTCAGCCTCTGTTTCTGGAATGCATGTTGCGCTCCTTCTCCACAGTCTACCATGTATAGGTTGTCGTGGTGTTCCACGACTGTACACGATGGCTGGTGGCGTAGCGTCGGTTTGGCGCTTCCACAACCCAATGTGTGTATCATGAATTCACTCATCGTCTCTTCATCTGTTGATAGTCTTTGGCGAGTCCTCCCGATCCGGTCTCTTTGTAGAGGGAGGGGAGGTCGTGTCCTGTCTGTCGCATCACTTCTACAAGTCTGTCGAACGATACACGGTGGCTACCATCGGTGAAGCTGGCATAGATATTGGCATCTAAGGCGCGAGCAGCTGCGTATGCGTTGCGTTCTATGCATGGTATCTGTACGAGCCCGCATACGGGGTCACATGTCATCCCTAAGTGGTGTTCAAGTCCCATCTCAGCGGCGTATTCTATCTGTGCCGGACTTCCGCCAAAGAGCTGGCTGGCAGCGGCAGCGGCCATGGCGCATGCTACGCCTACTTCTCCCTGACATCCTACGTCGGCTCCGGCTATCGAGGCGTTCTGTTTGACTATATTGCCAAAAAGTCCGGCTGTCGCTAATGCATGTAGTATACGATCTTCTGGTATATCTCGGCTCTTCCAAAGATGGTAAAGTACTCCCGGTATTACCCCGGAGCTGCCACATGTCGGGGCGGTCACTATCTTTCCTCCGGAAGCGTTCTCTTCGCTTACTGCCAAGGCATAGGCGAATACTAATCCGCGTGTCTTCAGATTTGACAGGTATCCTCCGGCTTTTACGAAGTATGTTGAGGCTTTGCGCTGTAGGTTGAGCGGTCCGGGAAGTCTCCCTTCTTTAGACAGGCCATGCTCTACGGCTTCTTTCATGGTTTTCCAGACCTCTGCTAAGTAGCCCCATATTCCGGATCCTTCGTATTGCTCCACGTATTCCCAATATGTGCGCCCGGTGCGCTCACAATATTCCATGATGTCTCCATGGGTGTCATGTTTGTAGATTTCCGGACTACCTTCGTGTGGCTTCCCCTCTTCCTCAATCGCCCCACCACCCACACTGTAGAACGTGGCTTCGTCGGTAGGAAACCCTTCGCTGTCCAGGCTTTTGAAGGTGACTGCATTAGGATGATAGGGGAGGAAGATATCAGGTTTCCAGATGATGTTTATCGGCATCTCCGACACCCCTAAAGCTTCCATGATGGCGATGTCTGTCATATGGCCCTTGCCGGTGGCGGCAAGAGACCCGTATAGTGTCACCTCAAAGCCCCGGGCACTACGATGTCGCGAAAGGAATTTCTCAGCGGCAGCGCGAGGTCCCATAGTGTGCGATGAAGAGGGTCCAACCCCAATCCGGTATATTTCTCGTATAGATTTCATTTATTCCCTGACTTTTCACTGCAAATATAATACTTTTTCTCGAATAATCTATTCATTGGAACTATATAGTTCAATGCAATAGTGTCCAAAATAATTTGTAGGAAAATAAAAAAAGGAAGTAGAACTAAGGTAAAATAACTACCTTAGTAGTGTAAGCGACCAAACTCATCTACTTCCATATAAAAAAATAACACTTTTTGCGCAGGTAATCTCAAGAATTCCATGAGATTTAATCAAATTCGTCATAAAAAAGTATGAAACAGACAAGCACGCCAAGGGCATGACAATGTTCTTTGACGTCGTTAAGTTGCCTTCTACTCTTATCAGTATTGGCTCTTGAAGTTTCAGTAACAATTGGATTAACAAAATAGAATTTGGTGAGAATATTTCATATATTCATGATAACTCTTTCTGTCATAACGATGGTTACAAGGAGCTGATATTCCCTCCTTACATTGAAGATCTTGGAACCGGAAGCTTCTGCGAAAATTTCAATCTTGAAAATGTAGTGTTGCCTAAGTATATTCTTGGATTGGACAATAATTTTAACGGATGTCCAGACATAAAAAGAATTAAATTTACAACAAGATCAATCTTTTACGTTTATAATTCATTCAATGATATAGACTTTACTGAATGCTTGTTGGTAATTCCGGATGGTACCAGAGAGTATTACGATAATATTATTAGAGGAGACCACAGAAGCTTTTTTGGCAAATTTAAACACATTGTTGAAAAATCTCAGGAACCTTACTATAATAAATCGGATTCCTCTGTTAATGGTATTCCTATTGATGGAAATGAACAAGATGTGCAATCTTTCACTATTGATGGCATAAGAATTGGGGATGGCTCTCAGGCTAATCCCGGTGAAATTGTTATTGAACGACATGGTGAGAATACCATAAAATATATTAAACGATAAAATATTTCATCTCTATCTCCCTTTTCACTGTTCTCTCAATACCAACAAATGATTCTCCCTTTCGGGGGTCATCATTTGTTGGTATTGTTGCTTTCTATTGCTGTTGCTAATTTTGCAGCGTAATGATATTCATTGGAAAGTTATTGACATTTCTCTTTTTGGTTTGCTTGCTGTCTGTCTGCTGTTTGGCGGCCGATGGTGACTCAGTGGTTACTTCCCTTCCTGATATCGATGTCGTGGTTGTTAAAAGTCAATCTGACCTCTCTGGCTCTCCTGTCAGCTTTACTGATATTAACTATTCTGAATCTTTACGTCTTGGTATCGCTGATATTAAGGGCGCTTCTGATATTGTTCCCAATTTCTTTGTCCCGGAGTATGGATCGCGTATAACGTCTTCTATTTACGTGCGAGGCGTTGGTGCCCGTATGGACCAGCCTGCCGTTGGCCTTAATGTCGATAATGTCCCCATACTTAATAAGGATGCCTATGACCTCGACATGGCCGATATCTTTAACATCGAGATGATACGAGGCCCTCAGTCGTCGCTATATGGGCGTAATACTATGACCGGTGTTATCAACATTCGCACTCTTTCCCCTCTATCTTTCCAAGGCTGGAAGGCTCAGATTCAAGGCGCTTTGCCCGTACAGTTAAAGGGTAGTGCAGGTTTCTATCATAAGCTCAACCCGGATATGGCTCTTAGTGCTTCCCTCGGTTTTCTGACAGGGGAGGGGAGATGGGTTAATGCTTACAATAATAAGAAGGTGGATAAGGAACATTCCGGCAATCTCCGTTTGAAGTTTCTCCGGAACACTCCCTCCCTTAGAATCTCTAATGTCCTGGCGTCTTCTATCCTCCGCCAGGGTGGTTATCCCTATGAGTATATTGCTACCGGTGAGATCAATTACAATGACACGTGTTTCTATAGGAGGTTTCTCATTTCCGATGGCCTTACTTTGGCATGGAACGTTCGAAATGTTTCGTTTACCTCTGTGACATCGGTGCAGTACATCAATGATAATATGACTCTCGACCAGGATTTCCTTCCTATCCCTTATTTCACTCTTACTCAGAAGAAGCGCGAAACTTCTCTTACGGAGGATTTCATGGCTCGTGGCTATGGGCTTGATGGTAAGTATCGTTGGCTGGGTGGCTTCTTCGCTTTTTATCGCCATAATAATATGCAAGCTCCGGTGACTTTCCTCGATAAGGGTATCTCTTCTCTTATTGAGGACCACCGTAATCAGGCCAACCCCCGATACCCCATTCGCTGGGACTCCCGTTTTTTTGAATTGGGGAGTACTTTCTCCCTGCCATCGTTTGGTCTTGCATTTTATCATGAGAGTCGTTTTGATATCGGTCCGTGGCATCTCGGTGCCGGCCTGAGATTAGATTATGAGAATGTGGCTATGACTTTTCATAGCTTTTGCAACACGGGATATGATATCCTTGACAATGTTTCGGAGGTTCTTCCGGCTCCTCCCGACACTGAGACTTCTCGCCATGCTGTCATATATATTGATGATTCGAGTCGTCTGCGACGCCATTTTATCAACCTTATTCCAAAGATCTCGGCTCTCTATGATCTTCCCGGCTCTTTGGGGAATGTTTATGCTTCTGTCGGTAAGGGTTACAAGGCCGGTGGGTTCAATACGCAAATGTTCAGCGATGTCCTGCAGCAGAGGCTTATGAATCTTATGGGCATTGGCGCGACTTACGATGTTGATGAAATTGTAGGCTATAAGCCGGAACAGTGCTGGCAGTTTGAGATTGGCTCTCACCTCGATTTTCCCTCGACTCATCTGTCGCTTGACCTCTCTTTATTCTATATTGGAATTACAGATCAACAACTGACTCGCTTCCCTTCCGGCACTACTACCGGACGTATTATGACCAACGCAGGGAAAACTCGCTCTATGGGTGGGGAGGTCTCTTTATCATGGTCACCTCTCGATTATCTGAGTTTTAACTCTGCTTACGGCTTTACGGATGCTCGTTTCCGTAAGTATAACGATGGTATTGATGACTATAAGAAAAAGGTGTTGCCTTATGCTCCCCAAAATACCCTCTGGTTGCAAGCTTTATATGCTTTCCGGCCTTCTTGGCTGGGTAAAAATACCATTACTCTTGATGTGAATTTCAAGGGTACGGGAAAAATTTATTGGAATGAGGCTAATTCCCGCGTTCAACCGTTCTATGGCCAGCTCGGTGCCTCTGTTTCGTTCTCTGCCCCATGCTGGGACGTACAGCTTTGGGGTAGAAATCTTTCCGACACCCGTTTTAATACGTTCTATTTCCTCTCTATGGGTAATGAGTTCTTACAGCGCGGTAATGGTATCTGCGGTGGCATAACTCTCCGCTTATCTCTCGCTAACTGATTTTTGAATATAATACTTTATCATAATGAAAAAACTACTACTAATCCCCGCTATCGCTCTTCTTCTCTTCGCCTCTTGCGATGATGATTCCGTTGATGAGCGCACTGTGTCTTACTACACTTCTAATCTCGTTATCCCCGATGATGCCTCAGAACCGGTCTCTGTCTCTAAGGCAACCTACGTCGTTAATGCACAGGTCTCTGAAGGTCGTTTGGCCGTTAGCTCTTCTTCGGTGAAAATCGGCTCCCAGGATGCATCTCTCTCTACCGATTTTGTCAGCTACAGGTCCTGGGCCACCAACGTCGGCTCGCTGAATGTATTCTCCGGCGCTACCGGTAGACTCGGCGGTATGCCGGTGACTTCTTTTGATGGTGCTATCTCTGCCATTTTCTATTACCCGAATCCAGTTGTCAATCTTCCGGGTATCGATTTTATCCCGGCTGCTCAGTTCGGTCCGATGGCCATCTTCCAATATCGCGTTGCCGACAAGTATTCTGTCAAGACTTTCTCCCGCGATGCTGTCTATGGTGGTAAAACAATCACCCATTTCTCATATCAGGGTCAAGCTCAAACTCCCTTTGAGTCGGAGTCTATCATGTATCGTCTCGTCATGAGTCAGGACTATAGAACCGCCGACCTTATTATATATAAGGCTAAGTTTGCTCAGCAACAGCCTTTTGAAATCAACGCTATGGTGCTTAAGGGCCTCTCCCTCGATTTCTCAGTTAGTGGTATCTCTGCCACGGGTAAGAATCTTGTGCCGCAGGTGCCGGAGCAGGATGGTACCCAGATCGGCTATACTCCCTATGAAAACTACACCTTTAAAAGCGTAATCTTCCGGACGACTTCTTCCGACCTCACATGCGCCTCTATTAATTTCACTGTCGCTAATCCCAATGGGGGACCTTCATACCAGGGCCAGTTCTCCGGTAAGTATGTCATCACGTCCCTTGAGGAGAAATAAGCGTCATTGACCTATTGATAATACTCGCTTCTGACGGGCGGTTATTACCCGCTTCCATCATGCGGTTATTACCCGCTCAACAAAAAAATTAACGGCAAGAGTACTCTTCTTGTCGTTTTTTTTGGCTTTTTAAGCTTTTTTAAATACCTTTGTGGTGTTTATTGCGCTGAACATAGCGTAATTGCACCTTAAATCAAACGAAACTAATTAAATATTAAACGATTATATGAACTTACTTTTGGAAATAAGCAACGGCGCGCTTGCTCTAACCGGTGTTATTACCGGTCTTGGTCTCGTCTTCGCTGCCTTGCTGATTGCCAAGTTAATTAGTCCCCGCTCTTTTTCTGTCAAAAAATCTGAAACTTACGAGTGCGGTATTCCTACCCGTGGTGAGTCAATGATTCAGTTTAAGGCCGGCTATTATATCTTCGCAATCTTGTTCCTGATTTTCGATGTGGAAACCGTTTTCCTTTATCCCTGGGCGGTTATCGCTAATTCAATGGGTCCCGGCGCGCTCCTCTGCATCGGTATTTTCATGTTTGTTTTAATTCTGGGTCTCGCTTATGCCTGGAAGAAAGGAGCACTTAAATGGGAGTGAATATCAAATCTATGTCCCATGAGGACTTCAAAGACAATGAGTATATCGATAAGCTCGTTGAAGAACTGAATGCCTCCGGCGCTAATGTCGTCGTTGGTAGTCTTGACAAACTTATCAATTGGGGTGTCTCTAACTCCCTGTGGCCGCTCTGCTTCGGTACGAGCTGCTGCGCTATTGAGTTTATGTGTCTCGGTGCTGCTCGCTATGATATGGCACGCTTCGGCTTTGAGGTGGCTCGTAACTCCCCTCGTCAGGCTGACTATATTATGGTGCAGGGTACTATCGTACACCGTATGGCTCCTGCTATGCGTCGCTTATATGAACAGCTCGCTGAGCCTAAGTATGTGATTGCTTCCGGTGGTTGCGCTGTCAGCGGTGGACCTTTCAAGAATTCTTATTGCGTTGTTCCGGGTGTCGACCAGATTCTCCCCGTTGATGTTTACATCCCCGGTTGCCCCCCAAGGCCTGAGGCTTTCTTCTACGGTCTGATGCAACTGCAGCGCAAGATTAAAGTCCAGAAGTTCTTCGGCGGCGTTAACCGTAAGGAGAAAATCGAGGAGTTCTTCGCCCAACATCCCGAGGAAAGAGGCCAAATCGGCTGATTTTCCCTTTTATTCTCTGATATCAGTTGATGTCGGAGTATCATCTTTTATCTTCTAAAGTTATCTTATCTATACGATGAGCCATATTAAAGAAAGAATCAGTGAAATCTGCCCTTCAGCAACTTTCGATGAGCAGGGTGAAAACCTTCTCGTTGTCGTTCCTGAGGCTGATTGGCATGAGCTCGCTACAAATCTTAAAAACGACCCTAAGCTTAACTTTGATGTCCTCACTGCCGTTGTCGGTATGGACTGGAAGGAGTCACTCGGTGTGCTTTACTATCTTACAAGCACTTCCAATAATTGGGATGTTATTACCGTTAAGGTTCTTTGCCCGGATATGAAGGATCCGATGATTCATACTGTCTCCGACCTTTGGAAGGTTGCTAACTTTCAAGAGCGAGAGGTGTATGATTTCTTCGGCATCAAGTTCATTAATCATCCCGATATGCGCCGTTTCTTCCTGCGCAATGACTGGGTGGGCCATCCCCTGCGCAAGGACTATGATACCGACCCCAAACTTAACCCTATTCGCCTTGACGATGAAGTCAATGAGGATGAGTCTCAGGCTTTCATTGAGGATGAGAAGGGCAAGGTAAAGAGGATTGAGAAAAAAGTCTTCGAGAAAAATGACTATGTTGTAAATATTGGCCCGCAACACCCCTCAACCCACGGCGTTATGCGTTTCCGCGCTGCCGTTGATGGTGAGGTCGTGAAGAAGGTGGAAGTCGTTTCCGGTTATATTCATCGTGGTATTGAAAAGCTCTGCGAAGGCCTTACCTATCCTCAGATTCTTCATTTTACTGATCGTATGGACTATATGTCGGCTCATCAGAACCGTCATTGCCTCTGTATGTGTATCGAAAAGGCTCTCGGTATTGAGGTGCCCCGCCGCGCTATAGTTATCCGCACGATGATGGATGAGCTGATGCGTATCTCGAGCCATCTCCTCTCTTTCGGCTGTACGGCTATGGACCTCGGTGCTACTACAGCTTTCTTCTATGGCTTCCGCGAACGCGAGCAGGTTCTCGATATTTTCGAGAAGACTTGCGGTGCTCGTATGTCGATGAATTATAATGTTATCGGTGGTGTTATCGCTGACCTTCATCCTGAATTCCGGAAGGATGTGAAGGCTCTGTTGGATATTATGCCGGAACGTCTTAAGGAGTATCATAAGGTCTTCACCGGCAATCTGATTGCACAAAACCGTCTGAAGAATGTAGGTATGCTCTCTAAGGCTGATGCTATCAATTATGCTATCACCGGCCCGAGTGGACGTGGCTCCGACTGGAGCTGCGACTGCCGCAAGAAGCATCCGTATGCTGCCTATGCAGACGTGCAGTTTGAAGAGGTTCTCGAATCCGGATGCGACTCTTTCGCAAGATACATGGTTCGTATGCGCGAAATCGAGGAGAGCTGCCGAATTCTCGCTCAGCTCGTCGATAATATCCCTGAAGGTGATATCCGCGCTCAAGTGCCTAAGATTATTAAGCTCCCCACAGGTCGCTGGTATCAGCAGGTGGAGGCTTCTCGTGGTACTTTCGGCGTCTTCATCGAGTCTACCGGTGAAAAGAATCCCTATCGCGTGCATTTCCAGAGTCCATGCTTCAACCTCGTGGGAGTGATGGATCTCTGCTGCTCGGGATATATGATTGCCGACCTTATCACTATCGGTGCAGCACTCGACTTCGTTATCCCTGATATCGACCGCTGATATACGTTCTTTTTAATGATTTCTAATATTCTATTATAGATTTATCTTCTAAACAGCCATGTTTGATTTCGGAATTTGGACCGGTGCTTTCAACGACTTGCTGATGGGTTTCCTCCCGGCTTGGGCCGCTATTCTCATCGAGTGCGTTTGCGTCGGTGTCCTCGTGCTCCTTACATATACTGTCCTGGCGCTATTCTACATCCTTTATGAGCGTAAGCTTTGCGCCTGGTTCCAGTGCCGTCTCGGCCCTATGCGTGTCGGTAAGTGGGGTCTCCTTCAGGTGTTCGCCGATATGTTCAAGATTCTTATCAAGGAACTTATCTGCCTGAAGGGTACAGATCGTTTCCTCTTTAAACTCGCTCCATATATTATTATTACTTCTTCGGTGACAATGCTCGCTTGTCTCCCATGGGGTCGTGGTCTGCAGATTATCGATTTTAATATCGGTATTTTCTTTATTCTCGCGATGTCTTCTGTAGGCGTCTTGGGTATCCTTCTTGCCGGTTGGTCTTCTAATAATAAGTATACTCTTATCGGTGCGATGCGTTCCGGTGCACAGATGGTCAGTTATGAGCTTTCTCTCTCGCTGGCTCTTATGAGCATCGTTCTGCTTGCCGGCACTATGGATATTACTGAACTCGTGGCTCAGCAGGATAAGACCTGGTTCTTGTTCCGTGGTCATATCTCCGCTGTCATTGCTTTCATCATTTATATCATTGCTGCTACTGCTGAGACTAACCGTGGTCCTTTCGACCTTCCTGAGGCTGAACATGAGCTGACTGCCGGTTACCACACTGAGTATTCCGGTATCCATTTCGGCTTCTTCTATCTCGCTGAATACCTCAACCTCTTTATCGTCTCCGGCGTGGCTTCTTTGATGTTCCTCGGTGGCTGGATGCCTTTGCATATCCCCGGTTGGGAGGGTTTCAATGACATTATGAACTATATCCCGGGTCCTATATGGTTCCTCGGTAAGGCTTTCTTCATCTCTTTTGTCATCATCTGGTTTAAGTGGACTTTCCCCCGCGTCAGAATCGACCAGATGCTTGCTTTCGAGTGGAAGTATCTTATGCCTTTCTCTCTCGCCAATCTTATTCTTATGGCTATCTTCGTAGCTTACGGTCTGCATTTTTAATCTTCCGAATTCTACGATTCCTAATCTGAATTAACGATTTCTTATCTTTTATAATAACTGAACATGAGCGCTCAATACGGAACAGTGACTCAAATTATCGGCCCCGTCATCGACGTGTCGTTTGAAGGTGGCAAAGAGAATATCCCACCCATCTATACCGCCCTTAAAGTGGGGCGTGATAACGGTGAGGAACTAATCCTTGAAGTCGAACAGCATATCGGTGAGGATACCGTCCGCTGCGTAGCTATGGAGAGTACCGACGGTGTTCGCCGCGGTGTTAAAGTTGAAAACCTTGGCCATGGGATTTCGGTGCCTACCGGCGACCAGGTTAAGGGACGCCTCCTTAATGTCCTCGGACAGGCTATCGACCAGCTTCCTCCTCTCAACGACTCTAAAGAACGTCCCATCCACCAACCTGCACCGGCTTTCGATGACCTCGCAATCTCTGAGGAAATCCTCTATACCGGTATTAAGGTTATCGACCTTCTCGAGCCCTATTCTAAGGGTGGTAAAATCGGTTTGTTTGGTGGTGCCGGCGTTGGTAAGACGGTACTTATCCAGGAACTTATCAATAATATCGCTAAGGGTCATAACGGTTTCTCAGTGTTCACCGGCGTTGGAGAACGTACTCGTGAGGGTAATGACCTCTTGCGTGAAATGATTGAGTCAGGCGTTATCAAATATGGTAAGAAGTTTGAGGAAGGTATGGAGAAAGGGGAGTGGAACCTTAAGGACGTTGACCTTAAGGAACTCAACAATTCTCAATGTACGCTGGTCTTCGGCCAGATGAACGAACCTCCCGGTGCCCGTCTGCGTGTGGCCCTCTCCGGTCTGACTGTGGCCGAACAGTTCCGCGATGGCGGTGGTGGCGGTAAGGACGTTCTCCTCTTTATCGACAATATCTTCCGTTTCACTCAGGCCGGCTCTGAGGTTTCGGCTCTTCTCGGTCGTATGCCCTCCGCTGTAGGTTATCAGCCTACCCTGGCTTCTGAAATGGGTGCTCTCCAAGAACGTATTACTTCTACTAAGCAGGGTTCTATTACTTCCGTCCAGGCTATCTATGTGCCTGCCGACGACTTGACTGACCCGGCTCCGGCTACTACGTTCTCCTTCCTTGATGCAACTACTGTGTTGAATCGTAAGATCTCTGAGCTTGGTATCTATCCGGCCGTTGACCCCCTCGATTCTACTTCTCGTATCCTTGACCCGAATATCATCGGTGAGGAACACTACAATGTGGCTCAGCAGGTAAAACAGCTCCTTCAGAAGTATCAAGATCTTCAAGATATTATCGCAATCCTCGGTATCGATGAACTTAGCGATGAGGATAAACTTGTTGTGGCTCGTGCCCGTCGCGCTCAGCGTTATCTCTCTCAGCCTTTCCATGTTGCAGAACAGTTTACCGGTGTACCCGGCGTTATGGTTCCCCTTGCTGAAACCATCCGTGGCTTTAAGCTTATCCTCAGTGGCGACATGGACAAGTATCCTGAGCAGGCTTTCCTCAATGTCGGTACTATTGATGAGGCTGTCGAAAAGGGTAAGAAGATGCTCGAGGAGGTTAAATAATCCCGATGTTTCTTCTAATTTATTATCCTATTCGTCTTTAACGATTTAATCACTATTGTTTCAGAAATGACACTCGAAATTATATCCGCCCATTCAGTGCTGTTCAAAGGTGACGCAGAGTCTGTCACTCTTCCGGGTAAACTCGGTCGTTTTACAGTCCTGAAAAACCACGCTCCGATTATCTCTGCCCTTAATAAGGGTGCTATCATGTATCGCACTCCTGCTGGCGAGGAGAAGTCGCTCGATGTCAATGGCGGTCTGGTGGATGTCGCTGATAACGTAGTCGCTGTCTGCATATATTAATTTTTGCGAAATGTCTAAATCAACAAAAATATTCTTTACCGCTCTTTTCTGCCTCTGCTCGCTGCTTTTTTCTTCATCTGTGGCGGCTCAGGAGAATGATACCCTCACGGAGGCTCAACTCCATGATGAGGCCGAAAAAGAAAATGCCGACGACGATGCTGTAGATGTCAAGGAGATTATTTTCCATCACCTCGGCGATGGCTACGGCTGGGAGGTGCCTTTCTGCCATGCCTACAGAATCCCTCTGCCCGTCATCGTTAAAGCCGAAGATGGCGAATGGTTCTGCTTCTCTTCTGCCAAGCTTACAAAACTGGAAACAATTTCTGATGCTAAGACAGGAATGGAGAAGGAGGAACTTGTCCCCGTTATCTACAAAACTGAACGCAACGGTAAGGAATATCTGTTCACTCTTGCCCACGCCAGCACCCACAAAAACAAAGTAGTTGAACTTTTCGACCTTACCCCTGCTCAACAAGCTGAAGCATACGCCAAAGCTGTCTTAGCTGCAACGGATGAGTCTAAGGTCAATGAAACTGCTATCGATGGCTATTGCAATGTGGAGGGAACATGGTATCGTGAATATAAGCCTTGGGATTTTTCTATCACTAAGAATGTCTTGGCTCTCTTCATCTCTGCTATTTTAGTGACCATGATGGTTATGGCTGTAGTGAGATTCTATGCCAAGAAGGGTCTTAAGGCTCCACGTAAGGGTATGGGTTTCATGGAACTCTTGATAGATTTTGTCTATACGGGTGTAATTAAGGCTACCCTCGGTGATCAAGCTAAGAAATATGCTCCTTATCTGCTGACATGCTTCTTCTTTATCCTGACAATGAACCTCCTGGGTCTGATTGTTATCTTCCCCGGTGGTGCCAACCTTACCGGCAACATTGCAATCACTCTTGTTCTTGCGGTATTGACATTTATCATGACCAATACTCATGGCACCAAGCATTACTGGAAGGAACTTTTCTGGCCCGATGTCCCCATCTGGTTGAAGTGTCCTTTACCCATTATGCAGGTCATTGAAATTTTCGGCGCGTTTACCAAACCCGCAGCTTTGTGTGTCCGTCTTTTCGCTAATATGATGGGTGGTCATATGATTGTGATTACTCTCACTCTCCTGATCTTTATCTTTGCAGCTTTCGGTACTGCCGCTGCAAGCGGAGCTACCGTAATTTCTATTCTCTTCTCTCTGTTTATGCTTGCTCTCGATGTCCTCGTCAGCTTCATTCAGGCCTATGTGTTCACTACTCTGTCTACAATGTTTATATCAGCAGCTGTAGATAAAGGGCATCATGACCATTCCGAAGAGCCAATCGAAGGAGAGAACGTCACAAACGACCCCTTTGCAGCTATGATGGAGCGTGAGTCTCCCGTAGCTACTTCTGTTTCGAAATAATAATAATAACAATAACAACCTTAAAAAAACTTACTATTATGTTATCTATGATTCTTGCAGCAATCGAATCTATCCAGCCTATCGCAGCTCTCGGTGCAGCTCTCGGCGCAGGTCTCGCAGCTATAGCTGCCGGCATCGGTATCGGCAAAATCGGCCAGAGCGCTATGGAGTCTATCGCCCGTCAACCTGAAGCAGCCGGCGATATTCGTTCCAACATGATTGTGATCGCCGCTCTTATCGAGGGTGTAGCCCTCTTCGCCGTGATTGTCTCCGCTCTGGCTATCTTCATCAAGTAAGATTCCCGAAGCCGTTTTGTCCGCTATTTCGCGGACTATTAGAGACAACTGTCAGCATAATCGTAACAAAATATTTTTAAATGGAATTATTCACGCCCGACTTTGGCCTTA
Organism: Muribaculaceae bacterium; assembly: GCA_023667015.1. GTDB lineage: Bacteria > Bacteroidota > Bacteroidia > Bacteroidales > Muribaculaceae > Lepagella. The sequence continues at coordinate 61,070 of JAMPAX010000003.1, read as the reverse complement.
TCTTCTGGATGTTCGTTGCGTTCATCCTTCTCTTCCTCGTCCTTGCCAAATGGGGTTGGCCCGTTATCCTCAAAAATATGGAGGAGCGCGCCGACACTATCGACAAGGGAGTGGAATATGCCAAGGAAGCGAAACAACAGCTTGACAGCGCCCGCGATGAGGCTAAGAAGTACCTCGACAAGGCTCGCCAGGAACAGGCTGATATGTTGCGTGAGGCCGCCAAAATGAAGTCTGACATTATCGAAGAGGCCCGCAAAGAGGCCGGTATTGAGGCTCAGAAGGTCATGGACGCTGCCAAACTCTCTATCGAGCAGTCACGCAAGGAAGCTGAACTCCAGTTCCGTAATGAAGTGAGCAAGTTCTCTATCGACATCGCTGAGAAAATGGTTCGCCATCAAATGAAGGATGACAAACAGCAAGCTCAGCTCGTCGATAAGTTGTTGGATGAAATAGAGAAGAATTGAACCCATGGACAACGGTCTGATACCACATCGATATGCCAAGGCGCTCTATAAGTTTGCCCTCGAACATGGCAATACTGAGCAAGTCTATAAGGAGATGAAGTCTGTTATTGACGCCTTCCTGGTCAATCCTTCTCTCCAAAAGGTTATCTCCAACCCTTTTGTTAGCCGCGAGGATAAGGCTATGCTCCTTAAGTCCGCTGCCGGCCAGTACGTGGAAAATGACTACCTCGGGTTCATTAAGCTTATTCTCGACATGAACCGTGAGGAATTCGCGCTTCGTATGGCTTACGCTTACCGTGACATTTACCGTAAAGTAAACAAAATCTCCCAGGTGAAAGTTACTACTGCTGTTGAAATGCAGAAGCCCGAAATGGATCGACTCTTTGAACTCGTCCGTAAGTCTTTCCCCGATTCTACTCTCGAGACTTCTTCCGAGGTCAATCCCGATATCATTGGCGGTTTTGTCATTGATGTCGACGATTCCCGGATGGATGCTTCCATTAGCAACGAAATCGAACAATTACGTCTTAAACTTTTAAGTGCAAACTGAGATGCTTAACCCAAGCGAAATTTCTGATATTCTTAAACAACAGCTCGACACGATCGATTCGAAGGTGAAATTCGAAGAGGTCGGCACCGTCCTCGAAGTCGGCGACGGCGTTGCCCATGTCTACGGATTGGAAAACGTCAAGGCCAACGAGCTCGTGGAGTTTGAAAACGGCGTAAAAGGCGTCGCTCTCAACCTCGAGGAAAGCAACGTCGGCGTCGTCCTTCTCAATAACGTCAATTCGGTCACTGAAAATATGTCGGTGCGCCGCACGGGTGAAATCGCATCAATTCCCGTCGGCGAAGGTCTCCTCGGTCGCGTCATCAATATCCTTGGTGAACCTATCGACGGCAAAGGACCAATCGAGGGCAAACTCATTCGTCTCCCTCTGGAACGTAAAGCTCCCGGCGTTATCTTTCGTCAGCCCGTAAACCAGCCTCTCCAGACCGGTCTTAAGGCAGTCGACTCTATGATTCCCATCGGCCGCGGTCAGCGCGAGCTTATCATTGGTGATCGCCAAATCGGTAAGTCGGCTATCGCTATTGATACTATTATCAACCAGCGTCAAAATTACCTCGATGGTAAACCTGTCTATTGTATATATGTAGCTATCGGTCAGAAGGGCTCTACTGTGGCTTCTCTGGTTCATACCCTTGAGAAACATGGTGCCATGGATTATACCGTAGTCGTTGCTGCTAATGCTTCTGACTCCCCATCCATGCGTTATTATGCTCCTTTTGCCGGTGTCGCTATCGGTGAGTTCTTCCGCGACTCAGGTCGCGATGCTCTCATCGTTTATGATGACCTCTCTAAGCAGGCTGTCGCTTACCGCGAAATCTCTCTGATTCTGAAACGTCCCTCCGGTCGTGAAGCTTATCCCGGCGATATCTTCTATCTCCACTCTCGTCTGTTGGAACGTGCCGCTAAGATTATCGGCGACCAGGAGGTTGCTTCCAAGATGAATGACCTCCCGGAGGTGATGAAGCCTTTTGTGAAGGGTGGCGGCTCTCTGACCGCTCTTCCCATCATCGAAACTCAGGCTGGCGACGTCTCCGCCTATATCCCGACCAACGTTATTTCTATTACCGATGGTCAGATATTCCTCGAGAGTGCTCTGTTCAACCAGGGTATCCGTCCTGCTATCAACGTGGGTATCTCTGTATCTCGTGTGGGTGGTAATGCCCAGATTAAGCCTATGAAGAAGGTAGCCGGTACGCTGAAAATCGCTCAGGCTCAGTTCCGCGAACTCGAGTCGTTTACTAAGTTTGGTGGCGATATCGACCCTGTGACAGCAAGAGTGATCGATACAGGTCGTAAGAATCAGCAGTTGCTGATTCAACCCCAGTACCATCCATGGCCTGTTGAAAATCAGGTTGCCGTAATCTATTGCGGTGTAAATGGTCTGTTGGAAAACGTCCCCGTCGATAAGGTGCATGAGTTCGAAGATGATTTCCTCCAACTTGTAAAGGCTAAATACCAGAAGGAGGTCCTCGATGAAATCAGGAATGGTAACCTCTCTGACGATGTTCAGAAGAAAATCACTGAATGCGCCGCTGAAATTTCAGCACGCTACGTAAAAGATTAATATCTACTTATCCCGGGTCGGCTCCGGCCGACCCGGATAACTTTAACTTTCTTTTATATAAATGGCAACCCTTAGGGAATTAAAAACGCGTATCGGTTCCGTGGCTTCCAGTGAGAAAATCACCGGTGCTATGAAGATGATTTCTTCGGCTAAGGTTCATAAGAACGAGGCTGCTCTGCGTCAGCTTCAACCTTACAAAAACCAAATCCAGAAAATCATGGCCCATATCCTTGATTCCGGAACTACTTTCTCTTCTCCTCTCATAGAGTCCCGTGATGTCAAAAATATTGGCATCATTATTTTCGGTTCCGACGACGGCCTCTGCGGAGCTTTCAATCTCAACGTCTTTAAATTCCTTCTCGTGAAGATGAATTCTCTGAGGGAATCTTATGGTAAGGACGTTTCTTTCACTGTGATCCCCGTTGGCAAGAAGATGCTGAAGGCTTGTTCTCATCTCGAAGATGAGGACATTTCGGTTATCCCTCATGCCGGTGTCGACTCTAAGATGGAGGCCGATAAGGTCAATGAATTCACTCTTGACCGGCAAAAGGCGTTTCTGAACTCTGAGTTTGATCTTGTGGAAGTGATATATATGTCTTTCCATTCTATGGCGCGGCAGCGCCCGGCTATGGCTCAGCTTTTCCCCGTTGTTGAGTCGCAAATTGCCGCTGAGGCTTCCCACGATAGTAAAGAGGAAAACCAACTCTATATTTTCGAACCGGATCCTAACGCTATTTTCAACGAGGTGCTTCCTATGTTTGTGCTCTCTACTATGCAGCAGATCACAATCGAAAATCGCGCTTCAGAACAAGCTGCCCGTGTCATGGCTATGCAAAGTGCCAATGATAACGCGCACAAACTACTTGAAGAACTTCAGCTCGAATATAATAAGCTGCGTCAGCAGTCTATTACTACTGAGCTTCTCGATATCATCGGCGGTCAGGCTGGCCGTTAGTCTTCTATGAATTTTTTTCTATCATGAGCAATATTCTTGAATATTTCAAAGGTGTAGGCAACGGTGTTAAGAGCCTGCTGACCGGTATGGCCGTAACAGGTAAGGAGTTTGTTACCCCAAAAATTACCGAGCAGTATCCCGAAAACCGTGGTACTCTTAAGATTGCTGACCGCTTCCGAGCCGAACTTACCCTGAAGTACGACAACGAAGGTCGCCACAAATGTATTGCCTGCGGCATCTGCCAGATGAATTGCCCTAATGGCACCATCCAGCTCTCCACGAAAATGGTGGAACTCCCCGACGGCAAAAAGAAACGCAAACTCGACAAGTACATGTATGACCTGGGGTCTTGCACTTTCTGCATGCTCTGTGTTACTACTTGTCCACAGGATGCTCTCGAGTTCTCCAACGATTTCGAACAGGCTGTATTTACTCGCGACAAACTCGTAAAACAGCTTAATTATCGCCCGGAACCCGAAGGTGTTCCCGACCCCGCTCCCAAGCCGGCTATGGATCCTGAGAAGCTCGCTGCTATCAAGGCTGCGGCTCTCGAAAAGGCTGCCAAGATTAAAGCCGAAAAGGAAGCTGCCGCTAAGGCTGCCGCTGTTGCTTCTGAGTCGAAACCTGAGGCCAACGATAAGCCTGCCGACAATACCCCTAAGCCAGAAAATTAAAAGACCTCTATTCTTTACGGTCTTATCATATATTGTGAAATCAAAAGTTTGTCTCTTTAAATGGACGCTGTAAATATCATTTGGAATAATATCCTCTATTTCGTCGTCGCTGTTATCATCATCTTTTTCTCTGTGATGACTGTGACTTCAAAGAAGATTCTGCGTGCGGCCACTTATCTGCTTTTCGTCCTGCTGGGAACTGCCGTGTTCTATTTCCAACTCGGCTATCAGTTCCTCGGTGCTGTGCAGATTGCGGTCTATGCCGGTGGTATTATGGTCCTGTTTGTCTTCGCCATCGTGTTGACTCATAAACCCGACCAAAATGCTGCTCCGCTACAGTCCCATCGTAAGTTCGTGGGTATAACTTGTTCTGTGACAGGCACTGCGCTTCTTCTCTTCGCTCTATTTTCTATGCCCTTTTGCCAGGGCCTGACCCTCTCAGAGTGTCTGAACAACCCTCAAATCGATATGCACGCTATTGGTAGAGCTCTTGTCGGTACCGACAAGTTCCAGTATCTCCTTCCTTTTGAGGCTGTCAGTGTGCTTCTTCTCGCTTGTATAATCGGCGGCGTCACCGTTGCCCGCAAAAAGTAATATCTTATGGACTTGAATATTCTTTGGTATCTCGTTCCGAGCGTTATTATGTTCGCTTGCGGAGTCTTCGGCTTCATTACTCGCCGAAATATGATTGCGATGCTCGTCTCTATTGAGCTACTGCTTAATTCTGCCGACCTCAATTTTGTCATCTTCAACCGTTTTCTCTTCCCTGACATGATGGAGGGTATGATCTTCACTCTCTTCGCTATCGCTATCGCTGCCGCTGAAACGGCCGTAGCTATCGCTATCATTGTCAATATCTATAGAGCTCACGGTAATACAGACATCACCGAAATTACTAACATGAAATTCTAAGATATGGGCAACACTCTTCCTATTCTGATTCTTGCCATTCCGCTTTTTATGTTCTTCTTCTTGGGAATTTGCGGAGTGAAGATGAGCCGTAAACTTGCCGGCATCTTTGGCATCCTGGGCATGGGAACCACCATGACGCTTGCCTATATTGTAGCTTTTAATTATTTTTTTGACCCTCAGTTCACCGTTGACGGTGTACGCCAGCAAGTCGAGGTCTTCAATGAAACTTGGCTGACTTTCTCTCCGAAACTCAGCGTTTCTCTCGGTTTCCTTCTCGACCCTATCTGTGCTATGATGCTCGTAGTAATCACTACAATCTCTTTCATGGTACATCTCTATTCTTGGGGTTATATGGAAGGGGAGAAGGGTTTCCAAAGGTATTATGCTTTCCTCAACCTCTTCAGCTTCTCTATGCTGGGTCTGGTTGTGGCTACCAACATTTTCCAGATGTATATCTTCTGGGAGCTCGTGGGTGTCAGCTCTTACCTCCTTATCGGTTTCTTCTATACCCTTCCTTCTGCTGTCAGCGCTTCTAAGAAGGCGTTTATCGTCACTCGTTTCGCTGACCTCGGTATGTTGATTGGTATTCTCCTCCTCTCTTTCTTTACTGATACTTTCGATTTTATTACTCTGACTTCAGATCCCGGTCGCGTGGTTGCCCAGTGTGGCGGTGCTTCTTTCATGGGTGCTTCTGTTCTCACTTGGGCGATGGTGCTTATCTTCACCGGTGGTATGGGTAAGTCTGCAATGATGCCTTTACACATCTGGCTTCCCGATGCTATGGAGGGTCCTACTCCGGTTTCAGCTCTTATCCACGCTGCTACTATGGTTGTAGCCGGTGTTTACCTGGTAGCTCGTATGTTCCCGGTGTATTGCGCTGTGGAGGCTTCCAAGACTTTCATCTGCTGTGTAGGTGCTATCACTGCTTTCTACGCTGCTGTTGTGGCTTGCGCTCAGATCGACATCAAGCGTGTACTCGCATTCTCCACAATCTCGCAGATTGCATTCATGATGGTTAGCCTCGGTTGTGCATACGCTACTCAGGTGCCCGAACATGGTAGCCATGAGGTCTACGGTGGTCTCGGATATATGGCCGGTATGTTCCATCTCTTCACTCATGCAATGTTCAAGGCGCTTCTCTTCCTCGGTGCCGGTGCGCTGATTCATGCAGTCCATTCTAACGACTATACCAAGATGGGTGGGCTTCGCAAGTATATGCCGATTACCCACTGGACATTCCTTATCGGTTGCCTTGCGATTGCAGGTATTCCTCCTTTCTCCGGTTTCTTCTCTAAGGATGAGATGCTCGCCGCTATGTTCGCCTACCATCCCTTCATGGGTGTGTGGATGACTATGGTTGCCGGTCTGACAGCTTTCTATATGTTCCGTCTATACTACCTCATCTTCTGGTGGGAGGAAAATCCCAATTATGCCCACCATAAGCCCCACGATTCTCCGTGGCAGATGTCTCTGCCACTGATTATCCTCGCAGCCGTCAGCTGCGTGGCAGGTTTCATCCCCTTCGGTCATTTCGTCACTTGGAATCGTGTTGACAACTACAACATCCATATCGAGCTTCCCGTAGCCTGCACTTCTATTGTTGTGGCTCTCGTGGCAATCGGCTTGGCTACTAAGATGTATGCTAAGAAAAACGATATCCCCACAAAGGTCAAGAATTTCTGGCCTACTCTCTGGGAGGCTGCCCATCGCCGCTTCTACTGGGATGAGATGTATCAGTTCGTGACCCACAAGATTATCTTCGGTATTATCTGCCGTAGTATCGCTTGGTTTGATCGCCATGTTATCGACGCTACCATGGACGGTTTCGCGAAGATTACAAATCGCGCTTCCTTCGCTATCAGGGGTATGCAGAGTGGTCATGTTCAGGCTTATGTAGCTTGGTATTTCCTCGGTGCCGTGTTGCTCGCCGCAATCACTTGGCTCTGTCTCGTATAACCATTCATACTGTAATGATTTAAATATTCTAAACTATGGTTTTTGAAAATATATTAATTTGGTTTGTGGTCATTCCGGTCCTCATGCTCGCCGGCTTGGGGCTCTGCCGCAACAGCAGTATGAATGCCATCCGCGCTGTCATGGTGGTCGGTTCCACAGCCCTCCTCGCTCTCGCAGTTTATCTCTGCGTTGACTTTCTCCAGCTCCGCGCTGCCGGTGATAATGCTGAAATGCTCTATACCGGCTCTTGGATCTGGTACGCTCCCTTGAATATTCATCTCGCCGTTGGCGTTGACGGTATCTCGGTTATGATGCTTCTCCTCTCCGCTATCATCGTTTTCGCAGGTACCTTCGCTTCTTGGAAGATTGACCCCCTGCCGAAGAATTTCTTCCTCTGGTTCTGCCTTCTCTCTACAGGCGTATTCGGGTTCTTTATCTCTATCGACATCTTTACGATGTTTATGTTCTATGAGGTGGCTCTTATCCCGATGTACCTGCTAATTGGTGTTTGGGGTACAGGCCGAAAGGAATATTCCGCAATGAAGCTTACCCTGATGCTTATGGGTGGTTCTGCTTTCCTCATGCTTGGCCTGCTCGGTATCCACTGGCTCAGTCCCGCTGTCGATGGTCAGCATTCATGGAATCTTCTCGAAATCGCCAAGCTCGGTGTGGCCTCTGAATGGCAAGATATGCTCTTTGTATTCACGTTTGTTGGCTTCGGTGTGCTGGGTGCAATGTTCCCCTTTCACACTTGGAGCCCCGATGGTCATGCTTGTGCCCCTACAGCCGTTTCTATGCTTCATGCCGGCGTGCTTATGAAACTCGGTGGCTACGGTTGCTTCCGTATCGCTATCTACCTGCTTCCGGCAGCCGCCAATGAACTCGCTTGGGTATTCATAATCCTTACAGGTATTTCTATCGTTTACGGTGCATTCTCTGCTTGTGTTCAGACCGACCTTAAGTATATCAATGCGTATTCTTCCGTTTCTCACTGCGGTATGGTGCTCTTCGCTTTGTTGATGCTCAACCAAACTGCTATGACAGGTGGTATCCTTCAGATGCTTTCCCACGGTCTGATGACGGCTCTCTTCTTTGCCCTCATCGGTATGATCTACGGTAGAACCCATACTCGTGATATCCGTCAAATGGGCGGCCTTATGAAGATTATGCCTTACCTTGGTGTTTGCTACATGATTGCCGGTTTTGCATCTCTCGGTCTTCCCGGTCTCTCCGGCTTCGTGGCTGAGATGACTATCTTTTTCGGTTCGTTCCAGGAGACAGATACTTTCCACCGCGTCTTCGTAATCCTCGCTACTACTTCTATTGTCACTACTGCCGTTTATATTCTCCGTGTGGTTGGCAAGCTCCTTCTCGGCCCAGTACAGGATGATCACCACTTGTCGCTGACCGATGCTTCCTGGTTTGAACGTCTCTCTACTGTGACTCTGATCCTTTGCATCGCTGCTATCGGTTGCTTCCCCAATTGGATCGCTCACACTATCTCTGAGAGCTTCACCTCGATTATTAATGCTATTCATAATTCAGGCCTTCTCGCCGCTATTTAATACGTACTGAATAAAATTAACTAACCTACAATGGACTATTCTAATTTCGGGGCAATGATGCCCGAGCTTATAGTACTGGGAATCTTCTTGATTGTATTTTTATTCGATACGTTCTCAAAACAGGACGGCTCCAAGAAGTTCCTGACCACTTTCACCTACGTCCTCATGGGTCTGGGCACTATCGCTATCTGGCTTGTGCCTTCTTGCCCTGAGTCAGTTTTCGGTGGAATGTATGTCAATGATTCTGCCTGCAAGGCTATGAAGTCAATTCTTAATGTCGGCGCTTTCATAGTCATGCTCCAGTCAGCTCGCTGGACTACGGAAGATTCCGATGGTAAGGAGCGTGCCGGCGAATTCTTTGAGTTGCTGCTCGTCACTCTCTTCGGCATGTATCTCATGATTTCTGCTCGCCATTTCCTACTCTTCGTTATCGGTCTTGAATCTGCTTCTCTTCCGCTAGCCGCTATGGTGGCATTCAACAAGCGTAAATACGAAAGCCATGAGGCCGCTATTAAGTATATCCTTACTGCTGTCTTCTCTTCCGGCATTCTTCTCGTAGGTATCAGCTTCGTTTATGCTCTCTGTGGAGGCTCGCTCTACTTCAACGATATCGCAACCGCTGTTCTACAGGGTCAGCACTCCGGCCTCCTGCTCGTTGCTCTGGCGTTCCTAATCTCAGGTATCGGTTTCAAGCTCTCTCTGGTTCCTTTCCATCTCTGGACCGCTGACGTTTATCAGGGTGCTCCCACTGCGGTCACTTCTTATCTATCTGTTGTCAGCAAAGGTGCTGCGGCTTTCGCTTTCTTCATTATCTTCGTGCAGTGCTTCGGTGCTGTCTTTACCCAGGCTTGGGAATGGATGATGTATATTGTAATTATCCTTACAATTACAATTGGCAATCTCTTCGCTATACGTCAGAAGAATATGAAGCGATTTATGGCATTCTCCTCCGTTTCTCAAGCCGGTTATATCATGCTTGGCGTTATGACCGCTGATTCTCTCGGTCTCGCTTCAATGATGTTCTACATCTTCGTTTATGTAGTGAGCAACCTTGGCGCATTTGCTGTTATCTCCACTATAGAAAGCCAGACTGGAAAAATATCCATGGATGACTACAATGGTCTTCATAAGTCGAATCCATGGCTATCTTTTGCTATGACCCTGGCGATGTTCTCGCTCGCAGGCATACCTCCTTTCGCCGGTTTCTTCTCGAAGATTCTAATCTTCAATGCCGTCACTGAGTCCGGAAACTTTGCGCTCTACATGCTCGTCCTCATAGCTCTTATCAACACTATTATCTCTCTCTATTATTATCTGCTCGTTGTTAAGGCTATGTGGCTCAGTAAGGACGAACCGAAAATTGAATCCTTCCGTAGCGCTTGCACTGATCGTGCTGCTATCTGGTTCTGTGTTGCCGGTATCGTATTCTTCGGTCTCGTATCCTGCATCTACCAGTACTGCTACGATGCTGTCATGAACGTATGCCAGCTCGCCTGCAACTAATTTAGCAACTACATCAAATTATACTACTTTAATAAAATAGGGGACACCTATATCGGTGTCCCCTATTTTATTTGTTTATCTTACTTGGATTGAGTATTTTTGTAGCTGATTCCAAAGGATTTTTGTTTTTCAGCCCTTTTTACTTTTCAATCATGGCATTTACTCAAGGTCTAAATATCGGTTCATTACTTCGGCAGGGTACATACAGAATTGAGAAAGTTCTCGGCCAGGGCGGGTTTGGTATCACATATCTTGCTACCAATCTTGCTCTTGATCGTCTCGTAGCAATCAAAGAATTCTTTCCTAAAGATTTCTGCAATCGCGAACAGTCAACTTCTCAAGTAAAACTCTTCACGAATTCGAATCACGAATTTGTAGATAGACTTAAACTTAAGTTCGTAAAGGAGGCTCGCAATATCGCTCAATTTGACCACCCCGGCATTATCGGTATTCATGACGCTTTTGAAGAAAATTGTACCGCTTACTATGTCATGGAATACATCGAGGGATGTTCCCTTTCTGAACTTGTCAGAGCTAATGGTCCGGTTTCGCCCGCTATTGCAATTAAGTATATCTCTGAGGTGGCTGCAGCTCTTGATTATGTCCATCATAAGAGAATAAACCATCTTGACGTTAAGCCGGCAAATATAATGATCCGCAAGGCCGACAATAAAGCTATCCTAATTGATTTCGGTCTCTCAAAACAGTACGATAACGAGGGTAATCAGGCTACAACAACACCAACGGGCATTAGCCACGGCTTCGCACCTATAGAACAATACGACGCTGATGGTGTAGGAAAGTTCTCCCCTCAGACAGACATATATTCTTTAGGGGCTACCATATATTTTGCTATTTCCGGAGTTATCCCCCCTCAAGCTACTAAACGACATGAAGAGGAACTAAGTTTCCCGGCAAAGATACCTGCAGGTCTTATTGCTCCTATCAACAAAGCTATGGCCCTCCGCCGCAAGGAGCGATATCCAACCGTCCAAGACTTTGTCAACTCAATTCTCGGGAACGAAAAGTCCCCATATGCCGATTCTACAATAGAAATCACCAGTGTAATTACTGATGACCAACCGATAATCCCGCAATCTCCTATAAGATTTCCAAATCAGCAGCCCTCGATAAGTCAGCAACCCCCGATAAGTAATTCCGGCCAACACCCTAATAGGATGTCCCCATTCTCCCATATCCACAGAACTCCCCAAACTCCCAATACTCCTCATACTCCTCATACTCCTCATACTCCTCATACTCCCACGTATCGTCCTCCTCAGAGACCATATACTTCCTCTTCATGGAAGCCTAATCCTCCAATAAATCATCAACCTCCTATCGACAACCAAAGGATTCGTGAGATTCAAGCATCCGATCAGAAGAAGATGGGGGTGATAAAATGGGGTATAGGTATCGGAGTAGTTATTGTTATCTTAATATTGTTTTCGATTTTCTTGTAAGAGTCCTTCGGCGATACCTTCAGCACTTCCCTCTTCACGCCCTTTCAATAAAGACTCAGACTTCGATCCCGTCGAAGTCCGAGTCTTTTCTCCTTTTGATTATATATCTTATAAGTCTTAAATAGATGGTCGATTTAAATTCAAACTTTCAGCTTTTTCTTTTTGGACATTTTCTCCTCTCTCATCAGTCATAATGCCCGCATTATTCCTTCTTCGAGTGAAGAAACTGTCACAAAAATACCCGCGCATAAATTTAAATTTAAATCGACCAGCTACTTATTAACTTATAAACCATAAAATCTATAGGCGCTCTGCGCCTATAGATTTTATTTCACTTTGACTTTGTGGCCGGCGGCTATGTAGATGCCGGCGGGAAGGACTATGGTAGTCTCGCCGTTAAGGGCGGCGGCTGTGGCTACTTTGCGGCCGGTGATGTCGTAGACTTCTACTATGGATGTTTCCTCTGCGTTGTTCTCTATCTTGAGACCTCCGATGATGCCATATATGTTGAGAGTAGTACCAACTACTGTCTCTACGATTTTGGAGTCTGTGGAGATAAACTCGTTGGGCATCTGGTAAGCTGCACAGAGCTCTGCCCAACTGTTGCCGGCCTTCACGGTCATATCGGGGAGGAGTGTGAAGTCGGTGTTTCTGCCACGACCCATGATGAAAATACGGCCATTTTTGCTGTCGTATGCGATGCTATGACATATGGGCATTGAACCACCCTTCACGAGAGTCCATTCGCCGGTAGCAGGATCAGAAGCGAGAGTTTCAGCATCGTAGCTTCGAAGGATGATGCCAAGGTTATTGTTCATAGCATAGCCATATACGTATACCTTCTCGGGATGTTCAGGATTAGCGATAGCCTTGAAATATCCTACAATAGAGCTATAGTTTGCACCTAAGGTTCTGGGATAAGATTCAGAGCTGCTGACGCCCTTGATCCAACTACCGTCTTTAGCGTTAAGCTTCAGCAGGAAGCCTTCGCGAACTGAAGGATACTTAGGATTTGAAGTGAAGGTGTTTAAGGCATTGGTGGGGTCGGAGATTACGCCGTCATACTGTCCTACGTACCATATATCATTGTTACACACGGTGAGGCCGGTGTTCTGGAAGCCATATTTGCCACTGATTTTCTCACCCTTGAGGACTGTGACCCAGCGGGGAGAGAAGTCTGAGCTGAGAGCAGCGATGATGGGAGTGAACGCACCGGCGAGAGTCAACTCCTTATCGGCGAGAGTCATCTTGGCACCATCGGTGCCGAAAACAAGAACTTCAGCATAGAGAGTGCCACCATCGTATGTAAGGTTAAGGATAGTCTCGGAATCAGCAGCTCCGGTCATCGTCAGATTGCTGACATAGTTGCCATTGGCATCAAACTTCACGATAAACATATCGCCGACACTCTGCTGAGGGTCGCCATTCCAAGTAGCGACATTGCGGGGAGTCAGCACAACGTCTGTACCCTCAATGTGCATAGGGTTGCGGTAGTTGCCACCGATAAACAAATTGTCGGAATTGTCGGCAGCGAGAGCTGAAGACTTAATAGCCTCAGAAGTGTAGTCAGCATAGTTGCCTGAAGCAGCTTTAGCTGGAGTTCTGTCGCATTCGAGGAACTTAACCCAGAGGAGGTTGCCCTCTGCGTCAAGACGACCCACGAGAATCTTCTGATAGCGGCGAGTATCGGTAGCGGTATGGTTCCATTTATACTTCCACTCCTTACCTTTACCATCAACGAGGGTAACGTCCTCCCATTGGCAGTCGGTGCCAAAGTCGGTGCAGCGCATTTTGGCAGAGAAGAATACACCGCCATCAGTAGTCGGAGCTACACATCCCTCATTAGTAGAATAGTCGCAGGAAGTGCTATGGAGGTTCCAGAGTACATTGCCATTCTGGTCGGTCTTCAGCACACAGAGGTTATTGTTCTGAGAAGTTCCTGAGGGATCGTAGCCGCTACCCTCGAAGAGCTTCGTGCCACCAAACATTATATCCTTGGCGCCATCATAGGAGCCGCCAATCAAATGCCAGTAGAGGTTGCCATCCTTACCGAGAACCACGTTCTCACCAATATCGCCGGCGGAGGCATTGCCGGTGTAGGGATGGGTAGCTTCGGTGCCGTCGAAGAGCTTACCCCACATAGCAATAGGCTGGGTGGGTGAAGCTACGACAGAGACTGCAGCCATAGCTAAGGAGAGAGCAGAAAGTAATACTTTTTTCATTCTTTATAAAAATTTAGATTGTTTTCACGATGCAAAATTACCCTCTACAAACAATCGGGGAAATACACTTAATTGAGTAAAAAAGGTAGGGCCAGTAACCCTGAATGGGTAAAAAAATTCCTAAGCCCCGCGGCTTAGGAATTTTTGGTTTATGGTTTATGGATGGGAGGTTTGGGAGAATTGGGAAGTTTGGGAAGTTCTGGAGACTCATAGCCATTTCTCATTCCGAATTCCTCATTCCTAATTCCTCACGATTACTTTACGGCCGGCAGCGATGTAGATGCCGGGAGCTACTGCAGCATACTGCTGATTAGGAGATATTTCTGCTACTTTGCGGCCTGAAAGGTCGTAGACAGCTACGGCAGACTCGTTCCCCTCAACGATTATCTTGCCACTGCCACCCCTGAGGGTGAGAGTATCGCCGGAGATAGCATCTACTGCACTTGAAATGCCGGGGTTCTTTGGCATATTGTAGCAGGCGGTAAGAATAGTCCAGCCGGCACCTTTAGCGATAGAAGTACCGCCGAGCATTTTCCACTCATTGTTGCTACGGGCTGTCAGATACAGCAGACCATCCTTAGTATTGTAGGCAACAGACTGCATGGTAGGCATAGCGCCGCAAGTGGTCAGGACAACCTGGCTATCCTTGTCGGAAACTAAAGTAGTAGCATCATAGGTACGCATGAAAATACCGAGCGAATTCATACCATAGCCATAGACGTAGACCTCCTTATCATTTTGGAAATTGGGGAGCACGCCGAAATAGCCTGTCAGATTTACGCCGTAGTCCACACCGCTGAGCGTACCGGCCTCCCAAGCGCCTGTCTCGCCGTTCAGTTTGATGAGTAAGCCCTCGCGAGTTGCACTCTGAGGAGTGACTACCTTGGAAGCATCAGCCATATCGGAATAAGAGCCGGAAGTCTGGGATGTCACCCATACGCTGCCATTTACGATAGAAGTATTGGCATTCTGATATGCCACCTGATTGTTGGCCTTTTCACCCTTCAGGGAAGTAATCCAAGAGGCAGTGAAGTTGGTGTCCATCTTCACTACTACCGGAGTGATTTCGCCCGCAACATTGTAGGACTTACCACCGAAAGACTGAGTAGCCTTAGTGCCCTTGTTGGCGATAGTATACTGTAGATATAGTGAGCCGTTGTCGTAGCTCAGACCTACTACAGACTCATCCCTAACGACACCGGAGGTAACGGCATTGCCGAGGTACTCACCATTGATATTAAACTTAAGCAGGTAGAGATCGCCGAGCTTAGCTTGTGCGTTGCCATCCCAAGAAGTACTGTTATGGGGAGTGAACTTGGTGTTGGTACCCATAAGAGTCATAGGCACGCAATATTTACCGGCCACATAGATATTATCCTGGGCGTCTATAGCGAGACCATTAGTCTCGACAGCATCGGCTACGTACTTGCCGGAAGCGATAGTGACCTCCGGGTCGAGCATCTTTACCCACTCAAGGGTACCCTCGGGAGAAATACGGCCCACCAGCACGCGGAAATAGTACTTATCATCAGAGTTGGGGGTGAACTCGTATGGGTAAGACCTACCGGTAGCATCTACAAGATTGATAGAGCCGAGGGATCCCGCTACAGAACCGCTGACCTTAGCGGAGAAGACAGCGCCGCCATCGGAAGTAGCGGCGACTCTCCCTGCATTTCCGGCGAAATTGCCCTTATTGCTATAGAGTTTCCAAAGTACATTACCCTCAGCGTCAGTCTTGAGGATACAGAGGTTTCCATTCTGAGAGGTACCCTCATACTCAGCGCCCTGGAAGAGGACAGAGCCGCCATAAGAAATATCGCGGGCAGAGGAAGTAGTACCACCAATCAGATGCCAATATACATTGCCATCACCGGCAACGACAACATTCTGAGATTGGTCACCGGCAGAAGTATTGCCATCGAAGAGCTTACCCCAACTGTAGGAGGGGAAAGCAGACTCAACGGCAAAAGCACTGCCTGCCATCAGGGCGAGTGCAGCTAAAGTAAAAATTTGTTTCATACTTTTGAGTATTAATTTTTTAGAGTTTGTTATAGTTCATTCTTAATGAACACAAAATTAGAGAAAACGTCCCTGATGCAAAATACACATATCTGAGTATTCTGCCGGGCAAGAATAACGCTTTGATAGTATTGATTAGGGATGCAAAAGAAACTAATTTTGCATTGTGCGGAAAATACGGAAATTTTCGCTTTATGTCTTGAAAATGAAGAAACTAACTTTAGTTATCATATTAACGATAATCTCCTTGCACTGCATAGCCGCCGACATCTCCTTCTCGGGGTCGGTAATAGACGGCTCAACGTCTGAGCCACTGCCATATGCGGCAGTACTCCTCATGCCGGGAAATCACTCTGCGATGACCGACGACAACGGCCGATTTTCGATGCGCGTACCTGCCGGTAAGTATACCATTAAGGTATCATACCTCGGCTATGACAACCTTTCTACGCCGCTGAGTCTGACTGCTTCCGTGCGCCGTACAATAAAACTGAAACCGAAGACTAATATGCTGCAGGAGGTGACGGTCACCGCCAAAGAGAGCGATGGACTTACCAGCTCCTCGCGTATAGATCGCGATGCGATGAACCATCTACAACCCACATCATTCACCGACCTCTTGGAACTACTCCCCGGCAACATTTCGCAGAATCCGGACATGGGGCATGCCAACACCATTAACCTCCGCGAAACCGGTAATCTCAGTGCCACGGGAGCCAAGACCTCCAACGATGACTACGCAATCTCTTCGTTAGGCACCCTGTTTATGGTAGACGGAGCGCCCATCAATGGCGATGCCAACCTTCAGGGTGTCGGCATAGCCTCCGACTCACCCACCGATGCTCGAGCCATCACCAACAAAGGTGTGGACATGCGATCGATATCCACCGACAATATTCAGAGCGTAGAGATAGTCCGCGGCATACCCTCCGCAGAGTATGGCAACTTGACGTCGGGTATTGTCAAGATCACGCGTATCAACAAATCTACGCCACTCTCCTTCCGCTTTAAGGTTGACGAATACAGCAAGCTCTTCTCCGCAGGCAAAGGGTTCGGGCTGGGGGAATCTCCCTGGGTCCTCAATGCCGACCTTGGTTTCCTCGACTCCAAGTCCGATCCGCGCAACAATCTTGAGAACTACAAACGACTGACCGGTTCACTGCGACTGACAATGCGCACACAAGGCACTGGCTTCAACCAGAACCTCAACATCGGCATGGACTACACCGGATCTTTCGACAACACCAAAGTAGACCCCGATCTGTCATATCTGAAAGTAGACGAATACAAATCGAGCTACAACCGTATGGCATTGACTACAGACTACAGTTTCCTGTTCAACCGCCATATGATATTCGACGACTTCAACGTCAACGCCTCGCTGAGTTATCAGATCGACAGGCTGAAGCGACGCAAGCAGGTGGCGCCACAGCGCGCCAGCGTAGCTCCCACCACCATGTCGCCCGGAGAACACCAAGGAGAATATCTACTCGGAGAATATATCGCTGACTATGAAAGCGATGGTCGCCCCCTCAACTTCTTCTTTAAAGCTCGAGCAGCCGGTCAGCAGAGCGCCGGACTGATGAACAACCAATACAAAGTGGGCCTCGAATGGACACTTTCCAAGAACTATGGTCGCGGACAAATCTACGACCTTACTCGTCCTATTTCCGCCTCATGGACGAGTCGCCCGCGGGCATTCCGCGACATTCCCGCGCTCCACGTACTCTCTTTCTTCGTGGAAGACCGCATGACGCTGAGCCTCCCGACATCTACCCTCTCACTCCAGCTCGGACTGCGCTCCATCCAGCTCCCTCATCTCAATAAAAAATACTATCTCGCCGGACGCCAATACCTCGACCCCCGACTGAATGCCGCCTGGGACTTCAAACTCGGTGGGGACAGAGACGTACCCGTCTTGACACTGGCCGGAGGATACGGACTGACCACCAAGATGCCAACCATCGACTACCTCTATCCGCAGGAACATTACAACGACATCATCGAACTCAACTATTACGACGTCAACGATCCGGCCCACAACTCCTTAATCTTATTACGAACATACGTAGATGATGCCGTCAACTACGACCTCAAGCCCGCGCGAAACCATAAATGGGAAGTGCGCTTGGCACTCGCCTGGAAGGGGAATCGTCTTTCCGTCACATACTTTCAGGAACGCATGAACGACGGCTTTCGCTATCAGACCATCTATAACTCCTACGACTATAAGAAATACGACGGCTCCGGCATCAACAGCTCTACGCTCACCGGTCCGCCATCGATAGCCGATATTCCGGTGAAAGATGCCAAAATCCTTGACGGCTACCGCATGGCCACCAACGGCACCCGTATATATAAACAAGGTATCGAATGGCAAATCAATACCGCCCGTTGGAAACCCGTATGCACCTCGCTGATAGTCACCGGGGCATGGTTTCGAAGCACCTACTCCAACTCACAGATGCTCTACTCCTCCGTCAGCGACGTCTACGATGGCATACCCGTCTCCGACAGATACGTAGGCCTTTACAACTACCGCGACGGACGTATCAACGAGCAGGTCAACACCAACTTCATGTTCGATACCCAGATACCTCGCTGGGGATTGGTAATCACTACTACGCTGCAATGCATGTGGCAGGTAAAGACCACCCGCATACCTATCAATGGTATCCCTGACTACTACCTCGACGCTGCTGATGGGGAGCTTCACCCCTACAATGCAGAAATACTCGACGACCCTGCTTTACAATACCTTGTAAAGACCTACAACGAAGACTCCTTCCGACCCTATAAGATACCATTTGCCGGATATCTCAACCTGAAAGCAACAAAACAGCTTGGGAAGCACTTTCGCATTGCTCTATTTGTCAATCGAATACTCGATTGGCTACCCTCCTACAGAAGCAATGGACTGCTCGTGCGTCGCTCTGCAAACCCCTACTTCGGAATGGAACTGAACGTCACAATTTGATTAAAATAAAGGAAAACTCTAAAGAAAATAAAGAAACTCATCATGAAAATATATAATACATTACTTTTAGGCATGGCTGCCATATCGCTCATTGGATGTGACGACTCCCTAGACGCAAGCCTCCCCTCCACCAAGGTCATCGTAGAACTCGAGCTTGCAGATGGCGTCAGCAAAGATGATATCACCAACCCCCGCGTGACCTTTAAAAACGTCAGCAACGGCACTGAGAGCGAATTTGCGCTGACACCTGATAGCGAAATCTGCGTGCTACCCGGTCTCTACAACATATCCTACGAAGCTGACTGCTATCTTGAAAGCGGTGCAAAGTCAACTCTTAAAGCCAACAAGACATCTGTCATCATCCAAGGCTCGGAGATGAAAGTCAACCTTTCCACCTTCAACATAGCTGCCAACGATGACTTCGTGATTGCCGAAGTATTCTTCACCGGCACTCTCCAGAGCTCAGGCAACCAGTATTATGGCGATGACTATATAAAGATCTACAACAACACAGACCATGTACTTTATGCCGACGGACTGACCTTCTTCGAGTCGAAATTTCTGACTACTGAGAAATATGACTACTCCCCGGATATTATGTCGGAAGCAATGACCGTACAGGCATTATATACCATCCCCGGTACGGGTAAAGACTACCCCGTGGAACCCGGAGAATTTCTCCTGCTTGCCGACACCGGCATCGACCATCGGGTAATCAACCCCAACTCTTTCGACCTCAGCACTGCCGACTTCGAATGGTATGACATCTCTTCCAAGCCCTCGCATATGGATATCGACTCACCGACAGTCACCAACCTCGACAAATGGTATTGCTACACCCTCTCATTCTTCGTACTCCACAACCGTGGCTTCCGCGCCTACGGGCTGGCCCGAATCCCGGTAGAGAAAGAGAAATATCTCAAAGAATACCGCTACACCTACGACTACACCATCATAGTAGATGCCGGCACTTTCCCTATGTCGCAGTCGGCATACAAGATACCCAACGAATGGATCTTAGACGTAGTCAACACCTCCGTAGAGGCTAAATATAAATGGAATATCTGCGCGCCGAGCCTTGATATGGGATGGACCTCTTGTGGCACCATCGACCATGACAAGACCCGCTATTTCCATTCCGTTCGCCGTAAGGTGGCAAGTCTGAATGATGACGGATCACCGATACTTCAGGACACCAACAACTCCACCAAGGACTTCAATGCGTTTATGATACCCTCTGAGATTGAGCTTCAGGGAACAGCCGTAGATATCTATGGCACCCCCTGCACAACGCTCACCTACGATGGCGTCTTACCGATGAGTCCGGAAGTAGCGGCAAGATACAGAAAGAATAAATAATGATTAAGAAATGAGTCTTACAAAGAGACTAACAATAGCTGTAGCAGCCGTTGCGTTAGGAAGCTTCCCCGGGATATTGATGGCTCAGAGAAGAGACTCAGTGCCCACAGGAGTAACCATTGCTGACCGGTGGATTCTCCATTCGGGACTTTGGACACAGAAGATGCCGGAGATTTATGACAATCCGGCCTTTACTCCGATGCGGCATGGCTATTCTCTTGGCGAGGTGCGAGCCTCCTTCTATCGCGACCATCAGAGTCGGGCTGTCAATCCTCAGGAAGGTTGCGGCGAGGGGATGGCCTCATTGGAAGCTGAAGCCTACATACATAGCGGCAATTCAACCCTTACAGGGCGCGCCGGCTATACTAATGGCACGGTGTTCGACTTGCAATGGAACGAATCGGGCGACTACAACCGGGTATACCCTTACGTCATAGCAGATGCCGTTGGTGGCAACATCCATCGCGAGACATACTCATTCACCGGAGGATACTCTCATTTTAAGGGTAGATTATCCTGGGGACTGGATGGCGGCTATGATGCCAACCTTTCCTATCGAAAAGTGGACCCTCGCCCGAAGACTATTGCCGGTACGCTGCATATCCGCGGAGGTATAGCTTACAACCTATGGAAGGGGTATATGTTGGGACTCTCCGCAGACTTCGAGAAATACCGTCAATCTACCGACATATCCTTTGTCAGCGAACTCGGCGAGTCGAAACTATATCATCTGACCGGACTTGGCACTCAGTATGCACGCTTTGCCGGAGAGGGCACCAACGTCTACAACGACTCCTACATATGTGGGGGCGGACTGTATATCTTCCGGCCTGCAGACTCCGGGGTATTTGCTATCTGTAAATACCACAGGATGACCCTCTCTCACGTCATTGTAGATATCAACAAACTACCTATGGCCACACTGTGGCAAAACAGCATAGACGCAGAAGCAGGATGGCGACATACGGGGCGTAGTTGCAGGTGGACCGCGCTTGCCAACATCAGCTGGCTACGTCGCCACGGATCGGAAAATATCTTTGGCGACCCCACCTCCGGAAGCTACCCTGAGATAGGGTCGTTAGAACTCTATGCCCATAATTACTATGATATTCACGTTCGAGCCTTGGGAGAATGGCTATTGGGCAGACATATAGTAGATGGTTCAATAGAAGGGGGATACTCTCATTCCCGCCAGGATTATATGGTGCCACGCCGGAAATGGCTCGTAGACTCTGAATATATCCGACTAAATGCCGGATATTCATGCAAACTTTCGAGGAAGGGTGCTCTGCGGGCTGAGCTGAATGCAGAACGCAGACTCAATGTCAAGTCTACTCTCGAGATGGGTATGCTGAGCACGGATGATGAGATTCGCAGTCTCGAGGAGAGTGTGATCCAAGCGTTTTCATCCTCACAAGCTACTATGACACTCCTTGGCGCTGATCTGGCCGGGATATATACCCTCTCACCCAAGTATGCCCTTGGTTTTGACCTTAAATTCCGACATATGCGCTATGGCAACGGCATTCGCCGAAATATTTTTCAGACATCAATTACATTTAACTTTTAATATGAAACTTCGACACCTTTTAGTATCGATTTCCATCGTCACGGCTATCCCCATGAATGCGCAGTCCGGTCTGACTTCCGACCCGGCGTTGCGCCAAGGGAAGCTTGACAATGGTCTGACTTATTACATTCTGCCAACAAAAAATTCCGGACAGCGTGCCGACTTCTTCCTTGCAAGGAGTGTCGGCTCTATCCACGAAGAAGAAGACCAGCGCGGTCTGGCCCACTTCTTGGAGCACCTGTGTTTCAACGGTACGAAACATTTCCCGGGCAACTCCGTCATTTCATACTTGGAGAGTGTAGGCGTAAAATTCGGTAAGAATCTCAATGCAAGTACTAATACCGACCGCACAATCTACAATATCTCAAAAGTGCCGACAACACGCCAGTCTACGCTCGACTCTTGCCTGTTGATTCTTCGCGACTGGAGTGGCGATGTCACCCTTGCTGACGGTGACATTGAAGCTGAGCGCGGGGTAATCCATGAAGAATGGCGTCAAAGAAACTCCGCAAGCAACAGGATGTTGGAACGCGCCACTCCTCGTCTGTTTGCCGGAAGTCGCTACGCTAATCGTATGCCTATCGGACTGATGAGCGTTGTAGACTCCTTCCCTCCGCAGCGTCTTCGTGACTTCTATGCCGACTGGCATCGCCCGTCGACAGAGGCTGTCATCGTAGTCGGCGATGTGGATGCGAATCATATCGAAGCTGAGATTAAACGTCTTTTTGCCGACCTTCCGGCAGGCTCATCCAAGTTGCTCCCCTCTTTGGAAATCCCTGTCAATGACAAGTTCATGGCCGTTGTAGAGACTGACCCCGAGCAACCTGTAGAGATGCTTTCTCTCTATTTCAAATATCCGGCTGTCGGAGGCCTGTCGGCAGAAGAGGCTATGAAACATGAATTGCTTTCCGACATTCTCTGCAATATGCTGGTAAACCGTCTCGACAACGTAGAGCTACGCGATGGTGCTGTATGTAGCAATGTCGGCGTTGGCGATCAGAAATTCCTCCTTGCTTCTCCCCTCAAGGCTCTGACCTTCCGTACAAAAGTCCTTCCCGGACATAGTGCCGAAGCTTTGACCGACCTGTATACCGAGGTCAGACGTGCTATAGTCAATGGCTTCGAAACGTCTGAGCTTGAAGCTGCCAAGAGCGCAGCTCTCTCCTCCCTTCGCGCTGCTGACAACAAGGCTTCGTTGAGATCTACCACCGACCTGGCACAGCGTCTGGTGCGCACGTATCTTGATGGTGAACGTTTCGACACTCCTGCCAGCCGTTTGGAGCTTGCTCGCACAATGCTTCCCTCAATCACTGAGAACGATGTAGTAGACTATCTGAAATCTATCGTCTCCTCTTCGGGTAAGAATGCTGTAGCACTTCTATACATGCCTACACCGGCTGAGGGTGAAAAAGGGGTTAGCGAGAAGGAACTCTCCGATGCTTTTTATGCTGTCAATGACATTGCTCTTGAGTCCTTCAAACCGGTGAAGGTTAATGCTACCCTTCTTGCCAAGGAACCTAAGAAAGGTAAAGTTAAAAAAAGCAAGCAGCTTGGCAAATGGAATACCGAGGTGCTTACCCTCTCCAATGGTATCAAGGTATATATGCGTCCCTCCAAAGATAATGAGGATCAGATTTTTGTACGCGGCATCGGTTATGGCGGTTTCTCGCAGAAATATACTCCGGAATTGGCTCCTACCATGAAGCTGATGGAAGAGATTATCCCTCTTTCAGGCTTTGGAGACCTGTCGTCGGCCGACCTCCGTAGATTCATGCATGGCCGCGATATGAAGGTATCTACAGCCATCTCACAGACTGAAGAAACTATGGAGCTTGCTTCCGGCAGAGAAGACTTGGAAGAGGCTTTCCGACTGATGTATCTGAAGGCCACAGATATTCGTCCGGACAATCAAGCTTTCAACGCTATGATGAACCAGAAGCGCGCCACTCTCGCCAAGCAGTTTAAGAATCCTATACAGGTGATGGGTGACTCTATCACGGCTATCGTATATTCCCATCAGCCTCTCGGTGGCAAATTCGTGCCCTCGATGATTGAAAAGGTGGATTATAATACTGCCTTGGATATTTATCGCGATCGTTTCTCTGACTTCTCCGACTTCTCATTCTTCGTGACGGGAGATTATGACCGCAAGCAGATTGTAGACCTTTTGGAGCGTTACGTAGCCTCACTCCCGGCAAAGGGGCGCAAGGAGACTCCGAAGGATATCGGCTATCGTTTTGTTGAGGGAAAGGACTTGCGTGTGCCCTTTACCGTACCTATGGAGACTCCGCAGAGTGTAGTCTATCAGTTCCGTCATCTGCAGTGTCCATATACATTGGAAAACATACTCATGGCTTCGGCGGTGGGTCAGGTGTTGAAAAGTCGTCTGCTCTCAGACATCCGCGAGGATAAGGGATGGACATATTCCATTACCGGCCATGGCGCGGTTACCAATGGTATGAACGGGCAGGATCCGGCGGAGTTTATGATGCCTACCTATGTGAAGACATCTCCGGAGCATTCTGCAGAGGTCAGCGAGAGCATCATCCGCACTCTAAATGCTATGGCCGGAATGGGTGACGGAACTGATGCAGGAGCTGCCTTAGGAAATGGAGGCACAGGTGTGGATGTCAGCTTGAAAAACACGGCTGGCGTCACAGATGCAGAGTTGGCTACCATCCGCGAATACTTCATGAAGAGTATTCAGGACAATAGGGGCGACAATGCATATTGGCTTGTTGCTCTGCGCGCTCTCGACAAGTTCGGGCTCGACCTTGACAGCGGCTACGAAGAAGCAGTCAGCGCAATAACTCCGGAGAATATGCAAGCCTTCATGAAGACATACGTATTGCCGGCCGACCGCCTAATCCTGACCATGATGCCCGAATGAAAATAAGCCCTTCCGGACTTATTTTCATGGTTGATAGTTGATAGTTGATGGTGGGACTTTCGCAAGTTGAAAACTTGCGAAAGTCCCACCAATATATTATTTTTGTGGCTAAAATTTTCATTTTTCTAACTATTGGCAACACGTAATTATACTATCTCCATAATGAAGGGACTGGCTATCATCCTGATGGTCATCGGTCATGCTGAGGCTCCCTGGTATGTCACCAACTTCATATACACTTTCCACATGCCTCTGTTTTTCATAGCAGCGGGCTACTTCTTCTCGCGCAAGTATCTTGACAATCCTTGGAATTTCATCTCCAAGCGAGTGAAAGGTCTCTATTTCCCCTTTCTTAAATGGGCGCTGGTATTCCTTGTACTTCATAACGTATTCTTCCATTTTGGTATCCTCAACGAGGCTTATGGCAATTGGGAAGGAGGAGTAACGCATCCATATAGCTGGAAAATATTCTGGCAACGGATGGTCAATATCTTCACCACCATGAGTGGCTATGACGAGTTTATGGCCGGAGCTTTCTGGTTTTTCCGCGGCCTGATGGTGGCAAGTATCCTTTATCTGCTTCTATACAAGCTGATAGATAGTCGTTCGAACCTGACAGAGACACGAGCTGCAGGATTGATATGTATCGGAGCTATAGCCTTCACGGCCTTTCATATAGCCTCAGACAGTAAGATAGGAATTCCGAATGGAGGATGGCGCGAAACGTGGGGACTCTTCTTCTTTGGCATAGGTGTTCTTTATCGACACTACGAGCAAAAGATACGAGAGAACTGGATGCTATTTGCCGTCTATTTCCTCTTACTCTGCGGGGCAGCATTGCTAAGATTGTCGGGAATGAACAACAGGGGGATATATCGCGATCTTTGGTCATTACCATTAACAGGCTGCATCGGATGGCTGATGGTACATTTCGCCGCCACAAAGATTAATGCTCAAGACTCGCGATTGAGATCACTTTTAGTATTTATCGGCGAGAATACCTTATACGTATTTATTTTCCATATAATCAGCTTTAAGGCAGTAAGTCTATTGAAGATATGGTGGTACGACCTGGATCCGTTGCAGATTGGTTGTCATATGGTGATCCACCATAACAACACCGACATATTCTGGGTACTCTACTCAATAGCGGGGGTGTCACTACCGTTGATAGGCCTAAGCATATATCGTCGCCTCCACCAACCGATACGAACCAGGAGCCAACAACTGCTAAAATCCATAAGAACCCCACAGTAGCATAAGCGTCCCGCCTCGTTTGCAACATATTGATTATATGCGAACGAGGCGGGATGCTTGTGCTACTTGCCGAGTTTCCGCTTATAGTATTCGCGGACTTTATCCCAGGAATAATAGGGATAGGTCGAGGTCTCTATCGGGATCGCGGTCTCCCGCTCGTTGAGCATGAATTTTACCAAGATATCATCCGGATGCTTCTTGTTGCGGAAGAAGATCAGCTGAAGATTTCCTGCCATGGGTGCTACTTTCCAGTCGCTGAAGGCTCTGTAGAATTCTTCCGGTTTTTCAATGGCTATATCGCAGTCTTTAAGCTCTAAGGCTGCTGCAAGCGGTATAAGGTTGCCGTCATGTCCAAAGCGGAATGTTGCTGTCGGTTTTCCGGCAGCTATAGCCTTATCAGCACTCTCAATGATATTCTCAATCAGGGGCAGGGCGTTGTCAGTGACTTTCGTGCCGTTGCCGGCAAAGGCTCCATCGTTGACGTAGAACACGTAGTTGAAGCTCTGCCATAGGTCGAATAATTCATCCGGTGTGAAAATATCGTAGAAGTTAACTTTTGTCTCCATATTTTGCATATCCGATGCTATCCAGTATAATCCCCACATCAATTCATCGGGATTAACTTTCTTCTCTACAAAATCTCGGTCGTTGAAGAGACTTTCAATCAGGCGTTGAGAGTTGGTGTGCTTCTCCTTAAACTTGCGATACTGCTCTTTCCAACGATTTCCATCGGTTGTATACTCCCGATGATCGGGGGAGTGGTAGCATAAATAGGGCATATACCTATTGGAAGATTCGCGGACGATATTTAGTTTCGGATTCTCTTCCTTTAGTCCCTCGCAGAAGACATCCATGCTTAGAACACAGCGCACTACGAGTGTTGAACGTGCCGACATATCCGGACTGCCTCGGAACACCTCCGGATAAGCCTTGTACATCCTGCGCGCGATACCCTTTTGCTGGCGCACACCAAGAGGGGAGAGGTCTCCCCCGCGTCCGCGAGCTTCAGGCATAATACTGTCAAGACGAGACGCTACCTCCAGTCCCAATGGCGTCAGAGCACCTGCTTCGCGAGCTTCATTCATCAAATTGCTGACCCATTCGTAGTCCCTGTCAGATATCAGATAACGCGATCCGTGACGTCCATAATGAGAGATATAGAATGGTTCATACCCCTTAGGTGTCGGAGTATTGGCAGATTCGCTGACGGGGTATGCGTAGTATACTCCGCCGGTGCGATTGAGGTCGGAGAGCACCTCCTCTTTGGTAGTCTGGGCGAATGCGGCCGCGGCGGCCATAACGGCCGCCGCGCCTATGATGATTTTATGTCTAAACATTTATTTATTGGTCGATTTCTTGGATGTTCTTTTCCCGGTACTTTTCTTGCTTGCTTTCTTTGCCTCAGCACCCTTATCTTCAATCTCTTTGGGAGCCTCGGGAGCACCATCGGCATGAAGAATATTATTGCGGAGCACCTTCACTTCCTTATTCAGTGACTCAATCTCATCGGCCTGATTGCGGATTGTCAAAAGCAGAGAGTTGAGCTCTTCATCGTCGATATCTGAAGGGTATTGTTCTTCTACACGCACCAGGAAGTCGGCCAGCACATTCATATAGTTTGTGAAGGCGCTGAAAGGGGAGTCGTAGGGGCTGAAAGCTGCATGACTACGTCCATCATCAAGGTTTTTGGTGCTCATATAGTAGAAATGATCAGAGCTTTGCAGATACTCCCAGTCTTGCTTCAGTCGGCGGTCGGTGCAGAGGTTCACACGCTCAGCTACGTTGTATAGCTTGCCGAGAGCTTCCTTCTGCAGGGTATTGCCGACCCAGGCGCTGACATCGCGAGCCTCATCGATATGCGACACCGGGAAGGGTATGCTGAGCTCACCTACGGCTTTCAGTTTCTTGACGATTGTTGATGGATTCACAAACTCCACACCCTTCTCGCGTGCAAACCTTGGCAACGCTTTCAGGAAGTCGAAGATGCCGGTGTTGGCCGGAATGAAAGTGCCAAAAGTATCCATCGACAAGTATAGATTGACAATCTGTTCCTCTTCAGGAATCGAGGCGATCCAATCGATATACTTATCGGCGGTCAGAGGATACTCATCCCAAGCGGGGTTGTTGAAACGCATAGAGATATCCTCAGCGAGCTTATCGTTGGTAAGCAACAGTTTCAGGGATGGAACGCTGGCTGAAGAGTAGACATAGTTCGGGGATTTCCATCCGAGGATGTGCTTGGCACCCTCAGTCAGACAGGTCTTGAAGCCCATAGACTTGATGACAGCGGCGATGTCGTCATCATAGATAAGCTCAGTGTTGGCAAACACTGCAGGCTTCACTCCAAACGTAGTGCGCACCATATCATCGTGCATCTTCACCTCACGAATGAACTCCTCAGGATCCTCGATAGATGCCAGAGAATGGGAATAGGTGCCGCTGAGGAATTCCACACAACCGGTGTCGGCAAGCTTCTTGAGAAGCTCTACACATTCCGGAACATAGAGTTGCAACTGCTCAATAGCTGTGCCGGAGATAGAGATGGCACACTTGAAGGTGCGTCCTGAGTCCTCTATCATCTCCAGCAGAGTCTTTATCATAGGCATATAACTCTGTTCCGCCATACGGGAGATGATATCATCGTTGGCGAAATCGTCAAAATAATAATGTGAGTTGCCGATGTCGAAGAAGCGATAGCGTTTCAGTCGAAACGGCTGATGTATTTTGAAATAGAAACAAACTGATTTCATATCGTATATTTTCTTATTCTTTGGAAAGTTTATTTATTCATAAGAGCCTGAGTCATATTCTCTCAACTCTCAACTTTATGCTTTAGTACCTAATACCTTTTCGTAGATATCGATGACTTTGCGTCCCGCTTTCTCCCAGGTGATACCTTTGATTTCCTCAATACCGCGGTCGCGAAGGGTCTTGTATAGTCCCGGATTGGTAACGATAGAATGCATGGCGTCAGCCATAGCATCGATATCCCAATAGTCGGTCTTGATGACATTGTTGAGAATCTCAGCGCATCCGCTCTGGTGGGAGATGATAGAGGGTACTCCCATCTCCATAGCCTCCAGCGGCGATATACCGAAAGGCTCAGACACCGACGGCATGACATAGACATCGCTGTCGCCGAGCATCTCGTAGACCTCTTTACCCTTCAAGAAGCCGGTGAAATGGAACTTGTCGGCAATTCCTCTTTTGGCCACCAGCTTTATCATAGCGTCCATCATATCGCCGCTACCTGCCATCACAAAGCGTACATTCTTGTTCTTCTGCAATACCTTTGCGGCGGCTTCTACGAAATATTCAGGCCCTTTCTGCATGGTGATACGCCCCAGGAAGGTCACTACCTTGTCCTTGCGCTCGCGACGCGGAAGATTGAGAAGCTCGTCATCGAGGGGAATGACAGCATTGTGGACCGTGGAAACCTTATCCGGAGAGATGCCATATTTCTCTATCACCGTCCGACGCGTCAGGTTGCTCACACAAATAATATGGTCGGCGTTTTCCATACCATCTTTTTCAATGGCAAACACCTGCGGATTGACATTGCCGCGAGAACGGTCGAAGTCGGTGGCATGCACATGGATGACGAGTGGCTTACCGGTGACATTCTTTGCATGGATGCCTGCCGGATAGGTTAGCCAGTCGTGAGAATGGATGATGTCGAAGTCAAGAGTGCGGGCAATGACACCGGCTACTATCGAATAGTTGTTGATCTCCTCAAGCAAATTGTCTGGATATCTACCTGAAAATTCAATACATCCCAGGTCATTGAGACGCATGTAGTTGAAGTCAGCGTAGATATGGTTGCGGAGGTCGAAATACAGCTGTGGCGACATCATCTTGCCGATACGCTGGTTGACATAATCCCAGCTGACATCGCGCCATGCCACCGGCGTGTTGCACGCACCGATGATGTGGGCGAAGCCTTGCTCTTCATCACCCCAGGGCTTTGGAATGACAAATGTGATATCCATCCGGCCTGTGGCATGCATACCTTTTGTCAGTCCGTAGGATGCTGTGCCCAATCCTCCAAGGATGTGGGGAGGAAACTCCCAGCCAAACATTAGTGCTTTCATATCTTATCGTCGCTTTGTGAGGTTTGCAGTTTGTTTATCTCGTTGACATTGCGTATCGTTCGCAATATTTCGCCAACATTCTTGGCAGTTGATACGGCACCACGTCCCGTGTACGGCGGATTGCCATCGTACATCTCTGACAGCGAACCGATACATCCCTCAGTCATCTCGTCTTCGTAGCCTATAAGCATGCGTTCAATGAAGGATACACCGCTGAATCCAAATACTTTCAGGTATGCGTCAGCATAGAATCCGAATAGCCAGGGACGTGCCGGCCCTTGATGTACGGTGCGTTCACGCTCTTCGGGTGAGCCGACATACGTAGGGCGATATGCCCAGCTCTTGGGACTTAACGAACGCAATCCCTTGGGGGTCAGCAGCTCCCGGGTGGCTAAGTCGAGTACTTTTCGGCGCTGACGACGGTCCAACGGACAATACTCCAGCCCTATTGCTATGACCATATTCGGGCGAACCTCCAAGTCGGTGTAGCTACCGTTGACATAGTCGTAGAGGTAGCCATAGTCGTTGAGGAAAGTAGATATGAAGGATTCTTTTACTTTCTCAGCAAGCTCGGTCAGTTCTGCTACATATTCTTCCTTACCACGTTCATTCTCATACATAGAGATAGCAAAGCACAGTGCATTATACCATAGTGCATTAAACTCTACAATATAGCCTGTACGCGGGATTAGCGGTACTCCTCCCAGCGATGCGGATAGCCAGGTGACCGGAGATTTTGTTCCAAATGTAGATAGCAATCCGTTGTCGTTGAGCTTGAGATTGACGATTCTTCCAGTGCGGATATCCTCAATTAGTCGTAGTATCTCTTCGCCGTATGCTTCGCGACATTCCTTAGTAGTCGTTGCGCGTCGATATTGCTGTATGGCCCAGATTGTCCAGAGTGGTATGTCGGGAAGGTCTATCTCGTGGATAGTGTCGTCTTTCTTTCCGCTATCGATGAATTTTCTGAGGGCCTCCAGGAAGGTCTTTAGTATTCTATGGTATTCCTCCGGACGATGAATTGACAATGTACACCCGGGCATGGCTATGAGCTCATCACGGCTACGCACATTGTACCAGGGATAGCCGGCCATTATGTATTCCCCTGAGCTCTTCTTCAGATAGAACTGTTGTGCCGCATTCTTCAGACAGTTGTAGAAGCTTGTGCGGCATGTGCGGGTCTTGAGTTCTTCTTCATAGGTGGCCTCGAAATCTTTGGGATTGCATTCAAAAGTTGAGGCTGAAAATATCAGGGTTTCTCCCTTCTTTATGTCAACCTCGAAATAACCCGGCACCCACAAGTCTTCCTTGTAAGGGATGCCACGGTCGCGGTCTTTATAATACTCTATACCTTTGTACCAATGGCCATCGTTGACCCAGCGCACTTCCTTGTTGAATTGCATAAACAGCTCCGGATAACCCTCATACAGGCACGTGGCGATGCCATTGGGTATGTCGCGAACTGCCGTGTTGATCTGTCTGTTTTCCATGCAAAGGTCGTTGGCATTGCGAAAGGCTAAGAATGGACGGAATTGTAGCTTCGTTGCTGAGTGGGCATCGCGTAGTTGATATTTTATTAGAATGCGATTTTCGTGGGAAATGAAGACTTTCTCCTTGGTCAGTATCACTCCTCCTACGCGGTAGGTCACCGTCGGCACCGACTCACAGCTAAACTCGCGGATATACTTATGACCATTGGGGCTGAAGACGTTGTCTCCATACTGATGGAGTCCTAAGTTGAACGGCGCTCCGTGCTGTATGACGGTCTCATCCAGTGATGACAACAGTATATGGGCCTTGTCGTCCATCTCCGGTATCGGAATGACCAGCAGCCCATGCTGTTTGCGTGTGTTGCACCCTACGATTGTCGTGCAATGATAAGCTCCGGACTTGTTCGTGCGTAGCATCTCCTTGGGCAAGCTCTGCTCAAGGTTTATCATCAGACTCTTGTCAAAATTCAGGTAGCTCATATAGTGGTTCTATCTTGTTTTGTTTTGTAATAAGTCATAAAAACTTTCTTACAAAATTAATTATTTTTAATGAATATATCAATATTTTTGCAACTTTTTTAGCTTTTTTTATTGCCGATTTCCATATCTTTTATCAAAGTCCCTCCAGCGGAATTCCATGCCTCTGAATTCCACATGTTTACCTTGTATACCAGCGCAGTGTATTTTTCGTTAAATCGCGGTATGAAGTCGTCGCTCCCTACTTTGTCGAGGGCGTCGAACAGTTCTTTGACTGTGAATGTCGACGTTTCAAAGGCGGGAACGAGTCCTTGTCTCCTTTCTTTGAGAATGACATGATAGATGAGTCCCGCCTGTGTCAGTCGGTCTTCGATGCGGCTGACAAGTCGTATCGGGAGGTCGTAGGTTCTCGAGAGGGTCGTGCGGGTCATAGGCTCTTCATGGTTGACAAATCGGTCGGTTATTGCTGCTACAAGTACGAGTGCTACCTTGCGCATATAGTCATGGCTAACCTCTTTGATATCTCCCATGAAGTTGAAGACAAAGACATTTTGCATCGAATATGTCATCACACATCCAAATAGTAATATCAGATAGGATAGCTGTAGCCATACGAGCAATAATGGTAGGAAAGCGAAGGATCCGTATATGGCATTGAATTTGGTGACGTAGATCTGTCCGTTGACAAACAGTAGCTGTACTATCATATACCCAATGGCACACATCCCTCCGGAGATTGCTGCGTATTTAAACAGTACTTTGGTGTTGGGTATTAGATAAAATGAGAGTGAGAAGGCCAACCATACAAGTACTAAGGGGATACATTCCAGACTGAGATTGACCATCGGCGACAGGAACTGTAGCTGGAGATTGTTCTGAACGATAGTACTCATAAAGATTGAGACACCTGAGGAGCATACCATCAACACCGGTATGATTAGGCAGATGGCGATATAGTCGGTCACTTTCTGATACATCGAACGTGATTGCTTGATATCCCATGTGGCATTGAAGGTGTCTTCTATCGTTGACAGTAGTGATACGAGTGTCCATAGGAGCATGACAATACCTATCCCCACGAATATCCCTTGTCCGGATGCTTTTAGATATGAGTCTACGAAACTCATTGCTGCCTTAATAGCCTGAATTTGTCCGGGAAAGTACTGATATAGTTCCGCCTCAATGTTATCTTGAAACCCGAATCCTCGACTGATGGCAAACAGAAGGGCAAAGGCCGGGACTATGGCCAATACCGTGTAATAGACGAGGGCGGATGCCTTCATCTGCAGGTCGCGATCAAGAAATGAATGAATCGATAGATTTAAGGTCTTGATGATTTTTGTTTTCCACGTGTTTTTGGGGTCGCGCCAGACTCCGCTCCAGCAGTACATGCCGAAGTCATATGCTTTCTGATAAAGCGCGCTGATTTTCTCTGAAAGACTCATATTATCTCAACGCCACGCCCCCTGTAATGGTTGAAGGTTGATAGCGGATTGTTGAAAGAAAAAAGAAGGGACAGAGACCCTGTAAGCCGAGTTATGTACCCCAAGTGGGGTGTCTGTCATTTATCTGCTCCGGCGAAGCCGGAATTTAGCAACCTACCCCCCGGCAATGGACGAGCAACCCTTAACTGCCGGTATATTTGGTCTTGCAACCCACAGGATGTGCGCCCTCCGTCGTCACCGCCGGAGGCGGTGGGCTCTTACCCCGCCTTCTCACCCTTGCTCCCCGAAGACACGTCTTCAGGGGGCGGTCGTTCTCTTCCACATCTCTCCCAACGTCACCGCCGGCTTTCCTCTCGAAAGTGTGGTGCTCTATGTTGCCCGGACTTTCCTCATTGTGTGCCTGACACAATGCGACAGACCGTGCCTCTGTCCCTTCCTATATCTGACTCAATAATTGGTTGAGCTTATTCCATTAGTTTGATATCCTTTAGTTTATTGTTTGTTTTCCGACAGGTATGATAATCCCAGATTACTAATAACCCCTCTTAAACCCATAAACTCCTAAACTACTCAAATTTAGATTTCTCAAAATTTAAGTTTAATCCGAAGGAAATGCTCGATAAACTCTACAAGCTCTTCGTCGCTGAACTTTGAGGAGTCTACGCTTAAATCGTAGTTTGATGATGTGCCCCATTTCCTGCCGGTGAAGTAGTTGTAATAGCTCTCTCTATGCTTGTCGGCCTTGTGGGCTTTCTCCATAGCCGCCTTCAGACACTCCGACTCCCCACGCTGACATATCGACTGTGCACGTACTTCTATCGGAGAGTGAAAAAATAAGCTTGCCATATGGGGATGGTCGCGCAATATGTAGTCCGCAGTGCGTCCTACTATTATGCAGCCACCCTTTTCTCCAAGTTTGCGGACTACCTGACTCTGTACCTTGTATAATCCCTCGCCTGAAAGAGTCTCCGGCCCGAAGGAGTTCTGTACGCCAAACGATGATATAAACAGCTGTGAGAGCAACGACGGCTTTTTTTCGTCGGCCTGAGCTAATATTTCACGCGAAAAACCAAACTCCACGGCCGCCTCGTTGAGCAACTCTTTGTCGTAGTACTTAAGACCAAGATGCTCGGCAAGCATCTTGCCGACCTTCCGGCCACCGCTTCCGAATTGCCTGCCAATCACAACAATCATATCCCGGGGTAGTCCCCCTTCGTTATTCTTTTCCTCTGTTTTCACACCGCAAATATAATATTTATCCCCCAATCCCGCAAATATCCCCATTTTGCGTAAATAATTTCATGACGTCTTTCTGTTTTTCGAATTGATGAGTATAAAATTGCCTTATAGTTTTTAGTGTATAAAAAATGAAAAGCGTGAGAGCCATACTGCTTGCTCGTCCTACAAACGGAGGCTCTGGATTGCCCATCTTCGTTGAACGAGCAAACGTGCAGAGCCTTACGCAGAATATCACATTTCGTCTCTTCCATAATGAACTCAGTCCTTTATAGAGACGAATATACAGATTCCATAAGGCATCTACTGTTTGCTTCATCCTTGACGAAGATTTAAATTGTCCAGATTTCCGTTTGTCAAGAGTGAGGTCAAGTAAACGCTTTTCGCATGTATTGCAGTCCTCCCCTCATTGCCCGTGACCGGGCTCTGCGATGCTTTCTGCAGCTACAAAGATAATACATTTATTTGACAATGACAATAAAATATTTAAATTTTACAGCGTTTTACAGCGTGGACTATACGGGAAAGTTTAGTTCCTTTAGTTCCTCGTGCTGTTTGCATCCTTGATTTTTTTGTATTACCTTTGCGCCTACTCAATAGTTTTATGATGAAAGAACATTTGTCACATCTTGAAGCCGATGCCGATGGCATGGCTACTTATGAATATATTGTCAATCACGTAGACTCTTGCCTTGAGGATATGCCGGACCTTATCGATAATCTCCGCAGAATAGACCGCTCCGGACAGTTCCTTGCCTCTTCTGCAAGATTCCTATGCGCTATTGACCGCGATAAGTTTGCTGCTTACATCGAACCTCTTATCGAGGGTGCCATCGAGAAGGATCGCGAGCGTAAATATATCTCTTCTCTGCTCGAGGCTATATGGGGTAAGGACTATCAGCAGAGAGTCGTGGAGCTTAAAGCTGCCGATGATAATTTCCGCCGTATATATAAGCGTATCTATCCTTCAGGATACTCTAATATACCCTTCGGCGATATCGCTGATGAGTAATGCAAATTTTCGGGAACCGAAAATTTGTAGTTGATGGTTGATAGTTGATGGATGATGGTTGATAGTTGATTGTTGATAGTTGATGGATGATGGTTGAATAAATTATTTATGAAGAAGTTTTTTTTATTTTTTTGCGCAATGGCTTTTTTAGCCTCCGTAGCTTTGAATATTAATATGAATGCACAAAATCCTGCACAATCTGCAGTAAAAGCAAGCTCTGTTGCTACACCTCAGGGTTCTATAGTTGACGTGAAGACATCTATGGGAGATATTAAGATTCTCCTTTATGATGACACCCCTCAGCATCGTGACAATTTTATTAAACTTGCCAAGGAGGGTTTCTACGATGGCCTACTCTTCCATCGTGTGATCGACAATTTTATGGTGCAAACAGGCGATCCGGACTCCCGCAATGCTTCCGCCGGACAGATGCTCGGCTCCGGAGACCCCAACTATACCCTTCCTGCCGAAATCGTTTACCCTAAGCATTATCATAAGTATGGTGCACTGGCTGCCGCTCGTACTGCTGACCAGGTAAATCCTGAACGCCGCTCAAGTGGCTCTCAATTCTATATCGTCACCGGCAATAAGTACCACGAGTCTCAACTCCAAAGCATGGAGCATCGTCTTATGAACGATCGTCTTCAGCAGCGTTTTCAACAGCTTGTCATGCAACATGCAGTTGAGGTTGACTCCCTGCAGAGAGCCGGTGATTCCGCCGGACTGGAGACCCTGCGTCAGCAACTTATTAAAGAGACAGAGGCCTCCGTGCCGCAAGTATCTATGCCTGAGCAAATGAAACAAGACTACACCACCATCGGAGGCGCTCCTCATCTTGATGGCCAGTATACTGTTTTCGGTGAAGTGCTCTCCGGAATGGACGTTATAGAGAAAATTCAGAAAGCTAAAACCGATGGCAACGACCGTCCCCTCGAGGATATCCGCATAATATCCGTAAAAGTGGAATAAGATAGTTGTTGATTTATAGTTGATGGTACAATCCTCGTGGGTTTATGGACTGCGAGGATAATTTTTTCGCTTTTATTTGCTTAATCTGAATTATTTGAATATATTTGCCAAATAATTCCACGCGAGGAATTATTTGTGTGTTTTGAACGGGATTTTTTTGTCGATATATTTGTGACGGTAGAATCCCTAATCTTATGGCTCTTAGGAGCTTCTCTCAACCCAATCTACAAGTTATGAACGAAAACGAGAAGATGGAACTCAAAGATGAGCAGACATCAACCCTGAACCCACAAGAGTGTGGCGTTAATCCCCGGAATGAACAGTTGGACTCAGCTTCCGTATGTTCCGAGACATCATCCCCGGCTCTCGACATCGCTGATGTCGCTGAAGAAGCACAGCCGGTAGTCAATGAAGATCCTGCACCATCAGCCTGCACCGATGACACAGAGGTGTGTGCTGAAAAGGAAAGCCCGGCTTTAGATATCGCTGAAGCAGCCGACAAGTCTCTTGGCGATATTCCTACTGAAAGCGAAACTCTTCTGAAAGATGAAGCCGCAGAGCTTTCTAAAATTCAGGATTTGCATGCTCTCTCTAAGGAGGAACTTGTAGAAAAACTAAAAGGTATTCTTGAGGCCGACGATATGCAGGCCCACAAGGATGTTACCATGATGAAGCAGGCTTTCTTCAACATTCGCAAACGCGAGGCTGATGAGGAGCTTAAGGCCTTCATCGAAGGCGGCAACAATATTGAAGCTTTCGTAGCTACCCCCTGCGAGCTCGAAAACGAGTTTAAAAAACTTATCACCGAATTCAAAACTCGCCGCGCTGAGTATATGCGCAAGGACGAGGAGATGCGTCAGGAAAATCTTGCCAAGAAACTTCGTACTATCGATGCCATAAAAGCTCTGATGGATGACGTTGACAATATCAATAGGAATTATCAAGAATTCCAGCGCTTGCAGCAGGAATTTAAGGCCGTGGTGGAAGTGCCCCAAGCTGCAGAAACTGAAGTGTGGAAACAGTATCAAACAGCCGTTGAACAGTTCTACGATCTTCTTAAACTAAACAAGGAACTCCGCGACCTCGACTTCCGTAAGAATCTCGAGGCTAAACGCGTTCTTATTGAGGAGGCCAAAAAGCTTGCTGATGAGCCGGACGTTATCGCGGCTTTCCGCTCTCTGCAGAATCTCCACACACAATGGCGCGAAATCGGTCCGGTAGCTAAGGATATACGCGAATCTATATGGGAGGAATTCTCTGAAGCTTCATCCGTTGTAAATCGTCGCCATCAGGAGTTTTATGAACTCCGTAAGGCCAACGAGCAGAAGAACGAAACAGCCAAAATTGAACTCTGCGTGCGAATGGAGGCTCTAGATGTTGATTCTTGCAAGACCTTTGCCGACTGGGATGCCATGACTGAGGAAATCAAAAAGCTTCAGGCTGAATGGAAAACCCTTGGGTTTGCCTCCCGCAAGGCCAACAACGATCTCTTCGCAAGATTCCGCAAGGCTATCGATGAGTTCTTCTCCCGCAAGTCTGAATTTTATCAGTCTATGCGTGAACGCTCCAAGGAGAATCTTCGAAAGAAAATTGCTCTCTGCGAAAAGGCTGAAGCAATCGCTGAGGGTGAGGTTACTGCAGACTCAGTTCGCAAACTCCGCGATTTGCAGGAGGAGTGGAAGACCATTGGCAGTGTAGACCGCAAACAGAGTGACATTGTCTGGAATCGATTCCTGACAGTTTGCAACTCTGTCTTCGATCGTCGCAAAAAGGAGAACGACACTCGTCGTCAGGGCGAAAAGGAAAACCTCGAGACCAAGAAGCGTATTATCGCAGACCTTACTGCCATCTTCGAAGAGACAGAGGAGACAGGAGATTCTATTCGTCGTATGCGAGCTCTGCAGGATGAATGGCGCCAGACCGGTCATGTACCATTCGCCAAGAAGGAGGAAATCAACGATGCATATTACGACATGGTGCGCAGACTTTCCGACAAACTGTTGGGTGGTCGTCGCAAATCCGATCGTCGTGGTTCTGACCGCCGTGAGCGTTCACGCCGTGATGGCCGAGAACTGTCACCTCGTGAGAGAATCCTCGAGCGCATACAAGCCAAGAAAGCAGATCTCAACACCTATGAAAATAACATGGGATTTTTCAACGTCAAGAGTGCCGCAGGTAATTCCATGGTCAAGGAACTCATACGCAAGATCGATCGCCTAAAGAAAGAGATTGATGAATTCTACGCCCAGCTCCACGAGATCGACAATCCCAAAGAGGAACCCATAGCTGAAGCAACAGCTGAACCAACCGAAGTAGAATCAACAGAAACTACCGCATCTGCCTCAGAAGCCTAAGATAGAACATCAAGATAAGTAGATGGTCGAGTTAATTTAAACTTTAAGTGTGGTTATTTTTGTGACAGTCTCTTCACTCGAAGAAGGAATAATGCAGGCATTATGACGGAATAGAGGAGAGAAAATGTCCAAAAGAACAGGCAGAAAGTTTGAATTTAAATTGAACAGCTACTTAAGAAAGAATAAAACCAAGAAAAAGCAGGATCGCCTTACAAGGCCATCCTGCTTTTGTATCTCTACTTCTATCTGCCGATGCGGGGGGCGT
Organism: Muribaculaceae bacterium; assembly: GCA_023667015.1. Taxonomy (GTDB): domain Bacteria; phylum Bacteroidota; class Bacteroidia; order Bacteroidales; family Muribaculaceae; genus Lepagella. Next base: position 21,813 of record JAMPAX010000003.1, on the reverse strand, counting down.
GGAAGGGGAAGCCGAGGTTAATGCCGAAGTTCCAATTGCCCGCAGGATAACTCAGATAATTGCAATATATACTCAATGATGCGAAGGGTAGATTGTAGACCGCAGCTATCTCCCCTAAAAATTCTGCTCTGCGAAACCAACCATTGTAATAGCAACTCCCATCCCTGCGTTGCGACAAGTTCCTGATTGGCATATAGGCATAGAATTCTCCGCGAAGTTGTAGCTTCCCTACCGGATTCCATATCGGTGAGAGCCCCGCTGCTAAATAGTTGTCGCTACGGAAGGCGGTGTTGAAGTAATTCTCTGTGGATGGCGTCGGCGCAAATGCCGGTGCATGAACAAGTGTCGCTGTATAGTTCTGGAATAATCCTTGTACTGTCACTAATCCAAATGCACTCGTCCCCAACTTGAAATGCGGATGGAGATCATGGAAATGGCGCCAAGTGGCCTCTAATGACATTCCCCACACTGTGCCGGAGTTCTTAGTACCCTCATCTTTTCCCTGCGGTTTATACTTTACATTCTCTCTATAACCAATTACGTTGATATCGAAATAGCTGCCTGACATTGGGAATAGTCGGCTGTCCAGTGTGGAGTACTGATAATCGAATGCCACATTCATTATCCGATAATTTGACTTATCTTTCTTCTTCCCAACATAGTCTGTTTCGTTGGTGGGGAAATATCGGTCTGTTACAAGTCCGGCACTGAAGCTTGCTGAGAAGAGTCCCTTAAGTCCCATTGCTCGCCGATAGCTTAGACGAAGGAATCCTTGCTGGTCTGTAACAAACGTTGGAGTACTGTCTTGGTAGAACAATAGCTCGGTGTTGTAATATTTCTGACGATTGAAGACAAGTGTTGCCTCTACCATAGAGGGAATATCTCCGGTCAGTGCCCAACGTCCGGAAAGTTGGGATGCCCAGTAACTCTGGCCAATCCAGAGCCTTAGGTCTGCATCGAGGGAGTTGAAACTCAGTGTATGATAACCCATCGTCAGATAGAGCATACTCTGGGTTGAGGACGTTATCCATCCCCCAATACCGATGCTCCATGGCTTCTTCATCGTTGCCTTCAGAAGCAATGTGTTATCTCCATCTTTCCCCATGATATACTGTGGCAATAAGTCGGTAAGCTTTCTGCCGGTGACCGCCCGATAGTAGGCTTTCTCAGTCTGTTCCATATTTATTGGATGTGGTGACTTCGACTCGTAGAAAAGCTTTCGCAGATAATAATCCTGCCAGCGTGTTCCTCCTTCAATTGCAATTGAGTCGAAGATTACCTCAGGTGTTTTTGCTGCAAAGGCCTGACGACGTGCTGTTACTTCTGAGAGGGGAGTGCGTGCCGGGGTGCGCTGTTTGATGGAATCTACCATCGCCAACCCAGTCTTGTAGCCGATATCATAAATCTCCTGAGCATCCCCAAAGTCCAAGACACCATAATTGAGTACCGGGACCTGTATTTTTACACCAATATCTGATGGTACATCATAATTATTGTTCTGGATTATCATATCCTCCACCTGAGAATAAATATTGCCGGGTTGGGGCTTCTCATCCGGTCCACTCACAGATACTCCGATAATAAACTCAGGATTGAAGTCTTCTTGCATCACGTCTACCGGGAAGTTGTCGTAAATACCTCCATCATATACCAACACTCCGTTCATCTCTATAGGCTTAAACACCATGGGAAAACTCATAGAAGCTCTGACTGCATCCCCCAGCGGCCCCTCGCTACACACTATCTTATGCTTGTGGTAGACGTCGGAACAGACAGTGCGCAGAGGTACAAACAGTCGGTTGAAGTCTTCATCACATTGCTGTGAATATGGCGCATAGAGCCTCAGAAATTCGATATTCATCGGTAGGGGAGAGATGAGATTGCTCGGAAATATCCCGTTGAGACTGGAGGTGGTGTCTTTAAGCGCTATGTTTATTCCGAGCCATTCGGGTGAGGGTTCAGGCTGATTGTAATAGTAGATATGATCAGGATTGATTGTGCCCGTGCTCCAATAGCTGAAATCCTTGGACTTCACAAACTTCAACATCTCCCCCGGACTCCAGCCGCAGGAGTAGAGCGAGCCGACAATGGCTCCCATCGACGTGCCGGCTACGCAGTCAATGGTGATGTCGTTTTCTTCAAGAGCTTGGATTACTCCAATATGGGCAATACCTTTCGCCCCACCTCCACTCAGTACAAGTCCTACTCGAGGACGCCGACTAAACGGGTCGGGTTCTCTCTTGATACTATCGGAAATTTCTCCCGCGGCTCCTCCCGTCTCTGTCCGGCAGGAAGCAAAACTTCCTACCGGATAAAGACAAAGACTGAATAAAATGCAGAAAAATATGCGAATCATGGTATTATAATCTCTCAGCTCTAACCTTTCTTATCCGTCGGCTCAAGATATGAGTCTTTGAAGCCCAGAAAGTAGAGTACTCCGTCGATTCCTATAGTTGAGATGCTTTGACCGGCTTCGGCTTTTACCTTCGGCTTAGCATGGAAGGCAATGCCCAATCCGGCTTCTGAAAGCATCGGCAAATCGTTGGCTCCATCACCCACTGCAATAGTCTGGGCAATGTCAATCTTCTCCACCATTGCCAGCAGTTTCAACAACTCTTTCTTGCGAGCACCATCTACGACTTCTCCAACATAACGGCCGGTAAGCCTTCCATCTTCTCCGATTTCAAGCTCGTTGGCATAGACGTAGTCAAATCCGAATTTATTTTTCAGATATTCTCCGAAATAGGTGAATCCCCCTGAGAGAATAGCCGTCTTGTAGCCGGAGCGTTTCAGTACTTTCATCATTCGCTCTACTCCCTCGGTGATGGGAAGGTTTTCTGCGATATCTTTCATTACTGACACGTCCAGACCTTTCAGCAGACGTATGCGTCGCTTGAAACTCTCTTTGAAGTCTATTTCCCCTCGCATTGCCGACTCTGTGATGGCTCGCACTTCTTTTCCCACTCCGGCTCGATCGGCTAATTCATCAATGACTTCTGTACGGATGAGTGTTGAGTCCATGTCGAAGCAAATCAGTCGGCGTGTGCGACGGAAGACGTTGTCTTCTTGCATTGAAATATCGAAGTCCAATTTTGCGGCCAGCTCCATGAAGTCGCTCTGCATCTTCAGCTTGTCGATTGGTGTGCCTCTTACGGAGAATTCGATGCATCCCTTGGTGGCAGGTTGTTCTTGCTCATCGAGCGGGGGACGACCCGTTAGGCGGGTGATTGCATCAATATTCAACCCCTGATCAGCTATAATTCTGCTGACATCGGATACTTGGCGGGCGGTCACCTTTCGGCCCAGGAGGGTGATGATGTATCTGTTTTTACCCTGCTTGGTCACCCACGTGTTGTAGGCGTCTTCAGAGATAATCTGAAATTGCACTTGAACGTGCAAGTCGGTGGTCTTGAATAACAGTTCTTTGAGAATCTCGCCGCTACGCTGTGCATCCGACATGAAGAGGATGCCGAGTGCCAGGGTATGATGGATATCGGCTTGGCCAATGTCCAGCAACGTAGCGTCATAGCGGGCAAGAATGTCGGTTAATGCCGCTGTAACTCCGGTCTTGTCCGGTCCGGAAATGTTGATAAGTATCAATTCTCGTTTCGGGGTGTTGTCTTTTTTGTTCATAGCGGTGTGGAATTCGTAATTAGTTACTATAGTCTTCAAGGCGAAAACTATTCATATAACATTTCCACACCCTCTATGGTTTAGCTCCCTTCTTCTTTGATCAGATCTTCCGGTAGGTTCTTGGTGGTTTTGGCTCCGAGCTCTTTCATTCTCTGAGTTCGTGAAATTATTGATTGGGGACCTGATGTTAAATCCCGTAGACTCTTTTCATAGCTTTCCTGCGCGCGTCGGATGTTGTCGTTGATACTCTCAAAGTCTTTGGCAAACATTACCATGCGATCATAAATAAGCCCTCCGAGTCTCGCTATTTTCGCAGCGTTCCTGTTCTGGGACTCTACACGCCACATCTGCGAGATAAGGCCTACTACCGGCATCAGATGCGTCGGTGTTACGATGGCTATTTTCTTTCCAAGACAGTATTCTGCAAGACTGCGATCGCTTTCAATTGCTAAAAAGTAGGCTCCCTCTATCGGAATGAACATCAATACTTGTTCGGCTGAGTCTTTGACGATCTTCTGATAGGCTTTATCCGCGAGTTCGTCTACATGTGCCTTCACTGCTTTTACAAGTCTACGGCCGGCTTCCAAGCGCTCTTCTTCTGTCTCCGCTTCTACATATTCCAGATATGATCTAAGCGATACCTTAGAGTCGACAATTATTTTGCGTTCTCCGGGAAGATGTAAAATAGCATCGGGACGACGAAGTCTCCCTTCCTCATCGCGGAGCACTCCCCCTGCTGAGTCGCGTGTCTGCTGGAGTGTATAATGTATCCCCTCTTTGAGTCCGCTGTTCTCAAAAACTTGTTGAAGGATGGTCTCTCCCCAGTCTCCCTGTATCTTGGAGTTGCTACGCAATGCCTGTGCCAATTTCCTTGCCTCCTCGCCAATGCTTATATTGAGTGTCATCAATCGGTCGAGTTGCGAGCCCAATACTCTTGAGGATGTAGCCTGCGAGATTCGTGATTCGTTTGTCTGTCGTGTGAATTCTTCTATTCTTAGGCGCAGTGGTGTCAATATACTTTCGAGTTGCTCTGCATTTGAACGCCTGAGCTCTTCGCGATTGTCGCGCATTTGCCTTCCCGTATCGCTCTCAAGCTCCAGCTTTATCCGCTGTGAGTAGTCGCGCATTCTGTTGAGATAGACTGTCAGGCAGATTATGGCGGCTATCATTATCACCAGAGCTATGCATAATATGATTATTGCTACTGTCATGGTTGCTGTATTACGAGTCTTCGGAAACTTTCACTCATGATGACCGTGTCGGTCAATATCATCATTACCGGACAGTTCATTGCAGCACACATCTGCATACCTTTCTCTGAGCCCGTGGCCATGCACGCTGTGGCCAATGCATCTGCCTCCATTGCATTGGGACCCACTACCGACACACTCAATACATCGGTCTGAACCGGCCTGCCGGTTTTTGCCGATATCGTATGTCCATACGTGGAGCCTGCATTACCCTGACGATTGCGGTAGTTGCCGGACGTGGCAAGCCCTTTCCCACTCAGCCCGATGACAGCCATTGATTCGTGGACCACTCCGCGACTGATTATTGGCTTGTCTATTTGTATGTGCCAGTCTGTTCCCTCCGGATTTTTTCCGGTGCAAACGACTTCTCCTCCTATCTCTATCATATAATCTTCCACACCATTACGCTGAAACATAGCCCCAACGCGGTCACATCCGTAACCTTTGGCCAGTGCCGAAAAATTAAATACTATCTTTGGATTCTCTTTATATAGCATCCTGCCGTCAAGATGTGTCCGGGAGATTCCGGTCATCGCTAATAATGAGTCTAATCGAAGAGTATCGGCTGTAGCTTTATGTCCCGGGCCAAATCCCCATGCTGTTATCAATGGAGAGAGGGTGGGATCGAACGCCCCATCACTCTCTTGTGCCACTCGCTTACTCATATTATACACATTCTTAAAATGTGCATCTATCGCAATTGGCTCTTTGCTCCTGTTGACACGACTTACCAGGGAAGTCTCGTCGAATACATTGAGTGATGAGCCGACTCCGTCCAGGACTTGTAGTATTGAATCGCGCAACGCCTCATCTCCGTTCCATACTATGTGGTATGTGGTATTCCAGACCATTCCATCGGCTGATACATATTTCCCGGTTGTCTGCCCGGGGGAGCAACTGTAGCCGACTATTGAAGCCACTATTACTACAGTTGCACACCATAATTTATATATATGTTTGGGTTTCATATTTCACGATGTGTGATGATTTTTTACAAATATAGTGAAAGTAAGCGAATTTTTTACTAAATTTGATGTCTCTATTAGATAAATTTATGAAATTAAGTGTTTAACTGTTTTATATCCAACATACTATGAAGCATTCCTATATTTTCCTTGCTGAAGGCTTCGAGGAAATTGAAGCCCTAACTGTCCTTGACCTCTTGCGTCGTGCAGATATTCCGGTAAAAACGGTGTCGATTACGTCTTCTCTGCAGGTGACCGGTGTCCATGGCGTTGTTGTTAATGCCGACCTGCTCTACGACAACACTCTCTTCGCTGATGCTCCCTGGCTTATTCTTCCCGGAGGTATGCCCGGTGCTACCAATCTCTATGAGTTTGCTCCCCTTCAAGGGTTACTCAGCCAACAGGCAGAGTCAGCAACGGGTAGAATCGCAGCTATTTGTGCAGCCCCTGCTGTCGTACTTGGTCAACTCGGTCTCCTCTCCGGACGTAGTGCTACGTGTTATCCCGGGTTTGAAGACCTCCTCAAGGGTGCCTCCCATGTTGACTCCGCTGTAGTTGAAGATGGTAAGTTTATAACAGCCAATGGCCCTGCCAACGCTATGCTATGGGCTCTCGCTATTATCAAAGCTACTTTAGGCAGACAGATAGCCGATCAGGTAGCTTCCGGACTCCTTCTGTTTCCGGCTGATGCCCATAGTGGAGAATACAACTTTGGCTGATTCCTACAGAGACTCTTATCAGATAGACACTTGCAAAATATGACTGACGACGTATTCTTCACTATATCTGCCGAAGGTCAGGCTCAATTCCGTGAGAAGATGAGCAGGTTCCTCTCCTTCGCCTTTCACGTCTCTACGGCTGAGGAAGCAAGAGATATTGTGAAGAACTATCAGAATCTATACCACGATTCGCGCCATGTCTGTTGGGCATATCGCCTCGGACCGGAAGGGGAGGAGTGGCAACTAAATGATAATGGCGAACCCTCCGGCACTGCCGGAAAACCTATACTCGGACAGATTCGCAGTAAGGAACTGACGGATGTCTTGGTTGTGGTAGTCCGATATTTTGGAGGTATTAAACTTGGTACCCCCGGTCTTATAGCTGCTTACCGACAGGCCGCCGCCTTAGCACTTGATGATGCGCCGCGACTCGAATGCCATTCGTCTACTTCAATTGCCATTCAGTTTCCATATATGGCGGCTGATAAGGTGATGAAACTCGTAAAGGCAGATGGCATAATGGTGACCGACCGTCAGTTTGACAACCTGTGCACGCTCAAGGCAGACGTTTGGAACTCCATTTTGGAAGAACTTAAAGGACGCCTGTCGAAGGTTGAAGGCTTAGTCTTTGTATAATCCCTCGCGGGTTACAAATCCACGAACATTCCTCCACTCCTCCACTCAAAACAAGTTTCGGTTTTACCGAAACTTGTTTTGTTATGTCAAAAAAAATTACGATATTTGCACTGCATTTTTTAGGAATCTGTCCGAAAATTTGCTGATGAGTGTGTAACTCTTTGAAAAATAAGAAATTCTGATAATATTATAATCTAAACTTAATAACTATGCCAAGCGGAAAAAAAAGAAAAGGCCACAAGATGGCTACGCACAAGCGTAAAAAAAGACTGAGAAAAAATCGTCATAAGAAGAAATAATTCTTCATTGATGGATTAAGTCTCAGATACAATCCCTGTGAAAGGGAGTATGTAGAGACTTCAAGTTTGACGACCCTCTTCCGGTCATAGAACTTGATTTATTATGCACCGCCACATGTTGTGGCATGCTTAAGGAACAAACTCCGGACTCCTCGGACCTCCTCCGGGAATGTTCCGGCTGTTTGTTCTTTGCTTTTTTTTCAATATCTTAATAATGAAAAGCGAATTAGTAGTTGACGTTCAACCACAGGAAATCTCTATTGCCCTGCTCGAAGACTCCAGACTGGTCTCCCTGCAGAAGGAGAGTCGCAACATCGCATATGCCGTCGGTGATCTTTATCTCGCTAAAGTGAAGAAGATTATGCCCGGTCTCAATGCGGCTTTTGTCGATGTAGGCTATGAAAAAGACGCTTTTCTTCATTATCTCGACCTCGGTCCGCAATTCGCTACGTATTCTCAATTTCTCGATGAAGCGTTTGCTGACCCAAAAAAGGTCCCAAATATCTCTAAACTTAAACAACTCCCGGATATCCAGAAGGGTGGATCTATCCAGGAGGTCCTCGAACCCGGCAAGCCGCTTCTCGTCCAAATTGCTAAAGAGCCGATATCGACTAAGGGTCCCAGACTGACCACCGAAATTTCTTTCACCGGCAGGTTTATGGTCTTAAAACCTTTCGATAATAAGGTCTCTATTTCCCAAAAAATCAAATCTACCGAAGAGAAAATCAGACTCCGACAATTGATTGGAAGTATCAAGCCTAAGGGATTTGGAGTAATCGTCAGAACTTCTGCTGAGAATAAGCGTGTGGCGGAACTTAATTCGGAACTCCGTACTCTTATTAAATGTTGGGAGGACTCCGTAGCTAAAATGCAACGTAGTACTGCTCCCGCTCTTATTTTTGAGGAGGATTCTCGTGCCGTTAGTGTCATACGTGATATCTTTAGCCCTAATTTCGAAGCTATATATACCAACGATGCCGAAACTTTCCAGCAGATTCAGAACTATGTTTCTCTAATTGCCCCGGACAATAAGGATATCGTCAAAATATATACTAAGGAGACGCCGATATTTGACCATTTTAATATAACTCGTCAAATTAAAAGTAGCTTCGGCAAAACGGTATCTTTTAAAAGTGGAGCATACATCATAATCGAACATACTGAGGCATTACACGTCATTGACGTCAACTCCGGCAACCGCTCTAGAGCTTCAAACGACCAAGAAACCAACGCTCTCGATGTCAACTTGAAAGCGGCCGACGAAATCGCCAGACAGTTGCGTCTGCGAGATATGGGTGGCATTATTGTCATCGATTTCATCGATATGAATAAGAGTGAACATCGTCAGGAGCTATTCGACCACATGCGTGAGGTTATGGCCAACGACCGTGCTCGCCATAATATCCTCCCTCTTTCGAAGTTCGGACTCATGCAAATTACTCGCCAAAGAGTTCGCCCGGCTCTTGATATTACTACAAGTGAGGTTTGTCCATCTTGCTATGGAAAGGGTGAAATTCAACCCTCGCTCCTATTTACAGACAAGCTGGAGGAGAAGATTGAATATCTCGTGGATAATCTGCAAGTCAAAAAGTTTGTGCTTTACGTACACCCGTTCGTGGAAGCTTACATCAAGAAGGGCGTTTTCTCCCTTTATGGCAAATGGCGACGAAGATTCGGACGTGGTGTAAAGGTTGTCGCCGATGAAAGTATGGCTTACTTGCAATATAAGGTCATAGATGAGACCGGTAAGGAAATTGACCTTAAGGAGGAAAGCGATGTATCAAGCTCGCAGACGAAAAATAAGACAAGAGTTAAAAATAGAGATAAAGAAGAAAAGGATTAACAAAAAGCCTCCCGATGGAGGCTTTTTGTTAATCCTTGGTTTATAAGTTTATAGTCCGAAATAATCCTCAACCATAAACTATCAGCTATAAACCATCTGCCATCTACGTAATATGGGATTCTTAGAATCCCATATTACGTAGATAATCGGCTACCACGAATGTGGAACCTCCGATGTAGATGATGTCGTCGGGACCGGATGCTGATTTTGCTATCTCGTAGGCATCTTTGACATCGGCTATCGCGCGTGCTTTGATGCCTGCCTCTGCAAATTTTTCGGCTAATTGCTCCAGGGGCATAGCTCGCGGCACACTCGCTTGTACAAGATAGTAGCTGACATTCCCCCGGGGGAACAGCTCTATGATATGCTCTACGTCTTTGTCGTTGACAAAACCGATTACCAGACGCAGTCGAGCATCATCCCCTCGTAGAGACATCAGTCTTGTTAGTTGCCCCATGTTGTAGCGAATGCCGGCTTCGTTGTGTCCTGTGTCGCATATCGTCAGTGGTTTGGCGCTTGTCTTCATCCATCTGCCGGCAAGTCCTGTCAGTGATGTGACTCCTGCAAATCCTTGCTTTACCGACTTTTCTGAAATCGTTATTCCTCTCGATCTGAGCATGTCTACCGCGCTGAGTATCGTATTGATATTGCGTTTCTGATAGTCACCACTAAGTTCCGCATGAAAACGCCCTTCTTGCTCCCTATTCTTTGGGTCGATCATTATGCCGGTACATTCCCAGCCTCCAGTTTCAAGACTCTCTATGACTGTCTTCAGTGGACGTTCGCTGTCGGCATATCTTATCGGGGCATCTACCTCAGCCGCTTTCCTTGTAAATACTTCACGTATGCTTCCCTCAGACTCTCCGATTACTACAGGTATACCGCTCTTGATTATACCCGCTTTTTCCGCGGCTATCTTCTCTAAGGTGTCTCCTAAGAATTGTTTATGGTCGGGGGAAATGTTGGTGATGACACACGCTATTGGGGTGATGATATTCGTAGAATCCAGACGTCCTCCCATCCCTACTTCTATTATGGCATAGTCTACTTCCCGGCGTGCAAACCAATCGAAGGCCATCATCATAGTGAGCTCAAAAAACGACGGACTTCCATCGTAGTCACACTCTTTCCAGCGCTCTACAAACCCAACGACTTCTTCCTTCGGTATCATCTCTCCATTCACACGGATTCGTTCGCGGAAGTCTACAAGATGGGGCGATGTGTACAGCCCGGTCTTATACCCTTCTGCTTGAAGCATTGCCGCTATGGTGTGGGATACTGATCCCTTTCCATTGGTGCCTCCAATATGGATTGATTTGAATTTCTTGTGGGGCTCACCGAAATATCTGTCGAGCCGTTGTGAAGTCTCAAGCCCCGGTTTATAGGCGGCCGCTCCGATTCGCGAAAACATAGGGAGACGCGAGAACAGATAGTTCAATGATTTCTCGTATTCGTTGTCCGTATCTTGATTTAAGTTATCCATAAATTATATAGCCGGCTGTTCCGGCAAGTATTATGACTAATATTGGATGTATCTTTATATTCTTCCCCTTCCAGGGTATGCTAAAATATACCAAGCAGAAGGATATGACACATATGGCAATATTGACCCACAGTTGCCAATCTATATCGTTGGGATTGAAGTTTGCCCTGTTCATCAGCATCACTGCTGCCGAGGCAATGAGTCCGACTACTACCGGGCGTAGTCCCGAAAATATTGACTTTATGACGCCGCTTTCATGATGGCGACGTATGAAGTGGGAGGCATATTGCACCAAAAAGAAGCTCGGCACTACTACCGCTAAGGTACATGCTAACGACCCCAAGATGCTGAATATAACCCCACCATACGTGGGGTCAACAGTGCCCGGAGCTACGTATCCAATGTATGTAGCGGAGTTTATTCCTATGGGGCCGGGTGTCATCTGAGATATGGCTACGATGTCCGTAAACATTGTCTCGGTTATCCACCCCGGATCTACTACAGATTTCTCTACAAGTGAGAGCATGGCATACCCTCCTCCGAATCCGAATATCCCTATCTTTATGTATGTCCATATAAGTTGCAGGTAAATATTCATCGTTTCTCTCCTCCCTTCTTCTTAGTTCCGGTGGGTGTTTCTCTGTTTTCGCGCAGGTCGCTACGCGTAAGCTTCCAATATAAAAATCCTCCAAGCCCTCCGGCTATGATATATACTATCGGATTGGATATTGTTCCCAGATCCAAAGTTATCATCAAAGCTACAAGTATAGGTATCCAGAACGTCGCTTTTCCAAGCTTGGCTGCCTTTGCTGAGGTAATGACCGGTGCTACTATCAATGCGACAACCGCCGGTCGTATCCCCATGAATATTGATGAGACTACATGATTGTTTTTTATCATGTCGGGTGTTAAGAAAATGGCGATCAGTAATATTATAGTGAACGATGGCAGTATCGATGCAGCTGCGGCTACTGCGCTGCCTCGTCTCCCCCCCAGCTTGTCGCCTACTGACGTGGCGATGTTCACCGCCAATATCCCCGGCAACGATTGCGCTACTGCCAATAAGTCTAAGAATTCCGATCGCTCTATCCACCCTTTTTTGTCTACTATCTCACGCTCAATGATGGATATCATGGCCCACCCCCCTCCAAAGGTGAAGACGCCAATCTTGACAAATACGAGGAATAGCTGTGTAAGCAAATTTCCGTCTCTCTTTCCCATATCCAACCTATTGATATCAATAAACCATCAACCATCAACTACTCATAAATATTGACCGTGGTCAATATTTATGAGTAGTTGATTTCAGTTCTTCTGCACTGAGTTTCTTGTGGTCCATAGAATACCATACATATGCTATATATCCCAACACGAAGGGGATAATTAGTGATACCCAGCTCATGCATGTTAGGGTGAATTCTGAGGATGATGCTGTGCGAATACTCAGTGACGATGAGGGTTCTGTTAGTGATGGGTAAAAGGGTGTGTCATTGTAGCCGACAGCCCAGAAGAGAGACGCTACTGTCAGGAATGTTCCTATTCCGCTCCACCATATTCCTTTCTTCCATGTCTGTGATGCTACAGTGCGTATGATGCCGTAGAGTACACATACTACGCCTATCAATAGGCATACTCCTTCCCACCAGCATTCGGTCAGGTTGTGGAAGTATTTATATGGCTCTTCGGCTACCTCTACTGTGGATGCCGTATAGCTCACTACGGTATAGCCGGTGGCTAAAAGTACCATGGTAAGAAACCACAGAAAGAATACTACAAATATCCCTGCATTGAGCATACACCGTATACGCAGTCTGGCGGTGAAGCTCTCATCGGAGATATTGTTGATCATATATTGACAGGCCAGTGTTCGCGCCAGGAAGAGTACAGCTATGCCAAGTACGAGGTTCTTCCAGTTGAAAATGGCCTCAAGTCCGTGGGTCTCTGCCCAGCGTGAAATCACCGGTGAACTCCCGTCGAGTAGGTTCCCTCTATCCACGGTGAAGTCCCCACCGAAGAAGAACATTGATACTGCTACCCCTAAGAGCAAACACCCGATACATCCATTGATAAAAAGAAAGGTGTCGTACGTACGAGTGCCATATAGATTGCCCGCTTTGCTACGATATTCATAGCTTACGGCCTGTACTATAAAGCTGAAGAGAATGAGTATCCACAACCAGTAGGCTCCTCCGAAGCTCGTAGAGTAGAACAACGGAAAGGAGGCGAAAAATGCTCCGCCAAAGGTGACTAATGTGGTGAAGGTCAATTCCCATTTCCTGCCCATTGAATTGACAATGAGGCTGCGGTCTGACTCCTCACGGGTGTCGAGCAACATTGACTGGCCCCCCTGCACAAAAAGTAGAAACACAAGCAGCCCCCCTAAGATGGAGATGAGTAGCCACCAGTAATTTTGCAAATATTCTAATGTCATAAATTTCTGTTTTTATAAAATGGACTTTAAAAGACTATCGCTCTGAACTTAGATCTGTTTTCGAGGTCTTCTTGATGTAGCGAACCATGATTGACAGCTCTGCGGCAAGCAATACCGTAAAGATTACTGCAAACATCCAGAATGTCAATATGACGTTTGATTCCGGTATTGCTGAAATCGCGGCTTTTGTTGGTAATAGATTCTGTACAGTCCAGGGCTGACGTCCTACTTCTGCCACGGCCCATCCGGCCTCGGAGCATATCCATATGAGTGGCATCGTCAGTAGCATTATCCATTGCAACCATCGTGTCTCAGCAAGAATTTTTCTCTTTTTATATGCAAGGATTAGAGCTACAATCAGGAACAACATAAAGTAGCTTCCGAGTATTACCATTATGCGGAAGGAGTAGAAGGTGGCCGCTACGGGCGGGATGGCTTCTTCTACATTATCGAAGTAGCCGTAGCCAAAGTAATCGTAGTCAGCTTTTAGACGACTTAGGGCTTCTGCCTTGGCTGTATCATTTCCCTCGCGTGTAGCCGTGTCAAAATCGCGCAGGGCTCTCTGAGCTGCTCTTCCGCATGCCATGCGCTCTTCATAGCTTATAGTGTTGATGGTATCTCCTTCAGCATTGATGTCTCTGCCTTCGATGATATCAGTGATTCCCGGCACAAAGGCCTCCGGATTATGGCGCGCCAATAGCGAAAGACCGTAGGGTACCTCAATCGCCCATTTATATGGCTTTTCATCGTTATTCCAGCGCTTCTCGGAATTTAAAATGCCTACTGCTACTATGCTCTGAGGTTTTGCTCCGTCATATAGCCCTTCCATGGCTGCGAGCTTCATAGGCTGATATGTGGCTACGTCTACTGCCGACCCATCCCCGGTATACATAGTCAGCAACATACCTATAAGACCGACCCAACCTCCTGTCTTGATACTCAGTATGGCAAAGTCTACATTTCGATTCTTGAGCAGGAACCAACAGCTTACGCCGATAACAAATATTCCGGCAAGTGCCCAGCCGGAGAATACGGCATGGAAGAATTTGTGCATGGCTACGGGCGAGAACAATGCCCAGAAGTTGTCCATGACGTTGCGCATTTGCTCAGGATCAAACTCCATCCCTACGGGTAGTTGCATCCAGGCATTGGCTACAAGTATCCACAGCGAGGAGATGGTAGCTCCAAGACATGTCAGCCATGTTGATACAAGATGAAATCGAGGACTCACTTTGTTCCATCCGAAGAACATGACTGCTACAAATGTAGCTTCCATGAAGAAGGCTAATAATCCCTCTATAGCTAAGGGTGCCCCAAATATGTCGCCTACAAACCATGAGTAATTGCTCCAGTTGGTGCCAAACTCAAACTCAAGGATAATTCCTGTGGCTACTCCAATGGCGAAGTTGATACCAAAGAGAGTCATCCAGAACTTGCAACATTTCAGCCATTTCTTATCCCCCGTGCGATAATATGCCGTTTCCATAACGCCTACAATCACCGATAGTCCAAGGGTCAGCGGTACAAACAGCCAATGGTATATCGCTGTCAGCGCAAATTGCCATCGTGACCAGTCCACTACTGTTATCAAGTCGTTCATACTATTTCTATTTTATGGTTATTGTTACCTCTACCTTTATTAATCATCCCACATCCACTCATCCCCCCCTCTTCACTCATCCCCTCCAATAAGGTTGTCCCTTACGGCTTGAGCTCGCTCGGCATCTGTCGCGTAGTCTCGTTCCAGTATGTCGGGAAAAAAGAACAGTTTCAATACGAAAAACATAATAAATAGCTTCAGCAGAATGATTACCCAGAGGGTCTTCCCAATGGTCATCCCCCTGAATCCTTCATAGTACATTCGCCAAATCCTACCTATCATAGCGTTTCGAGATTTTATTTAAGCAAATTTATAATTTTTTTAGATAATTTCATCATTATTGCTTATTTTTTCTTCGCTTCTGTCTGGCCGTTCTGCGTTGCCGGTTTTCTGACCATTCGTTCGAAGTTGTCCGTAGTTGTGTTTTTTCATTGGGTCGTTTAAATATTTTTAATTATTTTTGCGTTTGTTTATAAACATCCAAACGATACTTACGGTTTATGGATAGATCTGTCTGATTGCTGAAAGCTATTGCGAGGATATTACAAAAATATTTGAAAATTAGTATAATATTATATTTATATGGCACTCTGGTTCGAATGTAAAGTTCGCTATGACAAGATTCAGGAGAATGGCTCTGTAAAGAAGGCCAACGAACCATATCTTGTTGATGCTTTGAGTTTCACTGAAGCTGAATCCCGTATTATTGAGGAGATGAGACCTTTTATCTCCGGTGAGTTCTCCATTTCTGCGGTTAAGAAAACGAAGATTTCTGAGATTTTCTTTAATGAATCCGGCGACAGATATTATATGGTGAAGGTGAATTTCATTACTCTTGATGAAAAGTCCGGTATGGAGAAGAAGGCTACCAGCTTTATCCTGGTGCAGGCCTCTGATTTTGCAGATGCCCATGAGAAATTCCTCAAGGGTATGAAGGGTACTCTCGCTGATTACGAGATCTCTTCCATTGCAGAGACTCCTCTTATGGATGTCTTCCCGGCTGATCTTTCCTCCACAAAAAAGCCTGAACAAGTGGACACTCAAGTCTCCCCTCTCTAATTCCTAATCCCTAATTCTTAATAGGTGTCAACACATATTTTTGATGAAATAAAACGGCTCCATGAGATTCTTCCTCAGGGTGTGGAGCTGGTAGCTGTCTCCAAATTCCATCCTTCTGAGGCTGTCGTTGAAGCTTACGATGCAGGGCAAAGGATTTTCGGTGAAAGCCGCGTACAAGAGCTGTTGGCAAAGATTCCACTTTGTCCTCCGGATATTAAATGGCATTTTATTGGTCATCTCCAGACTAATAAGGTGCGCCAGCTTATTGGCAAAACAGCCCTGATTGAAAGTGTCGATTCGGAGAAGCTACTTAATCTGATAGATGCGGAGTCGGTGAAGGCCGGGGTAGTCACCCGTGTGCTCTTACAGGTACATGTCGCCATGGAGGAGACAAAATTCGGTTTCTATCCCGATGAACTGCTGGAGTATTTTCGACTCCGCAGGTATGAGGAGCTCAAGGCCGTACATATCTGCGGAATAATGGGAATGGCATCGAATACTGATGATCGCAACCGGGTTTCGCAGGATTTTGCTACAATTGCGGATGTCCTGAAATCAGTCCATGAGATAGCCCCCGATTTGCGGGATTGCAATGTCCTCTCCATGGGTATGAGTGGCGACTGGCCGTTAGCCGTAGAGCAAGGTGCCAATCTCGTAAGAATCGGCACTGCTATCTTCGGTGAGCGTGATTATTCTCAAAGATCGTAGTGCTACATGTTAAATTAAATAGCTACTTAAGAGTTAAAAGATTTTTTATGACTTTAACGTTTCAAATTTTATAATTTTCACTAACATTTTTCCTCCTCGTCTGTTTCTACAATATGGCAACAAATCTAAAATCTCAAGGTAGGGGAGTGGCTATCGTAGCCATGTTCTTCCTCTTCGCAATGATTTCCTTTGTTACCAATCTGGCTGCTCCGATTGGTACTATCTGGAAAGGACACTATGAATGGGCCGGTATGGTCGGTAATTTCATGAACTTCTTGGCTTATCTCATTATGGGTATCCCGGCTGGTAAGATGCTCGAAAGTGTAGGCTATAAGAAAACAGCTCTGTGCGCTATTGCCCTGGGCTTTGCCGGTATCTTTGTACAGTATCTCTCAAGCCTTGTGGGGGGCAATGTCGCTACTTTTAGCGTGAGCGGTAGCCCTGTGATGCTCAATTTCCTAATCTATCTTATCGGTGCCTTTATCTCCGGCTTCTGCGTATGTATGCTCAATACGGTTGTCAACCCGATGCTTAATCTGCTCGGTGGCGGTGGCAACAAGGGCAACCAGCTTATTCAGCTCGGCGGCTCTTTGAATTCGCTTGCAGGCACACTGACTCCTCTATTTGTAGGTATGCTGATCGGTACCGTTACCGACCATACTTCAATGGGAGATGTTAGCCCTTTGCTCTGGATTGCTATGGGTGTTTTCGTAGTGGCTTTCATCATTATTTCGTTTGTGAAAATCCCCGAACCCAACCTGCGCAAGGGTAAGACCGTATCCTACACCCACTCTCCATGGAATTTCCGTCATACTGTCCTCGGAGTTATCTCTATTTTCTTCTATGTTGGCGTTGAAGTTGGTATCCCCGGTGTGCTGATTTTCTATCTCTCAGATTCTACAGCTTCCGGTATTACTGAGAATGCTACGGCTGTTGCGGGTGCAGTCGCTGCCGTCTATTGGCTTCTGATGCTTGTAGGCCGTCTCTCTTCTTCTGTCATTTCAGGTGCGGTCTCAAGTAAGACGCAACTTACAGTAGTAGCTTCATTTGCTATCATATTGATTATCCTTGCAATTATTCTCCCCGCATCAATCCGCGTTTCTATGCCTGCATATAGCGTTGAGAGTGGATTCACTATGGCTGAGGTGCCTATCTCTGCAATGCTCCTCGTAGTTTGCGGCCTTTGCACTTCCATTATGTGGGGTGCTATATTTAATCTCGCTGTTGAGGGTCTTGGTAAGTATACTGCTCAGGCTTCCGGTATTTTCATGATGATGGTAGTCGGCGGCGGTGTCATGCCTCTTATCCAGAACTGGATTGCTGACAATGCAGGATACATGACTTCCTATTGGCTCGTCGTGGCTATGCTCGCTTTCATTCTCTACTATGCCCTGGTAGGCTCCAAAAATGTCAATAAGGATATCCCTGTTGATGAAGAGGAAGTAGAAAAAATCCCTGATGCTCTCTAATCAAGTATTTAATTATAGTTATGAGTTTTTTTGAAGACGTTGAATTTCGACAATCTTATGAGCTTCTTAACCCATAACTATATCTTATTACATATTTTACATTTACCATGAACGCAAAACTTCTTACCCGTGGCGCTGACAACATGCGTGTGCTTATCGCCCAAATGGTCGAACAAGCCAATTCCGGCCACCCCGGAGGTGCTATGGGAGGCGCAGACTTTACTAATCTGCTGTTCTCGTCTTTCCTTGTTTATGATCCGGAGGATCCCAACTGGTTCGCCCGCGATAGGTTCTTCCTTGATCCGGGCCATATGTCACCGATGCTATATTCTGTACTGGCACTCTGCGGTAGGTTCTCTCTTGATGAACTGAAATTGTTCCGCCAATGGGATAGCCCGACTCCGGGTCATCCGGAACTTGACGTGGCTCGCGGTATTGAAAATAGTAGCGGTCCTCTTGGTCAGGGACATGTGATGGCTGTAGGTTGCGCTATTGCTGAGCGTTTCCTCGCTGATAAGTTCGGACATACCGTGGCTCATAAGACATATGCGTTCATCTCTGATGGCGGTATTGAGGAGGAGATTTCTCAAGGAGCAGGTCGTATCGCCGGATTCCTCGGTCTGAGCAATCTTATTATGTTCTACGATTCTAATAAGGTGCAACTCTCTACTCTGGTAGATGAAGTCAGCAGTGAGGATACTGCTGCCAAGTATCGTGCATGGAACTGGAATGTCTTAGAGGTTGACGGCACAGACCCCGTGGCTATGGCCGGGGCTATCGAAATTGCTCGCAATGAAAAGTCCCGTCCTACTCTTATCATTGGCAATACCATCATGGCTCGTGGAGCTCTTAAGGCTGATGGCTCTTCTCTGGAGGGTGCAATCGCAACCCACGGTCAACCCCTCTCTAAGGCCGGTGCTGATATAGGTAAGACTATTGAACACCTCGGAGGCGATCCTGAAAATCCTTGGCAAATTTTTAGCGATGTCAGCGAGCTATATGCACATCGCTGTGAGGAACTGAAGAAGATTGTAGCTCAACGCCGCGCTGAGCATGAGCAATGGGCTAATGATAACCCTGAACTTGCCGCCGAACTCAATGATTGGATTAATGGCCGTCTCCCCAATCTCGATTGGAATTCTATAGAGTTTAAACCCGATATGGCTACCAGAGCCTCATCTGCTACCGTACTCGGTTTCCTTGCCAAGCATCTTGGAAATATGATTGTGTCAAGTGCCGACCTCGCAAATTCCGATAAAACCGATGGCTATCTCAAGCAGACTCATGAGATGACTCCGCATGATTTTTCCGGTAAGTTCCTGCAAAGCGGTGTAGCAGAATTGACTATGGCTTGCATTATGAATGGAATTGCTTTGCATGGAGGACTCATAGGAGCTTGTGCCACTTTCTTCGTCTTCTCTGACTATATGAAGCCTGCGATCCGTATGTCTGCCCTGATGGAGCTTCCTGTAAAGTTTATCTTTAGCCATGACTCTTTCCGTGTAGGTGAGGATGGTCCTACCCATGAGCCTATAGAACAGGAGGCTCAGATGCGTCTTCTTGAGCAAATGAAAAATTTCAGTGGCAAGCCTGCGGCTCTCGTGCTTCGTCCCGCCGACAGTGCTGAGACTCTCCAGTGCTACAAGCTTGCCTTATACAATGATGAATCGCCCAGCATTTTAATTCTCTCCCGTCAGAATGTTCCCGACCTTCCGGCAAGAGAGGAAGGTGGCTCTCGTCGTCAAGAGGCTGAAATGGCCGCAAAGGGTGCTTATATTGTGTATGGCAATTATGAGGCAAAACCCGAAATTGTCCTTATCGGCAATGGCTCCGATGTGGCTCTTCTTATCGGTGCCGCTGAAAAACTCGGTGCTGAAGGCGTCAACGCCAGAGTAGTTTCCGTTCCCTCTTTAGGCTTGTTTATGCAACAGTCGGCTGAGTATCGTGAAGCTATAATACCCACAGATGTTAAAAAGTTCGGACTTACTTCAGGACTCCCTGCCGCTCTACTCCCAATCATGAGTGGAGAGTTTGAGATATCCGGCCTTGAACGCTTCGGCGCAAGTGCTCCGGCAAAGGTACTTGAAGAGAAATTTGGGTATACTATTGAAAAAACTTTTGACAGAATTAAACATTTTTTAAGAAAATAGTGTTGGTATAAATAAAAAGTGCTAACTTTGCACCAAAACCCAAAATTTTAGAAAATTTGTAATTATTAATATTGTTGTTTTATGAAGAAAAGTGTTTTACTTGGACTCGCAACCCTCGCAATGGCAGCAACTGCTACTACAGCTACTGCCCAGGAGGTGACCTACGTGCCTGATTGCTCGCAAGGTCTGTTGCTCAACCGTAATGCCGACAATTGGTTTATCACCGCTCAAGGTGGTGCTAACTTCCTCATGGGTCACGGAGACATTCATGCTGATTTCAAAAATCGTATCGGTGCACAAGCCGGTCTCTATGTAGGTAAATGGATTAGCCCTGTATTCGGTTTCCGCTTCGGTGGTACATTTAATATGCCAAAAGGTGCAACTACATATGACGGACCTTTCCGCTATATGCCTCAGGGCGCTATCAATGATGCCAAGACTTGGTATCCTGAAAAATGGATTGGATTCGGCCCTGAATTCGATGTGATGGTCAACCTTACAAACTGGTGGTGTGGCTATCGTCCGGGACGCGTTTACAATGCAGTAGTTCATGGTGGTGCCAATGCTTACTGGCGTTGGAATAAGACCGGAACTGACAATGATTACAAGTGGCATGCAGCCCACACAACTAATCTTTCCGCCAATGTCGGTCTGCAGAACAACTTCCGTCTCAGCGATGTAGTAACCATCTTCCTCGACGTTCAGTACGAAATCCTTGACTTCGAAAGACTCGAACACGAGCTTATGCTTCAGGCCGGTCTTACTTTCAATCTCGGCAAGAGCGACTGGAACTGCCCCGTTACTGCAGTTTGCCCCACTTGGAAATACACCGATGCTGAAGGTGACGCTCTCGTAGCTCGTCTGAACGCTGCCGAAAACCAGATCTCCGATCTTCAGAATCAGCTCGCTCAGGCTCAGAACGATGCAGCTCGCCGTCGTCCCAATGCTCAGCGCTCCGACTGCGAAGGTATCTGCACTGTTTACTTCCCCATCAACCAATCCTCACTTTCAGCACGAGAAAAGACAATTCTTCGCTCCATGGCTTCTGTTATGAAGGAAGGCAACAATAAGTATGTCCTCACCGGTTGGGCTGACAACTACACCGGCAACGAGACTATCAATGTCAACCTCCGTAATCGTCGTGTAGACACTGTCAAGAAATTCCTCATCAACTGTGGTGTTCCCGCTGATCAGCTTGATGCTCGCATCGACAATGGCGACCTCACCGATTTCGGTGCTAAGGGTGCTCCCCTCGATCGCGCTGTTACAATCAACCTCGCCGACTAATCCAGGTCAGCAAAAAATAAAAAAGGATGCCATTGGGGCATCCTTTTTTATTTTCCCATCAATCATCTCCCTTAGACTCCTTAATTCTCTTAAACTCTTAAATTTCCTTAAACTCTCGCTTCAATAATCCTAAGTGAAGGATTTCAATTTAACACTTTTTAACAATATTTTTCCGCTATTCTCTTGCGTATTCTGAATGTTTGTTGTAATTTTGCAATACCAAAATATCGCGGGGTGGAGCAGTGGTAGCTCGTTGGGCTCATAACCCAAAGGTCGCAGGT
>JAMPAX010000002.1 GCA_023667015.1 Muribaculaceae bacterium | reverse complement strand
ATAAAATTTTATGGAAATTTTTCCGCAAAAATCATTCATTTTTCTGCGACGAGGGTAAAAATCGATGCGCATCGCGGGTATATTTCTTCTTCAGTGTATCGGCAAAGGCTTTGTCAAGGTCAACACCGGTCTGGTTTGCCAGACAAACTACGACCCATAAAACGTCTGCCAACTCTTCAGCTATGCTCTTGTCAGGATCGCCCGGCTTGGCTCTCTGCTGTCCATATACCCGTGCTATGACTCTCGCCAATTCGCCAGCTTCCTCAGTCAGCAATGCCATGTTTGTAAGCTCAGAAAAATAACCGCCCCCAACGTTCTGTATCCATTCATCAACACTCTGCTGTATAGTCTTTAAATTATCCAAAATAAAAGTAATAAAATAAACTAATAAGCTAATAAACTAATAAATTAAAGGCTCTCAGAGGAGAGCCTTTAATTTATTTTTTACGATTCGGGTCGCAGGTTAGTCCTACTCCGAGTTTCTTGAAAATCTTATGGTCTACTTCTCCGAGCATTACTGTAGAGTGGACCTGGCATCCCTTAAGTTCCGGCAGCTGATCAAGAGCAGCGCGGCATCGCTCATCGGAGGTGCTCAATACGGCCAATGCCACGAGGACTTCATCGGTGTGAAGACGCGGGTTGTGGCTACGCAGATTTTCGATTTTCATCTTCTGGATTGGCTCTATAAGCTCCTGAGGGATGAGTTTCACTGAGTGGTCTATGCCGGCGAGATATTTGGTGGCATTGAGAATCAGGGCAGCCGATGGCCCGAGGAGTTCTGATGATTCTGCTGTGATTATAGTACCATCCTGGAGCTCTATAGCTGAGCAGGGGAGGGAGGAGGCTTCAGCACGATCGCGTGCTGCCTTGACAGTTCGACGATAATTTATGTCGATACCGGCCTGCTTGAAGAGTAATGAAATCTTGGCTACTTCTGAGTCTGTACCCTTGCCGGAAGCCAGCTCGCAGAGGGCTGTAAAGTATCGACGTACGATTTCGTTTTTCGAGGCTTCTTTGCAGACTTCATCATCATTGATGCAGAATCCCACCATGTTCACACCCATATCTGTTGGTGATTTGTAGGGATTGTGGCCGTAGATTCCTTCGAATAGAGAGTCGAGGACAGGGAAGATTTCGATGTCGCGGTTGTAGTTGATGGCTGTTTTGCCGTATGCTTCGAGATGGAAGGGGTCGATCATGTTGACATCGTTGAGGTCGGCAGTAGCCGCTTCGTAAGCGATATTGACCGGATGCTTAAGGGGGAGACTCCAGACGGGGAAGGTCTCGAACTTAGCGTAGCCGGCTTCAACTCCGCGTTTGTGCTCATTGTAGAGCTGGCTGAGACATACGGCCATTTTTCCACTGCCGGGCCCCGGAGCGGTAACGATGACCAGCGGACGGGTAGTTTCAACATAATCATTGCGACCGAAGCCTGAATCTGAGTCAATGAGAGCTACATTGTGGGGGTAACCCTCGATGGTGTAGTGAATGTAGGTTTTAATACCTAAGCGGTCGAGGCGAGCGCGGTAAGCATCAGCGCTGCTTTGGCCGTTGTAGTGAGTGATGACCACGCCGCTGACCAGGAAGCCTCGTTTCGTAAATTCCTCGCGAAGGCGGAGTACGTCTACATCGTAGGTGATGCCAAGGTCTTGGCGCACCTTATTCTTCTCGATATCGAGAGCGCTGATGACGATGACGATTTCTGCCTTGTCGCTGAGGCGTGAGAGCATTTTCAGCTTGCTGTCGGGTTGGAAGCCGGGAAGTACGCGGCTTGCATGATAGTCGTCGAAGAGCTTTCCTCCGAGCTCTAAATAAAGCTTGTTTCCAAACTTTGCAATCCTCTCCTCAATGTGTTCGGATTGGATGCGAGTGTACTTGTCGTTGTCAAATCCGTATTTCATAACGGGATTCAAAATTACAAATAAAAAAAGAAACGGGGGTAATAAAAATAGAAAAGTTTTGTGTTGATAATGATTTTGTTGTTTGGATTTTGCAGGCTAAGAAAAAGTTCGTACCTTTGTAGTCCCACTCCATCAAATCGGGCTTCAAAGAAGCACGATTTGATGGTTTATGGTTTATGGTTTAGTTAATGAGTAAATGTGTGAGTATATAATTTTTAGACAATCAATCAATCTGAGAATTCAGGTGTGAGATACTATTAGATGGCTATTAGACGGGGTATTGGATTTTGTAGGATAAGAAAAAGTTTGTAAATTTGTAGATGATAGTTATTAATCTATTGAAGCAACAATGCCCGTAATATTTAATACTTATTACTCATATTTTTCTCATGACCGCTTTTCTTATCTCCTTAGCCGTACTCATCGTTGGCTATTTTGTCTACGGTAAGTTTGTAGACCGCTTGCTTGACACTGACTCCAAGCGCCCTATGCCCTGCGACACTCTGCGCGATGATATCGATTACAAGCCTCTCCCTACCTGGAAGGTGTTTCTAATACAGTTTCTGAATATTGCAGGACTGGGTCCCATTTTCGGTGCGATTATGGGTGTCATGTTTGGCCCGGCGTCTTTCCTCTGGATTGCCTTGGGTACAATATTTGCCGGTGGAGTACATGATTTATGTTCCGGCACCATTTCTATCCGTATGGGAGGGAAGTCACTCCCGGAGATTATAGGTTCTCAGCTGGGCCGCGGTGTGATGCAATTTGTCAGGGGCTTTACAGTCTTGTTGCTGATTCTCGTGGCTGCTGTCTTTGTGGTATCTCCGGCCGGCGTGTTGGCAAGTATGACTCCCGATTATCTGAATGTCACTTTCTGGCTCGTAGTCATCTTCGCTTATTATATATTAGCTACGCTGCTCCCTATAGATAAGGTTATTGGAAATATTTATCCGGTGTTTGGCTTTGCTTTGCTCTTTATGGCCGCCGGTATAATGGGTGTTCTTCTCTTTGGCGAGGCTTCAATACCGGTAGATTTCGGTAGTGGGTTTGGCAGTCATAATCCCCACGGCTTGCCGGTGTTCCCAATGATGTTTGTAAGCATAGCTTGTGGTGCAATCTCCGGCTTCCATGCTACTCAGTCGCCGATGATGGCACGATGCCTGAAGAATGAGAAGTTGGCGCGCCCGGTTTTCTACGGCGCGATGGTGGCTGAGGGTGTTGTGGCTCTTGTTTGGGCAGCAGCTGCAGTGACCTTCACCGGTTCTTATGAGGCTCTTGCAGATTATATGGCTGTAGAGGGACATTCTACAGCTACGCTTGTCAATGACGTATCTTTCGGCTGGCTCAGTACTTTTGGAGGTGTGTTGGCACTCCTCGGAGTAGTAGCCGCCCCTATCACCACCGGCGATACGGCTCTTCGCAGTGCCCGACTGTCGGTAGCCGACATTTTCGGAATCGAACAGAAGAAAATCTGGCCCCGACTTGCGGTGGCTATCCCCATATTTGTATTGACCGCTGTCATCATGATGGTAGACTTTAATACCCTCTGGCGTTATTTCGCTTGGTGCAACCAGACACTTTCGGTCTTCACCCTCTGGGCCGTAACCCTCTGGCTTGCGCGTCGTGGAAAGATGTATCTGGTCACTATGATTCCGGCATTGTTTATGACTGCTGTATGTACAAGCTATATACTTGCGGCACCGCAACCGGAGGGAGTAGGTCTGCCACAAGAGGTGGCTATCGGCATCGGACTGACAGCAGCCGCCATTGCCGGAGGATGGTTCATGATAGCGAAACGTCGTTTGGAACTTATCCCCTCTGAAGAACCCATAAAACTAGACAAGATGCAATAAAGCAGAATATTGTGCGTTAATAAAGTAATGATAACATTTAAAAGATTATTTTCAGCGACAGCAATAATATTTCTAAGCACTCTTAATCTCGTATCGGCACCGGTGCCTGAGCCGACTCCTGTACCCGATCCTGCCCCCGTTCCCGCGATGGAGAAGAGGTCAGCGTTAGAGATTACACCGCCCGGACTTTTCAAGCAGATTGGCAAGGTCAATGATTCATATAATTTCTGGCTATCAGTGCCTCAGACGGTTTTGACTCAAAATGAATGTAAGCCCTTAGTGGTTTTTCTTCATGGCAGTAGTCTTTGTGGCAACAATCTCGACCGAGTAAAACGATATGGCACGATAGCTGCCATTTCTAAGGGTCATAACCTCGACTCATACGTCATAGCTCCTCAGAATCCCGGAGGAGCATGGAAGCCCTCAAAGCTTATAAAGCTTGTGGACTATATGTGCGAGAATTATAATGTAGACCCCAATCGTGTATATGTTTTAGGTATGAGTCTCGGTGGTTATGGCACAATAGATCTTGTAGCTACTTATCCCGATAGATTTGCCGCTGCCTTAGCAATGTGTGGTGGGGGTACTGTCAAGAATCTTTCAAACCTAAATCAAGTACCACTTTGGATAATCCATGGCACAGCAGACCGAGCAGTAAGCATCTCAGAGAGTGATAAGGTAGTAGCGGCCATGAAGAGTGTGGACGCGTCTACGCCGCGATTGGTCTACAATAGAGTAGCCGGGATGAATCATTCACAACCGGCAAGGCTTTTCAATAATCCTGCGAGCTACGAATGGCTCTTTAGTCATTCTCTGCGGGATAAAGACAGGAGTGTCAATCCAACGCCCGACATTAGTTCAACGCTAAGTAGTAGCAATCGTAGCAGCTACCGCTCCTCAAGAAGCAGCTACCGCCACAAAAAATCCTTCCGTCGTCGCTAAGTAGATGTTCGAATAGTGAGATAGACTCTTAACCCTATCTCATAAAAAAAGCCGGCAAAATTTGTTTCTGCCGGCTTCGTTTCTGTATGGGAGGTTAGTCGAATTTCCTTTGATTATTTCTTGAGGATTTCTCGACCCTTCTCTATGGCCTTCTCATTCAGAGGGATGAGCTTGTGGTGACGCTCGGGAAGTGACTTCTTCAGACCCTTGATGACATTCTCCATGGGGAGCTTGTAAGGCATAGCCTCGAGCAGAGCACCCATGACTACCATGTTGTAAGCCTTGGAGTTGCCGATTTCAAGAGTAGCGTCCATAGCATCGATAGGATAGATTTCGATATCATCGCGGTTGGGACGGTTGTGGATACCATTGGTATCGTAGATAAGGATGCCGCCGGGTTTTACCTTGGGAGCGAACTTATCAAGGCTCTGCTGGTTGAGAGCGATGACGATGTCATACTTGTCGAGGACGGGGGATGATATTTTCTCGTCGGAAAGGATAACAGTAACATTGGCAGTACCGCCACGCTGTTCGGGGCCGTAGGAAGGCATCCAAGTGACCTCCTTGTCGTCCATAAGGCCTGAGTAGGCGAGGATTTTTCCCATAGAGAGAACACCCTGACCGCCGAAGCCTGCAATAATGATTTCTTCTTTCATGATTAATGGTATAGATTTGGAGGTTATTATTCGTTCTTCAGATCACCAAGAGGATATTTCGGGAACATGTTCTCTGTCATCCATTCGTTGGCCTTCTCGGGGGAGAGCTTCCAGCCGGAGTTGCAAGTGGAGACGATTTCTACTACGCTGGTACCCTTCTTGGCGATGGCGTTTTCGAAGGCCTTCTTGAGAGCGGCTTTGGTCTTGCGAACATTGGCGGGAGTATGTACACTCTGGCGAGTGACGTAGCAAGTTCCGTCGAGGATAGCCATAAGGTTTGTGATCTCCAGGGGATGACCATTGAGGTCTACGCGACGTCCGTAGGGAGTAGTGGCAGTCTTCTGACCTACGAGAGTAGTCGGAGCCATCTGTCCACCGGTCATACCGTAGATAGCATTGTTGACGAATACCATTACGATGTTTTCGCCACGGTTGGCAGCGTGGATAGACTCTGCAGTACCGATAGCGGACATGTCGCCGTCGCCCTGATAAGTGAAGACGACATCGTTGGGCCACAGGCGGCTGATAGCAGTAGCTACAGCGGGTGCACGACCATGGGCAGCTTCTACCCAGTCAACGTCAATATAGTTGTAGGCAAATACGGCGCAGCCTACGGGGGAGATGCCCACAGTATGGTCAGTAAGTCCCATTTCTGCGACTACCTCGGCGATGAGTTTGTGGATAACGCCGTGGGAGCAGCCGGGGCAATAGTGCATGTGGACTTCTTCGAGAAGCTCAGGCTTGGAATAGACCTTATTCTCGGGACGAATTATATCATTAATTTCCATTGAATTTCGATTAGAAAAGATTAGAGACGGCTGATTACTTGTTGATGATTTTCTTTTCGAGAGCTTCTACAACTTCCTCGGGGCTGGGGATGATTCCGCCAAGACGGCCGAAGTGTTCTACGGGAAGTGAGTCGTGCACTGCGAGGCGTACATCCTCGATCATCTGTCCGGCGTTGAGTTCGACAACGAGGACACCCTTCTTACCCTTGGCAGCTTTCTCCACAGCCTCTGTGGGGAACGGCCAGAGTGTGATGGGGCGAACGATACCGATCTTGATGCCTTTTTCAGCTGCGAGTTCTTTAGCCTTGTCGCAGATACGAGCGATGGAGCCGAAGGCTACGATGAGGTAGTCAGCTCCCTCAACGTCGATTTCTTCCCAGCGGGTCTCGTTCTTTTCAATTTCACGATAGCGTGCCTGAAGCTCATGGTTGATAACCTCCATGCGTGAGGATTCGAGCTCGAGGGAGGTGATTACATTGCGCTTGCGACCATCCTTGCGGCCGTTGGCAGCCCAGGGACACTGTTTGCGCACTTCCTCCTCTGTGCGTCGTGGACGCTGCTCAGGGAGCACTACCTTCTCCATCATCTGGCCAACGATACCATCGGCGAGAATCATAGCGGGGTTGCGGTATTTGAAAGCCAGGTCAAAGCCGAGGCCTACGAAGTCTACCATCTCCTGTACTGTGGAGGGGGCGAGTACAATCAAGTGGTAGTCACCATGGCCGCCACCCTTTGTAGCTTGGAAATAGTCAGCCTGAGAGGGCTGGATTGTACCCAGACCCGGGCCGCCACGCATAACGTTGAGCACCAAAGCGGGCAGAGAAGCAGCGGCGATATATGAGATACCTTCCTGCTTCAGGGATACACCGGGAGATGACGAAGATGTCATCACAGCTTTGCCGGAGGCGGCACCGCCGTAGACCATATTGATGGCGGCAACTTCGGATTCGGCCTGAAGGACGGTCATTCCTGTTGTCTCCCAGGGCATGAGCTCCTCGAGGGTTTCAAGCACCTCAGACTGAGGGGTGATGGGATAGCCGAAGTATCCGTCGCATCCGTAGCGGATGGCGGCATGGGCTATCGCCTCGTTGCCTTTCATTAGTCTTACCTCTTCTTTCATATCGTTTGTTCTGTTTTGTCGTTGTTTGTTTGTTGTTCTTCTTGTAGGTATTAGTCCACCTTTACGCGGTATACTTCGATGCATGCGTCCGGGCATACCCAGGCGCAGGAACAGCATCCTGTACAGTTGTCGGGGTTGGCCATATAGGCGTAATGATAGCCGCGGTCGTTGACCTCATTCGGCTGTAGCGCCAGTGTCTTGGTAGGACAGGCCACTACGCAGAGATTGCATCCCTTGCAACGCTCCACGTTTACGGTGATAGCTCCTTTTACTTTTGCCATATTTAGAGTGTTTGTAGGTATTTGTAGGTTTTCCACAAAATTACGAAATTTTTCTTTATTATCTACAACACAATATATGTTTTACAACATATTTTTGTCTCTTTTCTCCTTATTTATTTTCTGTCCGAATAAGAGGACGTTCCTTCAGCAGTCTCTCCAACGTCACCACACCTTTTGTGGCCGGCTCGGCTATCACGGTGACGTTAGGTATGCCGCTGGTGTCGGCCGGACGCGGATCAATATAATATATAGGTGTGCCGGGACGTACACAGTTGATTAATCCGGCGGCCGGATACACCACCAGCGATGTCCCTATGACCACAAATATGTCGGCTTCGGCCGTGATATCCATAGCTTCCCCTATCATCGGTACCGGCTCTTGAAAGAACACTATATGGGGACGCATCGGGTCGCCATTGCGCCCGCGTGTCTGTGGCGTCGTTGTCGTTAAGGGGGAGTCGAGTGTCTCGATATAGTCGGGGTCATATACTGATCGTATCTTCATCAACTCGCCGTGAAGGTGGGTCACATGAGCGCTTCCCGCTCTCTCGTGGAGGTCGTCGACATTCTGGGTGATTATCCAGACGTCATAGTCTTTCTCAAGATCTACTAAGGCTTTGTGGGCGGCATTGGGGAGCACCTCTGCAAGCTTTACCCTGCGTTCGTTGTAGAATTTATGGATTAATTCAGGGTTGCGACGGAAGCCGTCGGCAGAGGCTACCTCCATTACGGGATAATTCTCCCACAGTCCATTAGCATCACGAAATGTTGAGATGCCACTTTCGGCACTCACTCCGGCGCCGGTGGATACAACAAGTTTTGGCTTTTTCATATCATCATCATTTTTCCGAAAATTACGAAGTTCTGCGATACTTCACAAATTTTTAACAAATTTCTTTTACAATCTATTTTGCGCGTGCTATAAATTTTTATACCTTTGCGTTGACAATTGGTATCTGTGCCTTTCGACACTACCTATTTTCATAGTTACCATGTCTCTATAGTAGCTTCTCTATACTAGCTGTTGGTTTGCAACCCACAGCAGGTAGACAAGGGTATCAACAGGGATCGAATATCCATCAATAATTATATTAACTTAATTTTTTCTCTATGAAGAAATCATTACTCACTCTCGCAGCTGCTTGCTTCGCAGTTGCCGGATTCGCAGCAGAGACAGGTACTCTCGAGAATCCTTTGACAGTGGACCAGTTTATCTCCGGTTTTCAGGCCGACGCCACTGTTCAAAACACTTATGTACAGGGTTACATCGTTGGATACGTTAACACCGGTGTATCTCCCAACACCTACAACTTCTCCATCAGCTCCACTGAAGCTCCTTTGGCCACAAACATCTTGATAGCAGGCTCCAGCCAGGAAGATCAGAAGGATGCTTGCATCGCTGTGCAGCTTCCCAGCGGTTCTCTCCGCACTGCTCTCAACCTCCAGGCTCATCCTGAAAACCTCGGTCATCAGGTGATCCTCTGTGGTACTGCCCAGAAATACTGCGGCATGCCCGGTATTAAGGAAACAAACTCATACCAGTGGGTAGGCGCAGCTCCCGTCGCTCCCGAAGAGAAAACTCTCGGCTCTGCAGCCGCTCCTCTTACAATCCCTGAGCTTAAGGCTATTTCAATGATTGGCGTACAGCACGCTTACGTGAAGGGTTACATCGTGGGTGCAATTCCCGATGGCGGTATGGACCTCAGCGCTACTATCTTCGGTACTACCGGTGTAGCCAAGACAATGATTACCCTCGCACCCTCTGCATCTACAACAAATGTTGCCGAGTGCATCGCTGTTCAACTTCCCGCAGGTGAAATCCGCAATGCTGTCAACTTGGCAGACAACCCGGGCAACCTCGGCAAGGAACTGACAGTCTATGGTAACTATGAGGCATACTTCGGAGGCGCCGGTATCAAGAGCGTAACACAATACGTACTTGGCGAAAACGGCGTTATCGGTGGCGGTGACACTCCCGTTCAGAATGGTAATATCTACGAAGGTCTGACTGCTACTGATACTGAGTGCGACTGGACATTCGAGAATGTTGTACTACCTGAAGGTCTTACTTATGTATTCTCTTGGAAGAACTACAACAACGCTTACTATCTGAATGCAAGCGCCTATCTCGGTGGCACTAACTATGCTGCTACGGCTATCGCTTACAGCCCCGTAATCGACCTCGCCGACTACAATGATGTGACTGTATCTTTCGAGCACGCTGCTAAGTTCCAGAATAACCCCAACGTGAAGGAAGAAATCAACTTCCTGGCTCGTGAAGAAGGTGGAGAATGGACAAACCTAGAGATCCCCACATGGCCGGAGGAAAAGACCTGGAATTTCTCCAACAGCGGTAACATCTCTCTGAAGGACTTCGAAGGTAAGAAGATCCAGCTCGGTATCCGTTACACCAGCTCCGCTGAAGGTGCCGACACTTGGGAATTCAGAAATCTCGTAGTTAAGGGTGTAAAGGCTTCCGGCGTTGAAGCTATCGAAGCGGCTGATGGCGAGGCCGTATACTTCAATCTCCAGGGTGTACGCGTAGCCAACCCCGAAAACGGCCTATACATCAAGGTCGTTAACGGCAAGTCTCAGAAAGTTCTCGTGAAATAATTTCACTACCCGATAATCATAAAAAAGTTCCCGTAGGTTCTACCTACGGGAACTTTTTTATCTAAGAAGCGGTATAATAAACCGTATTTCCAATGGAACGTAGGGATGCACGGCTCGTGCGTCCGGCACAACATGTTGATAATAGAAAGGGCGCACGAGCCGTGCGTCCCTACGTTCTGATTAATGATAGAGCCCCAAGGGAGGGGCTTCGGAGCTTTACTCCTCCTTCATATTGTGGAAGACGTTTTGGACGTCTTCGTCGTCTTCAAACTTCTCGAGTAGCTTTTCGATTGCTTCCCGTTGTTCGGGTGTGACCTCCTTATAGTCGGTAGGAATTCTGTCAAATTCCGCGCTGATAATTTCCATGCCGCTGTCTTCGAGGAATTTCTGGAGATTGCTAAACTGGTCGAAAGCTCCATATACTACCCATTCTTCCGTGTCATGCTCCAACTCAGCATCGAAGTCCATGAGCTCGAGTTCGAAGTCATCTACGCTCTTGGTCTCATCGGGCTTGATGTGGAACACACTTTTATGGTCGAACATGAAAGAGAGGGAACCCTGGGTGCCTAACGAACCGCCGTGCTTATTAAAGTATGAACGCACGTTGGCTACGGTGCGCTGGTTATTGTCGGTAGCTGTCTCTACCACGATAGCGATACCGTGAGGTCCGTATCCTTCGTAGATAATCTCCTTGTAGTCGCTGGCATCCTTATCGGTAGCCTTCTTGATAGCACGTTCTACAGTATCTTTAGGCATGTTGGCAGCCTTAGCATTCTGCATAAGGGCGCGCAGGCGGGGGTTTGTGGCCGGATCCGGACCACCGGCTTTAGCGGCGATTGTGATTTCCTTACCAATACGGGTAAAGGTGCGGCTCATGTTGCCCCAGCGTTTTAGCTTACGGGCTTTGCGATATTCAAATGCTCTTCCCATGAATTATGTCTTACTAAAATATATTTATTGTATTATTAAATTCCTAATTCCTGTTTCCTAACGTAGTTCCGCTCCGAGTTCTTTGCGAAGGGCATCTACGATGCGGCCGGCGGCCTGGTCGATGCGCCGGTCATCGAGTGTCTTTTCCATATCTTGGAGCGTAATGCTGATAGCGTAGGATTTCTTGCCCTCAGGGAGGTTCTTTCCTTCGTAGACGTCGAAGAGGCGTACATCGCCGAGGAGTTTGCGTTCAGCCTTGCGCACTGTGCGCTCAATAGTATCAAAGCTTACATTCTTGTCTATGAGCAATGCAAAGTCGCGGCGTACCGGCTGTGTCTTGGGCAGCTCCTTGAAGAAGACTTCTTTGCTGCCAACAGCTTTGAACAGCACTTTCCAATTTATTTCAGCATACATCACATTCTGCTCGATGTCAAACTTGCGAAGGAGCGTTGAACGCAGTATGCCGAGTTCTCCGAGTTTCTTCCCTCCCGGCATTGTCAATGACAGTCGGGCTGAGAATATTTCGTCAGAGTCTTGCTGCTGTGTCAGCGATCGTATGTCGAGTCCGAGTCTTCTGAGAATGTCAAAGAGGTCTCCTTTGAGGTCGAAGACAGATGCTTCAGTCTGCTTGGTGTTCCAGGAAGCTGAGGTGTAGTTGCCGGTCAGCCAGATGCCAAGCATTGGCGTCTCTTTGAAGGGGGCCAGGGGAGCTTCCGCAGTGGATTCAGCTTCAGGGTTCTGTTCGTAGACGTTGCCAAACTCGTACATACGCAGGTCGGTGGCCTTGCGGTTGATGTTGTGAGAGAGGCTTTCGAGGCCACCATAAAGAAGAGAGCGACGCATCAATGAAAGATCTCCGCTGAGGGGATTGAGTACATGGACACATCCGGCCTCGGGCCAACGTTCAGAGTCAGCGTAATATTTCTTTGCAGTCAGAGAATTGTTGAGAATCTCTACATAACCGCGGTCGGTAAGCATGTCGGAGACAAGCTGTTGGAGCTGATAGCTGAAGTCTACAGGACCACGACGCGAGAGAGTGGCGTGGGTCTCTTCCGACATCTCCACATTATTATAACCGTAGACGCGAAGAATCTCTTCGACAACATCGCATGGACGAGTGACGTCTACACGATAGCGGGGCACCTTCAGCGACAATGTGTCATCATCTTTCCCCGGCTGTACATCAATTTCGAGCGCCTTAAGAATCATGACGATTAGGTCGGAAGGTATCTCCTTGCCAATAAGGCGGCGGCAGTAGCTCAGCGAGAAGTCCATAGCTACGGGAGCGGTATCGGCATTGAGAATGTCAACGACATCGCCACAGATACGGCCTCCGGCGAGCTCGCGAATCATAACGGCAGCGAGGCGTGCGGCATATACAGTGATATTGGGGTCTGTGCCACGTTCATAGCGGAAGGAAGCATCAGTGCTAAGACCATGACGGCGAGCAGTGCGGCGCACGCTGGTGGCGTTGAACCAGGCGCTTTCGATGAAAACGTCGGTGGTAGACTCTGTGACTCCGGAGTTCAGACCGCCGAACACACCGGCAATACATAGAGGCTTTTCGCTGTCGCAAATCATAAGGTCGGCAGAGTTGAGCTTGTGCTCAACGCCATCGAGGGTGACAAAGGGGGTGCCTTCCGCACAGGTACGTACAACGATTGATTCGTCCTTTACGTGAGCAAGGTCGAAACAATGTAGAGGCTGTCCCAAGCCGAGGAGTATGAAGTTTGTGATATCTACAATGTTATTGATAGGACGTTGCCCTACGGCAATCAGTAGGTTCTTGAGCCAGTCGGGGGATTCAGCTACCTTGACGCCCCGGATTGTGATTCCGGAATATCTCGGACATGCCTGAGTGTCTTCCACCTTCACCGACGCTGCCCCTTCAGGAGAATCTATGCTGAAAGAGGAATCGTCGGGGATATCAATGCTTGGCATTTCCGACTTGGGGTTGAGATCATATGCTTGGCGCATGAGCCATGCTTTCAGGTCGCGTGCTGTGCCATAGTGCGAGGCGGCGTCTACGCGGTTGGGGGTAAGCTCAACCACTAAGCGATAGTCGCTTTCCACTCCAAATACCTCAGCAGCGGGGGTGCCGGGCTTAAGATTGTCGGGGAGCACCATAATACCATCATGGGCATTCCCCAGGCCGAGCTCATCTTCGGCGCAAATCATGCCGAAGGATTCTACGCCACGGATTTTAGACTTTTTAATCTTGAATTCCTTGTCACCTTGATATAGGATGGTGCCCACGGTAGCGACGACTACTGTCTGTCCGGCGGCAACGTTCGGAGCGCCACAGACGATAGTGGCGGGAGTATCAGTACCCAGGTCTACGGTAGTGATATGCAGGTGGTCGGAGTCAGGATGGTCTTCGCAAGTGAGAACCTTTCCTACGACGACACCGCGGAGGCCACCGCGGATAGACTCTACCTCTTCGACAGTGTCGCATTCGAGGCCGAGAGACGTCAGCGCGGCTGTCAGCTCACGCGCAGACAGCGAGAAATCAATAAAGCGTTTAAGCCATTTATATGAGATATCCATAGTCAAAAAATTATGAGCGGATGGGGAGACCAATATTAGATACACATCTCCAAACCGCAATCAACCGCAAAATTAAGAAATTTCTTTGAGACATGAAGAAAAAAATTTGGTCAGAATGCAGTTTTGTATTACTTTTGTAATTGGTGAAATTACGCAGAGTTAAAATACATCATGAGGGTACCAATATTCTGGTGCTTCTGTTTATCGTTCTTGCAGCGCTCAACACGCTGGTATGGTTGATTATGCCTACTATCGTACTCCCTGCGATATTCTCAGCAGGGTCGGCTCTGCTCTATTCTTTTGTGTTCAACTTTTTCCGGTGTCCCAAACGCATTTATCGCGGCTCTCGCCATGATATGGTGGTTAGCTCTGTGGATGGTCGCGTTGTGGTCATCGAGAAGGTGATGGAACCGGAATTCATCAAGGGTGAGGCAATTCAGGTCTCGGTTTTTATGTCTCCGCTGAATGTCCATGCAAATTGGTTTCCCGTTGATGGACGCGTAGAATACGTACGCCATCACAGCGGTCGCTTCTTGTCGGCATATCTTCCTAAGGCAAGTACTGAGAATGAGCGCTCTACAATCGGTATTGTTACCCCCGAAGGACAGAAAATCACCGTCCGGCAGGTAGCCGGAGCAATGGCACGCAGAATCGTAACTTATGCACGTGAGGGGGAAGAAGCTGATATCGATGATCATCTTGGCTTCATAAAATTCGGTTCGAGAGTGGACATATACCTCCCTCCGAATTCTGATGTCTTACTCAATTTAGGGCAGATTACGCGAGGAGGTCTCACCCCTCTGGCGTGCCTTCGCCCATAAATCTCTAATTGGTTGCAATGAACATAGTTGTAAGAAATTTTCCCAATCTCATAACCCTTATAAATCTTGCCGGAGGTGTTTGCGCTATAATTTTCGCTTCTCGCGGTTTCGCTGAAATTGGAAAACTCGAAGCCTGGCAGTGGTCATGCATTTGTATTGCTATAGCGGCTTTTGCAGATTTCTTCGATGGATTTACTGCCCGACTGCTTCATGCCTATTCGAATCTTGGCAAGGAACTCGATTCCCTTTGCGACATGGTCAGTTTCGGAGTGGCGCCGACCGTAATTCTTTTCAATGTAGCTCGCGAGTGTAGTGCTCCCGGATGGCTAGGATGGTTTACTTTGGCTATTCCCTTGGCCGGCGCGCTAAGATTGGCTAAGTTTAATATCGATGACCGGCAGTCTTCATCCTTCATTGGATTGCCTATTCCGGCAAATGCCATTTTCTGGATTGGCTATTGTGCCTTGGCTGCGAAAGGTGTCCCCCTACTCTTCAATCCTGCTGTCTTCTTGGCTACAGTCTTAATAGAGAGTTGGCTGATGATTTCTCCTATCCGCTTGTTCTCGCTGAAGTTTAAGACCTTCGGCTGGCGAGGCAACGAGGCTCGCTATCTGCTGATTGTTGCAGCTGCACTCTTCGTGGGTTTCCTTCAGACTTCCGGACTTCTATGGCTCGTGTTGTTCTACATTCTTCTCTCTCTATTCCCCTTTGCTCGCGAGGTATAAAGGCATAATAACGCATAATACGGATTAAGTATGGGTTATTTTTTCTTATTAGTCTTTCTGCTCGTGTTGACGTGGCCTCTCTGGAAGAGGTGGTTCTACGGCTTCGCACAGCGTCGTTCGGAGGACTTTATCCGTCGAATGATGGGACTCCCTACACGCAAGGAGGAAAAAAGGCAACGCAAAGCTCGCGAAAAATATGAAGAGCGCCGCGGCAGAGAATGGACATCTCAACGTCGCGGCTATAGTACCGGAGGAACGTCAATTATTCCTCAGGAATATGCCGAGGATGTAAAATTCACTGAAATTCGAGATTTTAAGCAGACTACAATTTCTGAAGACCGATCTTCGGGACAGCGAATTCGTACCGAATCGCAGGTCGAAGACGTAGAATTTGTAGAAATTAAGAATAAACCTGAAAAAGAATAGTGACCATCATCGATATGGAAGGAAAAACACTATATGTCTCAGATCTTGATGGTACTCTTCTTGGCAATGACTCGTTGGTCTCCCCACGTTCTGTAGCCTTGCTCAACGAGGCTATAGCCTGCGGAGCTCTTTTTAGCGTGGCTACAGCTCGCACTCCCGCAACTGTGGGTCCGCTTATGCAAGAGATCGACTTGAAGATTCCTACAGTGGTAATGACCGGAGTGGCCCTTTGGGACAGTAATGCCAACCATTATCTCGATGTGCAGTATATGCAACCGGATATCCCCGGAAAGCTTCTGGAGATTTATCGCAATC
Source organism: Muribaculaceae bacterium (assembly GCA_023667015.1). Taxonomy (GTDB): domain Bacteria; phylum Bacteroidota; class Bacteroidia; order Bacteroidales; family Muribaculaceae; genus Lepagella. Next base: position 237,287 of record JAMPAX010000002.1, on the reverse strand, counting down.
ATCGGGTTCCGACATTTCTGTATACTCTGGAAGACCATCGCATACAAATGTATCATCAGGGAGAGCTTACTGATTTGGAACGCGAATTCCTCGAGGCTCGTGCCCATACCCCCTATAAACGAGTGCGTATTGACCAAGCCGGACATAGCGATATTCCCGACACTCTCGACAATACCCTGCTCTTCTACGCAATGTATCCAACAAAGCAGGCTCTGAAAGTATATGAAGAGACTCGATTGATTCCGGAGATTAATCCGCTATTCTATCATGATATCTACGGACCTGAGATTGCTCTTCTCGAGGCTTTCCCCGAGGGCGCTACTAAGGCTAAGGCCGTAAGGAGACTCGCCGATAGGGTAGGAGCTGATAGAATCGTAGCTTTCGGTGATAATCTCAACGACATCCCTATGCTCAAGATTGCTGATGTGGCGGTGGCCGTAGAAAATGCAGTAGAAGAAGTAAAGGATGTTGCCGATATTATTATAGGTGAAAATACAGCCGATGCCGTACCGGAGTTTATTCTTAAAGATTTTCGCAATTAAAGTTACTTAAATGGGTATCTACGAGCGCCAGCGCACCGGCAAAATGATTTTCATAGCCGTCTCCCTTATCGCGGTTATTATATTCTTGATTGTCAGCAATAACTTGGTTAAGGAACTCGCAAAGCAGGAGCGCGAAAGGATGAATATATGGGCTAAGGCCACTGAAAGATTGGCTAAAGCCGATATTGATGCTGATATAGAGTTTCTTCTGACTATTATCTCCCAGAATAATTCCATACCGGTGATGGTCTCCGATGAGAATTATAATATCGTAGAATACCGCAATTATCCCCTGCCGGATAAGACAGACACTATTGGGACGCCCGTGGCGATGCTGTCTGATAAGAATATCCAATATCTTACGCAACGATTGCGAAGTTCGGGAGGCGGAGTACCCCTTAAGGAACTTGCTGATTCTGACCCCCATTTTATTAAGGTGGAGGTCTACGACAATACGGTGCAATACATATACTATGAAGATTCTATCCTATTGAAGCGGTTGAGCTATTATCCGTATGTACAGCTCGGAGTTATGCTAATTCTTATCGTTGTCATATATTTAGCTGTAGTATATACGAAAAGGGCAGAACAGAATAGGGTATGGGTAGGATTGTCTAAAGAGACGGCCCATCAGTTGGGCACCCCTATATCGTCGCTGATGGCATGGAATGAGTATCTGGCGGAGACTGGTGCTGATAAGGAGGTGACGGAGGAAATCAATAAGGACGTAATGCGTCTGTCGACGATTGCCGACCGTTTTTCAAAGATCGGGTCCCGGCCGGAGATGCAATTGGAATATCTTAATGACGTTGTAGGCTCATCTTTAGGGTATATGAAGAATCGAGTCTCCGGCAGAGTCAAAATCACTATGCATCTCAGCGAAGATGACCATGGGGTAATGCTGTCTCGTCCTCTCTTTGAGTGGGTGATGGAAAACCTTACCAAGAATGCAGTAGATGCTATGGATGGAGCCGGCGATATCAGTATTACCACCGGTGAAGACCACGGCAAGCTATATATCGATGTAACCGACACCGGGAAGGGCATTGCGAAGAAAAACTTTAAGAACGTCTTTAATCCGGGATATACTACCAAAAAAAGGGGCTGGGGACTGGGACTGACCCTTGTCAAGCGTATCATAGAGGAATACCATGGCGGCAAGATCTACGTTAAGGAATCTACCCAGGGAAAAGGAACTACCTTCCGCATCGAATTGCCGGTGGTTAAATAAATCAGCCGGGGGCTGATTTATTGGTTTATAAATTTATGAGTTTAAATAATATCCTTGATAGATAATTATTTCGACTTATACTCAGATACCAATAAACTTATGAACCGGAACTAAATTTTCTAAATTTAGTGACGTTATTCCTAACTCCTAATTTCTAATTTTCATCACGTCTGTGTCGAAGGTGGTGCGGTTGATGGCTTTGTTGCGCATGCGGTTGCGGTAGGCATAGACTGTGCTGACGCTATAGTGGAGTATTTGTGCAATTCTTGTGCTCTCCTCAACGCCTAACCTTACAAAAGCATATATTCTCAGTTCTGCGCTCAGAGGCTCTTCGGGGTTGTAGATGAGCTGCTCTTCGGGCCTCAGAAGTGAGTTGATTCCTTCGATGAAATCGGGATAAAGATCTATAAATGCACGGTCGAACATCGCGTTGAATCGTTCATTGCGATAGTCGGCGAATTTGCCGGAATTTACGAGTTTCAGGAGTTCATCACTCTGCCCGGCTGTCAATTTTCGACTCACAGTCTTTGACAGCGAATCGAGCCTGTCGGCATATTCTGAGCAGAGACGAATGAAGTTGCCTATGTAGGTTTCTTGGAGCTTTGAGAGCGAGGCTAATTTTTTCTGACTCTCACGTTCCCGACGGATGTTTCTTACAAGAACTGCTGCCAGCCCTCCGGTCAGGATAAATAGAAAACTCACAAGTATAAAATAGACCATTAGCTCATCGCGCGAGGAGTTAATTCTTTCACGATACGCACTATCAATAAGAGGTACCATCTTGGCGATGGATACTGTGCGCATTCGGGCGTTTCCTTTCATAGCGTCTTCAAGAGCATAGTTGATGAAGAGGAAGGCATCAGCCATCTCTCCTTGCTCGTAAAGCCAGTTGGCCAATGTTGGCAAGGCGATACCTTCATGTACGCAGCATTCCACGTCTGTCTTGGCAGCTATGGCCAGATTTGCCGCATATTTCTCCGTGTGGCCTGTGTGGAGATATACCTCTGCCAGCTGATATGCCGCCATGCCATAAAGATTAGAGCGGGGGTCTACTTTCTTCATAAGCTGTTGCAAAGTCTGTTGTGCCTGTTCATAACGCCCATCGGAAACAAGGCGTTCGCCGTAGACAAATTGGCGGAAATCATCGTTGGCGGGGAGATGTTGGAGGAGACTGTCGTCGAATGCTATGTACCTGTCGGTGTATATCTTATAGTAGCGATCTTGCCCATCTACATAGCTTCGCATGTAGCTATATAGTGTTCTGCCGGCGAGCCAATACTGTGTGCGGAGTGTTGAATCCATCGTTTCGGTGCTGAGTGTGTCGAAGAGATGTTCTGCCTCGGTGAAGATGCCTGCCGTAGAGAGTGCATTGACAGTTGCTATTTCACTCTCCAGTTTCATCCTGGGAGTTCCCTGCATTGCCAGAGAATAGCTGACAGAGGCATAGTAGAGGGCAGAGTCGGTGTTTATAGGTCTGTAATCTTCTGAGAGTTGAAGATTAAGGTGGAATTTATCTTCTATATTACCGGCTGTGTTGATTTTGCGACGTATGCTGTCAAGCTTCCTATCCATCTCAAGCTCATATTGTGCAGAGGCTTTGATGGTGTTTTTAAGTTCATTAATCTCTTGTTCAGGGATGTTTCCATGTTTTTCTTGGCAGGAGGATGCCGCAATGATAGCGATAATTGCAATTATAAGACTAAGGGTATTGGTTTTCATAGAAAGCGTAAAGGTGTCAGTTGAGTTTTATGTGGGAATCCGATGATGTTGTTATTTGTAAACTTTGGAATTGGTGGCTCGAGTTATTGAAACTCTTTGCGGAGACGGGCCACGGGAATGCCGGTGCGGTCGCGGTATTTGGCAATAGTGCGTCGGGAGACGTCGAAGCCTTTATCGTTGAGAGCTCTGCAGATCTTTTCGTCGCTCAGTGGATTGCGTTTGTCTTCAGAGTCCACAAGGCTTTTGATTTCGGCTTCGATTTTTCTGTTGGTCAATCCTTCATCTTCATTGCCAATGGTGTCGCTGAAAAAGTATCTTAAAGGGAAGACACCCCAGGGGGTGGCCACATACTTGTTGGCAGTAGCCCGAGATATTGTGGAGATGTCAAGGCCTGTGATATTGGCAATATCCTTTATCATCATGGGATGGAGACGGTCTATATCCTCGGTAATGAAATAGTCATACTGGATTTGCAGGATTGCTGTCATTACTTGCATCATAGTCTGCTGGCGCTGCCGTATAATCTTTATAAAGTCTCGAGCTTCGTTATACCTGGATATTATATACTCTGAGCCCTTTCGTTTTCTTCTGCCGGGAGCATCCCTCTTCAGAGCGGCTACAGCCTCTTCAAAGCTCTGTTCGATACCCAGCATTGGCACGCGATTATTGAGAGTAATATTGAGCTGACCATCGCGATTTTCCACGATGAAATCGGGTATTATTACATTGCCGAGGGATTCTGAACTCCCTCCAAAGGAGGCTCCGGGTTTGGGGTTAAGAGTCCGGATGAGTGCTACGGCTTCCATGGTGCGTTCGCGAGTAAGACCCAGCGAGGATATTAGTTTCTGATAATGGCGCATGGTAAACTCCTCAAATTTGTTTTCGAGGATTCTCAACGCATCATCGCGGGTTTCTCCCGCCGGCATTCGCTCCAGTTGGAGAATTAGCGTATCGCGGAGGTCGCGGGCACCAACCCCGGGTGGGTCAAGGCTACGTATAAGATCGAGAGCTTTGCGAGCCGTTTCGATATCGGTGACTATGCCATGATTAAACTCCATATCATCTACGATATTGACAAGGTCACGGCGAATATATCCGTTGGAATCGACATTTCCGGCAAGGTATCGGGCAATACGCGCTATTTCAGGACTGACATTCCTTTCAGAGATCTGACGAATCAAGTTGTCGTAGAGAGTGTCGGAATCATCTACTGCTACTATCTCTGTTGTTGCCTCGTCGGCCGATTCGTTGCGTGTATATCGGAGATAATATGGGGTTTCATCTTGCACTGACTCCGGTGGAGTCTCTTCCTCTTTAGATTCAAGAGCCGGATTGTCATCAAGTTCTCGCTCCACAACTTCATCAAATTCGGGCGCATTAAGCTCAAGCATCTTCACATATCGAAGATGCTGCTGGGAGAGACGAAGGCGTTGCCGTTGTTCCAGCTGGAGGCCTGCGGAGTATTTGGAGGAGTCAGTTTCCATATCGAAAACAAAGGTAAAAAAAACTCATGAGATGACCAAAAAAAGGTTTTCTCTCTTGCAGTTCTCCCCTGTTTCTCTCGATATTTTTAATATTAAGACTTATATTTATAAAATATACAATTCTTGAAAACCAGATAGATAAGATTTGGAATTTTTATATATTCAATAATATTGCCGTTTGAAGTCTTGGCGATGGCTTTTTTTTAATATAATTTTGCATTGTTGAAGTTTTGATAACAAACTTTGATAATATTAATCAGACTCGCGCTTAACTAATAATTTTCAGAATAGGTTCATTTGGTTTGATAGATAAAGGTTACTCATATCGGTTCATAATTAAAATGTTTAAGGTTAGTATGGCATAAAAGTAGGATAGACTACTAAAGCAAGGAAAATTAAAAGATCGTTTATGTTAGGTTTGTAGAATATAAAATTTGATTCGCATTGCGGCAGACTTCTTGTGAAAGACGTCTGCTATTTTTTTATCCCCATCAACTATCAACTTCCTTCTCCATTCGTTGTCGGTTTGTAACCTACTCTCAAACTCCCTCCATGTGGGGGGTGATGAGTCTGCGGACGCTCCAACTGATGAGTGATACGATTGCCAAAGGCCAGAAGAAGTCTGAACGATTGGCCATCTCTGCGGTCAGAAATATTGCCATCATAGGTGCCTCGATGATTCCTGACATCGCTCCGGCCATCCCTAAGAATATATAATTTGGTATGTGAAGACTACATCCGAACCAGGTATTGGAAGCCATCGCAAATATAAAGCCTACGAATCCTCCGGCAAATAGTGTGGGTGCAAAGTTGCCCACTATACCCCCTCCATTATTGGTGGCACTGCATACGATACCCTTTACCAATACAATCCCAAGGGCTACTTCCATAAGTAATAGCGGTGATAACTCCAGGCTACCAAAATGTCCGTAGCCTATCATTGCTGTATTGTCTCCGGCAAGTAATTTGTCGAGTGAGGAATAGCCCGTAGCATATAGCGACGGGAAAAAATATACCCCCAGGCCGATGATGATACCTGCAAAAACACCACGTATCCAGCGATTGGAGACGGCTCCAAGACTCCGGGAGGTCACCAGAAAGGTATACGTATAGTATATTGAGTAGAGTCCACATACTATTCCCAATAGTACTACAAGCCAGAGATGCTGACCCTCAGGCTTTATAGAGTTGAAGAAGCTTACGTCAAACTGTTGTCCGGCAAGCATGTAAGATGACAGACCACTGGCAAGGCAAGCCACAATCAGAGCCATCACCGGGATTGTAGAGAGTGGCATCTGTAGCACTTCAAGCGTAAACATTACACCTCCAATAGGGGAGCGGAAGATTCCTGCGATGCCGGCCCCGGCTCCTATACCCACCATTACCCGCATCTCTTCCTCAGTCAGCCTGAAGAGTCGTCCGATGTTGCTGGCTATGGCTGAGCCGGTGTAGGCACTCGGACCCTCAGCACCGGCAGATCCTCCGAACCCTAAGGTTATAGAGGTGCCTACTACACTTGCCCACATCAGTCGCGGTGGAAGCTGATAGTTCTGCTCTTTGAGAAACTTACGGATTCTATCCGTGCCATGCGAGAGTGGCATTCTTACAATATATCTTGCAAAAATTATCGCCAGCAATATGCCGATTGTTGGGAGAAATAGGAACTGCAAGTTTGGCCCATAAGGATCCAGCCGTCCCAATATATTCCCTGAAATGAAGTGAAGAAGCAGGTTCAGCACATGGGTAACCAGGCCTGTGGCCAACCCGGCAATTATACATACAAGCATAAGCCAATGAGAATTGCCCTGAAGGCGTCCGGGGATACTCCCAAGACGTATCAGGAACTTCTCCAAGATGCCTTTACCCTTGGAGAGACTGGCACGCAGATTATCTATAGGCTTATTACTGTTGGTCATAATACTTCAACACCAAAGTGTTAAAATATGTTCCGATAAGTAGATAGTCGATTTAAATTTAAGCCTTATGCGCGGTTGTTTTTGTGACAGATTTCAAATTTAATTAAAGAGAAACGGGCCACGCCTACGAAAGACCTGACCCGATTTCATAAAATGTTTTATTATTTTATGGAAGGATTTTCAATTTATAATTTACAATGATCGTCAATTGTCTATCAACTATCAACTATTGACGTTACTTGCCAAGGCGGCTGTTTTCGCGTTCGATGTAAGCGTCTACGTTCATGCCGTTGCCGAATTGGAATTCGGGGTAAGAGTTCTTGATAGTGGTGTAGCATTCAAGAGCCTTATCATATTTCTTCTGGGCATCGTAGACGTTGGCCTCCTTGATTAGAGCGATGGGAACAATCTGAGGATTGCCATCGGCCTTGCTGATAGCCTCCTGATAGGCTTCAATAGCCTTGGAGTAGCTTCCGGCACCTTTGTTTACGTAGCAGTCGCCGAGGAGCAGACGGCTCTGAGCCATGATGACGGGCTCGGAGACATCAAACTTGTCGAGATACTTAATGGCTTGGTCATACTTGCCAAGGTCATAGAAGGACTCGGCAGCTGCGAGGGCAGCACAAGCTCCGGCATTGGTGCCGCTGTATTCATCAGCCACTTTCTGATACTGCACGGCGGCTGTGCTGTCGTTGAGTTCACCACGCATTGTCTGTAGTTGCACCTTATTATATGCTTCCCAGGAGTTGTTCAGTCGGGGATTGCGATAGATAAACAAGTAGCTCATTATGAAGGCGGCGACTACGGCTACAATGCCGATTCCCCACCAGATAATCTTCTTGTTGGCAGCCACTTTCTCCCCGGCGCTTGTCAGGGTGCTGTTCAGATTCTCTATCGCGGTCTGATCTTCTGTATTGTCGTGTTTGTTTTCAGATGCCATATCTGTTCTTTATTGTCGGTTTTATATTCAACATACAAAATTATACATTTTTTTATATCTGACAAAATTTTGAGACTTTATTTGCAACTTTTTTCACTAATTTTGCACTCCCATAGCCTAAGTTTATTCTTATGACCCCAATTTATACTATAGATTCTTCTTCAGATGAGCTCGCTCCCAAGGTGTTTTCTCTCGATAATGGCCTGCGTGTTGTCATCAGGCGTCAGCCCGGTAATGTATCATATATCGGCGTGGCTGTCGGTGTGGGTTCTCGCGATGAGTCTCTCGATAAGTTCGGTCTCGCTCATTTCGTGGAGCATACTATCTTTAAAGGTACTTCCCATCGCCGCTCTTGGCATATCTCTAACAGAATGGAGTCTATTGGTGGTGAGCTGAACGCGTATACTTCCAAGGAGGAAACACTTATCTATACCAACGCTCCGGCAGGATATGCCGACCGTGCTCTGGAACTGCTCAGTGATATTATCGCATGTTCAGTATTTCCTGACTCAGAGCTCAGGCGTGAGCGTGAGGTGGTCATCGAGGAGATTCATTCTTATCTCGATTCCCCCTCGGATGCCGTCTATGATGATTTTGAGGAGCTGATATATTCCGGCTCCGGCTTGGCCCACAATATTCTTGGCTCCCCCCGGAGTGTTCGCTCTCTTTCTTCGGCCGACTGCCGAGAGTTTCTCGACGTGTTCTATACGCCGGCGAATATGGTAGTCTACATCTCCGACCCCGGCAGTCCGGATAAACTTCTTTCCCTTGCTCGCAAATATTTCGGAGGTTTTAATCATCCGGCTCCTGTAATGTCAAGGCCTGTTCCTGTTGTGGCTCCAAGGTTTGCTGAGGTGCGTTCGCGCGATTCCCATCAGGCCCACACGATCATTGGAACACGCACTTTCGGCAGAAACGATCCGAGACGTTTTCCCCTGTTTCTACTCAATAATTATTTAGGTGGACCATGCATGAATTCCCGATTAAACCAGGAGTTGCGCGAGCGTCGCGGACTTGTCTATACCGTAGACTCGTCGGTAGCCCTGCTGAGCAATGCAGGTACCATTATGATTTATTTCGGTTGCGATCCTTCAGCTGTCAAGAAGTGTACTCGCCTGATTTTTGAAGCCGTGGATGCTCTGGCACAGTCCTCTTTCTCCGAACGCGCTTTCTCTAAAATCAAGGAACAATACTGCGGTCAGCTATTGGTCTCGACTGATAATCGTGAATCTATGGCAATGTCGATGGGGAAGAGCCTGCTGTATTATGACGCTATTCTTAATCCGGCTCTTACTGCTGAGAGGGTTCGCGCTGTTACCCCTGAGGAGTTCCGTGCGGTGGCCGAATTGCTTACCCCGGAGAATCTCAGCTCTCTGACTTTACAATAAAATTATGAAGATAGGTAATATTGACTTAGGGGAACGCCCCGTACTTCTTGCTCCGATGGAGGATGTCACTGATCCTTCTTTCCGACTGATATGTCGCGAACAGGGGGCAGCTATGGTATATACGGAGTTTGTATCTGCAGAGGCACTAATACGAAATATAAACTCTACGGTCAGAAAGCTTCATATCAATGATGCTGAGCGCCCTGTGGCCATACAGATTTATGGTCGCGATCCGGAGGCGATGACCGAAGCTGCACGAATAGTGGAGGATGCCGGTCCGGATATCATTGATATCAATTTCGGTTGTCCTGTGAAGAAGGTTGCTGCCAAGGGTGCCGGAGCGGGAATGCTCCGTGATATCCCGAAGATGCTCGCGATTACTTCTGATATTGTTAAGGCTGTTTCGATACCGGTGACGGTGAAGACCCGACTGGGATGGGACTGTGAAAATAAAATCATCACTGATCTGGGACCTCGGTTGCAAGACTGCGGTATAAGTGCTCTGACCGTGCATGGCCGCACGCGCTCTCAGATGTATCAAGGGGAGGCAGACTGGACTCTGATAGGAGAGTTGAAAAACGACCCGAGAATGGAGATTCCTATCATTGGCAACGGCGATATCACTACTCCTCAGAAAGCACGCGATGCATTCGATAAGTATGGTGTAGACGGTATAATGATAGGACGGGCGGCCTTCGGAGCACCGTGGATTTTCCGCGAAACTTTCGATTTTATTCTGCGTGGAGAATATACCCCTACTCCGGTAGAGGAGAAGTTTAAGCTTCTCTGGCGCCAGGTGCGGGAAAGTGTTGACAATATCGATGAATACCGTGGCATCCTGCATATCCGGAGGCATTTGGCGGCTACCCCTCTTTTCAAGGGACTTCCCGACTTCCGCCAGACGCGTATTAAGATGCTGCGTGCAGAGTCTCTTGACCATTTAGAGGATATTTTCAGACAAATAAGCCAACAATATTTCTCCTGAATATTAAACTTTTAATTAATTTTGCGCCATAATTACGTATAATTTTCATAACGCGCATCAGTCAATGAGCAATTCTTTTACACGATTTCTTATAATCCCGCTGTTTTGCTTGCTTACTCTGGGTCTTCCGGCTCTTTCTCATGCTGCCGTGCATGAGTACACTTCTAACGTGGGGCAGTTCGACCGTCTATATATCCAAGACAATGTCAACGTCGTATATCGTTGCAATCCTGACTCTACCGGTTTTTTGGCTTACTATGGAGAGAAGGAGTTTGACAATGCTTTCATATTCTCCAATTCTAAGGGTAAGCTTAAGATTCAGGTTAATACTGAGGATGTAGGCAAGCCGGATCTTCCCGTAATTCATGTGTATTCCGACTTCCTCACCTATGTAGAGAATTCAGGGCAGTTTACTATTAAGGTCTTTTCTCCGGCTCCCTCTCCGAAGTTCCAGGCCAAGATTATTGGCAATGGTTCGATATTTGTTGAAAATCTGCGTTCTACGGATGTCAGTGCATCTATCACTGCCGGTAATGGTAAGATTTATCTCTCCGGTATGGCTCACACTGCAAAATATCGGATCACGGGCACCGGCTCTATCATTGCCGACCGTCTGCAGTGTGATGAGGTAAAGTGTACTCTCACTCTCGGCACCGGCTACATCGGACTCTGGGCGAAGGATCTCTTGAAGGTGAGCGGTCTGGGTTCTACCAAGATTTATTATAAGGGTGACCCGCAGATTAAGAAGAGTGGCAATGCCAAGATTTTCCCCCTTCCTTCCAACCCCACGCAGATTTCCAATCCTAAGGAAGAACAGGAGGTAAGACAGCTCGAGGATGAGGATATTATTGTAGCTGACGATGAGGATGACGATGAGGATGACGAGCTCAATGCTGAGGAGTCTGACCCCGATGATGAAGATATAGACGACAAGGAGGAGGAAGAGGAAGAACCCGAAGAAGAGGAGGCTGAGGAGGAGGCTACTCCGATAATAGCGGGAGAATTAATCTAAACACAAATAATTATTTGAGCATACATAAATAGAGACGATTTTGGACAATCTCAAGAAGAAGACTGCTAAGACCCTGAAATGGAATACCATTGACAGGGTCTCTTCACAGGTGGTTTTTGCCCTTGTTGGGATTGTTCTGGCTAATGTCATTCCTAAGGAGGACTTTGGTCTGGTCGGTGCTCTGGCTATTTTCCAAGCCTTCGCTATTATCTTTGTAGATTCCGGCTTTGGGGCGGCTCTCCTTCAGAAGGAGTGTCCTGATCAGAAGGATTATTCTACGGTATTCTGGTTTAATCTGGCTGTCAGCATTGCGGTATACCTCCTGCTTTTTGCTCTAGGGCCGGTCATTGCTGATATGTTCGGTGACAGTAGGCTGAACTCTCTGTCGAAGGTAATGTTCCTGACGTTTGTAGTCAATGGTCTGGCTATTGTGCAGACCAATAGGCTTATGAAGCGGATGGATGTCAGAATGGTGGCTTTGAGCAATCTTATCGGGCTTCTCTGTTCCGGGGTTCTGGGAATCGTCATGGCTCTTCGCGGATATGGTGCTTGGGCGCTTGTGGCTCAACAGCTTTCGCTGGCTTTTATCAAGACTATAATATTGTGGCTCACAGGGAATTGGCTACCCTCCCTAATTTTCTCGTTGAAGTCTCTGCGCGAGATTTGGGGCGTAGGTGTTTCGGTATTTTCGTCACAGATTCTCAATACCGCCTGTCTTAATATCTATAATTTTGTGATAGGATTGATGTATGGGATGGTGCCATTGGGTGTATATACTCAGGCTGAAAAATGGAGCAAGATGGGCTCGGCGTCGGTGTCGCAAATTCTGACCTCATCTTTTGTTCCGGTACTCGCCGGTGCTCAGTCCGACCGTAGCCGCTACGTGCGGTATATGCATCGAATCAATCGCTTCACATCCTTCATCCTCTTTCCATTCATGTTGGGACTGACGGCTATTGGAGCACCACTCTTCCACACCCTCTTCGGGCAGAAATGGGATGAAGCGATTCCGTTGTTTCAGATTCTTATGGGACGCGGCATTTTCGTAGTGTTGCTATCTCTGTATTCCAATTTCTTATTAGGATTGGGAAAGTCCAAGGCGCTGTTTGCTGCGGAGGTGGTGAAAGACACGGCGATAGCCGTAGGCTTATTGGCAACAATCTTCTTAGGCGACATCACCATATTAGTATGGGGACAACTACTATCCTCACTCCTTGCTTGGGGAATAGTATTGGCAATAGTAGGGCATTCTACAGGGGTCTCAGTTCGGGGAATGCTGACAGACATGTGGCCCTTCCTGTTGGGCTCTCTATCCATGGTAGCAGTATCGATGGCCGTTCTGCCCCTCAGCAGCATCCCCATGGTTCAATTGGTACTGCAAATTACGGTAGGCCTGATTTTCTACACAGGAGCCTTAGCCATCTGCCGCGCACCTGAACTTAGTGAAGCCGTGACCCTCCTCAGATCCAAGCTCCACAAAAGTCGACAATAGAAATCCAAGGGCCGGCTATTGAGCAACTTAGCTAACTTTCTAACCTTCTAATCTCTCAACTACAAGTTTTCAAGACACAAAGTGGCTTGTGAAGCTTGAAGTATGACTTTATTTGGTTGCTGTGATGTGAAAACAGCAGGTTTTTCTTTCGTATTTTACCAGGCAACGCCCCTCCTTGCGGGCGTCTTCGAGGACTTCCGCAAGTAGATTCTTTAGGTCTTCCTGGTTGAGTGTGCGGGTGCTGTCAAGACAGTGGAAGCGCGACCAGGAGAGGTCGAAGGTCGTGCCAAACTGATGAGTGGAGCTGTCCGTAGCATTGCGATTTACCCTCCGGAGACTCTTCACTGACTGCCGGGTACGCAGAAGGCTTGTCACCCTAATCAAATAGCCGTCGGCGCCTCGGGAGCCTAAGGAGTCAATGAAGGCTACTCCCAAGTGATGAAGAAGAGCTGCAGCCTCGGGCACCAGATAGGGTACTGAGTGTGTCAGCGGGTCTACAAAGTAATATTTATTGGTAGTAATCTTCACAAGGGGGCGCTTTGTAAAGTAGGCCCCTCCAATATCGCTTATAGGGTCGATGCCGAGTTTCTCGGCGAAGGCATACTGACGGTAGTTGCTATCGTTGAAGACAAGAGCCAAGGCACTATCCATAGGGTTTATGCGTATGCGGTCATTATGTCGGGGGCCGGCGACTATCTTCCAATCATCCCGTGGCTTCTCCATCTCTATTTTTTCCACTACCTCCCGCGGAGTACATGGAGTATCAATATCTTTTTTCGATGAACCACAAGCTGCAAGCAACACCATTGCGGCTATTATATATATATTCTTCATTGGATTTATGAGATTGACTCTTATCAACTGAACTGCAAATTTAACGTTTTTTGCACAATTTCCCGATTTTCAGTCCACGAAAATAGCACTTCCCGTAAACCTTTTACCTTAGGAAGCGTTTTACTTTTGAAAAATATTAATCAAAACGTATAAATACTATGGCAAACAACACAGCTCCACTTCAGGGCATTAAAGTAGTGGACTTCACCGAAGTGCAGTCCGGCCCCTCATGTACACAAATGTTGGCTTGGCTCGGCGCAGAAGTCATTAAGATCGAACGTCCCGGTGTAGGCGACGCAACTCGTAAGGAACTTCAATTCAATCCCGACCTTCCCTCATACTACTATCTGCAGCTCAACTCCGACAAGAAGTCTCTGACTCTTGACGCTAAAACTCCCGACGGCAAGGAGATCCTGACAAAACTTATCAAGGAGGCTGATATCTTCGTAGAAAACCTCCACCCGGGAGCCATGGACAAGCTTGGCTTCTCTTGGGAGGTTGTCCACTCCCTCAACCCGAAATGTATCTATGGTACCATCAAGGGTTTCCCGCTTTCATCTAAGTATAAAGACTTGAAGGCTTACGAGCCTATCGCACAGGTGACCGCCGCTGCCGCTTCTACCACCGGCTGGTATGATGGTGACTACAACATCCCGACACAGAGTGGTGCTGCGCTGGGCGACTCCAATACTGGTATGCACCTACTGATTGGTCTGCTTGCTGCTCTTGCACAGCGCGAACGTACCGGCGAGGGTGTCTTCGTATACCAATCTATGCACAACGCCTGCTTGAACCTTTGCCGTATCAAGACGCGTGACCAGCTGACCCTCGACAAGATCGGCTATCTGACCCAGTTCCCGCAGTATCCTAACCTGAAATTCGGCGACTGCGTACCGCGTAGCGGTAACATCGAAGGTGGCGGCGTTCTCGGCTGGACCTACAAGTGTAAGCCTGCCGGAGGCTACGACTCTGAGATCGATGGCAACAACTACGTCTACATCGTATTGCAACGTGGCAAAAAGGACTTCGAACTCTTCTGTAATGCCGTTGGCTTCACCGACTGGCTGACCAATCCCGACTTCAACACCGCCGATGCCCGCGACCGCAACAAACCGGCAATCTACAAACGTATAGGTGAATGGACTGCCGACAAGACCAAGTTTGAGGTCACTGAAATCCTCGGTAAGGCCGGTGTTCCGGTAGGTCCCGTGCTCTCTACCAAGGAGGTAATGACCGATGAGAGCCTCTATGACGGCAATACACTGGTTCGTATCAATCAGGGTGGCGAAATCGGTGAGTTTGTGACTGTAGGATGCCCGTTCACCATGAGCAACTACCAGCCTACTTATGGTCCCGCTCCTAAGTTGGGCGAGAACACAGATGAAGTGCTGAAATCTCTTGGTTACACCGACGACCAGATTGCATCGTTCGCAAAGAATGGCACTACCGAACCGCTTCCCAAAGCATAATCCCTCTGTCAGCCTTTACTTTTAGTCTTTAGTTTCAGTTCTCAGGAACTGAAGCTAAAGACTAAAGGCTGAAGACTGAATCCTGAGAACTGAAGACTAAAAATAACTACTAAAATAGAAATTACTATGGCATCAAATAATCTCTCATCCAGCCCGACACCCAAGTTTCCTGAACAGGTGACCGGCATGTATATTCTTGCTGAAAGCCTACGCCGTCTCGGCCTTATGGACGTTTACGGCCTGGTAGGTATCCCTGTGACCGAAGTCGCTTACGCTATGCAGAAAGTGGGCATCAATTACTATGGATTCCGTTTTGAACAGCAGGCCGGTATGGCTGCCGCTACCCACGGCTATCTCACAAAACAGCCGGGTGTTTTGCTGACAGTTTCCTCTTTGGGATTCTTGAACGGACTGACCGCCACTACCAATGCTACCGTAAACTGCTACCCGATGATTCAGATTTCGGGCGCATCTGATCCCACCATGGTGGATATGAATGTGGGCACATACGAGCAACTCGACCAATTTAACACCGCCAAGCCTCTGGTGAAGGCAGCCTTCCGTTGTTCCCACGCTAAGGATATTCCGGCAGCTGTAGCTCGTGCTTATCGTGCTGCTGTCAGCGGACGTCCCGGTGGCGTATATATCGACATGACAACGCCTGCACTTGCTGAAATTCTGGATGCTTCTGAGGTTGAAAAACTCTACTTCACTCCTGTAGATCTCGTTTCACCCGTAGCTCCCAATCAGGCCAGTGTAGATCGTGCTGTCGAGGTTCTCACCTCCGCTAAACGTCCTGCTATCCTTCTGGGTAAGGGTGCCGCTTATGCTCAGGTCGATGACAAGATTAAGACTCTGATTGAAACTTACAAGATTCCTTATCTCGCCATGTCAATGGCCAAGGGTCTGATGCCGGATGCCGGCCCGCTCAGCGCATTGAGCTGCCGAAGCACCATTATGGAGCAGGCAGATGTAGTAATGGTCATCGGTGCCCGTATCAACTGGATGTTATCCTTCGGCAAGGGAAAATGGAGCAAGACTACCAAGTTTATCCAGGTGGAGGTAGAGCCACAAGAAATCGATCGCAACGTTCCTATCGCTGCACCCGTAGTAGGCGATATGGGAGAATCTCTTGACAGGATCCTCGCCGGACTAAAAGGAAAGTCAATGTCTGCAGACCCCTCATGGCTTACGTCCCTGCAGGCGGAAAGCAAAGAGAAAAATGCTAAGTTCGCCAAACGTCTGACAGATGCCGCACCGCTGATGCCTATGAACCATTGGACGGCTCTTTCGGTCATCAAGCCCTTCCTGGAAGCTAACCCCGACGTTATACTTGTCAATGAAGGTGCCAATACGCTTGACGACACCCGCGATGCCGTAGATATGTCTATGCCTCGCCATCGTGTGGACTGTGCTACATGGTCGATTATGGGTATGGGTATTGGTTCTTGTATCGGTGCAGCCGTATCTACCGGCAAGAAGGTAGTAGCCGTCATGGGAGACTCCGCCTTCGGATTCTCCGGTATGGACTTCGCTACTATCAGCCGCTATAAACTTCCGGTGACTGTCGTCATCTTCAACAATGGCGGTATCTACAACGGTATCGGTGTGGATCCCTCCGGAAAGGGTGCTCCGGCTCCTACTACCCTTGATATTGATGCCAAATACAATCTTATCGCAGAGGCCTTCGGCGCTGACAACTATCGCGTAGACAATCCGGCCGATCTTAAGAAAGCCCTTGAGGCTTCTGTAGCTTCCGGCAAGCCGTGCATAATCGATATACAGCTTGCTGCCGACTCCGGCAAGGAAAGCGGCCACATCGGCTACTTGAATCCCGCACCGCTCATCGACTATACAGTCTGACTTCCACGCCGACGTTCCGGTCGGAGATAAATTGACACAAGTCTGCCCGCAGCCTCGTGAATATAGGTTGCGGGCAGGTCATAAACAAACTTATTAAAAAACAGAATTATGGGTCTTGAACATGTTATACTATACGCGATTGTCCCGATTATCGTAGTGATGCTCGCGGGTTTCATCGCCGGCAAGAAGGGTGCCTTCACCGGTGAGGATTCCAAGAAGTTCAACAAGGTTGTGCTCGACTTCGCATTGCCGGCTGCCTTGTTCGTATCTATCGTACAGGCCTCACGCGAAGACCTCGTCAAGGATGCCAAGCTCACATTGGTTTCAACTATTGGCATCATGGTAATCTTCATGTTGGTCTACTTCGTATTCAAATATTGTTTTAAGAAAAACTCCGGTGCCGATGCTGCTATCTCAGCCTTGATTAGCGGTTCTCCTACTATCGGATTCCTCGGCTTTGCCGTGCTGGAGCCTATCTTCGGTACTACTCCTGCCGTTGCCCTTGTAGTCGCTATCGTCGGTATCGTTGTCAACGCTATCGGTATTCCTGTAGGTCTTTCCTTGATGAACGCCTCATTGGAGAAAGAAAATCCGGGAAGCACCGCCAAGAAGGAGAGTGCATGGAAACCTGTGCTCCACGCTCTGGAACAGCCTGTAGCCTGGGCTCCTATCCTTGCCGTAATCTGGGTACTCGTCGGTATACCCTGGCCTAAGGAGCTGAGTCCGTCGTTCGACCTTATTGCCAAGGCCAACGCCTCTATGGCCGTATTCTCTGCGGGTATTACCCTGTCGTCTATCAAGTTTACCTTCAACTTCCAGGTTCTTCTGGGTTCTATCATGAAGATGATAATCATGCCGGCATTCGTTCTGTTCTTAGGAATTTTGTTCCACATGGATCCTCTCAACCTTAAGATGCTTGTAGTAGCTTGTGCACTCCCTCCTGCCTTCTCCGGCATCATCATTGCCGACGAATACGGCAGATATGTAGCAACAGGTACATCCTCATTGACATTGTCCGTAATCCTATTCATCGGGTTCTGTCCGCTATGGATATGGGTTACCGACCTCTGCCTGCACGCTTTCGCATAAACCATCCCTAATCTTAATACCGAAAAAAGGTTGTGCCCCACAAAGGCACAACCTTTTTCCATGGTATAAAATATCTCTCGGATCCTGTGCCATTGTTTTATCAGACAGGGTATCAAACAAGTCGGGGAGAATTGATATGATAATAAAAACCGCCACCTGCTTATACGTGATTGAATTCAAACTTGACGGAAGTACGCAACATGCGCTCAATCAAATTGAAGATAAGGGATATTGCAAACCATTTCAAGACCCCCCCTCCCTATAATAAGATTAGGCGCATCCTTATCATCTGTCAGCAGAGACTTAGACTCATGGCAGGTTTTGAACGATTGACGGCGGGGAGTTGTTTAAATCATATGATAACCTCCGGCCACGATTCCACTATCCGTCGCCGAATATCCACTCCTCGGCGATGCACCAAAGTCCTACTCTGGATTGGTGGCATCATCGTTGCGCTTATCGGTATCGTTATCATTGCAGTATCTATTCTGCTTACCCCTCGCAATCTATCCAATATTATTGATGAGTTATCTTCATGGTATCTCAATGCCGACGTGCGGCTAATCAATCCTCGCGTCTCAGTCTGGGAGTCCTTCCCGTCGGTAGTTCTGGAAGCCGACTCTATGTATGTAATTTCTAAAAGTCTTGATGACATCTCCCAACGCCAATCAGGAACTCTTCCCCGGGATGCACGGCGCCTCGCCTCGTGTGGCCCTCTAAAAGTGGCGATAAACCTACCGGAGTGTCTTCGCAACAAGCTTATCTTCAATGAACTCTCTGTTCAACACTTGTCGTTGAATCTTCTGCAACTATCAGAAGATGATGCCAATTACCTTATACTTAAGCCTCGAAAATCCTCAAACGCGAGATTACCGGAAATACTTATTAAGTCGCTTAATCTCTCAGGCTATCCCTCAGTAAGATTCGTTTCAATCCCTGAGCAGATTACTGTCCAAATAACTCCGGATTTCGCTTCGATAACTCATATCTCTGATTCCATAGATACTCCTGAATATCTGCTAAATATCCCGGGGAGAATATCTGTTACCTCAAATGGGATAAATTTAATCGACCGGAAGAAGTTTGATCTTTATGGATCTCTAAGCATGCGAATGTCTCCGCTCTACTGCTCACTCCGGGATTTCAAGATAAAACTTGGGACTCTGGAGAGCCGGATATCTGCGGACTTCTCTTATTTCGACTTGGCGAAGCTGTCAAATTTAGTGGTCAATATTCCGGCACTCAGACCCTTAGATATTCTCGAGGAATTTAACGCTATAAGGAACATCGCCGGAATATCGGATAGCCGGCTTGGCAACTTTAAGCATGTGGTTCCCAACCTCCAGCTGGGTATTTCAGCCAAGATGGAGCGCCCGTTTGTATTCTCCGACTCCATCATTCCTCCGATAGATGTAGTATGCGATATTTCCCCCGGTATGGTACATGTGCCTGTAGCTCAAAGCGACCTGCACGTTGCTCATGGCCCCCTGCATTTAAACATGCACTATGATGCCATTGACTCTACAAAAACCAACCTGCACGTTGACCCCTTCGCAATATCTTCATCGGGTACTCAGGGACGCGTACTGATTTCTCTCGACAGCCTCATGACCAACCCCTCAATTGAAACTCAAATACATCTCACCACCAATCCGCGAGAGCTACTAAGCAATTTAGGCCTAAGCTTTTTGAAGATTTCGGGTGATATAGACAGTCGTGTGCTACTGAAATTCAACGTAAATGATATCAATTCCGACAATATTGCAGCCTCGCTGATGAAGATCCGGGGTGCAGCATCGGTTTCAGCCCGCAGTATAGAATGCCGCGTTGGGAAAAGCTCTCTAAGTGCCGACTCTCTGAATTTGGATGTAACCTTTCCCGGCGGGGGAAAGGCCGCTACTCTCTGCTTCTCCGGCCGTAACTTTGCCGTAAAGGTCCCAACATTGACTTTCTACTCGCGTGAACTGGGACTTAAAGCCTGCGCACAACCCGAAAATCGCAAGAAATTCCCCGCTCTCCCTCTTCCGGGCATTGCAGACTCTACAGACGCTTCTACCTTGCGCCGACAGCGGCATTCCCCGGCGATGCTCTCTGTTAATCTTCCGACCAATATAAAGACGCTGATGAAGAAAGTGAACCTCGGCCTAAACGTCACTTGCATCGACGGACTGTTGCAATCCCCCGGTTTTCCGACTGCCAACCGACTGCATGCACTCGACCTTGACTTGAGCTTCGATTCCGTGGCTATCCGCCGCCTTATTATCAGCTCGCAATCTTCCAAGGTGAGTGTGCGCGGCTCTCTGACAAATTTACGCCAATTCCTGACTAGTTCGCGCCCCGCTCTGCTATGTGCAGACCTGGATGTTGTCATCGACACCATACAGATAAATCAACTCTCCCGAACCTACGAAAACGGACTCGCAAAGCGTAAGGGGGAGGCGGCAACGATTCCCGGTCCGAAGGTGGCAAAAGTCTCGGATACCATAGCCACCCTTCTGCCAAGGAACATCTTGGCAAATCTGAGACTTAGTGCCGTTGAGACATGCTACCGCAATCTGAGGTTCTATAACCTTGTGGCGGCTATCGCCCTGGCAAATGGCAACCTCAAGATCCCACAACTTGCAGTAAACTCAGATTTCTGCGATGCTGCCGTCCGAGTGAACTTCGACACCGGCAATCTCTCAGATCTGCGCTTGGGAGTAGATCTCGATGTCAGCAACGTAAATCTTGTGGAATTCTACAAAAATTTCCCAACTCTGCTCGTGATGGAGCCTCAGCTGGAGAATGTACGCGGCGTAATTGGTGTGAATCTTAAAGCCGATATCAAAATGTATCCCGACATGTATTTCAATATCCCCTCGCTGAAGGCAGAAGTCGATGTCACCGGACGCCATCTCAACGTACATCAAAGCGACTTCATCCGCAAAGTCACCCGCATGATGATGATACATACCGACGACAATCTGCATATCGCGGATATGGACGTGCATGCACGTGTGCAAGACAACCTCTTGGAGGTCTATCCATTCGACTTCAGCTTCGACCGTTACTTGCTACGCATGGAAGGACTCAACAACTTCGGCGGTCAGTTGTACTATCATGTCGGAGTTATCAAATCGCCCATACCTTTCCGGTTTGGTATAAACATAAAAAATACTTTCTCCGACCCGAAACTTCGCTTCGGAGGTTCAAAGTTCAAGACTGAAGATGCCCGCTCTATAACTTCCGAAATATCCTCTGTTCCAAGGGTCAACATGCTCCGGGAACTCAAGTACTATTTCCGCATCTTCGTGCACAAAGCTGCCCGTTACAATTAGTGATATACCTTTATCGTTTCCCATATAGACAAACTGCGATTCTGCATGAAAATAGATATTGATAATATGCCCTCTGAGGTGCCGGAAAGGTTTCGTCGGCAGCTCACTCATACGCGTGTTGCACTGATAGATATGGACGGTGTGCTTTACGACACCATGAAGTACCACACTCTGGCATGGCAACAAATGATGGCAGAGGTCGGAGTACTGTGTTCGCGCAATGAGTTCTACCTCTATGAGGGAATGACCGGCAAAGATACGATTAATCTCATCTGGAGACGCACCTACGGTAAAGATTGTGGTCCGGAGAATATCAAGAGGCTCTACGCCCGCAAGAGCTATCTGTTCAACTCTCAAGGTA
Source organism: Muribaculaceae bacterium (assembly GCA_023667015.1). Lineage (GTDB taxonomy): Bacteria > Bacteroidota > Bacteroidia > Bacteroidales > Muribaculaceae > Lepagella. Next base: position 215,645 of record JAMPAX010000002.1, on the reverse strand, counting down.
AGCGCGAACCGATGCCTGCCGCCTCCGACATGATCCGTGCTCTACGAGATAGGGGAGTGCTGACGGTGCTCGTGACCGGCTCCGGCCAACACTCCATCATTGATGCCGTAGACCGAGATTATCCCGGAGCCTTCCCCGTGGAGCGACGGGTGACAGCCGCCGACGTAGTCCATGGGAAGCCTGATGCCGAGCCCTACCTGAAAGGACTGGAGATAGCCGGGTTCCCGGCCTCCGACGCTATAGTAATCGAGAATGCCCCATTAGGGGTAAAAGCCGGAAAAGCAGCCGGAGTCTTCACCATAGCTGTCACTACCGGACCCATTCCTGCCGAGGAGTTCCATCGTGCCGGAGCCGACATAGTCTTTCCCGACATGGTCTCCTTAGCCGATTTCTTAAATACCCTCGCTATGTGAACTTTAAGTTGCTGTTCAATTTAAATCGACCATCTACTTATTGCATCAAAGTTGAAGATTTCCAAATTTTAGTTACCTTTGTAAATCTTATAGACCCAATAATAATTTAGAGTTCGAAGCCATGAATTATTCAATTATTGACTTCCTTTGCCTGCTCGCATCAGTCTGCCTGTTCCTCTATGGCATGAAAGTGATGAGTGAAGGCCTGCAGAAAGTAGCCGGAGATCGCCTTCGCAACATCCTCGGCGTCATGACAAAAAACCGTGTCACCGGCGTCATCACCGGTATTGTCATTACTGCCCTTATTCAGTCCTCATCGGCTTCTACGGTTATGGTAGTGTCGTTTGTCAATGCCGGACTTATGTCTTTGGCCCAAGCCATGGCCGTCATTTTCGGCGCCAATGTCGGTACTACCGTAACTACCTGGATCATATCAGCCTTCTCGTTTGAGGTAAATATCTCTGACTATTCGCTGATTCTGCTCGCCATTGGTGTGCCAATGCTCTTTATGAAGAAAAGCTCTTATAAGTCTATGGGTGAATTCCTCATCGGCTTCTGCTTCCTCTTTATGGGTCTGGACCTCATCAGTAAATATGTTCCCAATCTGCAGGAAAATCCCCAGATGCTGCAGTTTGTCACTGACTATACTACCCTCGGATATGGATCCGTGCTTATTTTCTTCGCCTTGGGTATCGTAATCACAATGGTTGCCCAGAGTTCTGCCGCTACCTTCGCCATTACCCTCATCATGTGTTCCCAGGGATGGATCTCCTACGAACTTGGATGCGCCATCGTCTTGGGTGGCAATATCGGTACGACCATCACTCCTATCTTGGCATCTCTGTCCGGAAATCTCGCCGCCAAGCGTACGGCTATGGGGCATGTGCTGTTCAATGTCATAGGCTCTATCATCGTACTCTGCATATTCACCCCCTTTGTCACCCTCGTTGCTGACATCACTTTGGCAATACAGGGTGTCAACCCCCTTGATATCACAGCCGCTGAGGAAGCTACCCTTGCAGACTCTACGCTGATTAATCCTGCGGGTGGACTGACGGCCAAGGCCCAATCTTCTATCGCTTTCGCTTTAGCTATGTTCCCTACAGTCTTCAATACATGCAACCTCCTTATCATGATATGGTTTACCAAGCTGTATGTGAAGATCGTATGCTGGATGATGCCCGCACATCATAAGGATGAAGAGGAGGACTTCTCCCTCAAGTTTATTGGCCGCGGTATTCTCTCAGCCTCTGAGCTTAATATTACTCAAGCTCAGAAGGAAATCGCCGTATATGGCGAACGTGTACAACGCATGCTCGACATGGCTCGCCAGCTGATTCATACCGACCAGAAAGACGACAACTATACTCCCCTCTACACGCGCCTTGAAAAATACGAAGAAATCTCCGACAGAATGGAGATTGAAATCGGCAATTATTTAAACCATGTTGCCGAGGGAAGACTCTCCCCGGAAGGCAAGATGAGGATTGCCGGCATGCTTCGCATAATTTCCGAGATTGAGAGTATTGCCGATAGTTGCTTCAATGTGGCCAAGACCCTTTCGCGCAAGAACGCGGTCAATGTCAAGTTCTCAGACGCTGTCATGAAGGAAATCGACAACATGTATGAGATGGTAGCCTCCGCTATGGACAACATGCTCTCAATACTCCGCGAGATGGAAACTCCTGAGGATTCAAAGATTATCACTGCCTACAACAAAGAGCGTGAAATCAACAACCTTCGCGATGCTCTCAGAAATGCCAACATCTCAAACATCAATAATAAAGAATACGACTACGAGCAAGGTATCTTCTACATGGACCTTATCGGCGAAGCCGAAAAGCTCGGCGACTATATGCTCAACGTCGTAGAGGGCGTAAAACATCAGTTCAAGCCCGCTGTTGCAGTCTGATTCTTAATCAGACTGCAGCTGAAGTTGATAGACAAACTCTAACCCCTAACCCATAACCTCTAACCTTCCACCTTCAATTTTCGGTCGGAGCTGAAAATTGAGTTAAACAACATACCATGAGATACTGCGTAATAATGTGTGGCGGTGTAGGTAGCCGCTTCTGGCCCTTCAGCCGCACCAATATGCCGAAACAATTTCTTGACTTCTTCGGCACCGGACGCTCATTGCTTCAGATGACCCTCGACAGAATTCTGCCCGTAGTGCCGGCTGAGCGTATCGTTATCGTTACAAACCGACAATATCGCGACATAATCCGCGAACAGCTGCCACAGATATCCGAAAGCAATATCCTCCTCGAGCCGGCTCGTCGAAATACATCCCCCTGTGTATGCTGGGCTGCCCATCATATCTACGCCCTCGACCCGGAGGCTTCAATCGTAACTCTTCCCTCCGATCATCTTATCCTTAAAGAAGAGGCTTTCCACAAAGCTCTTATCCAAGGATTCGAATTCGTTGAATCTACCCCATCTTTGCTCTCCTTAGGAATACAGCCTACTTATCCAAACACCGGCTACGGCTACATCCAGAAGGGTAAACCCGTTGAAGGATTCCCCGGTATTATGAAGGTCAAGACCTTCACAGAGAAGCCCGACCTCGAAATGGCTAAGGTGTTCCTCAGCAGCGGCGAGTTCTTTTGGAACGCCGGTATCTTCCTCTGGAGTGCCAAGAGTATTCTGGATGCATATTCTCAACTCGCACCGGAAACTGCTGCGGTCTTTGACAAGGACATTTCCGTTTTCGGCTCAGCCCGGGAGAATGAGTTTGTTGATGAAATTTATGCTACAGCTCCTTCTATTTCTGTGGATTACGATATTATGGAGAGAGCAGACAATGTATATGTCGAAACTGCCGACCTCGGCTGGAGCGATTTGGGTACCTGGAAGGCTCTCTATGAGACATCGCCCCACAATGAAGATGGCAACGTCACTCAGAACTGCCGACTGATTGCCCACGACTGCCACAACACTATGTTTGCTGTAGGAGGTAAGAAGCTGATTGTTGCTGCCGGACTCGATGATTATATCGTTGCTGACAATGGAAATGCACTTTTGATATACCCTATAGCCGAAGAACAGAAAATCCGTACAATTGTCAACGAAGTCAAGACTCGCTTTGGCGAAGAATTTGTCTGAATAATCAAGGGGCAGTATCATCAATCAGAACGTAGGTACGCACTACTCGTGCGTCCGTTATAGTATACTGATTATAAGGAGGGATGCACTATTCGTGCGTCCCTACGTTCTATTGTATATACGATTTATTATACACCCTCTTTGAGTATTGGTTTATTACTTTAAAGTAGAAATTGTTGTCCTATTTGAACTCATCTACTCATCAACTCATCAACTCATTTTCTTGTTATGTACATAAGATGAGAAACAAAACGGCAATCGCACTATTTATATATCTGATTGTTCTGCTGATTCTTCCCAATGTCATTCTTTCGGTGACGGAGTGTATGAATTGGTGGGGACGTATTGTTAATGTCGTTCTTCCTCTTGGTCTTTACGCTCTATTTGTTTCTCTTTCTCCTAAAATTGGAAGATGCGTTTGGCTTTCCTTCCCCTTGCTTTTCTTAGCTTCTTTCCAACTTGTGATACTTGCCCTCTTCGGCCACGGCATAATAGCCGTGGATATGTTCCTGAACCTTGTGACTACCAACTCTCAAGAGGCCGGTGAGCTACTGGGCGACATGCAAGGTTCTGTCATCACCATTATGTCTGCTTATGGACTGCTACTTATCTTTGGCACGATTCTTTGGATTCGCAATGAGACGCTTAAGTCGGCTTTCCTAAAATGTTCTAAAAGATTATTTCTATACGTGTTGGCTGTTGGCTTCCTCATTCTTCCATTATGCTATATCTCCGGTAATTACTCGATAGAGAGAGATCTCTATCCTGTCAATGTCCTTTACAACATATATCTGGCTTGCGACAGAACTCTCAAAACTGAAAACTATTTCTCTACAAGTAAAGGATATTCATATAAAGCTGAGCCTACCCACCCTCGCGAGGATCGCGAGTTATATGTACTGGTAGTTGGCGAGACTTCACGTGCTGACAACTGGGAACTCAATGGGTATCACCGACCTACTAACCCCCGACTCTCTCAACGTACCGACCTGCTCTTCGCTCCGAAGGCATTCTCTGAATCAAACACTACCCATAAGAGTGTTCCGATGTTGCTTAGTCCTGTGACTGCCAGTAATTTCAATACTGAGATATACAAGGTCAAAAGTATCATAACTGCCTTTAAAGAGGCAGGATTTTATACAGCCTTCATTTCCAATCAACTTCCCAACGGATCGTTTATAGACTTCTTTGGCGAGGAGGCCGACACAACTCTCTTTGTGCGCTTAAACAACAAGAACTCTTCATCATTCTATGATCTTGACCTTCTCAAACCCCTTGATGATATTATCTCTCAAGGATATGACAAGCAACTTATTGTTTTGCATACATATGGTTCGCATTTTAATTATCAGGACCGCTATCCGAAGTCAAAAGCCTACTTTAAGCCCGACGACTATTCTTCAGCCGGACTCTCCAATAAGCAGAAGCTTATCAATGCCTACGACAATACTATCTGTATGACCGATGAACTACTTGACGAGCTTATACGTAGAATTCAGAGTCAGGGGATTCTGGCAGCCTTGCTCTACACATCTGACCATGGCGAAGATCTCTACGAAGACGGAGAATCCTTCCTCCATTCCTCACCGACCCCGACTCGCTGGCAGCTTCACGTGCCTCTATTAGCGTGGCTATCCCCGGCATATCTGAGTAAATACCCGGAGAAAGCAGAAATCCTACAGAAGAACTTCCGCCGACAATTGTCCACGACCCGCACCTTCACCCCGACTGCTCTTGGCATAGCCGGTATCAAATCGCCGCGAGTCAACAGTACCGAAGACCTGACCTCTACCGCCTTCCAACCCCGCCCGCGATTATACCTAACCGACCACAATATCCCCGAGCGCATCAAATGAAAATCAAATCCGAGAATCAAGACTAATCCTGACCACTTCAGCAGGAATTGGTCAAAATATGATTATCTTTCCAAAAATTATAAATCCTTGATTCAGCAGCCTCAAAATTGGATAAAAGTCAAAGCCCGGGAAACAGAATGCTTCTCAGACTTGGCCATGTCAAAAAATCCACTTAATTTAAATCGAACATCTACTTAGTAATGCAAAAACCGCAGATTTAAGGAATAATGAGCTCTAAAATTTGCCGGAAAGTCGGAGAAGATTGTTATATTTGCAACAAATAAGTAGATGGTCAATACTTATATAAGATTTGATTGGGCTATAAAGCATATGCTCCGATCTTCGTAAACTTCAACATTCTTGAGGGCCACGCAGAAGAACGATGCAAAACAATAACGGCTATATTGGCTAAGGGGCTTGATTTCCAGTTAATATCTCAAATTCTCAAAACTTCAGAAGAAGATATCCATAAAATACTAAATGAAGATAATTATTGATGATGCCATACCCTTCTTGGAGGGTCGTATTCCGGCTGAAGTAGAGCAAGTGATTCTCCCCGGAGCAGCAATCGTTCCGGCGGATGTGGCCGATGCTGATGCTTTGCTCGTGCGCACTCGCACCCGCTGCGATGCAGCTCTGTTGAAGGATAGTCGAGTTAAACTCGTGGCTACGGCTACTATCGGCGCTGACCATTTCAACATGCCGGAGCTGTCTGCTCTCGGTATTGAGGCCGTCAACTCCCCGGGCTGTAACGCCCCAGCTGTGGCGCAATACGCCTGGAGCTCCCTCCTTCGCGCCGGCTTCAATCCGAAGAGCCATACCCTCGGCCTCATCGGGAAGGGTAAGGTGGGTTTCATAGTGGCAGAATGGGGACGCAAGCTCGGTGCTAAGATCCTCGTCTGTGACCCTCCTCGCCGGGAAGCAGGTATGTCTGATGAAGTCTATGTTTCCCTCGAAGAAGTATGTGGCAGGTGTGATGCTATAACTCTGCATGTGCCCCTTACCCGTAGCGGAAAACATGCTACCTTGAATCTTATAGGCTCTCGGGAATTCGAGGCCATGCGCCCCGGAACCATCCTTGTCAATGCATCCCGTGGCGGTGTCGTTGACGAAGAGGCTTGGAAGAAGAATATTAAGCAAAAGAACGTCAGAGCTATCGTAGATACTTGGAAGGGTGAACCCCGTATCGATAAAGATCTCTTAGAGCTTGCATTCATAGCTACTCCCCACATTGCCGGCTACTCCCTGCAAGGAAAGGAACGAGCCACGAGAATGGTACTCGAAGCCCTAAAACGCAAATTTGACGTCAACGTAGTCACTACCGGACTGGAGCCGCAATACGAACCTCTAAAGGAAGTCACGGAGCAACTTATCCTCAACAGTTACAATCCATTTGACGATGACCGTCTTTTGCGCAACCAACCCGATGGACTCGAAATACTACGCGACACATATGACTTGCGCCCGGAAATAAATCGCCAAAAATGTTGAGATAATGACCAATAATAAGAAATTCTACGTAGTATGGGAGGGCCGAAACCCCGGAGTTTATGATAGCTGGGAAGATGCTCGCGACCAGATTGAAAACTTTCAGGGTGCAAAATATAAATCTTTCAACACTCCTGAAGAGGCCGCCGAGGCATATCGCCGCTACACCCATCGCACCGATATCAAGGAACTCGGACGGCTACTCAGAAACGATGATCGTGTGACGAAGTCGGCATCTCTTCCGCGCTCCGGCACTCCCGATTATTTTTCATTTCCGGAAATCGACCTAAACGGCTGGGCTGTAGACGCCTCATGCCTTGGAAATCCCGGGGTCATGGAATATCGCGGTGTGGAGTTGATGACCGGTCGTGAGATATTCCGTGTAGGTCCGTTCCAAGACGCTACCAACAATATTGGTGAATTTCTGGCCATTGTCCATGCATTGGCTCTTATGGGAAAGACCGGCGAATGGCATACTATCTACTCCGACTCTGTCTCCGGCATGGCATGGGTGAGAAATAAAAAAGTCAAAACGACACTGGAGGAGACCCCCGACAATAAGCGTCTTTTCGATGTCACCATCCGTGCTCTCGCATGGCTTAATACTCACATCTATAAGGCGAAAATACTGAAATGGCAGACCAATATCTGGGGTGAGATACCGGCAGATTTCGGCAGGAAATGAAGCTTCGCCCTGAAATATCTTCAATCCTCCGGGATGCAGGAGTTATTGCCTCAGCAGTGATTGCAGCATCCGAGGTTGATATAGTCTCATTCCGTCGATATGAGGATTGGCTCAATCGGGGAGATGACGCCGGGATGTCCTATATGGCAAATCATATGGAACTGCGCCGGAACCCTCAGAATCTCTTTCCGGGTGTAGCGTCTATAATTTGTTGTGCTTTCTCTTTTGCACAGAGGCAAAAACGTAATCCCGACTTAGGTATCATAGCCTCATATGCTCTGGGCGATGATTATCATGAAGCATTGCGTGGTAGGCTTGCTGTAGCTTTGCCCAAAATCGAGGGTTTGCTTGGAAGTTCTCCGGAGCCTCCCCCCGGACTTTCTGAGCTTGACAGCCAACCCTTCCGGATAAGTATCGACTCAGCTCCAGTCATGGAGCGCTACTGGGCCATAAAGTCCGGATTGGGAAGACTCTGCGCTAACGGAATGGTAGAGGTAGAAGGCTATGGCACACAAGCTTTTCTTGCGGAAGTCTTCACGCGCTATCCCTTAGACGTCCTGTGTGATAACAATACGGGGCCTCATGGCGGGGACGATACTGCTGCCGGGGTGTCTTCAGAATGCCTTAGTTGCGGAGCATGCCTGCGAGCTTGTCCCGGAGGAGCCTTATGCCTGAAGAATGGTGTACCTTCTCTGAATGCCCGCAAATGCATATCCTATCTGACGATAGAACATCGAGGTAAGTGGGATGCTGAAGCCACGACTGTAATGTCGACTCCCATCGGGCGCAACACGATTTTCGGATGTGATGTATGCTTGAGAGTGTGTCCTAAAAATATAGATATTCCCCCTACCAATATCTCGGAATTGGAGTTGAGACCAGTCTTGCAGGACCTTTCCATCTCCGACATCGCAAAAATGGAGCAAGCGGACTTTTCAAGAATTTTTAAGGGTTCGGCAATAAAGCGAGCCAAGCTTTCCGGCCTTAAAAGGAACGTATCTAAGTGTCGGCACGATAAACGGTAAACGTTCATCGGAGAAGGGCTTTGGCGGCTTCTTCAGCATTGAGGATTCCTGCATCGCGGGCCTTCTCCATCCAATAGAAGGCAGACTGCTCGTCAGAAGTAGGTGGGGGAGATACATTTATATCGCGGAGAGCATCGGGGAAAATTTCGAGTAGTTCGCTAAGTATGAACTCAGCGGAGGGATTTCCACCTCGCGCAGCTATGAAGTAATGGCGGAGTGATTCATCATGATTGTAGTCGGCTCCTAAGGCGCGAGTCATGGCGTCTCCCAGAAGTGCATGGGCATGAGAGGCATCGGCTCCGGCTGTAGAATCGTTGGCCACTTGCTCAAAGAGTATCACACCCAACATTGGAGCCCTTCGGGTGTAATAGTTTAGACCAAGAGCAAGAGCCTCCTTCGATGGTAACTCTTTCCATCTCAGATGGTCCATTTCGAGGAGTTTCAGCTGAGCATCGCCCAGTCCGGCATCAATAGCTTTGTTGTAAAGATTGCGAGCGTGAGTAGAGTCGCGAGAAACCCCTCGTCCTTGTAGATATAAGTCGGCAAGCATCGCTTGAGCTTGCGGCATACCGGCAGCGGCAGCTTTCTCCAGCCAGAAGGCCGCATCGGAGTCGCTATGGCGATTGTCTGTACCCTCCAATAGCAGCCAGCCGAGATTATTGGCGGCGGTGACATCTCCGGCCATAGCAGCTTTCTCCATCCAGTCAATTCCGGCGCGTTTGTCGCTCTTTATCCCCGTTCCGTTATAGAGTCTGAATCCATATAGATTCTGAGCCGGAGGATAGCCTGATTCGGCACTTTTCAGCAATAATGACAGGCTTAAGGCAGTATCTACAGGGATTGTGTCATATCCATAGAAATGCAGACGAGAGAGTTGATAAAGAGCCTTAGCATCTCCCGAATCAGCACGTAGCGACAGCTCTCGAAGAGCTGTCCTACTCTGCTCCGGGGGTGTGGCCGATGCAAGTGCTACACTTGCAACCACCGTTATTATATACAGAAGGCTTTTCATTTTTCCCGATACTCTGTTGATACACCCTATTTAGGAGTCATAGTGACCAGCGGCACGAGCATCTCCTGCAGGGAGATACCACCATGCTGGAAGGTGCCATTATAGTACTGAACGTAGTAGTTGTAATTATTAGGATAAGAGAAGAAGTCTTCATTGCAAGCATAGATGTAAGTGCTCGAGAGATTTGGAGCGGGAAGTCCGAATTTCTTCGGATTTTTCATCTCATAGACTTGCCGGGGATTATAGTTGAGACTCTTGCCGACTTTATATCGCAGGTTGGTGTTTGTGTTTCTATCACCAACAACTTTGATGGGGTTGTCTACGCGGATTGTGCCATGGTCGGTAGTGACAATGACGGTATATCCCTCTTCAGCAAGTCTCCGAAAGATCTCTACTGCTGAGGAGTGGCGAAACCATGACTCTGTCAGCGAACGGTATGCTGCATCGGAGTTGGCGAGTTCGCGAATCATCTTCGACTCAGTTCGAGCATGAGAGAGCATGTCGATGAAGTTCATGACCAAGACGTGAAGAGGTGTGTCTTTCATGGTATTGAACTTGGTGAGGAATTTCTCGCCTCCCTGAGAGTCGTTGATTTTTGTGTATGAAAACTTTGTCTTGCGGCGGAAGCGCTCGAATTGGGTGGCTATCAGTTCTTCTTCATGCTTATTGAGACCTTCATCTTCATCCTCCTCAACCCATAGGTTGGGAAACATTGTAGAGATCTGCAGGGGCATCAGGCCTGCAAAAATGGCGTTGCGAGCGTATTGTGTGGAGGTCGGCAGGATGGTGGTATATAGATCTTCTTCAATATTGAAGACGTCAGCTATCAATGGTTGCACTACTCGCCATTGGTCAAGTCGGAAATTGTCGATAAGTACGAAGCAAACCTTCTTTCCCTCATCGAGAAGAGGAAAAACACGGCGGCGGAAAATCTCGTTGCTCATCATCGGATGGTCTTCGGAGGTCACCCAGTTTTCGTAGTTGCGTTTCACGAATTTGCAGAAGTTGGAGTTGGCATCACGTTTCTGCATCAGCAAAAGCTCATCGAGGCCGGCTTCGGCATCGGAGAGCTTTAGCTCCCAATATACCAACCGACGGTAGACATTCATCCAGTCTTCGATTGAAGCTGCTGAGTTTATGAGCGCGGAGATATTCTGGAATTCTTGTTGGTAGACAGATGTAGTCTGCCGGGCTACAAGCTCAGAGCTGTGAAGATTCTTCTTTATTGATAGGAGAATCTGATTGGGATTTACGGGCTTGATAAGATAGTCGGCAATTTTATTGCCGATAGCCTGATTCATAATATTCTCCTCCTCACTCTTGGTGATCATGATGACGGGTATTTCCGGGTGGGACTCGTTGATGCGGGTAAGGGTTTCGAGTCCGGAAATGCCGGGCATGTTCTCGTCAAGAAGAATCAGCGAGAAGGGTTCATGGTCGAGGGCATCGAGAGCATCGCGACCGTTGGAGACGGTTTTGACATCGAAGCCTTTAGTTTTCAGGAAAAGTATATGGGGCTTAAGCAGATCGATTTCGTCGTCGGCCCAGAGTATTTTGTCCATAGGTATATACAATTAGCTAACGTATCAACGCTCGGGAGAGCATTAGAGTTTACTCCTCGGGGGACTCTTCGGGGATCTCGGGAGTCGTGGGGAGATTGGGAGTTGTGGGAACTTCGGGATTGTCGGGAGTAGAATTCTCCGGATTGGGAGTCTCAGAGTCTGAAGGAGTCTCCGGGCTCTCAGGAGTTTCAGAGTCGGGGAGGCCGTGGGGAGGCTCATTTGCAGCGGCTTCTTCGAATTGGAAGTATTCTTCGAAGGAGCGACCTTCGCGCAGAAGCAGCTCGAAGTTGGCTTTGCTAATCATGATGGGACGCACTCCCTCGGGGAGTTGGAAGTCACTGCGTGCCATGACGTTGCGATAATTCTCGAGTTCTTTCATATTTGAGAAGCCCCGGATTATCAGCAGGCCGACATTGCCAAAACTCATAGGCTCCAAGTCGAAGTCTTTGACCACGAATGAGGAGAAGTTAAACCGAGCTACGTCGAAGAGCAACTGGTTGGCACTGACGGAATCGCGGGGGAATGCGAGCACAAGGAGTTGCGGCTTGTTGGGGTCGCGTTCGAAGTTGGCGGGCTGGCCGTCATCACCCATGGCGTTTTCATCGTTGGTCAGTCGGATATCCCAAAGCATACCGCGAGAGTTGGAAGAGCCTTGATGGGGCACCTTACCCTCTTTAAGACCCTTGAGGATAGAACCGGCCATGGGAGTCATATCCGTGTCGGGCCATTTCTGCAACAGATAGTCGAGGCGATCTCGGAATTTATCGTTGTCTCCCTCAGTGAGATAAGAGAGAGCGTCGATAAATACGAATTTCGGAAGAATCTTCGACAGCGGATAGTCCTTTTCCATCTCGGAGGTGAGTTTATGTACCTGAGAATTATGATTCTCAAGGTATGCGCTATAGGCCTCAGAATACATCTCCTCTTGAATCCGGTTCATACGGCGGAGCTTGTCGAAATAGTCCGGATCAAGCATCGCTTGTCCATAGGGGGAGTCGGGGAATTCAGATATGATGAGGGCTCTCCAGCGCTCAGCCTCTGCGGGCTTGTTGGAGCGCACGTCCATCAAGTATAGGTTGTAGTATACGTCGAGACGATAGATATTGTCGGGATACCGTTTGTTGAGTTCAAGGAAAATCTTTTCGGCGGCGGGGAAGTCTTCGAGCTTGTCTTTGAGAATAAGACCTTCGTTGTAAAGACCCTCCTGGATGATATCGTTGCAGGTGCGGATCTCCTCGGGGGTCGATGGGATCTGCTTGAAGTAATATTCCATGAAGTGGGGGTCTGCTTCCTTCTTGGCCTTATCGGCTGAGCCGGGCACGGTGTCGGCAGGTATGGAGTCGGAGGCAATGTCGGAGTCCGGCTCGTCATCTTCTACGGGATCGAGCGAGAATGTAGTCTTGTTTCGACGGCGCCAGTCATCTTCGAGTTTGCGGGCTCCCCAGCGGCGTTGGAATTCTGTCTTACCGGCATTCTTGGTCATGGTATTGTAGAAATACCATGATTTGTCGCCATTCATCTGGAAACCTTGGTTTCCGGCACCTTGCTGGTCTATCGGGGAGTTACCCTGCTCGCGCTTGTCCATAGCTTCTTGGCGTGCGGCCTCGGCAGCTTCTTTCTTTTCCTTCTCAATTAATTCATCGGCAAGACGTTGGCAGATTTTCTGTTGCTCGGCCACGGGAAGTTTGGAGAGGGTGAGCAACGAGTCTTGGAGCTGTACGTTTCCGGCATAGACGGCGAGCTCGTCAAGCACGTCGGAGCGACGTTTGATGACTGCGAAGTTGGGGTAGGCATCATTCAGCTGAGATACCGCACCTGAGAAGCATGGCTGAGCCTTGACATAGTCACCCTCATTGAAGTATATGTTGCCTAAGGCGAGTTGAGCTAATGCCTTATCGATACCATTGCGGGTAGACTTGTCTACGGCAAGGATATAGTTTGCCTTGGCCTCAGCGGTGTCTTTACGACTGAGGTAGAGGTTGCCGATGGCGTAGTAAATTTGGTCGAGATATTCTGCATTGCGCTCATAACGAGTGAGCGAACGCAGAGAGTTGACCTCCGACTTGATGTTGGATCCGGTGAAGACCTCAGAGCGCTTTATGCGAGCGTTGAACTTGGTGCGATAAGCTGTAGAGGCGCCTGAACCGGCCTTTTTGAAGGCCTGGTAAGCCTTAGGTTTGTCGCCGATGTTCTCGTAGAGTTGACCTAAGAGGAAGTATAGTCTGTTCTTTTGGCTGCCGTGGGCAGTTTTTGCGGCATCGGTCAGGAAGGGTATAGCCTCGCGATATTTGTCGGTACGTACGTAGTATGATGCGTTGGTGAGATTGTAAAGATTTTTGAGATTGGAGTTTGTGAGGTCTTTGGGTTTTACGAGGTGCAAGACATTTTCAGCCTCATAGTCCCAATCGAGGGCGCAGTAGCAACGCGCCTGCCAGAGGCGAGCTTCGGTGGTCACCTGTGGTAGCCATTTGAAATGCTTGGAGATGTAGAGGAAAGTGGAAGCAGCGCCGAGGAAGTCACCGCTGAAATACTGTGCCTTACCCATTGTGAGCCAGGCGTTGTGGAGGAAGGGGTTGAATTCTTCGCGTTCGCGGAATTCCTTTTCTTTCTTGGAGCCGGACTTCTTGGGAGGCTTTTTCTTTATAGAATGCAGTTGGATAGCCTTCTGCATTTTTTCGATAGTACGTTTGAAATCGCCGGAAGGTTGCGGATATTTAGAGTCGGCGCGGGCTTCGGCAGGGTGGGTAAGGAGCAGGCGAGTATAGTCATCCTCATAGGCTTGTTCCATAGCCTTAATCTGCTCGTTGTAGTGCTCTTTGCCGTTGTAATATACGTTGTAGCGGGTGTTGAAAGCCTGCCATTGTCGCGACATGGCAGTATTCTTCTTAGTAGAGCATGCACAAAGCCCCGTCAATACCAAAGTCAAGACGAGAGCAAGAAAGATACCCGAATTCTTTCTAATAACCTGCATGCTATATTAACGCATTTACAGCAACAAATATTATGATTCAACTTTTCAAGTTCAGTTTCAGTCCCGGTCGCTGTGGGTTTGCATCCCACAGCAGGTAGAGGTTAGAGATTCGGTTCGATTATTGGATTCTCTGACTTTGCAGGGGGTGCCGGGGACTCAGGGATTGCCGGTGGTTCGGGAGCTTCAGCGGGCTGGGGTGTTGCTGCGGGTTGTTCTTTTTTGTCGGCAGGTGTTGCTGCAGGCGATTCGGCGGGATGAGCCGAGGGCTTCTGGAAGCCGGCACCTCCTACGAGCCGACGCAGTTTCTCCGCTACGCCTCCGCTATAGGCATTGAAGATGTTGACACAAACTACTACATCGGTGATACCGTTGTCAGCCACGTATTTTTTCAGGCTATGGGGGAAGTAGCGGAAGTCGATGACATGGACCTCTTCGAAGGATCCAAACATGAATCCCGGCACAGCATTGCCAAAGCTGTCTTTAATTATCAGTAGCTTGCGATTGGACTTGGTGCCGGTGATTACTTTCGCCAGTCGCATGTCTGAGCCGAGCATAGTGGTATAGGCAGCTCCGGAGCCATCCTTGTGGGGTATGAAGAAGGCTCCGCGTGCGGGATTGCGCTCTCCGACAACATGGAAGTCGCGGTCGGTAACATAGTCGGTAAACCATGTAGTATATCCTTTATCTTTAGGCATATAATACACGAAATCTTCGGGCGATTCTTTGACGCTGATATCTTCGGAGTAGCCATACATTGTGCCCACAAAGTTGTGGGTGACCCCTACGTTGTAGTCCTTAATATTACGGAAGGGTACTTTGGCAGTGCGGGCGAGTTGTTCGGCGGCATAGTATGCGCCTAAGGGTGCCCAGTGATGGTCGGTGCGCAGATAGATAGGTTCGTCAACGTGGGCAGCCAGTCCGGAGTAGGCATCTACAACGTGGACTGCCGGGTCGAGCTGTGAGTAGATATTGCGCATGCAGGCGGCCTGCGAGCGAGTGCGACTCTTGACCTTGTCGGGACAATAGAATTCTATGGCCGTCGGTATGATCATGGAGTATACGTTGACGTTGGGACCAAGTTGCCGGTGGATATAGTTGAGTGACTTGGCGAAGGGACTCGACCCCTTGTCAGCACCACCGAAGACCATCAGCGCCCGCACCTTCCCCTTGGGACCGGTGACAACGATTCCTGCGCTGCCAATTTTTGCGTTGGCATCGGCATTGTTGCCGTTGAAATCTCCGAAATCGCGACCATCAACGTCCGGCATATCTGCACCGGGAACAGCCCCCGTAGCTTGATGGAAGGTTACATCCCCCTCTTCGCCGCCACGATGCAGGGATAAACCCTTCTTAAACTTGTGGTTTGCCTCCATGAAGACGTCGCGGAAGGGCTCTGTGTCGGAAAACCATAGACTTAGTTCCTCAGTGAAAGTTCCATCTTTAAGCTTGTCGAAAGAGAATTCCGGAAATTCGGCGAGTTCGCGGCGCTCCAGATTCGAGACCTTGCTGCGAGGGAAGAATAGGAATACGATGAGAAGAGCCGCAAAGAGGGCTCCGATTATCGAAATGAATATGCCGTCGTGAGTTACTTTCATTTATGAGATAAGGGCTTAGAATCTGTCTTGCTGAGTGATGTATTCTGTGAGAGAGTCGGTGGTCACCTTATTGCCACAGAATGTAAGGTTGTTGCAGAAGACAACGTCGGTAATGCCGTTGTCCAGGATATATTGTATTGCATTTTTTGTGAAGAAGCGGCAGTCAATGACATGTACTTCCTCAAACGACCCGAGCAGAAAGGGTGTCAGCGCGTTGCCAAAACTGTCTTTAATAAGGAGCACTCGTCGGCCGTTGTGGATGTCGGTCTTGACTTTCACAATCTTGGAGTCGCCGCCGCCGAAGGTGCAGTAGGAGGAGCTGACGGAGGTATTGACAAATAGAGGACCTGTCTTTTCGGGAGCTTCGCCGATGACGTGTTTTCGTGATCTGTCGAGGGAATACTCTATATAGTAGGCTGTATAATTTTCGTTGAGGGGCACGTAGTAATTGAAATCCTCGGGGCAGTTTTTCACTCGGATGTCGCCGGAGAATTTATACATGGTGCCGACAAATTCGGGGATAGTCTTCATGACGAATTGAGAGAGGGGAGTGAAGGGGACGCCGGCATTCCGGGCGAGTTCTTCGGCAGCGTAATATGCGCCAAGAGGAGCCCAGTGATGGTCTGTGCGCAGATATATATGCTCAGAGGCGTGGTCTCCAAGAATCGGGAATAGGTCTACCGGGATCACTTCCTCGTTGAGGGCGCTGAACATCTCGAGCATAGCCGGGTGTGAGGGGCGAGAAATGGAGGATGCCTCATCGGGAGTATAGTATGCAGCCGCGGAGGGTACGGGCATGCAATAGACGGCGATAGTGTCCGGAAGCAGGGAATTGTAGCTATTGACAACGTCGGCAAATCTCTCCATGGCTTCGCGCGAGGCACTGAAGGGTTGGAAGGCCCGGATGCTGTCGTTGTCTACGACAATCATGCCCCGACCCGTCTTGCGGTAAGGTGCCTGTCCGGTAATCGTGTTGACATACTCATAGTCCGGGAAGATGTCGGCAAGTACTGAAGTTACCCCTGCAATTACTAAGATGGATGTAATTACTATTTGTTTGAATAATCTAATCATGATTAGAAACGAGTGTAGAGGAAGGGGTTGTTGGTAGCACCGACAAGGAGGGTCACGCTGAGTATGAGGATGGCTACGGCTATGAGCACACGCGCGGAGAGCGTCAGGTTGCGATGAGCTGTAGACCCTTCACAGAGAAGTCTGCCGCATGTTTTGTTGACGTATGAGCGCACCGGCAAGCAGAACAGTATGGCAGTTATCCAGAGCCAGAAGTTGTCGAAGATGGCACTTTCTACGGTGAAATCCCACGACGTGTTGCCTCCGAAGGCTGCATGGTAGAAGAGCTTGATACTCTGGAGGTCATCGAAGTAGAATAGTCCCCACCCTACGATGATGACAAACAAGGCGTAGATATGAAGCAGTATTGCCGGTATCTTCTTCCATTTCAGTATTGTGAACTTCTCCAGAGTGATAAAGAAGGCGAAAAAGAGACCCCAAATTACGAAGTTCCAGCTTGCACCGTGCCAGAGTCCGGTGAGTGCCCAGACTATAAGGATGTTGAGCCATTGATGACGGCGGTTGCCACCAAGAGGGATATAGACATAGTCGCGGAAGAAACTGCCGAGCGACATATGCCAGCGGCGCCAAAATTCTGTCATTGACTTGGAGACGTAGGGATGGTTGAAGTTCTCACAGAAGTGGAAGCCGATGCATCGTCCAATTCCTATTGCCATATCGGAGTATCCTGAGAAGTCGAAGTATATCTGCAGGGAGAAGGCGATAATGCCAATCCATGCCCCACCCGTAGAGAGATCCTTCAGACCCTCCCCGGCTAAGAACTGATCGGCTATGGCGGCGAGCTGATTGGCGATGATGACCTTTTTGCCCAAGCCAATCATGAAGCGGAATACGCCGTCGGCAATGTCTGCGGCACTTACGTGGCGGGAGTTGATTTCCTCTGCAACGGTGCCATAGCGCACGATGGGTCCGGCGATAAGCTGAGGGAACATTGATATATAGAGCAACAGGTCGGAGTAGCGACGCTGAGCAGGGGAGTCGTTGCGATATACGTCTACGAGGTAGGAAATAGACTGGAATACGTAGAAGCTGATACCGATGGGGAGAGCGATTTGAGGGTCTTCACACGGAACTCCGATGGAAGAGAGAATGCGGGCGAAGAATCCAAGATATTTGAAGGAAAAGATAGCCGCGATGTTGCAGATTAGTCCAATGATGAGTGGAATCCTCCTGCCGGAGTGGGTGCGACACATCCATAGCCCTGTCAGATAATTGACGGCTACAAGGATAATCATCAAAAAGACATAGACCGGTTCGCCCCAGCTATAGAAAAGAAGAGAGAAAATAACCAGAGCGGCATTGCGCAGGGAGAATGATGGGCGCCCGAGGTGCTTGCTGCGGGCAGTGTCAGCGGCATGGGCGAGCATGTAAATCAGCATGAACGCCGGCAGAAAGACGAAGAGGAAGAATAGGTCGGAAAATACCATTATTCAGCTAATTTAAGCAAATAATTGTAGACGGCTTTTGCTACTGCCTTCGCACCCTCCGGGGAGGTGTGGGTGCCGTCGGTAGTGTAGTGCTTTTGTCGGCGCTCTTCTTCGGAGCGGATGGGTGTTTTTTCACAAAGTCGTATAAACGGCATATTCGAATCAACAGCTATGGATGCGTACATGATAACATCGGAACCCCATTCTATAATGGTGTCATCTACTTGTGTTGTCTGTAAAGGAGTGAGCACTACTATGGCAGCCTCCGGTAGAAGACGCCTTAAATACAGGAGATCATATCTTACGGCATCGTAGAGATTAGTAACCTCGGAGGGAGACATGCCCGTTAAAGTTTTGTTATCGACATCAAGCTGTTTGTCGAGTCCGGGGCGAAGATTTGAGAACCACAAGTCGTTGGTGCCGGCAGAAACGATCACAACAATCGGACGGAAATCGGGATTCTGTTTCATGTAGTTCTCAAGACGCAGAATCTGATTGTAGATGACATTGTTGTCGCTAATGATGGCGGTGTTCTCGAGGGTGTCGGGGCGCGTCTTGACGGTATGCGTCCATGTAGCTCCGGAGCGGGCAAAGCTACGGCATTGAACATGGGGCAACATGTCGGCAAACCATTTGTTCCATCCCTTCTCATTGTCGCAGAGGTCGCCACCATTCCAGGTATTGGAATCCCCGAGCATGGCAATACACGGAGGATACTTGACCTCCTTCGCTCCGGCAAAGAAAGCGAGAAGAAGGGAAAGAGAGATTAAAAGATATCTGAAGTTCATAAGATTGGGAATAAATCCCGGGGGTCATGAACCCTCGGGATTTATGGTTTATGAGTTTATGAGTTGACGAGTTGACAGCGTAACTATCAACTATAAATCATCAAACGACCATCAATCATTGACAATTACTTCCCTTCCTCAGGAGCCTGGTCGATAAGGTCGAGGAATTGGTCGAGCTTCGGAGTGATGATGATTTCGGTGCGGCGGTTGCGGGCGCGGCCCACTTCGGAGTCGTTGTCGCTGACCGGGTTGAACTCACCGCGGCCACCGGCAGTAAGACGAGAGGGATTGATACCGAACTTATCCTGCAGACATTGTACAACGGAGGAAGCACGTAGAGCAGAGAGATCCCAGTTGTTGCGGATGTTGGTGCGGGAGATAGGCACATTGTCGGTGTTGCCCTCCACGAGTACATCGTAATCATTGTAGTCCTTGATGATTTTAGCGATTTTGTCAAGAGTCTCCATAGCGCGGTCGGAGATTTCGTAGCTGCCACTCTTGAAGAGCATATTGTCGGCTAAAGAGATGTATACTACACCTTTGAGCACCTTCACATCAACATCCTTAAGCTCTTCCTTGCTCAGCGAGCGAGTAAGCTTGTTGGTCAGCGCGATGTTGAGGGAATCGGACTTGGACTTAGCGTCCACGAGCTGTTTGATGTACTTATTGGATGCATTGATTTCATCCACGAGCTTTGCGATATTGACTGAACCCTGCATATTCTGGTTCATACTTTGGTCGAGAGTACCCTTAAGAGAAGCGAGGCCCTTGCGGAGTTCCTCATTCTGCTGTAGGGCAGCATCGAGTTGATTCTGGAGCACGCGAGTATTAGCGTTGCACTCAGTCAGACCCTCACGGGTAGTGTCATATTTAGCCTGGAGTTCGGCATACTTCTTATTACTGACGCAGCTTGAAAGCATCAGGCAGCATCCGGCGAGGCCAAGGAGAATTCTGCTAAGTTTCATGTCTAAAAGTTTATAGTTAATACTAAAATAATAACGCAGCAACAATGCAATAGTTGCATCCCGCCCACAAAATTAGCAAAAATAGTTGAAACCTATAGAAAGAAGTCCAAAATTCCCGACACCAAACGCATAGGTACTACCCCCCTCTTTTTGAGTAAAACATTAAGAGTATGTAGCCGAAGATCGCTATCGACTTCTAATGCGGCCTTATATTTAAGGTATGTCAGTTGCGACAAGGTTCTAATCATAGTAACTCTCTGTAAGAGATTTGGATTTTTGCATCAAGTTGAATATTTAATGTTTATGAAGACTGTTTTGAGCTTTAGCCAAACATTCATACTTTTTCAGGTTTTCTGTCAGGAAAGTTTTACGAATTTTAGGAAATTTTTCCGTTTTAATTTTGCAAGTTAAGAAATCTTAACTAATTTTGCACATCATTAAGTAACTCTTACAAAGAGTTACACAACTTACAAACCCGAAAATTTGGACTGCATGGAATCGCGATGTGGCGATTGTGGTATTGTCGCTTCGTGATTTGCTTGGTGGATAGTTGGCTATCTGCTTAGGTGAAGTCTCTGCGCAGTCCTCAACTTTAACTTAGCCGGATTATCCGGAACTTGATGAACGATGTATTAAACCTGACATACGAAGGAGTGAATACCCCGACCAACTTCAGGCGTCTCCCGGTATCTCTTCGGACTTCGGCTGCTGAGCGAAAGTATGCTGAGGCTGTTGCTATGTATGCAGCGACAAACCTCTCCATCCGTCAGGTAGCTGAAAAATGTGGAGTGACTCCCCGTGGACTGAGTGCCCATATCGGCAGGCACCACAGAGAGCTACTTTTGTCGCGTTATGGTTTCAATACCGATGACAAGGACTCCCATACTATTAAGGTGAAAAACCCGAAAGGGCAATCCATGCTGACACACCTTAAATATAAGGATGCCATAGAGGCTTGCAGCGACATCGCCTACATAGAATACAATGTGTCGCAGATAGCTCGTATATTCAATCTGAGTGCAACAGGTCTTACCGCCCAGCTCAAGTCGCACTACTCTGAGATAATCCCCAAGAGGGAGGAACTTCGCCGCCGCCTCGGCATAGCCGACACTACACCCCGCGGCGCCCGCCCTCAAAGCGAGGAAACCTACACGGAGGCACTGCAGCTATACCGCGACACCGACATGACTATAGTGGAGATAGCAGAAAGATGCAGAGTCTCCAAAGGTGGATTCACCCAATACCTGCGCTTCTACCACAAAGGCTTGATGGAGAAGAAATCCGCCTGCCAACAGACAAAAAACTTCAAGGCAACCGCGAATACTATGACGTCTCATAAAAAGACCGTCAAGGTTGACATACAGAATTGTTCTTCAGTCGAGTTGGAGCAACCACACTCCATCATAACGAATCAGAATCCCAACAAAATTCAAAACCATAAAATGCACAAATGCTTTGTGCGCGACCTATAAATATGAAAATTGTTGAAGAGACAACTTGTTCTTTAATGACTTATATCAGAATGGCAACCGTCATCATCTCTCTGGCGATTGGTTCATCGTTCGTATCTGCGCAGGAGGTGGCGGTCAAGACTAATCTCCTGTATGATGCTCTGCTGACACCGAGTGTAGGTGTGGAAGTCGGGCTGGCTCCTAAATGGACGCTCGATGTGTCAGGCAATGTCAACGCCTGGGATTTGTCCGGAGGTAAGAAATGGAAGCATTGGCTGGTGCAGCCGGAAGCCCGATATTGGTTCTGCCAGAGATTTTCCGGCCATTTCATAGGTGCTCATGTGCTTGGAGGACAGTTTAATGTCGGTCATATCGACCTTCCTTTCAAGTTTCTGGGCACAGACTTTAGGGAGTTGAAAGACTATCGTTGGCAGGGTTGGATGGCAGGAGCCGGCATAGCCTATGGATACAACTGGATACTCAGCAGACACTGGAGCATTGAAGCGGAAATTGGCATAGGATGGATTTATTCCCGCTATGATACATATCGTTGTAAAGGATGCGGAAAGAAGGTGGAGGAAGACACTCCCCATAATTATGTGGGTCCGACAAAGGCCGCGATAAATATAGTTTATGATTTCTAAGTACATGACGATAATGACACTCAAACACATACTTGGTGTTGCCGCAATTTGTGTGGCATTTGTTCAGACAGCATGGGCTAAAGAAATGCGTTCGGACAGCACGACCGTCAATCTTTACGATATCAATGTGAAGGTTGATGAGTTGGCACAACGCATGAATGTTAAGATAGAACTTGATGTGGAGAAGTTCACGGTGTCCCGCGACAGGGAAATGATACTTACCCCCGTGTTGATAGCTGACGACAGAACCGACAGCATATGTCTGGAGCCGATGATTGTTGCGGGGAGAAGTCGTTGGTATCATTATTTGCGCAGTGGTGTTCTTGACGATGGCAAGGCCCCCATTTTCCGTGCGGGTAAAAAAGGGAACGCCGTTTACGATACTGAGTTCGACATGTTGCCATGGATGGGTCATTCTTCTCTTGAGATGCGTGTTGAGACTGCCAATTGCTGCGACTCTCCAACTCTTGTTCCGGGGATGTCGGACAACGGTATGGTGCCGATAGCCCATATTGACATTGCCCGTCCGGCTCTGAATGCGGATTATGTGTTTGCTCCCCCCGTGGATGCCGGTCCGGTGGAAAAGAATATAGAGGGAAGTGCATTCGTCACCTTCGTTGTCAACCGGACAGAGCTTAAGCCCGACTACATGAACAACCGCAAGGAGCTCAACAAGATAATCCAATCGATAGAGTTTGTCAGAAAAGACCCGGATGCGACAATCACCCATGTCCACATTAAAGGTTTCGCCTCTCCTGAAGGTCCGTACGACAACAATGTCAGACTGGCCCAGGGTCGTACGGAAACTCTCCGGCGTTATGTCCGCGATTTGTATAAATTCCAGGACCGTATTGTGACTTCCGGCTATGAGCCCGAAGACTGGGCAGGTTTGCGAAAGTATATGACCGACTCCATGCAGTTCAACATAGCCCATAGGAGTGAAATTATCGACATTATAGACGGTCCGCTCGGCTTCGACAATAAGAACCTTGCAATTCAGACCCGTTTCCCCGAAGACTACAATATTATACTCAAGGAAATATATCCATGGCTTCGACACTCCGACTATAACGTGGAGTATGTAATCAAGGTATATACATCATTGGAGGACATTCGCCGCGTATATGCGTCTGACCCTACCAATCTCCGCGCAGTAGACTTTTATACCCTCGCCCAATCATATCCGGAGGGTTCCAAAGAGTATTGCGACGTATTTGAAACTGCAGTGTCGGTATACCCCGATGATCCGATGCTGAACCTCAACGCCGCCAATATCGAATTGATGCGCGGAGAATATGACAGGGCACAAAGCCACCTGCTGAAAGCCGGAAATTCACCGATTGTAGACTATGCCCGAGGCATTCTCGCCGCAAAACGGGGCGATGCCAAGGGAGCGTTGGTGTTGTTCAACAAGGCTAAAGAAGCCGGACTGGACAATATGGACAAAGTAATCGAGGATACCGAGGCGATACGTGACTATTACCCCGTGACATATTTTATAAAAGGCAGCAAGCCGGCCGACGATAATAAAAAATAATAATTAAATAACTATAAACTAATTTACAAAATGAAATTATTCACAAAATTTCTGTTTGGATGTACCGCTGTCGCTTTTGCGGCATGCTCATCAGATGAGCCGATGGTAGATCCTAACACACCGGATGTCGTTGATGGCGAAGTAGCTTACATGGCTATCAAAATTACTTCTGCCCAGGACGGCACAAGAGCAACAACTCCCGGCGGATATGTTGGCAGTCAGCTGACGGAACTGGAACATAAGGTGAATTCCGTACAGTTCTTGTTCTTCAACAAGGAAGGTGCTTATGCGTTTACCGCAAAGGGCGACGAGTCCGAAAATAATTTTAAACCTGCTACGGAAGGAACTCCTAACGTTGAATATGTAGGTGCGAAGAATATTCTTATCCTCAATGGAGTGCGGAAGAATGATTATCCGGAATACATGATAACCGTGCTCAATGCTCCCGGTGACTTCACTCCCGGAGCTACAATGCAGGAAACCGCCGATATCTTGGCTGACTATGCTTTAGACTTCGACAAGACCCGTACAGCTCCCTTCATCATGACAACTTCTTCATTCAATGGCAACAAAAATGGCGCCAGCGGAGTGAAACGTCATGACGCAACTTTTTATTACGCTACCAAGCTCGACAAGGATGACTTCCAGCCTACGGAAGATTTGGCTCGTAATGTACCCAATCCGGTAGAAATCTATGTGGAGCGTCTTGCCGCAAAGGTTGAAGTGAAGTTGGGAGGTGCATTAGGTAA
The DNA here is from genome assembly GCA_023667015.1 of Muribaculaceae bacterium. Lineage (GTDB taxonomy): Bacteria > Bacteroidota > Bacteroidia > Bacteroidales > Muribaculaceae > Lepagella. Next base: position 191,280 of record JAMPAX010000002.1, on the reverse strand, counting down.
TGAGTACATTACTGATGATGATAACAACAGATATTATAAGCTTCAGCAGACAGTGGCGGGAGGTAACAATGTTGTAGCCTCCGATGGCGACCAGTCACAGACTGAGTTGTACGTCAGAGTCATCGGCTGGGGTCTGAACTCCACAGCCAAGAAGAGCTATATGAGCAAGAAGCTCAATACCACCTGGGCTGACAACGCCTTCACATTCGATTGGAATGTTCCCGCCGACTGGCGTTCATATTGGGGTATGTCATATATATATGGTAATAAGACAAATGTCAATCTCAATTATACCAAGCCTGCCACTGTCGTTTCAAGTGAGTCGAGAAATTCAATCGGTGACGTTGACTATTGCTACGAGAATACCAATACTCCCGATAATATCTTCGCTTCTTTACTCGGAAGTCCTATCAAAATGGGTTCCGATGCAGTCGGTGTCAAGAATTCAATGGCTACACATGTGGTTCTCCATACCCGTATCTACGAAAAAGACGGTAATGTGTTGAGGCCTCTTTCCATGGTGCAATACCGTGGTCTCCTCTTTAAGGATGCTGACTTCAAGGCTCACGTGCTCAACACTATCAAGGCAGAAAAACACCTGAACTTCTGGGTTAAGGATGGTGAGAACAAGTGGGTAACAATCGATGAAAGCTACCTGGTATCAAGCCGTGATGAAGCTGCTGACCATAAACTCGGCGAAATCAAGATTACAGCCAAGCCTCTCGCTGCGGGTCAGAAAGTATACTACAAGGATGCAGAAGGGGAGTATCAGCCTTACGCTGAAGGCGCATTCGAGGCTTCTGTCAACGGCTATATCAAGACTATCCTCGATGCTAATGCCGCTGTAGGCTCAGACTCCAATGGTGATGCATTCTACTATGTCGCGATTGAACACCTTGCAGCAGACAAAAATCAAGAGAATGCCGTTGAAGGTTACTATGGTGTAGTCCGCAACCACTGGTATGTAATTTCAATCAACAGCTTCAAGAAGGTAGGACACCTGGTATTTGATCCCGAGCATGACACAACTGAAATCATTCCCGAAGATCCCGAGGATCCTATGTATTATGTAGGTGCCAATATCAATATCCTTTCCTGGAAAGTTGTAAACCAGACTGCATCTGATTTGTAATACCGCAACAGCCAACAATGTTGATAATACTTTAAAAGTCTCCGCGGCTGTCCGCGGATAGTCGCGGAGACTTCCTTAACCCCATCTCGTCTAAATTTAATGAATAGCATCTCGAGCATATTGAAAGCTCTTCTGCGTGTGTTGCCCATAGCGGCAGCAGCGTGGCTTACCTCGTGCGACAGCATGATTTATGATTACGAAGGTGACTGCGACCCTCATTATAAGGTGCGGTTTGTATATGACCGTAATCTGAAATATGCAGACGCGTTCGCATCGGAAGTTGAAGAGGTGACATTATATATTATAGATGGCAACGGCCAAATTGTCTGGCAAAAATACGAAGCCGGCGATGAACTGAAGTCCGGCTCTTATTTGATGGATGTCGATGGTATAACTCCCGGCACCTACTCTCTTGTCGCCTGGTGTGGCGGCGGTCATAAGACCGATTTCAGCATACCGGAAAGCGCAACGCATTACACCCACCTGCAGTCAACGCTCAGCGGACGTTCTGCACACGATGAGGGCTGGAACTTCGAAGGCTCTGCCGTCCGTGATAATTTCCGCGACTTATATCATGGAAAAGTTATGGATGTAACATTTCCCGAAGACGAGGGAGACCATATTATAGTCATGCCCCTCACAAAAGATACAAACGACGTTCATGTCGTCCTGCAACATCTCTCCGGTGATCCTGTCGATGAAAGCAAATTTCTCTTTACAATTAAGGAGGAAAACGGATATCTCGACTGGGACAACACTATTCTTGATGACGAACCTTTGACATATTACGCCCATAATGTCACAAACGGTTATGCCGGTGTGAATGTTCCCGATTATATAGGTGACGGCAAGGGAAACGAATCGCGTGCCATCACGGCTGTAAGCTGTGCCGTTGCCGATTTCCAGATTAGCCGAATCACTCCTCAGAAGCGATGCATGGTGAATATCTACCGCAAGGAGGACAAGAGCCTTGTGGCTTCCATTCCCCTCGCTGACTATTCTTTGATTACTAAGGGTCAACATCACAAGCTTAGTGATGCTGACTATCTCGACTACCGTGACGATTACTCATTAGTACTGTTTCTTGATGATAACGGCCGTTGGATCAATACTCAGATATTCATAAATTCCTGGCAGCTCGTTCTGCAGGATGTAGACGGCATTTGAATAGACGGCATTCGAGTAAACTGCATTTAATAGACTGCATATAGACTGCATTTAGGTAGAATGCATTTCAGTTGATAGTGTATAAATGATATTATGTCTCTGATGTTTAGGAATTTTCTGACATATCTTATTGTTGCCTTCATTCTTGCGTCATGTTCAGAGGTACATGAGGAGCCTGCATGCACAGAATATGAGGTGGGAGGACAATGTATCAGGATTTCCTTGAAGATGCCTTTGACAGGAAGCCGCGCTGAAAGTCATACGAATGAAGACGCTCTTGAAAATGAGTGTATTGTCAAGAATATTACACTTTTGATATACACCGGAGCAAGCGGGCTTGATTCGCCGGCCGATACACAGATAATGGATAGCTATTATTTCACCTCCGCAGATTCCGGTTTTACACAGACCGGTGCTGAGGTGGAGATTGCTTTCAACAGTGGCAATTATCATATAAGTCCGGGCGACCGGGTTCTTGCTCTTATCAATATGGGAGACTGCTCTTCGTTCAAGACCTTGGGACAAGTGCAGGACTTCATCCCTTCGCAAGCGTGGACGGTGTCTGCCTCCCTTGCCGGTTGCAGGAATTTTACGATGGCCAATGCCAACGCAAATGACGGTGTTGTCGTACCTCTCTACCCTGAGAATACCGATGCCGAATACGGAACTAAGGAGAATCCGTTGACTGCGACACTGGAAGTGGAGCGTACTGCCGCCCGAATAGATTTTGATTATACCGGCGGTGAGCCGCTGGATGACTTTATTGTTTACCCTGCAAGGCTCGCGGATGGTTCGAAGGTGGCTACGGTTTATGTCAGCCATGTCCTTCCGGTAAATGCCATGCAACAGTCTTCCTATGCCCTAAAAAGAATAAGTGTTGACGCCACTGATAGTTATGACTGCTTTTCGAGCTACCGCTTTGCCGGAACTTTGCCGAAGGATGAATCCGGGAGACCGACAGCGTATGTCGTAGAGCCACACTCCACTCTAAAGGAGTTACCGCTGTCAAATTTCGAAGCCTTTTATGGCAATACATCCTCCCAAACAATCAAGACTTTTGGACACGATTATTTCACGCAAGCCAACAAGCTGAAACTCAATCTTGATGACAGCAGGATTAACTTTCCCTCAAAGAAGAGTATTATCCTTGCGTATGCCAACGAGAATACGCAACATGTCAACAATCATTACGCTGAATGTCTGACAGGACTCGTCATCAGAGCCCAATATGTTCCGGAGGTAATCTACACCAATGCGGATTTGTCTGCAAAGATTGCAAATCCCGCCCGGGGAACGGATATCTGGCGCTATAATCCTCAGAACTCAACCACCACCGAGGCTGACATCAAGTATTTTGCCAGTCAGGAGGCAGCTCTTGAATATAGCAGCAAACATGTGTCGGACAAGGCGGAAATCAAGAGTTTCCCCCAAGGCATATGCTATTACAACCTATGGATACGGCACACTGTCTTTGCTGATGGCAAGCGTCCGGAGGGTACAGTCTTCCCCATGGAATATGGTATTGTCAGAAACCATATATATCGTGTGGCGATAAGCTTCCGCGGCATAGGCAGAGAAGGTGTGACAATTGAAGACCCGTGGAATGTAGAGCCGGAGATTTATGTGCGTCCCTGGAATATGCGGCGTCAGCCTCAAATCATAATGTGATTCAAAATGAAATATATATATTCGATTATATTCATTTCTTTGCTTTTAGCATCATGTTCTTCCGACAGTTCTGAAGAGTTGTCGTTCGGACCGCGTACTGCCTCCGTCACTCTGACCACACGTTCCTACGACAATAACGCGTCAGACAATGAGCTTATCCATGACTGGTGGATGGCCTTCGTCAACAGTTCGGGAAAGGTTGTGAAAATTGTTGAGCGGAATTCGGATGTGTCAGAAGGGGTCAGCAACGAATCATTTGAGGTGACAATAGATGCGGGAACATATACGATTTATGCTTTCGCCAACATGGGAACTGCCGATCCGAATACCGAACGTTTCGGATTTAAGGAAGGCTCTCAGATGCCATCAGGAATTGAAGATATGACATGGTCGGCAGTGCCGTCAGATGATGCATGGGTTCCAATGACAGGCAAATTGACGGTAGATATCAGACAGCAGGCAAGTACCCATTTCGTTGTTGAAGTGGTTCGTCTGGTGGCCAAGATGCAGCTGGAAATCACCAACGATACGGACAATGGAATCACTCTCAATGAACTCTCATTATTGCCGGCAAAGACAGACAAGGTCAATCTGTTGCCGGATTATACAGGTCTCGCCGGCAGTCCGAAGATGAATCCGTTGGCATCATGCACTCAGCTGGACCGCACCTACAGACTCCCGATAGCCCGCGGCAACACTCTCACCGACACTTTCTATCTGCTGGAAAGTACAGCGGAAAATCATCAGACAGGACATTATGTTGTGAAAATGAATATTACTCACGACTCGGGACGCAGGGAGGTTCTCTCCGCATTAACCTCAGAACTTCAGTGGATAAATCGTAACGACTATATTATTCTTCCGTTGAAGATTATCAACTTCTCCCTTTCGTTCGACATCCTTTTTTATCCTCCCATTGGCGGATATCCGGCAATACTGGTGGAGCGGAAAGGAGATGAGTATTATGCCAATTTCGGATCGTCCGGCAGGTTTGTCATCAATGCTATGGTCAGGGATAGCAAAGGCTCAGTTCTCAGTGCGGATGAATACACTATAGCGACTTTGAGTGTGAACGATCCCGACAAAATTTTCTCCAAAAATCCTGCGATAGCCCCGATAACCGGCGAGATCATCGGAGAACTGACCTCGGGAAGCAAGACCGGCACGGCAACCCTGGATTTTGATATAACTGTAACATATAAAGATAGCGCCGATTCAACCCCGATATCATATACATTCTCTCGAACGCTCTACGTAACAAGACAATGAAACACAGCAAATCGATTATATTATCCCTTATATTTGGTTTATATGGTGTGCTGAACTCATTGGCAAGCACACCTCTGATTACGTCTGCAGAACAGTTCAGCACGAATGCTCTGTCGGCTGAGGAGCAAAAAAAGGAGTTCCCCAATCTGATAAACACCAACCCGAATACGCTGTTCGTCACCGATACTGCGTATAAGAAGGAACAGCATTACCTGCGGGTAAAGTTTCCGGATACTTTCAACATGAAGGAAGGTGAGAACCTCGTGGTTGTACTCCGTCGTCCCGGAGTGGTTTTGCAACGTAACCCCATAGCGATGGAGATCCACTACAAGCTCAGGGGTAGGTCGGAATATGAGACTGACGTGCTGGCCCGTGTCTATTTTACCTATAGGGGTGTAAATACCTTCGATCTGTCGGAGCCATTGCCTTTCAGCAAACTCAACGAGAGGATATCTAAGATTTCCGGCTCGTCATACAGTATCAATGATGTTGAGTCAATGCAGTTTATCGTCACTCAGAACAATGGTAAGTATATCGTGGGTTATGACAGCGACGGCAAGGGAATTCGTCCTGTGGTCCTGGCCGGCTTTCAGATTTATCAGGTCAAGGATGGCGAACGTGTGGTCGGAGATTGGGTTGACCGTTTTCATCTGTATTCCGATGTAAATATGCGTTATTATAACTATAAGTTTGAACATAATCAGGGTGTGCTCCATCCGGCAAACCGTAAGACTTATGGCACATATAATGACGACTTGTTGGAAAATCAGGGGGGATGGAATAATTTTGATGCCCGGGGCAAATGGGTTGCAGATACAACTTATTTGCAGACCCATGGCATTGAAATGCCGGACTATAGTTGGGTGACTGCAGAGAATGATTCCATTATCACCAATCCCAATTTGAAACTGCAGCGTACTGCCACGGTGGAACATGTGGTGTATGCCGTACAGGGGGAGCCGATTGCCCTGCACCCCTACTATACTTTGCCGGACGTCGCTTCATACGAGGAGAGCTTCATTCATTGGTATGATTACACTACCGGAGGTCAGGTGGAGGATGGGGAGCACAATGAACTGCTGGACTTTCTGGTGGATGCTTCCGGAGTTTTCCGTTCCAAGGACCATGGCTGGTTTGCAAGTAAGGAGTTGACCTTGGATGATATAAGAGTTTCTGCAGATATAAAGGAAATATATACTGTCGATGACTTTATTGCCTTTATGAAAAAGGTGAATAAGGAAAACCGGGGAACTTCGGCAAAACTTATGTCTGATCTTGACTTTAAGGAATATCTTGACGCAGGCAACACTGTTGAACCAATCGGCAGGGGCGTGATGTGGACCGGATATTTTCTGGGTAATAACCATGTGGTAAAAAATCTGAAAATTGATTTGCATGAAGAGGCTGTCGGTTTTTTTGGCACAATAGGCTATGGAGCAACAATCGAAAACCTCATCATTGATTCAAGCTGTGAATTTAAGGGTAATAAAAACGTTGGATTCATAGGGTTGTTGAAGTATGGACCTGTTACCATCAGAGGTGTTGTCAACAAGGCAAAGTTGGCCAGCTATAAGGAGGATGGTAATGTCGGCGGTATAATAGGCTGTATTGACAATCCTTCGGGTACGAGTGTCAACACTTTGGATGTTGAAAACTTCGCTTTTGATGGTGAGATTACTTCGAATGGCGTCAACAATCAGAATGGTCTTCTTATCGGATGGATGCGAAGCAACGCCAACTGTTTTGATGTTCGGTTAAAGAATGTTGTGGTCACAAGTAAGTCGGACGGTTTCCTTAAAGGATACGAACTTTGCCGCCGGGATTCCTATGGCAACCACACATTGGAATTTGTAAACTGTTATGATCTGCAGGGACGTCAGGGATTCAGTGTTATTCAAGAAAATGAATTCAACACCCCGGAATTTTTGACAGACTCCGGTATGACCAACTGGAATATTGGAGAAACGTATCCCTATCCGGTTCTCTTCGAGTCTGTGCCGAATCCTGAGGAGGTGATTCCCAACGATAATAAGGCACCTCGTAAATATGGTACATTCGCTACTTTCATGCACTCCCGCAACCCATTTGAGGAGAATGGAGACCTGCGTGCGTTATGTAAGGACGAATTTGTAATTGCCGCTGACATCTCGCAGAATTTTACTGTCAAGGATCACGTCGACAACTCAACACTGACTATTACCGAGCCAATAATCCAGACACGCCATATATTCAGAATCAAGGATGGAAAGAAGTTTGCAGACCAATATATGGCCAATGAAAAGGGAAACAGGGCATTTATCCGCAAAAACCTTCGTCATATCACAGCCTCGGCCGATATGGACTTTCAGGTGCGTCTTGACTTCCCTTATCCGGTGGAGAATACTACGCGTGGAGTGTTCTATTATAAGATAGACAATTCGGATTATCGTCGTGTGTGTTCACGTTACTTCCGTGTGTGGAAAGATGGTGTGCTTATCCAGGACAGAGACGAGGCCACGAAGAAGATGTGGGTGAATGACCCCTCAAACTTGCTTGACAAAGATGAGGATGCCATATTCTATGCCACTGCGAAATTTCAGGGACAGGGATTCCGCAGTGTGGACGGTATTGACTATTATTTGTGTGCAGGAGATGGTTCTTTCTACCGCATGATGGCCTGCAACAAGAAGAATGCCAAGGAGGGGAGATATACAGTCCAGGTTGTGGGCACCGACTACGACGGGGAGACTATAAAGCTTGCCGACAGTAAGGATGTAGACTTGCTGATACAGGAATATCAGATTACCTTTCTGCCGGAGACATCTTCAGTAATGGTGACAGAAGAGGAACTGAAGAAAATGCCTGAGGTGTCCAATGAGAGATTGGAACTGCGCTATGGCACCCCATCCGATGTAATCAATTTCGATGAATACCGCTATCTGGAGGTTGCAGACAGTCTGACGGTTTCAAAACCTTCCGACTATATTGTCCATGCCACAAGAGTTGAACCGAACGGAGATACACAAAGCGGAAATTACTTCCGCTGGCCGGTGTCGTGGGAGCAGTCAAACTATGGGTTCGGCTATAACGTCCGCCATGACTATGCTATGCAGATGATTGTAAACAATCAGGTGGTGACGCCTTATCATTCTTATGGTCTTGCCCCGGCTTCAATCAACTTCGGAGGAGATGGTCCCGGTCTTTTCGACAGGCTTTATTACGATACTCAAGGTGCGCAGAAGGGATATTTCTATTATGTCAATGCCGCCGATGACCCCGGTATTATCGGACGACTGCGTCTTGATACTTTCTGCCCCGGCAGTAAGATTCATGTATCATGTTGGATTTCTGAATTTTCAAGCAATTCGGAGGCAGCGAATCTTTCTCTGAATTTCGTTGCTCGTTTGAAAAACGGAGAGCGTATACCTCTGCACTCCCATATCACAGGGTATGCTTCTTCCCCCAATGATTATGAACGCCGCAAAAAATGGCTTTATGTATACTCTTCGTTTGTACCTATCCTGACCGACAAGGATTTTGATATAAAGGAACTCTCCCATTATGAGATTGAGATCGACAATAACAGTAAGAGCTCTATAGGTGCTGACTATGCCGTGGATGATATCCGGGTATATACAGTACAACCCCTCGTCTATGCCCGGCAGCTGGATCTTGTCTGCATGGAATCGCATAGTGTCGGCGTCCAGCTCTCTACAGACTTTGAAATACTTATGCAGAGTCTGGCCGAGGAGGAGACCGAAGATGGTCAGCCGGTAAATGAATTTGAGTTGTATTATACTCTGCTTGATAAAAAGGTCTACGATGAGGCGATGGCCGGTGGAATGACGTACGAAAAGGCTTTTAATACCGCAGTTTTAAGATACAAGTACGATGGTGAGAAGGTCAGCACTTACGGAAAGCTGAAATTCAAGTCAAATTACAATAGTCATGTGGACATTTCTTCGGCAGATACGGGGTATGAATATGCTTATAGGAAGGATGACAATGGTCATAGGTTGATCGTACTCAATACAGAGCCTACAGACAATAAGATGATGCCCGGTAAGGAATACATCGCAGTGCTCATAGGACATGACCCGAGGGATCCAAATTATGTCATTAACGAACCAACTGCCCGCGATTTTAATGTGGAGGATGACTGTACGATGAAGTGTGTGTTGACTGTCGCTTCTTCACATACCATCAAGATTGACGGTGAGGTACGCAATCAGTCTGACGAAATAGATGCATGTCGTAACCAGTCACCGGTGGTGCAGGTTGATCTGTATGCTGAGGTTGAGGATGAGAACGGCCACAAGTCAACTCAGAAGGTTGAGGAAAATGCCGTTTTCGACTGGTATGACGGTTCGATGGATGAATTTGTGGAACAAAAGGAGGGTGATTTGACACTGTGGGACGCATTGGGATATTTCCGCGAGGTATATCCGGCCGCCGACGATTTGAGAGATGAGCCCAAGGGCGTCTATACCAAGGAAATGAAGCAGCTTATCAACAAATATGTGGTGATTGACCCTACGGGTGAGAAGCGTCCTAAACTTTATCTCGCACAGTCGTCATATATATTCCCCCCTCTTGTCCTTCCGGAGGGTGCGGTACAGCGCGATGAGTATGTACTTGCCGTGCCCATTCCCAAGGAGAAGGAAAACCTGCTGATATGTACACAGCCTACCGAGGTCCATATCGTTGTTAAACAGCGTGCTCCCCGTCTGGCTCAGGGTATCTCGACAATTGCCTATCCGCCTGCAATTACAGATGTGCCTCTGCGTCTGAGTCTTAAAAGCATCAAGGCTGCCACCGATGAGTCGACACCTCTTGTATTGCCGTTCCGTACGATTATGCCTGTTACAGAAAATGTCACCGACATGTGCGAACCGGGTGGAGGATCCCTGATATATCTTGCCGGAACAAAAGACCCGGAGTATTTGAGTTTGTCGGGCGAAGGAAAGGAAGATAATGAACTTTGGGCTATCGGGGAGGTACTCAATCTTGTCGCCAACAAGGATGACGTTGAAGATGGGATGGTTGCCCTGCAATTCTATCCTGAGATGCACTTTAAGGAAGGCTATGAGTATCACATGAGATTCCTCTTTGAGGAAGCTGTGCCTCAGGCATCGGAAAATGAGGGAGTATGCTCAGGTCATGTGGTGTTCACTGTTAAGATAGTTCCGGAATATCAACAATGGATTGGCAGCGAAAATCTTAACTGGAATAATGATGCCAACTGGCGGCGCGTCTCCTCTTCCGAGCTGCTTGCTTCTGCATCTGATTTCTCCGATTATGTCACAGATGGCAACAATGCTGAAACGTCCTGCTTCGCACCTCTGGACTTTACCAGGACAATCATACCTCAGGGAAATACTGTCCCGGAACTCTTCAATGCATCGATGGACTCGACCCTACAGTGGAACTCTACCCCCTCTGAAAATGAGATTGCGGGAGATGCGACTCCTCTTGTGCAGTTTGATATGATACAGGATGTTAAGGAGATGGGCATCTTTTGCCGTCCCTGGCTCGCACATTGGTGCGACCAGATTCAGTTTAAGTCGGGGGCAGAGATAGGCAATCAGCAGTATCTCAACTATAATAGGGCATGGGTTGATTTCGAGGTGACTCCCCGGAGATGGTATACACTCGCTTCTCCGTTGCAGGGAGTGTTTGCCGGAGACATGTATCTTCCATGCAACGGCGCGCGTCAGACAACTCCCTATTTCAAGGAAATATATTACGATAGCAGCCTCAACAACCGTTTCAACCCCGCTGTTTTCCAGAGGGCATGGAACAAGGCTTCCGCAATAGTCTACAATTTTAACGGAAATCCCGGGAATACCACTAATGTAAGTGTGCTCACTACTTGGAGTAATGTTTTCAACGATGTGGCAGAGAACTATAGTGCCGGACAGGGCTTCTCCATAAAAACGGATTTGGCAAACATGACCGGAACACGTCCGGACAAGGTATTGTTCAGACTTCCAAAGGCCGACTCTTCATATTCCTACTTTAACGAGGATGGCAATTCCGGAGATTTGACCGGGTTGAACCGCAGCAACGCTTATAAGCTGAACCCCACGGAGGGCACTTTCACTGTCGAGGCTGCTACAGAAGACAATAAACTCTTCCTTGTGGGTAATCCGTTCATGGCTCATTTGGATATCAAGGCATTCCTTGAGGAGAACAGTGACGTAATCTCTTCCAAGTATTGGATACTTGAGGGTGACCGCCAGACAGCTGCGATCATGAGCAATCCCTACACTATAACGGGCACTGAGAACGCCCCACGCTATCTTGCTCCCATGCAGGGTTTCTTCGTTGAGGCAAAGGAGTCTTGCAAGAGCCTTACTCTACGATACAATGCCGGTATGTCCGCTACCGTCAATAATATTGAGAAGTCTGCCGACATATATACCCGTGGAATGGAATCCTCGGGTCCGGATGTAATACGCATTACGGTCAAGGAGTCCGGCTCGTCGGCCTTGATTGCTCTTGACAGACAGACGAGTAGTAATTACAATGAAGCTGAGGATGTGATGTTTGTTTATGATGAATCTTTGGATGCAGAGGGTCTTGTCTATACTTCCGGATCCGGGACAGCCATGACGATAAACTCATTGCCGGAAATTACTTCGACTGAAATAGGGGTGATGACAGCTCAAGGCGGGGAGGTGACACTTCTCTTTGAAGGCGCGGAGGTCCTGGAAGGTCTAATGCTGTATGATGCGGTGGCGGATACATACACTGATTTATATAATGGCATTGAGGTTAAAACTTCAGGAACTTCCTCCCGGAGGTTGTTTATTGTAAGCAGTAAGGTTTCTGAAATGAGTCCCGACTTGTCAATTGTCATTATGGATGGCGGTGTACGTGTGACATCACCAAACGGAGCGGTTACAGCCAAGGTCTTTGACCTTAACGGCAACGTTGCCGCTGATTACATAGATGGCGGAAATGAGGTATTCATCAGCTTGGATAAGGGGATATATGTAATTCAGGCAGCAGATGCCCTGTCTACTGTCTCGCAGAAGATTTTCATTAAGAAGTGATTCTCATTAGATGAAGAAGATACATTGCTTGATAATGACAATCCTTCTTGGGATATCTCCCATGGTTCTGCTGAGTCAGGATCATGGGGCGACACTAAGGCTGAAGGAGCCTACGATAGATGTGGGTACAATATCGGGCGACAGCATTGTCTCTGTCATATTCACTCTGTATAATGCCGGGGATGAGCCCGGAACCATTTTGAAGATTTTTAGCAGTTGCAGCTGTGCGGTCGCGGACTATTCCCACGACCCCATAGCACCGGGCGACAGCATACAGTTTGAGGTTAGGTACGACCCGCGCTCCTACCGCTGGGGACGCTTCAGACGGACTCTTAAAGTACGCACCTCCGGCAACAATCCGGTCCAGTCGGCCATAATTGTGGGAGAAATTGAGCGAAAATACCGCAAATAGTTGAGAGGGAGATTTGCTATCGCCTCAAAAAACACTATCTTTGCGGTAAATTTGTTACTAACCGACATCTTTATGTTTGAAATAATTAGTAAGAGGGAGCTTGCACCCAACATCACAGAGATGCGCGTGCACGCCCCCCGTGTGGCCAAGGGTGCCAAGCCCGGTCAGTTCGTTATCGTCCGTGTGGATGAGATGGGCGAACGCATTCCTTTGACTATCTGCGATTATGATGCGGAGGAGGGTTCTGTGACTATCGTCACTCAGACAATCGGAAAGTCTTCCCGTAAAATCAATTCTCTGAATCAGGGTGACTCTTTCGCTGACTTCGCCGGTCCGCTCGGCCGTCCTTCCGATCTTCTTGACTTTCCCCTTGAGGAACTTCGCGGGCAGAAGATTCTCTTTGTTGCCGGTGGTGTGGGCACAGCTCCGGTATATCCCCAGGCTAAGTGGCTCCATGAGCACGGTGTTGATGCAGACGTTATCATCGGCGCGAAAACCAAGGATATCTTCACCTATGTCGACGAGATGAAGAAGGTGGCGAACGTATATCTCTGCACCGACGACGGCTCGGAGGGTTTCCATGGTATGGTGACCGGGCTGATGAAGGACCTTGTGGAATATCAGGGAAAGAAGTATGACCGCTGCGTAATCATCGGTCCGATGATTATGATGAAGTTTGCGGCTCTGACCACTAAAGAGTATAACATCCCGACAATGGTGAGCCTTAACGCACTGATGGTCGACGGCACCGGCATGTGTGGTGCCTGCCGCGTGAGCGTCGGTGGCAAGACACGCTTCACCTGTGTGGAAGGTCCCGAATTCGACGGCCATCAGGTGGATTTCGATGAGGCTATGCGTCGCCAGAATATGTATAGAGAGCATCCCAAGACTAAGGAAGAAAAAGAAAACTGCAAATGCTATGGCAAATAGAATACCCCGCACCCCGGTACGCGAACAGGACCCCAAGGTGAGGGCCACTAATTTTGAAGAAGTATGCTACGGCTACAATGCCGAGGAGGCTCAGCTGGAGGCTTCACGCTGTCTTAACTGTAAGAACCCCCGTTGTGTAGGCTCATGCCCCGTGCATGTCAGCATACCGGAGTTTATAAGTCATGTGGTAGAGGGAGACTTTGCCGCTGCCTCTGCAGCTATCGCTAAGGATTCCTCTCTCCCCAGTGTTTGCGGTCGTGTATGCCCGCAGGAGTCGCAATGCGAGGGAGCATGCGTACTCGGTATCAAGAGTGAGCCGGTGGCCATTGGCAAGCTGGAGCGCTTTGTCGGTGACTGGGCTATCGAACATGCTGACGATACCCCCGTGGAAACCCCGGCCACTTATGACGGAAAAGTAGCCGTAATAGGATCCGGACCCTCGGGCCTCGCCTGCGCCTCCGACCTTGCCAAGCTCGGCTATCAGGTGAAGATTTTCGAAGCCCTTCATAAGACAGGCGGTGTACTCGTCTATGGTATTCCGGAATTCCGTCTCCCCAAAGAGAGAATTGTCGCCAAGGAGGTTGAAGCCGTCAAGCATCTCGGAGTGGAGATAGAAAATGATGTCATTGTAGGTCGTACGATGACTATCGACCAGCTCCTTGACGAGGAGGGATATGACGCTGTCTTTGTTGGCTCCGGTGCCGGTCTTCCCAGATTCATGGGTATAGAGGGTGAGAATCTCAACGGCGTACTTTCTGCCAACGAGTTTCTTACCCGCGCCAACCTGATGCACGCGTATGATCCCGAATCGGATACTCCGATTTACACCGGTCGCAAGGTAGTCGTGGTCGGTGGCGGTAACGTAGCCATGGATGCTGTGCGTACTGCCAAGCGTCTTGGTGCCGAGGCTGTCATCGTATATCGCCGTTCTGAGGCTGAGCTTCCCGCGAGAGCTGAGGAAGTACACCATGCCAAGGAGGAGGGTATCGAGTTCAAGATGCTCAACAATCCGGTGCGCGTGCTTGGAGATGAGAAAGGCTGGGTGAAGGGCGTAGAATGCGTACGCATGGAACTTGGCGAGCCCGACGAGAGTGGTCGTCGCAGTCCGGTAGCTGTTGAGGGTAGCGAGTTTGTCATTGACGCCGATGTAGTAGTCATGGCACTCGGCACCAGCCCCAACCCGCTGATTCGCGACACCACCGAAGGGCTCGACACCAATCGCAAAGGATGTATCGTAGCCGATGAGGAAGGACGCACCTCCCGTCCCGGAGTCTTCGCCGGAGGCGACGCCGTCACCGGAGCCGCCACCGTCATCCTCGCGATGGGAGCCGGAAGAAAAGCCGCGGCTGCCATCCACGAATATTTGCAGTCTAAACGATAATTTTTATCGATTTTTTTTGGACTTTAGACATATTTTTGTAATTTTGGGCATCCTAAGAGTCATTGAAACTGGATTTCTTGGGATGCTCTTATTTTCCATTACATTTATCCTGATTAGAAATATTAACTAAATTTAACTATATATGAAGAATATTCTACAAGTTGCCGTTTGCGCTGCTGCTATAGCTATAGCACCCGCGTTTACGCTCGCCGCTCAGGAATATGAGACCCTCGTGGGTGTCACCCCGGCTGCAGGTATTATCTCTACCTCCGCCACCGTCAACACTCTTGGTACTCCGGAGCTTAACTTCTCCGCTATCCCCTCTCCCAACAAGGCTTGCACGGAGACTGCCAAGTTCTACTACAACGACAGCCTCGTTGGAGAGCTTCTTCCGACTTCTTCCAAAGTGCAGATGGGTGTCGAAAATCAGGCTGCTACCGCTGTACTGATGGCTTTTGTCAGCAAGCCCATTAGTTCTGTTGGTACTTATCGCCTTGAAGTACCCGCCGGCTTCTTTACTTTTGATAACGGCGCTCGCATAAACAACAAAATTGAAATCACTTGGGTTGTCCCTGCATTGTCAGAGTATACCATCAGCCCCGCTCCGGGTTATTTTGAGTCGCTCCCGACTGTCTTCACCTTGATCTTCCCCGATGCGGTAAGCATCACTCAGAATCCTCTGGAGAAAAACGAAGAACACCGTGGCGTACTCCTCTGGGATACCCCACTTGCCAGCGAGGAACCAACAGTGATCATCATAGGTTCTATGGTGCGTCTGGAGCTCTCTTCCAACAGCCGCTATACTACTAAGGGTACCTACGCTCTTGATATCCCCGAAGGTGCCTTCACTATCACCTACGCTGACGGCTCCACAAATATCAACAAGGGTCAGCTGCTGATGTACTACATCCCCGTGGTTCCTTATCCCTCTATGGATCCTGCACCCGGAGTCGTTGAAAGTATCGAAGAGATGAAAATGTACTTCCCTGACAGCTTGGAAGCTACCTTCAATATGGTTATGCGTCCCGGTTCTCTGTTCAAAGCCAATGCCGACGGTTCTTGCAGCACCGACCGCGTAGCTGCTTCCACAATCATCGGTCAGCAGCAGGTTAAGGGTAAGAAGTCAGTAGTCTTCAAGCTCAACAGCAAATTCTCCACTCCCGGCAAGTATGTCTTCAAGGTTGGTAAGAGTTCCTTTTCTGCAAATCTTCCCGAATTTGAAAACCAGGATGGTATCATGACCACTATGGCATGGAACAATTGCGACTACGTATGGGGTCCTTACGAAATCAAGGTTTCCGAGGCTACTATCGAATATCTCAATCCCAACGGTCAGCCTCAGAAGGTAGCTCGCGTTGCTGAACTCGATGAGCTGACATTTACCCTTCCCTACGCTGAAGGCGATGTTGTTCTCAACCCCGATACAGATGTACGCCTCGTTGACAGCTTCGACGATGAGATCAATACTCAGGTGACTCTCGCTCTGAAGAATACTCGTGCCGGGCAGCAGTTCACAGCTACCTTCAATCCTCCCATCACAGATGAGGACGACTACGTACTCTACATCCCCGAAGGTACATTTACTGTCAATGGCAACAAGAATCCTCTGTTCTATCTCGACATTACTGTTGACAAGACATTCTCAGGCGTTGAGGCTATCGAAGAAGTTAAGACACTTCCTGACGTATACCGTATTGATGGCACACTCGTAGGTCGCGCAATGAGCCCCGAACAGCTCAGCAACCTCCCCAAAGGCTTCTACATCGTAGGCAGCAAGAAAGTAATTATCAAATAAAGTCGAGATTCGAGATTTTAGAGTCGAGAGGACAACGACTAAATTTCCAACAGTCAAAAGAGTCCGGATTGCATTGCAATCCGGACTCTATCCTCTATCCTCTATCCTCTATCCTCTATCCTCTATCCTAGTTCCTCTCAACTTAATTTCTTACAATGACGGAGCCGCTCCCTTGGTGGTTGGCCAGGATTAGGATTTCGGCTATCTGTACGTGTTTGGGAGCCTGCGCAGCGTAGAGGGTGGCATCGGCAATATCGTCGGGTGTCAGCGGGTCAATACCGGTGTAGACAGCGTCGGCACGCTTCTCATCGCCATGGAAGCGCACGCGGCTGAAGTCGGTCTCTACCAATCCGGGCTTCACGCAGGTCACACGGATGTCGGTAGCCGCCAGGTCAATGCGCAGACCATCAGAGATAGTCTTGACAGCAGCCTTCGAAGCGCAGTATACGCCGCCTCCGGCGTAGGCCGCATCGCCGGCTACAGAGCCGATATTGATAATGTGTCCCTTGTTGCGGGCTTTCATTCCCGGCAGGAGCAGTCGGGTGACGGTCAGAAGGGCTTTGACGTTGGTGTCGATCATCGTATCCCAATCATCGAAGGAGCCTTCATCCATCGGCTCGAGGCCGAGGGCAAGACCGGCATTGTTGACCAGCACGTCCACATCCTTCCATTCTTCGGGGAGATTGCAGAGAAGTTCTGAGGCCTTCTCGCGGTCGCGGACGTCAAACAGCAGAATCATACAGCGTCTGCCAAGAGCTAAGATTTCATCGCGTAGCGATGATAGTTTTGACTCGTTGCGGCCGGTGATGACTACATCATATCCGGCCGCAGCAAATTTCAAGGCGCAACTTCGTCCGATGCCGGACGAAGCGCCAGTGATGATTACATTCATTTCTCTTCTTTCTTGAGTATATCACGAATTTCTGTAAGCAGTTTTTCTTCTGCCGTCGGCTCGGGAGGAGCTGCAGGAGCTTCTTGTTCCTTCTTCTTAAACTTCATGATAACACGCAGTGCTACGAAGATACTCAGAGCGATAATCAGGAAGTCTACGATATTCTGGATGAAGATGCCATAATTTACTGCCACCTCTTCTACGGCGGCAATAGAACCGTCGGCACTGGCGGGTGAACCCTCAGTGATGACGTATTTAAGGTTCTTGTAGCCATCGCCGCCGGTACAAAGGGAGATGACCGGCATGAGGATGTCGTCGACCAGCGAGGAGACGATTTTTCCGAACGCACCGCCGATGATTACACCGACAGCCATGTCTATGATATTGCCTTTAAGAGCAAATTCCTTAAAATCTGATAAAAATTTTCCCATAATGAACACAAGTTTAGCTTTTGATTGTTATAGTAGATGAGTAGGACCCCATCAATTCAACATTGAGAATCGCAAAATTGTTGCGAAGGAGCTAAAACCTCATTAATTTTATGCAAATTTATAAAAAAAATATTAATTTTGTGGTCAAGAGTCTTAATGGTATCTCTTATCACTAACCTCCGGACTTCAAACTTTTGGCAAGCTAAAGCTTGCTAAAGCGAATAAATACAGGTAAAATAATCAAATACAACCCAAAAGTAGTTTAGAAATGACCAAAATTGGAATTAACGGCTTCGGCCGTATCGGACGTTTCGTTTTCCGCGCCTCCACTAAGAGAGACGATATCGAAGTAGTAGCCATCAACGACCTTCTCCCCGTTGACTACATGGCTTATATGCTCAAATATGACACAATGCACGGCCGCTTCGACGGTACTGTAGAGTACGACACAGAGAAGAGCCTCCTCATCGTCAATGGCAAGCCCATCAAGGTGACAGCATGCAAGGACCCCAAAGAAATCGGCTGGGGCGAAGCAGGCGCTGAGTATGTAGTAGAATCTACAGGCCGCTTCTTGACTAAGGAACTCGCTCAGGGTCACATCGAAGCAGGCGCTAAGTATGTTGTAATGTCTGCACCCTCCAAGGACGACACCCCGATGTTTGTTTGCGGTGTAAACCAGGACAAGTATGTTAAGGGTACTCAGTTCGTATCCAACGCTTCTTGCACCACCAACTGTCTGGCTCCTATCGCCAAGGTGCTCCATGAGAACTTCGGCATCAAGGAAGGTCTTATGACTACAGTTCACTCTACTACTGCTACTCAGAAGACTGTTGACGGTCCCTCAATGAAGGATTGGCGTGGTGGTCGTGCCGCTTCCGGCAACATCATCCCCTCTACTACCGGTGCTGCAAAGGCTGTAGGTAAAGTAATTCCCGAGCTCAACGGTAAGCTGACCGGTATCTCCATGCGTGTCCCCACTCTCGACGTTTCTGTAGTTGACCTTACTGTCAACCTCGAGAAGCCCGCTACTAAGGACGACATCTGCAAGGCTATGGAGAAAGCTGCCAACGGCGAGCTGAAGGGCGTTCTCGCTTACACTGAAGATGCAGTAGTAAGCTCCGACTTCCTCGGCGATACTCATACCTCTATCTTCGATGCCAACGCGGGTGTATACTTGACCGACAAGTTCGTGAAGGTAATCTCCTGGTATGACAATGAGATCGGCTATTCCAACAAAGTTCTCGACCTCATCGCTCACATGAAGAAAGTAAACGGCTAATCACTAATAAGCTCAATAAAAATAGGGCATCCTTTCGGGGATGCCCTATTTTTATTGAGCTTATTATTGGGAGCTTAAGGAGTCTAAGGAGCTTGCTTTTCAGTAGCCGGCGGCTACTGTTTTGCATTGGTCGGCGGTTGGTTTGCCGGTTGATGGGTCTGAGAAGGTCAGGCGGCCGTTGCGATACTCGAATGTGCAGATTGCTTCCCATTGCCCCTTGCGGGTCATGTTGGCAGTGAAGGCCTTTTGCTGAAGGGTACGATTCCCTTCAGAAGTCTGCACTACAACCTTCGCATCTCCCTCTCCGGTCTTGCTGTAATAATTCAGATACACCTTATAAACTCCTTCCGGAGCTACATCCCAATTGATGTTTTCAGCACTGTTAGAGCCTCCTCTGCGGTTGTCAATGTCAAGATTTCCCGTTGTGCTTCCGTCTAAGTGTCTTTTGTAGTCAACACAGCGCCCATTGGGTTGAACCACGTGCAGATCGACATCGCCGCGGAAGTCCCATAGCAGGGCCACGCGCAGCTGGCCACGTTCACCTTGAAGGGTGTCGGGAATTTCCTCAGACGAGACAGTGTCGGCAGCTACGGTGTCTACTACCACTACGGTGTCGGTCCATCGCTCTATGATGGTGTCGTGGATGCCGGGATCCGACTGTCGGTGACATCCGGGGAGATTCATCAGGATGGCGAGGATTATGAGAGCGGCATAAATGCCTATGAGTGTTCCTTTAAGACCTTTCATGGCTTATAAGAATATTTGACATAAAACGATGATGGCCACATCCAGAACGGCCAAAATAGGTATCCATATCAGAAAATCTCGTTTCTGCGTCTTGTGGCGGAAAAGAATCATAGCCGTGAGAGCGCCGAAACCGCCCAGTAGAGCTGCGCTCGTGAAGAGCACAGACTCAGGTATGCGTCCCATCCCATAGTGGGCCTGATGCTTGTCATAGAAGAAGAGTATGAAAGCAATCAGCGATAAAGCAAAGAAAATATATAACACAGCGGATTGGTATTTAGAAATAGAGTAGCGAATTGAGGTATTCTCCGAAGTTGACTATTCCCCAGCAGAAGAGGGCAGCGCCGAGGATACATCCGAAGGCTGCAGCTATCTCTCCGAAGATGTTACCTCCGGAGTCGCGGAGCTCCTGTAGTACGTATTCAGTCTCGTTCTGCTCAAGTTGCCAGCGAATGACCGGCAGATTCCTTGCCGGCATAGCCACGGAGGTGATGATATCCCTGCCGGGGGCAAACTTATCGGCGGGGAAGGTGATCTTTCCATCGCGGTCGAGGCGACCCTCAATGGGCAATCCAACTCCGGGGCCCTCTTGGCGCAGTGTGATTCCCGCGCTTGCAAGGGGTCGGCCGGCGGTGTCCAAGACGGCAACGCTGATATCCTTCTTTGGAATTTCGGGGGGTAGATCCTCAGGTATTTCAGGTGGTAGAGGTTCATCTACGGGAAGGTCCGGAGGCGCAACTGCCGGTGACTCCTGCATGAAGTCCACGTAGTTGACAGTCGGCATAGCCTTCAGCACGTCGACTTCCCGGGTTTCATTGCCGAAGGTGACATTTGCCGCCATCTCCGGATGCCATGTGCGTTCGATGACTCCGGAGCCATTGTCGATTCTTATCGGTATAGACTCGCCATCTATGACCGCAGTAGCCTCGCCGAGGGGGAGCGGCCTCCCATCCTTTTGTACATTCACCTGCAGACGCATTGTCTGAGTGACGTCTATCAGATACTCCGACTGTCCCGACGACCAAGTGAGAGTCACAACCTTGCCGGAGATAGAATCCTTCACCTGTTGCGACTGGCCGATTTTCATACCCTTCAGGGAGAACCAACCTTGCGCATCGGTGAGGAAGTTATTGGTCATCCCATTTGCCGTAAAAGTCTCGAAGGGACGCCCGGGCTGGGGCAAACCTTCCACAGCAAACCCGATACGTACGTTCATCATCGGGACATCTTGCGTCACCTTCTTGCAGGCGCCTCCGGTGGCTTTCTTATAGTTGGAATAGCCCCAGCCGGTAAGCAGAATCTCTGTCTGGCCGATAGCATCAACGCGATAGAAGATATAATCATCGTTAGGGACGGTCAGTAGTTTGGCAGCGTAGGTGGGCACCTTCTGTTCCAGATGCGAGCGAAGAGCCTCGAGCTTAGTGCGCACAATGGTTGCCGTGCCGACATCAGCCGACGACAGAGGAGACCATCCACCCTCAGGATGATTCCAGAAATAGTCTTTAGGACCGGTTTTTACGGGTGCGAAGAATTTAGCGTCCTCCTTGAGCAGCTGACACAGTCGCTTGTAGGCCGTGTCGCCCTCACCCCATTGCGGAGGGAGGTTCCAATGGATTTCGCTGATTCCTGCTTGCTTTATTTTTGCCATAGGTATGGACTATTAATCATATTTCTCAATAGTAGTCTGCAGCTCTTGCTCATAGAGGAGAGGATTGCCGAAAGGATTCATCTTAAACTGGGAGACGAAAGCATCCCAACCGCGGCTGACGTAGGGTGTCGGCGACTGTTTCAATTTCTTGATAGTCGCGGCATTCTCTGAGGAGAACTTCGTCAGCTCTTCAATTATCTTAGGCTTGAAAGTGCCCAAGGCTGCGGGATTTGTTGCGATATATTCCCGCAATTTGGGTACCTTACCATAGTTGTTGAACTTCTCAATAAGGTCGGCAAGGACTATGACTCCATCATGATAATTGTCGAAGGCGACGAGGATCTCATCGGTGAACTGTGCCTGCTCGAGAGAGTCGAGTCTTGTTTGGCAAAGTTTGCTTGCCTCTTCTCTCTGCTTCCTGCGATAAGTTGGCGTCATGGGTGAGTCTACGTCTGTTCTGAATTGTTTTATCAGTCCCCAAAGAGCTTGCCTGCTGACGGCA
Organism: Muribaculaceae bacterium; assembly: GCA_023667015.1. GTDB lineage: Bacteria > Bacteroidota > Bacteroidia > Bacteroidales > Muribaculaceae > Lepagella. The sequence goes on along the minus strand of JAMPAX010000002.1, from coordinate 168,993 downwards.
GCTTCAGAGAGTTTTCGGGCATCGTCGGAGTCTTTGATAAAAGGCTTGATGTTAGCAATCAGCTTGTCGATAGCCTCAATCTGCACATCCATAATAGAGAGCTTAAGCGGAGCTTCCATATCCGGCAATTTGCTCGGGAGGTAGGTTTTCAGCCATTGCCCCCGCTTATCGAGAGCATTCTCTAAGTCTGCTATCTGCCTATTGAGTTCATTGATAGTATTCTCTTTGGCTGCTATCTCGTTATTCAGAGGATGGGACTTGGGATTGTTAATATAGCCGTTAAGAAGAGTGGTGGATTCGTTGATACTATTAAGTGTATCCTTTTTGAGTTCATAGACCTTCTTGAGGGAGTCTGCAACGTGCTGTTGCTGTTGAGGGGTGAGCTTAGGCTTTGCTGCCATACCGGGGAAGAAGGAGAGACCCACAAAAAGACTAAAGGTACCGCCGATGAAAGCAACGCCGGCTAACAGTTTGATTCTACGGGTAGTTGTTTTCATTGTGGTTTATACTTAGATAGGATTTCAATAACTTCGGTCTCCTCGGCATTAACGGCACGAGGATTATAGGCGTGGCGCACATATTTCTCCCAAAGATTTTTCATATAAGGAATCTTCCCGATGTAGGGGAAATATTTGGTAGCCTTATAATCGTCAATCAGTTTTTTGATATCATTACGATACTGACCTCTTTGGGTATCGTCTGCGGCCTGCTTGCAAGCTTCTTTTTTAAGCATCACTTCCTGTGTGAGAGTATAGAAACTCGGACAAATTTGCGAATAGGAATAAAAGGTGCGACCCATGTCGGTAATCTCATCCTTTTGGGCAGGTCGGCATTGTTTTTCCATCTTCATCAGAGAGTTCATGGCCATGTTGGCTTTCTCTGCATTATATTCAACATCTAAAAGAAGCTTTAATTTGTTGAAAATTTCCCAATTGGCAATAACTTTGTCGATTGAATCTCTGAAGCGATTCCCGGCTGAGAGTTGTGCGCGATATTCCTTAATAGCATCAATATGTTTGGGAAATAGGCTGAATGGAAGACCCATCAGAGAGTCAATCTCTGTCTGCTGAGAGGCAAGGGCCTCTTGCCTCTGACGATTTAGGTCGGCAAGAAATATCCTGTTGATATCAAGATTCTCATCAAGATCCGCATTGAGACTGCTGATGTATGTATTCAGCCTGTCTATTTCCCGGTCAAGGAGATGGATTCTACCCTCCAGATTGTCTATTACAGGCTGAAGGGTTTCGAGGGCTTTTCGATTATTCTCAGACGCCTTTTTGATTTCCTTCTTTTTGGCTTCGATAGAGTCTTCATATGCTTCTATCAGCTTACCAAGATTAGGAGGAGTGGCAGCCTCAACAACTGCAGAAGCTTTTTTGTCGCCCTTATTATCCTTTGGCTTCCCCGCGCTGACTGCAAGAGGAATGCAGAGAACGCAGGCAAGTATTAAGATGATAATAGGATGGTTTTTAAACATCTTCATAGAAATTTCTTACAAAACTATTAAGGTTTGCATTTGAACCGAATTGGCTGTTGTATGCACGTTGTGAGTTCTCCAAATCATAATAGTTGTCCAATGTACGGGCTCTTCCTTTATAAGCTGCAATCACTTTCGCGGCCATGCCGTCGGCGAAGCGTCTTTTGCCATCTGCCACTTTCTGATTGATAGTACTCTCCGAAAGGCCGTTTTTAATTGTGGAGATATTAGATATAACATCCCAATATTGATTGGCCTTGATGGAGGCAGCTTTATTGCGGAAACTCTGTCCGGAGAAGGTGGAGAAAGACGTTGGTGGCGTATACGAGGGTGTCTCGTTGCATGAAGAGCCTGCAAAAGCCAAAGCCGCAGTATACTCTGAGTAAATACCGAGTTGGCGCTTGATTTTCTCCTCATTTTGGAATGCCGGATCTTCGGCAATCTTACGGATACCTGTAATCTGTGCATCTACGGCCACCTTCGAGCATGCCGCATCGGCCCAGAGTGTGTTGAGGGCAGCATCGGTTTTGCGGAGTGCCACCTCATTAAGATGGTTGATGCAGGTGCTTTTGGCGTTCTCATCGATGTAGCCATCGTTGGCCTGACGGTTGATACGCTCCGTGAGGTTGTTGTAGACTTCAGCATCCCAACCCTCCTTGTCGCTCCAGTCTTTGTCAATAGCTTGAGTAAGCTCCCGGCTCATAGACTCAGACTTATGGCGGTCAACAGAGGAGTTAGGATCGGAGAAGTATACTACCAATCCAACAATCAGCAGGATAGCAACAACAAATATTGCGTATTTAATAATCTTATTCATAAGAGTTGATGTGCTTAGAAACCATAATGATCCCGTCCGGATTTCTGATCATCTCCGGGATTGTCTTCTTGAGGTTTTAGTTTTGAGTGTTTTTGAGGGTTATCACCGGTGGCAGACGGCTTCTTTTCCCCCTTTTTTTGTGTGCTCGGAGCCGACGGCTCAGAAGCTACCGGAGTAGATTGGCCGTTAACCTTCTTGAAGTAGCCTTGGATGCTCGATGACGGATGGGTACCGGCGGTTTGAAGTCCGTCGCTGATGTCGGTCAGTTGTATAAAGCTGGCATATCCTCCCGCCTGGAATTTCGACTTGGCCTTTTCAAGAGCTTCTCCTGTGTAGAGCTTGACTTCGCTGTCTGTTACTACACCTTTGAAGATGGATACAAGGTTGTTGCGGTGGACGTCGTTGAGCTTGTTGCCTACAGCTATTACTTCTTCTACACTGCCGGACCGGATGGCATTGACAGCTTCGCGATAGGCCTCAATCTTGTCGGCTATAGATTTGTACTTCTCAATATATTCATCGGCATCGGAATTTTCACGAGCCTCCGACAGAGCATCGTACATTTGACCTACCTCTTCGAAGGTGAGGTTGGGATCGGTAAGTTTCGACTCGAACTCTTTCCATCTCTGCTCATCCTTAAACCAGTTGTTTTCGACTACGGGTTGGCCTTCGCCACCTTCGGGATTCTCAGTCTCCTCTTTAGAAAATATAGAAGAGGGAGTTGGCACAAACCAACCGATGACAGCTCCCAAGATTAGGGCTGAGAAGACCATAGCCCAGCCTATGCCTCCCATAGAGGCCAGCGGATTTTTCTTTGCGAAGGAAGAGCCGGGGAAGCGTACCTCGAGTGTGCCTCCGGATTTGAGGATATGGCTAAGGTGGGCTTTCCCACCGTTTCCCTTGGCAATAATGCGAGCCTGTCCGGCGAATCTTCCGGGAACTTCTACCTCAGCACTGATACTTCCGGGAATTTGCATATTGTTGCCGTGACGGAAGGAGGGATGGATGCTGAAGATTTCGGTGCCGTAGCCATTGGAGCGCTCCACCATTATCTTGGTGCCCATATAGCTAAGGCTCTTCTTGCCGGCATCTATGATAACGTTGAGATGGATTGGCTTTTCATTGCCGCCGCCACTGATGTCACCCCCGGGGGTGAAGCCACGACGTTCGCGACGCTTGAGAGATACTACAATCTCATCGCCGTTGACACCGGCGCCACCCATATCGTATCCTACGCCGGTATAGGTGATGTTCGGACGCTTGTCGATATCCTCACCTTTGAGCACCACCCGGCCCTCAGCAACGGGTATGCGGCGCCCATCGACACTGACATTGAGATTGGCAACCTCTGTGGCAGGGGCGCCATCGATGCGTATACGCAGAACACGAGACTTCGGACGAGGATTGATGCTGACATTGACAATCTCGCGCACTTCGTCGACACTGACAAAGGGGAGTCGTCCCTGGCGAGCCTCAGTGAGGTTGAAGCTCACCGAAGTATTGTCCCAATATCGAGGATTCTTATCCCCTACGATATTAATTTGCTGGTTCATATAATCGGCAACCGGCCATTGCATCGGTCGGTTGTTGACCATCAGCTTATACTTCGGACGTCGGGGAATTTCCGAGATACCCACATTAGGGTTTAGCTCGCCGCGGCTGGCGATAACAATCTCGTTGAAAACTCCAAACTCCGGATATTGTAAGTCGGTGAAGAGAGCACGCATCTGCGACTCCGGCAGGCGCAGGAACGCCTGCCCCTGCCCCGTCATCTGACGATGGGGCAGGGTAGCGCGCTCATAGTAATACTTGTCGAGCACCTGCTGCAGACGTTCCGGTCCCGGCATCGGATCGCGATAGCGATAGCCGACACCACCTCGGTTAGGCTCCATATATTCATTGACAAACGTATTGCGCATGTCAACAAGTAAGTCGTAGGGGGTAGCACCGCCACCCGGTCTCATTCCTATGGGAACTGCTATGGCAAGCTTCAGCCAGCCCAGACGCCCTCCATCTGCACTGGAGACATTGTTTTGAATGAGAGTGACGTTGGTAAACTTCTCCGAGATGCGGACAATGAAGTAGTAGTCATTATCCTGCATTCCACCCGGAGAAAGTGCCGGAGGAGGGGTAAATGTAGGCTGATTGAAGTAGAAGATGGCATTGTATCCGGCGTTGGTGCGCGGATTGCCGTATATCATCAGGGGCACTCTGAAGCGCTCTGCTGAAGTCGTTGGTCTTACTGGTGTTGTCATAATTTTGTGGGGTTAGAAGATTGGTTTGTTGACAATCTTTAGGAAGCGGTCGAGGAAGCTCTGGTCGCGTACCGCACCGGTGTTCTCCATGATGATATCCACGAGCTTGTCGGAGTCGTAGGGCTGGTAGGAGAAGAGACCACCGATTTTGAAATCTCCCAGGGAGAAGGAGTAAAGACGCGGATGACCATTAGTGGCGCGATTGTCGGTAGCGTTAATATCGTTTTCTTGGCAGAACTTAATGAGGGAGTTGAGCTTATTGCCGAAATTGGCCTTGAAGCGCAGGTAGGCCTCCGTCTCGCGGTCGTTGCCGAGGGAGTTATGGTCGAGAACGTCAGCCTTGGTGACGATGAAATGTATTGCATCCACATTCTTCACCACATCGGCATTTGATGGATCCATGATGACGTCTATCATCTTGTCGATCATCACACGCTGGTTGATGATGAAGTTGCGAACCTCCATTATGGGTTTACCCTCCTCGTTGAGTACCGGATTGCCGTAGTTGTCAGTCATCGGAATAGCGTGTGGGAAGCGGATGGTAGTGGATGTCGGGTCCACGATAATGAAGATAACCTTGCGGTTGCTGTTGCGGAGCAACTCAGGAGCTCCGGCACCCATGTCCGCGAAGGAGATCTGCTGCTTCTCGTTGTTGGCGAGTTTGAAGGCGAACTCCTCACCACTCATCTCTACGAGGTTGATGGGATGGGTTGCATCGGCAGTATTGATATTGGCCTGGATTGTAGCGATAAAGTCAGGGGGAGTACCGGGGATGGTAATTCCGGCATCAACATACTGCTGGATAGCTGCAGCGTAGTTGCCACCACCCTTCACAGCGTTGAAATCAATCTTTGTGGAGTTGATAAGACCCATCAGGATACAGCTCTTGCCGGTACCGGGAATACCGAAGAAGAAAATATCCGTGGCTCCCTCAGCTGTCTCCTTGCGACAGAGCTTGATTTCAGCATCGATGTCGGGGAGGTCGTTGCGGGTGTTTTCTGCATTGCGAATCATGTCGAGGTCGCCATGCTGAAGCACTTTTGCGGAGATGAGTTCATGTTCGGTGAAGACGCCGTTATCGATGAGCTCCATCATGTATTTTGCGTCGAAGGCAGAACCCTGCTCGCGCATACGATGTATTTCATCGTTTTTCAGTCCGGCAAGCATATTGGCGGCCTCAGCCATATAGGGTGACTGGCGATGAGAGTTCATATATCGCTTGATTTCCACCGGATCGGCATATGCCTTGACACCCTCCCACTCGGCGCGAGCGTTCTCAATCTGCATTACGTCCTGCATATGAATGCCGTTGGGGAACATTCGGCGATATTCCGAAGCGACATAGTTCATATTAGGATTTTTGCAGAGTTCGCGCCAGACGGCGTCGTCTATTTCATTGGCATGTACCGAATTGGGATACTTGTATAGGTGACCCATAAGCGCGTCGATGGTCCCTCCGAGATTGTTCCAGAGGTATTGCCAGTCGTATTCCTCAGCCTGCTCGCGTATAACTTTCAGCTTGGCACGTAGATTCTCTGCAGCGGTTTGAGCATCATCGACGTTATTGCCGGCGGGACGCGCGGAGCTCCATTCGCGCAGATAATCGTTGAGGGCGTCGAGAGCCTCCTGCATAGAGGTTTCATTGTTGGCAACGTTGAGCAGAGCACTGATCTGCTGCCATTGCTGACGCTCGCGGGGATTGGGACGCGAGTTGATAATCGGTTCGAGTTCTGCGCGACGTTCCGGCGCAAGGTTGGGTAGTTCGTCCAGAGAGGAGATGATACCATCCTGGGCGTATCTTATGAGCTGTGCCATGGGCATGGTGTTGCACATCGCCTGCAGCTTCTGTAGTTGTTCAAAAGTCAGAGCCATTTGAGTTGATGAGTGTATTGAGTTGATCAGTTGATCAGTTGATGAGTTGATCAGTATATTAAGAGGAGGATTATAGGAGGCGTCCTAAATTGTCGTTTTTGGACTTGCCGATAGCTATGCGGTGGGAGCGGGGAGCGCAGATATAGTTGAAGGCCACGAGCAGACCCACAATAACAGCTACCAACAGACCGGAGGGACAGAAGTAGGGAACAGCCTTGAGCGCTTTGCTGAATTCCGGTACGACATGATATTCCGCCGGCTTCGGATGATCTTCCCCTTCAGAAACGGTATAGATGGAATATTCATTCTTCCTGATGATGGGGAACTCGAGTTCTTCAGCGAGCTTGGGAAGCACGGTAGCGGCCTCATCGTTGACATTATTGATTTCCGCTATACCGATGGGGAGTCGGAAAGCGTTCCACGAGTTGACATATCCGAGGGCTTCGTCAAGACTCTCCTGCCAGCCGGAGTTGTAGCTGATGACACCATTTTGACCATCCTTGAGGGAGATCGAAGAGATAATGGCAGAATTATCATCGCGAAAAGACTTTACGGAGCCTTCCGAGGAGATGGATTTGGAATCCATGAAGCCCTTCAGTCGGGCGTCGCGCTGACCACCATTGGCGAAGGCGTCAAGCATCGCTGTGGAGGTATTATTTAGATATTTAGATTCCTCGCTTTGGAAAGCCTTGATGCTGTTTCGAACGTTTTCGATATCGGCACGTGCCACCTCCTGCAGGCGAGCTTTGTCGTTGCGGATACCCATGAAGTGGGAGAAGGGAAAGATGCTGCCTGTCAGTAGAATTACGAGAGCACCGAGACAGATATATTCAGCGATTCTCCATTTAGGGTCTGCACTGTCCTTCTGCTTGAAAGAGATAGTGAGCCAGAGAAGGATAGCCGCGACGATAGCCGCGCCGATACCTCCGAGGATAGCCGTAGGCATCGAGAAAGTAATGTATGCCAGGGAAATTCCCCAGAGCAGACCAAAGATGATGACGCCTATTACCGAGACAATGTTGGCGATAGAGAGGCCGTCTTTTTGTTTTTTTGCCATATTAAGGATTTTATGAATTGTAAAGAATCTAAGGAGTTTAAGGATTTTAAGGAGGGGTGGGAACCGGGGGCTAAGGAACTTGGTTTAGGGCGGAGCGGATTTTTATAAGCGGCCCGATGGTGTTGTTCCCTCTTATTGGGGCTCCTGTTTGTTTTAGGATTTTTATTATTTGTTCGTTTGTCAAATTCTTGTTTTTGCTCTTCATAAGGGCTACGGCTCCGGCTACTATCGGTGCGGAGAAGCTCGTACCCTGCTGAATGTTGTAGACCCCACCGGGGATGGGGCCGAGGATACTCTCACCGGGTGCAGAGATGGTAGACTCATAAATACCGCGGCTCGGGAAATTGCCGAAGGAGGAGAAGGGTGACTTCTGCAGCGACGGACCGACTGCCGACACCTTAATAGTATTCTTGCCTCGCTTGGAGGGATCGATGGTGGTCAGCACATTGTCATTTCCGGCAGCCCAGACGATAGTGACTTTTCTTGCATCGGCGAGATTGAAAGCGTAGTCCCAGACAGCCTGCTCAGCCTTTCCGGAGTTGTTGGCAATCTGAAACTGCGTCTGTAGCGGCAAGAGTTGTGCTACCTGTCCCAGGGACAGACCGGCGGAGATGTTGACAACGTTGGCACCTTGATATATAGCGTAGAGCATTCCTTGGAGCATTGTCATGGAAGTAAACTGCATACCCATGCTGACGGGCATCAGTCGGCATCCGGGGGCTATGCCTGTGGAGCCCCGACCGTTGTTGCCGTTCCCTACAGCCACTCCGGCAACGAACGACCCATGGTTGAGGATAGCAGCTTGCTGGGTTTGTGCATCGCCCGGAGCAAAGGGAGGCAATACGTTGCCATTGCGCTTAGGAATGGAGAAGGGGCGGTAGATTCTGCCGGAGTTGAGGTCTTCGTGGTTGAGATCGAAGAAGGTGTCTACGATAGCTACTACCACATCCTGTGATCCGGTAGTGATATCCCAGGCCTCCCTGGCCTCGATAGGGTTGAAATACCAGGCGAGCTGCGGATAGCGGAAGATACGGTCGTCCGGGGTCATACTCGCTTCCATCATCCCCTCCGGGAAAGGGAGGAATTGAACGTCGGAAATTTTCTGCGGCATCTCGCGAATCATAGCCTCCACCCGTCCCTCGGGCACGCTGACCTGCAACAGTTTCGTCAGAGGATCGTAATATATAACTTTATAAGCAGCATCGGGATATTCACGTTTGAAGGCCGCAGCAAACTTGCGGAAAGTCTCATCGTCGGCCGATGAGTCGAGCATGACGTTCAGGCGGTTGGAAGCGTACTGACTGCCATCCTCCGGGTCGGTGATCAGATTACCCGGATCCACCGGCGAGATGTAGTTGTCACCGGGCCCGGGGAGGAACTCTCCCGGGTCGGTGATGTTGTTGTCGTAGTAGTCCCCGATGGAGTCTACGGGCACTGTAGCCACCGGCGAGCCGGGATCGCGGAACTCCCCGGGGATTTCTCCATCGGCAGTGCGTCCGCATTTCGGCAGGATGCTCACAAGAAGCATTACGCCGGCCGTCAGACCGAGAAACGCCAAGGCACGCAGAAAGAAACCACCGCCCCAGGGTTTCCAGAAGGGCTGATGGGGAGGCTTGCTACCGTCGGCGCCGAAGAAAATACGCTTCATTATATAGTAATTATCAGGTTTTCAAAAATAATTGCAAGCTTTTCAAGCTTATAAATTGGTAAATAAATAAACTAATAAACTGTTAAAGCAGATGTTGGCTTTCAACATATGTTTTAATTTTACATTTTCGACAGGATGACTGCTAAGGCATCGTTGGCGTCTTTGTCATAGTCGGGTACTTCCAGTCGGGCTATGAACGATATCAGCATATATTCGAGCCATGAGTAGTAGTTGTTGTCGAACGAGGGGGTGATCTGTGCCGGATTCTCGTGCAGAGAATCGAAGATGGCGGAGATTTCCTCGTCGGTGTAGGAGGATTTGCGTTTCCGCTCTATGTAGTCGAAAGCATGCAGTCGGTTTTTCTCAGCTATGCGGCGGGCGTTGTCGCGGTCTTCGAGGCTGAGCAGGGAGAATCCCATGTCGCGTACAAAGTCGTTGATTGTGCCGGCAAGCAGGTCGGCTACAAGACTTTCATTGACGTTGGCTACATTGACGATATCCACATATTCTGCCACTTGTGATTGCATCTTCCGGTCGAGTCCCAAGGATCGGGAGTTGTTCTTGATGTTCTCTATTAGGTCGGAGAGCACCAGAGCATCGAAGCCGGAATCTTCCGAGAAGATATTGCGGAAGATATCGGAAGAGAGCTTGGAATGCCAGTTGCTTAGAACGTAGTCGGCGATTGTGGCGGAATTTGATTTCTTCTTGAAATCGCCGGAGAAGAGTGTCTTGGGGTCGATATTGCGACGTTGCAGATAGACCATAGCGTCTTCTCGATCACGGAAGAAGTAGGTGGATATCAGTCGCTCCCACTTGTCATTTTCCGATGAACATCCCTCAAAGTCACCGCAACGACGCCGTATTAGCTCATACTCTTTCCAGTCGTTGGTAGTGCTGACGAGTTCTGAACTCTGGATAAGCTTATGGACGATGCTGAGGGTTTCGGTTTCGGTCATCATCATTCCCTGGAGGAGATGGCCGAAGAAGTAGTTGTCGGAATTGGTGGTGAAGTCGAGCTCGCGCATGATAGCCGCGGCCTTGCGGATATTGTCGACGAGGATCTTGTCGGCATCGGTGTCTACGAAGAAGGTCTCCATCATATTGCGCACTTTGCGAGCAGAGGAGCGCGCTTCTTCGTCAAACTGAGCCTCGCGGGTGTCGACAGCGTGGCGCGATGCTTGGGTGAGCTTGTCGATGATATATAGCGCGCCGTCATTATTGCGGGTGGCGGCTACGTCCCAGGCTAAGGAGGGGTCGGCAAAGAACTTGCGAACAGCAGCGTTTTCTACGAAAGAGCGGCGCAGGTCGTTGTAGAACGCCGGCGAGAGTCGCAGGCGCGTTTCGCGTGGTGTCTCTTCGGTCTCTATGTAACCTTCGTAGAGATTGTTGCCCGAGCCGGTGCATCCGCTATATTTGAAGTCGCGGAGCATGTAGGTGTTTTTGAAGGTCTCGCCCGGTGCGTTCCAATTGTTGAACCAGTCTACGCTGTCGGCCTTAAAGACTTGAGTGTAGAGCACTTTCATGAAGCGTCCATCCCAACGCTGATTGAGAGATGTGGGGTTGTTGTGCTCCGGGTTGTCCTTCTCGATCATGTCGACGTTGAACTTGGTACCCACTACGAAGAGTGGAGATATCCCCTCGTAGCGGCTGATAGTTTCGCTACGTCTGGCGGGGGTGTCGCCAACGTATTTATTGACCCACGAGTCTACCATGTTGTACATGTCGGTAACGGCGGGTTGTTCGTTGTCGTGGCAGAAGAGGAGCATATTGATATTGCGGCTCTCGTTGTAGTTGTTAAAGAGGAAGGCTACCTTTCCGCGGAGTAGCATCTGCACTGCGTTGGAGCTGCCCTCCTTTTCGATATATTGGTCGAGGAAGGAGGCTTTAATCTTCAGACGGTTTCGCGCACCGGGGAAGTCCAGGAGGTCCATATCGCGCAGCAGAGTTTTGTCTATGCCCGAGGTGAGCTTGCGCATGGATTCTGCGGGGATATTGCCGTTTTCTCCGGCGGGGCCTTCGCAGGCATAGTGTTCGGTGTCGCTCAGATAGCGCTCATCGATGCGATAGACAGTTTCAGCGCAGAGGGCGCAGATCTCGCATTTCGGCATATCCTTGACGGGGATGAAGTTGCCACCTGCATCGCGCACATAGACGTCTGTGAGTCGCTGTCCGTCGCTAAGGTCGAGTTCGTTGAGGCAGTCTACGCTCATGAAGGTGTTGCGGTTGTCGCCGTAGTGGCGCACAGCCTCCAGGGAGGTGTAGACTTCGGAGGCGTGGTTCATACGTCCTAAGGATGTTGCCAAGCGGTTGAAGAGCTTGGTGATAGTCTCATTTTCGTGCCATAGATATTGCACCACTTCTGCAATCTCCCCCTGGGGCACACGGCGGATAATGCGGGCGAGGTTGTCGAAATAGCTTGAGCGGCGCAATGGCTGTGTAGGAGCCTGTGCGAATTTCGAGAGATAGCTTTTGATTTCCAGGATGTCATCTTCTGTCAGCGGTGGGTTGGCTGATTCCGACATATTCTTGTAGCGCTCGAGAATACGGGTGGAGAATTCCTCTACCTCTGCTTCGGAATATGTCTTATAGTCGAGGATATCGGAGTAGTAGCTGTCGGCGAAGATTGTGATGAGGTTTGCCAGGGAGAAGAGCTTGACAATTACCGGGTAGCGGTCGGAGAATCGGTCGCTGCCGGGGGTGAAGGAGGTGAAGCGGGTGACGACGCCGGTGGCCTCTTTCTTGTCACCGATAGGATTGATATTCATGACGAAGTTCACCTCCTCGCCGGTTTCGCCGGAGCGCACCATAAAGGGTTTCTTATCCTTCTGCAGGAGATTGCCGATGAGGTATGATTTACCCTTTTGGCTTTCACCGAAGGCTGCTATAGCCGGTTTTTCTCGAAGGGCTTCGGAGATTTTGCGCAGGCGGCGGCGTTCCTCCACCAGGTCGAGAAATCTCGCATTGTATTGCTCGGGTTTGTTGGCTTTCAGCCAGCTCAGCGAGTCGTTGACATTCCGGATTTGCTTGTTTATTTCCTGTTGCATGATGTTGCGGAAGTATTTTGGTGGAGGTTATTCGTCTGAATTTGTTAATGAGTCCATTCCTACTACTGTGAGTTCGAATTCACCGCGGTCGAGCCAATAGCTGCCGTCGTCTACAAGGCTCATCTGCACGAGTTTTACTCGCGATCGAGCCACGGGGTTACCCTCCATGTCGGTGACATCTTCGAGGGTGAGGGTCTCGCGGTCTTCGTAGTAGTTGCGAGAGATGGTCAGTCGTAAGGGGTTCTTTCCGGCGAGGTTGTAGATGCCGTAAATAGGTCGTGCCTGATATTGGGGGGAGCTAAATTGCTTGCAGCCTATGAATGTCGGGAAGACATTGACGTCGATGGTAGCCGTGGAGCTTTCCGGGGTCAGTACATTGTCGGCTACGAGCTGGCGGCGAGAGCGATAGACTCCCATATAGCGGGCTGTAGAGACCATCTTTTTCTTCATATCTTCGAAGTCGAGCCACATCCCGTTGAATCCTTCGCGGCTGGCCTGATGACCTACCATAGCTCCTACGGCTACTACAGCCTTCTGGTCGAAGAAATATCCCTGACCGTCGGCGAAGGGGAACCATTGTCCAACGCGATAGGAGTTCAGCCGTACGAGTCGGTCGGGAGAGATGGGTAAGTATTTTATGAATAGCTCAGTGACGGAGTCTAAGGAGGTGGGGCGTCCGGCGAGCACGAGGATATCGCAGTTGTAAGCATGGAACACTACGGCGAGTTGCTTTAGTAGCGGCTCCATAGTATTCTTGACGATGCGGGCAGTCTCCTCGGGGTCGAAGCGCCAGCGGAGTTCTTCGAAGCGGAATCCGAAATGGTTGGCGAAATAGTCGAGGAGATATCCGGCGGGCTTATTGTCGGAGAATATCTCTTCGTAGTCATAGACGTTGGAGGGGGCTTTGCGACGTAGCTGCTCAAGGAAAAACTGCGCCATAGGGTGGCTGACCTGGGTGTTGAAGTCGATGCGACACTGTCGGTCTTTGTGGCTCATCAGCGAGGAATCCTTGCCGAAGAAAGCATGCACGAGGTTGGCGGCCAGACGGTGGCGGCGCAGGCATCGCTCGCCGGGATCACCGGAGCGGTCTACGTCGCGCGCCAAGGCGTTGAACACCGGGTTGGCGGCCACGATGGGTATGAGCTGAATCTCTTCGGCGGTCATCTCCTCGAGGCGAGCTTTGAGGGCGGATGATATATTGCCGAGCATCGGTGTGCCCATGTCGGGACCCTCGATGACGAGGTTTTGTACCACGGCTTTCAGGATGTCGTCGCCGGCGAGATAGAAGGAGTCCCAGAATAGGGGGCGTGGGGAGAGCATGCATTTCTCCTTCCCTTCGTACTTGTAGGAGCATACCATTATGTCGGTGGTGCCGGCGCCGATGTCGATGGTGCCGATGGTCAGTGATTTCTTATTGTAGCCCTCTTCGGCGAGTTCGGGACGTATGTGTCCTTTGAGTTCGAAGAATTTGTCGATTTCTCCGGCATATCGTTGGGCTATTTCAGCGTAGAGATAGACGAGTTGTGAGCAGGAGGCTTCATCGTAGCTCCAGGAGCGTCGGGAGACGTCGAAGGAGTCGCCGGCAGTCAGCGAGTTGACATCGGGGATGATGTTGGCCGGTTCTATCTTCTCACACCGGGTAATGGCATGAAAGGCATCGGCGGCAGCTTGTCGCAGACGTATTTGCTCCTTTATCGGCATAGCCGTGGGGCAGGTAAGGATGATGTTGCGCAGGTAGCGTCGCAGGTCGATGTTGCCATGTTTGTAGCGGAAGGTGGTGGAGTTGATTTGCGCTATGGCGTGCTGGAAGATTTCGATGAGAACCAGGGTCATCAGCGAGCCGCGGGAGTAGGCCGGCGGTGCATCGTCGAAGGGTCGTTCCTCCTCGGGGATACGGCCGATGTAGTTGCCCTCATGGTCGAAGAGGTTGGAGAGCCCGGGTATATATACGTTTGGCGCCAGCCGCAGATGGGAGGGGTCTTCTTCGGTGACGATGCATTCCCATTTGCCATCGAAGGGCTCGGAATCCCAGAGGTAGCGCTTCGGCGAGGAGTGGTTGGTGGCGGTGCGCGACAGTCCGGCGTTGTCGATAGTGTGATAAATCAGGGAGCCGGCCTCGCGACCAAGGCGCACGAAGGATTGCCAGTTGAAGATATCTTCTTCAACATCGATGTCGTTGCCGAGATCCGGTTTGCGGAATGCCAGGCGCATGTCGAAAGGTTCGGTGTATACTCGCTCAGGGTGTGACAAGTCGCGCAGGCCGAGCATCATGGCGCGGGTGAAGTCACCCTCTTCGAAGAGTACGCCGCAGGTGCGGGAGTTGCCAATGTCGAGCACGAGGTCTACGGGGATATCCTTCTCCCGGGGAGGGTTGTGAAGCTTCACTTGCGGCGCAGCACCGCTGAGTCGCAGGAAGTTGATGAAGTAGATATAGTACGCTAAGTACTTGTTTCCTTCAGCCGCCGGGTCTACGCCGAGCAGGGAGGCTATGTAGTCGGAAAATCCTGAGAAGACGTTGGAGTCGGTGGATAGGAACTTGATTAGCGAGTAGGCATAGTTGCAGAGAGCGAATTCCTTTACTTTCTCCTCATCCTCGTAGAAATAGGGGAGGACATCGGAGTCGGGATCTGTAGCTGTGCGGGTGTCGAAAGCCCAGTTAAGACGATATTTGAGGCTCCCCTTCTTGGACCCTTCGCCGATAGGTTCGATTCTCACGCGACACCATCCCGTGGGTTTTTCCACAGAGGCGCCTCCCGGAAGTCTCTCAAACATTGGCATCGGTAGCCAGCGGTTGAGAAGGAGGTCGAAGGCATTGACAAGAATTGCGCGGCCATTCTCATCAGCCTGGCGCACACGATAGGAATATGGATTGTTGATGCTGATGACCTCAGTTGCATCAGGAGCATAGTTTGAGAAGAAGGCTGCCGAGAAGTCGTTCTTAAGGATTGGGACGCCGGCAGCGTCGAGCTCTTGACTACCATCGGGAAGAGTTTTGAAGACATTTTCGGTGGAGAGCTGATCCATAGGTATGAACGCCTCAGACTCCGGATGGTATACGAGCATGTCGAAAATCTCCTCACCGAGGATAGGATCCTTGGTTTGGCAGAAAGAGTATTTGAGCGCCTTGCCGGAGGGTAGAAGTAGAGGTTCGGTGGGGTTGAACTCTATTTCAGTGGTTATGAAGTGAATACCGGAATCGGCGATAAGATGTTCCATAAGCTGGTGGGTAAGAGGTTTGAGACGAAGAAATTTTCGACGTCAACGATACGGCAAAGATAAGAAAAATATTTTACTTTTGCTGTTGAATTGAAGTTGTCTAAACTTTTTTGTACGCAAGGTTTATTAAAATTTTGGGCAGATACCAAAATTTAATAAAGCAAAATATTAATAAAGATTGCGAGCGAAGAAAACAAATTTTTCATTTCTTAAGTTTTCGTAAAAAGATTAGTCAACTTCAAATTTTATGAGATGGACTCCAAGATGGAAGTAATATTAATTTTTGATGGAACAGTGGCACTCACTGACGGCCACTTGCCGCAGGCAGATTTGCACTGTGAGTGTGATTTTCGGTTTGAAGCTGATGGTGGATTGTATGGTGTGCTGTATGTTGAACAACAGTTGCCCGGGTATGAGTGGGTTGAACTTCGACGAAGCTGGCAAATATTGGGAGATAAACTTTGGAACATCGTTGCCAAGGGTGCAGAGTTAATTGACTTTGATCGCACTACCCGCTTTTGCCGACGTTGTGGAGGTCCACTTCATCGCCATTCTGAGATTTCCAAGAAATGCGACACTTGCGGCGCGGAATATTTTCCGCCGATGAACACTGCAATAATGGTGCTCGTTGAAGACCGTCAGGGGAGGGCTCTGATGGTACATGCGGCCAATTTTCGTGGACCTTTCTACGGCCTTGTAGCCGGATTTGTGGAGACCGGTGAGACCCTCGAAGAATGTGTGCGTCGTGAAGTAAAGGAGGAGACTAACCTGGATATCTGTGATATAGAATATGTGGAGTCGCAGAGTTGGCCTTTCCCCTCGCAGTTGATGATAGGCTTTCATGCCCGTCTTGCCGAAGATAGCGATGAGTTGCGATTTGCCGACGGAGAGCTGACAGCCGGAGACTTCTTCAGCCGCGACAACCTCCCCCCAATTGCCACACCCCCCGGCTTAGCCCACAAGCTAATACAACGATGGCTTAAGTAGCTGTTCAATTTAAATTCATACTTTCTGCTTGTTCTTTTTGGACATTCCTTAAAAAAACTTTAAAAATTTTGAAACGCGGCTTAAAATAATTGTTGATTCAGAAAATTTTTGTAAGTTTGCAATTCCTGCGTGACTCATGCAGGTCTTCATCGTGTAAACAAACATAAAACAAACTTACGTATATGAAAAAACTTTTACTCCTTGCAGCCCTCGCGGCCTCCGCATTCTGCGCTTCCGCTCAGTACTACGATATGGAGGCCGGTAGCCAGATTTTCTCCGTAGAATACAATGGTCAGACCGTTGAAAATGGCGGCAAAATCATCTGCACTGACTATGAAGCTTATGGTGAAGGTGATGCTCAAACTTATGACTACACAGCTCTTATTAAGATGATCAACAAGACAGAAGAAGAGCAGGTAATCATGGCTACCCTCTTGGCAGTTAACCCCACTTACACACAGATCAAAGAAAATGTAGATACCTATGGCATTCCTCAGCTCTGCTACAATGGTGCTTGTCTTGCCGAATCTTTAGGCAACTTCGGTATGAGCAGTAATGTGAAGATTCCGGTGCCGGATCCTAACGACCCCGAAACTGAATTCGAGTGGCACCTCACCAGCGAAGAGATGCTCCCGACAGCTTCCGTTACTTATCGTGTAAGCATGATTAAGTTTATTGACGAAGAGGAACCCGAAAACAACCCGGAATTCTACTTCGACATTACATTTACAGCTGATGAATCCGGTGTGACAGCTGTAGAGATCGACGAAAACCTTCCCGTAGAATACTATGATCTCTCCGGTCGTCGAGTAGTTAACCCCGCTCAGGGTCTCTATATCCTTCGTCAGGGTAACAAAGCTGTAAAGCGCGTGGTTCGATAAGAAGAAGCCTTTAGGCTCCTTCTCGTTGATAGTTTATGGTTTAAAGTTGAAAGAATACAGACTTTAGACCGTTAGAAAACAAAAAATCACCAAAATTATTTGGTGATTTTTTGTTTTTTGATTAACTTTGCACTCAGAAATCCATCGGGGTTTAGCGCAGTTGGTAGCGCGCTACGTTCGGGACGTAGAGGTCGGGCGTTCGAGTCGCCTAACCCCGACATTTTTCTAAAATATCAAAGACCTGGAAGAGGAAGTCATGTAGGCTTCCTCTTTTTTGCATTTAACAGCTGTGAAGTTGCAAGCCCACAGTTACTATCCACTATCCACCATCAACTATCAACTATCAACTATCCACCATCAACTGAGCTCTAAAGGATTTGCCTTTAGAGCTCTTCAGGTCGGAGGAGCGTCAGCAGGTAGGCCCAGGCGGCGTCGTGGTCGTTTTCTATGCGACAGTCGAGAATCGCTTCTTTTACTGCCTCTTTTAGCTCTCCTACTCGCGGACCCGCCGGTACGTTCAGCTTCTCCATTATCTCGTTGCCACCGATGGGATTCTTCCAATTGCGATACTCGTCAGCGTCATGCACACTCGCTATTCGCTGGCGCAAGGCTGCAAACCCCTCCAGCTGACGCCTCACTTTCTCCGGATTCTTCGACGTTATATCGGCCTCGCAGAGCAGCATCAAGCTCTCCAAATCTTCACCGGCATCGGTCATCAGTCGGCGTACTCCCGAGTCGGAGACGCCCGCATCGGCCACCGACTGCGGCCGCATGTGAAGATCCACCATCTTGGCCACAAATTTCATCTTCTCATTCATCGGCATTTTCATTTTTCGGAAAATCTTCGGTATCATCTTCCCGCCGATGAAGTTATGATTGTGGAAGGTCCATCCTAATGTCTTGTCGTAGCGTTTTGTTGAGGGCTTGCCGATGTCGTGGAGCAAGGCTCCCCAGCGGAGCCATTCATCATCGCTCTTCTCAGCGACATTGTCAAGCACCTGCAGTGTATGCTGAAAGTTATCCTTATGGCCGCGTCCCTCTTTTGTCTCCACCCCCTTCAGCGTACACAGCTCAGGGAATATCAGCTCCAAGAGTCCCGACATGTCCAGGAGTTTAAACCCTATGGAGGGTTTCGGGGCGCGCATAATCTTCGACAGTTCGTCGTTAATACGTTCTTTGGTGATGATGGAGATGCGCTCACGATTACGCTCAATAGCTGCAAAGGTGTCTTTGTCGATTTTGAACCCTAACTGGGTGGCAAACCGGATAGCGCGCATCATTCGCAGGGGGTCATCGCTGAAGGTGACGTCAGGGTCGAGGGGTGTGCGCAGGGTCTTGCGCTCCATATCTTCGAGACCACCGTGGAGGTCTACAAGCTCGCCAAACCGATCCTGATTCAGACATATAGCCATGGCGTTGACGGTGAAGTCGCGGCGCATGATATCCTCTTCGAGTGTGCCATCCTCTACGATGGGATTGCGACTCTCACGATTGTAGCTCTCGCGGCGTGCACCGACAAATTCCAGCTCCAAGCGGGGTGTCTTCACCTGAGCTGTCCCAAACGTTGCATACACCGACAGATGCGCCCGCTTGCCATAGCTCTCTGCTACCTTACGAGCCAGCTCAATGCCGGAGCCTACGGTCACAAAGTCTATATCCTTGGAATGACGTCCCAAGAGCAAGTCGCGGACATAACCGCCAACGACGTATACCTCACGTCCTATCGCGTCGGCAATACGCCCCACACGTCGGAAGACGGGGTCGGTAAGGCGTCCGGCAAGGTTGGTGTTACTCATATCAGCGAGTTGATTTCTTCGGGGAAAATGGTGAGGGCTTCGAGACCTTTGTCGGTGACAACATACGTATTTTCCGGACCCACCGCACCCACTTCCGGAATCACGAACTTCGGTTCGAGGGCAATGACCATGCCGGACTGCAGACGAGTGCGACATCGGGAGGTGATAGCCGGCTGTTCGTTGAGCTCGATGCCTACGCCGTGACCGATAAATCCGGCTTTCTGACGATGCCCCATGAAGTAGTCAGCGAGTCCCTCTTCTTCTGCTATCTCTTCAGCGCGTAGATACAACTCGGAACACTCAGTGCCGGGGAGGCCCATCTCTTCGAGGGCTCGCAGAATGCGGATGGAGCAATTATGAGCCTTAGTGGCGAGTTCGGAGATATCCCCGATGCGCCATACGCGGGTCATGTCGCTCTGATAGCCGTTGAAATTGCCGGCCATGTCGATCATGACGGAGGTGCCGTGGAGCATGGTGGTGCCATTAGCCCCCACGGGGAAGGCGGGGCTGATACCGCTGCCTCCCATAGAATAGTCGTAGGGTGAGGGGGTGTCGGCATTGCGGCCGCTGATGACGCTGCCCAGACCACTCTCCATGAGCTGTCCCTGAGTGCGAAGCATACCGATGCTACCCTCAAGACGAAGCACCCGCTCAATCTCAATCTGGAGCTCCAGATCAGTCATATCTTCTTTGTAGAGGTGGGGAATACGATGATAAACTGCGGCTTGATGGGTGCCGTCTTTACGGATCTCGTTGATCTCCCAGGCAGTCTTGACCATACGAGCCTCGCGGAGTATGCCGGAGGCATTCTCCGCCTTTGCACCCTCGAAGCACTTTGAGAGACGCAATATGTCGGAGTAGGGGAGAGTGTCGAACTCCAGACCTACTTTCCCCGGCATACCATAGCCACGTTCTGTCAGCGCCTCAGCGATTAGCTCCGGCTTGCGGATTTTTACCACTCCCTCCGAATCTGCAAGGACAGATGGCCGAATGAGGAAATATAGCGGCTCACCATCTGAGGGTACATATACATAACCGCGGAAGACACGTCCCGTAGTATAGTAGATATTAGCATTGGAGGCTACGAGGATAGCATCAAGTCCCACAGGACGCATGCTCTGCTGAATGCGGTCTATATGGCATCGAATCTCAGTCTTAAAATCCTCAGGAATAAATATATCGTCAAGATTAATATTTTCGGTACTCATATAATTTAAATTTTATAATCATAGCTATAGGTAGCTGTTCGTAGGGACGCGTTTTATGATATTATTTCTTTCACTTTCGGAAATAGTCGTTGTAGATCTTGATGGTGAAGACTATTACCGAGCAGGTGGTGGTGATGATATTGGTGATTGCTAAGGGAAGGTTGTGGGTGAGGACTCCTTGGACCACGAAGAAGGCGCCTCCGGCACCCATGAGGATGAATGTCGGCATCGCGATACCTTTGGTGTCGCGGGTGCGGATAGTGTAGATGGCCTGGGGGAGATACCCCAATACCATGCATATTGCGGCGGCATAGCCTATTATGTTTATCCAGATATCTTGGGTCATAAGTAAGTTTTAATTTGCGAAAGTAGAACTGTGCTACATGAACATTAGGCGCGAACGATCCGGGTCGCCGAAGCAGATGGCGAAGGTCAGCATCATCACCGAGGAGATAAGGTATATATAGACGGCTATTCTTGCCGGGGTGTCACTATAGTTGTCATGTCTGCATTTAGCCATCTTGATTACTGCCCAGATAGTCATCACAAATGGTACTAAGGCCACCGCTGATGCTATCCACGGATATCTAACGTTCTGGGTGAAGACGAAGACAGCTATCAGTGTCATATATGCTATGGCATTGAAGAGCACCATACCGATGGTGGCGGTGCGACCGAATTTTACGGCGAAGCTGATCTTGAGGTTTTCAGCATCGCGGTCGCGATAGTCGTAGCCATGAATAAGCTGTATGTTGGCGGCTAAGAAGCCCATGGCGATGGTGGTGAAGATACATGGCGAGACGAAATACCATTCAAAGCCGTAGGGGTTGTCATGTTGAATTTGCAACATTGCCGAGCTACCTATACCGACAATGCCGAAGAGGAGGAAGGGCACCAGAGGTGAGAACACCGTGCGGAATATCGGCATGGGTCCGCCGTATGTGAGGTAGGTCAATGAGTAGACTAATGCTGCGGTGATTAGAGTCCACCAGCCACCCATGGCAAGCAGGCCGAGACCTACTGTCGCCGACAGGATAATAAGCCCCATTGCTACCTTGCCGGAAGCATCGCGAATGATATCATCGTTGACATTGCCGATGATGCCGGTGCCGTAGAGCCGATCGTCGAGTGTCTCACCATAATGGTTGGCGGCATCGAAGTGCCGGTGAAGCAAGTTGCCGGCGGCTTGGATGAGCACCGCATAAATAAAGCACAACGATGCGGGAAGCCATTCCGACTCTCCGCGGAGCAGGGCGCAGGCTGTGCCGGCGATTACCACTCCGGCACTCATCAGTAAAGTGTCCGGACGCAGACTCTTAATAAGGACTTGTGTGATTTTCATAGAAAAGCATATTTTCGATTAATTGCTCAAAAGAGGTTTAAGTTATGTATCTTTCTCTCGACTCTCGACTCTCGACTCTCGACTCTCGACTTTTTAGTCAATCGTTTGCATGACTACAAACAGACTGGTTGCACCAATCAGCATCCAGAGCGTCAGAGCCTGAATGAGGGGTTTGACACCGACTTGTCTTACAACCTTAAGGCTCAGTCCGGCTCCGATAGCGAAGAGCACTACGACTAATGCTTTCTTGGCTATGGTTACGATAGTACTGTATACGGGGGCAGCTATAGGTTTAAGAGATTCGGGTGTGTAGGTGTTGATAATCATGGCAACGACGAAGAAGACGATAAACCAGGGGATAGAGACTTTTGTCTTGCCGCCATTGGCTTTGTTTTTGGCAGTCTGCCTTCCGTAATACCACATTGTGAAGAACGCCAAGGGGATAATCCAGAGGGCGCGGGTACACTTGATAAGCGTGGCAAGCTCACAGGCCACCGTCCCGTAGGCGTCGCCGGCACCTACTACGGAGCTGGTGTCGTGGATTGCTATTGCTGCCCAGGTGCCAAACTGCTCTTGGCTCAGTCCGAAGAAGTGTCCCAACGGCGGGAAGATGAAGAGGGCGATGGCATTAAGAATAAAGATGACTCCTAACGAAACCGCCATTTCGTTCTCGTTAGCCTTCAGCACCCCGCCAACAGCAGCGATTGCCGACCCGCCGCATATGGCCGTGCCGGAGCTGATAAGATAGGAAGTTTTGGAATCGATACTCATGTATCGACCCAACAAAATGCCGACAAACATGACGCCGACTACGGAGACGATGGTAAAGATCATACCGTCGGCACCACTTTGCAGACTCTTAACGAGGTCCATGCCGAAACCCAGTCCGATTACGGAAGCCTGCAGGAGGTATTTGGAGAGTTTTTTATTGAATTTAGGGTGGGGAATGCCGAAGAGAAAAGCAAACATAAGTCCCATAAAGAGGGCAACGGGAGGGGTGACGAGGGGTTGTCCATCCGCGCTGAAAAGCTCATAAGGGATGGCAAGCAGAATGAGCAACACCCAATAAAAGTATTTACCAAAAGTTTGCATGATGTCAAAATTTCAAGTCATTAAGCTAATGAAATTCTCACTGACAAGCAAAGGTAGTAAAAAAAGATAAGATATGCAATTTTGCATATCTTATCTTTTTGGGGGAATCGAAAATCGGGGATTGGATATTGGGAGTTGGGAGCTGTGGAGCGATTGGAAAATCGCCCTTCCTGCTAACTGCGAGAGGGCGCATCTTCCGATGCGCCCTCTTTATTGGAAGTCAGCTTGGCTGACTTGGGATTGCTTTTGGCTGTTTACTTGCGTACGATAACTTTCTTACCGTTGATCAGGTAGATACCGTTTTCAAGGTCTACGAGCTTTTCAGCTGCAGCCTTCACGAGAACTACGCGGCCGTCGAGTGTGTAGACAGTGTAGTTGTCGGCAGCTTCGATGCCGATTAGAGCAACGCCAACGGTGGAGTCTTCCTTAACGATGTAGGTAATTTCCATTGCTTCTGCAGGCCAGTTGCCGGGGGTAGAGTAACCATCACCGGTGAACTGAGGCAGACCAACGTTGATTGCATTCTCGACAATCTTGAAAGTATAAGTACCGGGTTTCCATTCTACAGTCTTATTCTTCGGATCTTCAAACTTCCATGTGATGGTGTTGCCGGTAGCTGAAGGATAGCTGCTTCTGAAGCTCATCTTTGTACCTTCGGGATTGTAAAGCTTGCATTTGTTGCCTGAAATATCATAGATATTGGCTACGCCGGGGAAAGTGATGGTAAGTTGTGGAATCTTACCTTCGATTTCGCTGCCGGGAGTAGGAGTGATCTCGTAGCTCAGGTCTACCTTGTCTTCATTGATGTAGTTGTAAGTTGTGTTGAAGCCGTTCATTGCAAGGCCGTCGAGAGTGAAGACTCCATTGCCAACTTCGATTTCATACTTGCCTGTCTGCATCAGCTTCTCGTTGCCTCTGCCGGAGACAGTTGCGTTTTCATCGGAACCGTCATAGCCGGAGATAGCGGCGTCGAAGTTCAGCATTACAGTGTTGTCACTGTTGAATTCGATGGGATCTTCGTCACCCTCAGCAGCTCCGGCTGCGGAGTCAAATTCAATCTGACCGGCTTTAGCGGGATCGAGTTCGCAGAGGAGTTCACGCTCAGTAGCTTCGGGTGCAGTGTAGTAGAGCTTAATAGTCTGACCGCAAGTAGCGTCAGTAGAGATATTCTTGCTGCCGAGAATCCACTGTACGTAGTTCATACCGTAGCCATTGAATGACTGGTTCTTGTAGAACTCAGTAGGATCAGCGGGAGTACCGAACTTAACATACTCCTGAAGGTCGGAAGGAATACCAAGCTTTATGTTGATAACGATAGGAGTCGGGTTCATGACGTTAACACCGGCGCCCTGTTTTGCACCAAGGTTGATAGTATTTTCAGGCATAACAATTGTGAAGTTGGAAACTTCACCCTTCTTCAACAGAGGAGTAACTTTAGCAGCTTCAGTCTCTGTCAGGAAGAGTCCCCAATATGTTGCCTTAACGTCTTCGGGGCATGCACCACTGAATGTCACGAGAGGATTGCCTTCTTCGTCCTTGAGGATTTTGCCTTCAGCATCACCGAGATAAGCGTAGTTGATAACATCGCCTGTGGTGTTCCAGCCGAAGCAACTCTGGTAGAAGTTCATGACAATCGGCTTGGGAGCTTTGTTGACGTTGGTGCCGGTAAGGTCAGCAACAGTCAGAGCAATGTTATCAGTAAGTTCAGGTCCGGTAGAACCAACGGTTACGATAGGAGCCTTCATCTCTGTAATCTTGAAGTAGCCGTACATCGCATTGTTGGGAAGGGTTTTGCCGTCAGGAGTAGTAATCAGATAAATGCCGGCATTTATATATGATGAAAGAACGTATTTTTCATTCTGGAGTTGATAGCAGGGCTTATTGAGAGTAATCACAATCTTGTTGTCTACAATCTCAGTAGATTCTATTTTTACACCATTTTGGATACCGCTTTCTAGGGGACTACTGTTTGGTTGATCAGCTCGAAGTGTACCGAATGTAGCAAAACCTGTGGGGTTAGCATCGGGGTTCATGACAATCTTTGTACCCTCTTCGAAGATATATTCAATCTGGCTGATCTCGCTGAGGGGTTGTAGGTTTTCCTTATTGTACTGTACGGGAGTTACAGTGAAGGGAGGAGTATTTGTTAATACATAGTAGTCGTAGGACTCTGCGCGGTTCTTAACGTCGGGGTTGAAGATGGTTACAAATGCACCCTCCGGTACTTCTACAGTGTACTTGCCGGGAGTCTTTTCTTGTGATGTGAAGAATTTGTAAGCTACAGTTTGAGAACCGGCCTTGTCAGCTGCAGCATTCGATGTTGTAGTCTCAGAAGCCTTGACGGTGGCAATAACTTCACCATCTCTCTTCAGTTTGATTTCAGCATCGGGGTTGGCGACTTTTACCTTATAGACATACTTGAGTGTTACAGACTGTGTGGAAGCTTGGCGGCTGTTGGGTTTGGGAATACAGCCGTAACCCCAGAGTTTTACGCTTTCTGCACCGTTCACGATGTTGACGGGTTCGAGCTTGGTCACCGCGTTGGAGTTGCCACCTACTGTAAAGGTCTTGGCCGGAATCTCATAGTAGTATGTGCCATTGATGATGTAACTGGGATCGCAAGGAGCTGTGGAGTTTCCGGCGTATGCCTTGGCCTCGTAGCTGACTACTTTGCCTGTAGTGTTAGTCTGGGGGTTAACATACTGTATAAGTGTACGAGCTGAACCACCATCGGAGCACTTCAGTGTGGGTAAACTTGTCGGAGAAACTGTCAGAGCCTCAGGATACTGAATCTTAAGAGTGCCGAAGTCGGCTGCGTTCGCTGTCTTGTCAGCACCGTATACGGGCCTGGTGGTGAAGTAGCTGGCTACGAATGCCTCGGGATGCCACTGACCGATGGTGTAGGCGGGGTTGCCGTCGGTTTCACCGTTGTATTCGATTGTCCAAGCATTCTCAGGCACGTCGATGGAGTAGTAGAACTTGGTGATGTCTCCGGCCTTGATCTCTACAGCACCATCAGAGAGCGTCAGAGTTACTACATTGTCATTGGCAACGGCTGTGTAAGCGCCACCCTCAGTAGTGTTGCCGTTGAGGAACTGGTTGAGAGTGATTTTGGCACCGCTGTTGACGGTAATCTTAGCTCCTTCGGGATAAGTGACTGTTACAGTGTTCAGGTCGCCGGGAAGCAGAGAGCCGTTAGCAGGAGCGTAGGTGTAGGCTACGGCACTCTTCATAGTAAAGGAGAAGGAGAATGCTGAGTTGTAATTCTTGAAAGCACCGTTTTCGCCGAAGCCTTCGCAGTATACAACAGCGCGGGGTACATCTACTTTATACTCGCCGGCCTCAGTGATGGGCTTGGTCAGCTTCACACAGAATGCACTGGTGTACTTGGTGTTCTTGTAGACCTGGTCGGAGCTCATTGCTACTGTCTCGTAAGGCTGGCCATCTTTAGTGATGACGATGTTGAGTTCGGAAGCCTTGTCAAGGTCGATGCCATTGTCTCCTTGGTCGGCCATAGGGATGTTAATAACATCGATAGGGTTGGTGGAAAGATATGTCTTTCCGCTCATAGAGATGTCGTTGGTGGTGCTGAATCCAAGGGTGTAAGTGGGTGTGACCTCGGTTTCACCTTCACCTTCGGCAGCTTCTGCAAACCTGGGCAGAGACTGCGACACGGCATAGGATACTGCTCCTGCCGCGCCCAGGACTAAAAGTCCTGAAATGAGGAAGTTTGTCTTCTTCATAATTGTCGGTTAAAGTTGTTAAATAGTTGTATATAAAAACAATAAATACTAATTAAGGCTCTCAAAAATGTCTCTTGTGAGTCAAAATGTCAACTAAAAACAGAAAAGCTATAGCCTTTCGAAAGGCAAAGATAGTATAAATTTTTATATATCCATAAAAAAACAGAAATTATTTAATTTTTGCCTGCAAAAATTAAATAATTTCTGTTTTTGGTTTATGATTCTAAGTAGAATAGGACGTCTATCAAGCAAATCCTTTAAACTCATAAACTCATAAACCTGTCGCTAATTTAGCGACATTACTCATAACTAATACTTATGACTTGTCTATAGGGTCGGGAAAAGTTTGAGGCTGCAGAGTACTCGGTAAAGGCCGAGTATGGTCTCTTTCGGGATATGTATCGGTGGATATTTCGGGTTGCGACTCTTTGCCCATAGGTAGCCATCGTTGATGTCGTCGGGATATAGGTCTTTCAACAGTACACCATTAATAGTGTCTACTACTAATGGCGAGCCCCAGGGGATGAAGGCCCGATCATCGATGCGTTTGATGACTAACGTCGAACCGTCGTGGAAGTCGGGCTCCATGCTGTCGCCACAAATTGGTATGGCGTAGTCGCCACCCCTCACCGGCGATTGCACCATATTACACTCCTCGCGACTGACCCCGCGACTCCACAACGACAGGTTGCCGGCAAAGGCCGCCACGGGCAAAAGGGGTACCTCGTAACCTGCCACAGCCATAGAGTCACGCTGTGGCGTGCGTATCATCTCCCCACCTCCGGATAACAACCACCCTATATTAAGGTCGGGATAAATTGTCTCAAGCTTGGCAAGTTTCTGCGACGACAGCGACTTGCGCATAGCTCCTACATAGCTTGGAGCTACCCCCAAGCTCTCAGCAAACTCCTTCTGCGAAATCCGTTTGCTCTTCAAATAAGCCAAAAGGCGTGTCTTTACATTTTCCATAATAGGTGTGTTGGAAGGGCGATTTTCAATCGCCCCCATATGCAATCAATATAAATTCATTTATTCCCCTGTGTTATATCTTTGCAAAAGAAAATTAACGCTGCTAAATTAATATTTAGATTTTGTATATGCAAATTTATGGCTTATTTTGATGATTTGAATGAATTTTATTGCCGGGAGTTTTCTGAAGCTCCCTCTGCGGGGGAGGTCGAGGTTGAGGTGTCTTTCTCGGAGATAGACTCGAATTTTCGCGTCTTGGCAATGTATGTTGCCGAGACTGTTGCCGGGAGTGACTTGGCGATTTTTCGGCGTATGGCTCCCAATAGTGGTGATGATTCTATCACTGCTCTTCTTCGCCGTCATGCCATTGTGGAACTTTCTGCTCTGATGGCTCCGCGGGGATGGACCCTCTATGGTTCGAACGGTATCCTGAAGGTGTCCTTGCGTAGGCGTGACTGTCCGCGGGATGTAGAGATGCTGAAGTCGGCTCTCTCCACCTTCATCTCGCGCAAGATGACAGCCGAATGGCTGTTGATACGTGATGGGCGCGAGCTCACCGACGAACAGTTGTCACTACGCACCTCCCTTTCCGCTCAGCTCGAGGCTTCGCTGCTCGGTCTGCTACCCGGCCGACGCGCCCACCCACGACGTATATCGCCGATATGATTTTTATAAATCTTGTAATCGCTGTCTGCTTGCAAAATATTACAGCTTGCACTTTCGTTATAATTTTATGAAAGTTGCGTTTTTGATTCCGCCTTGCTATGACAATAAGTTTCCCGCTGAACGCTCCGCAGGTTGCACCCGTATTGTCTACCCGATGATTAATATCTATGAGCTGACAGCCGCTGCCGCTGTCAGAGAGCTCGGCGGCCACTCAGTGAGCTACCATGATTTTGTCTTCGACAACCCTCCGAAGGAGGATTTCGATAAATTTATAGCCTCTGACATATCTGATGTCTACATAATCTGGACGGTGAATCTCTCCCTGGAGAGTGACCTGCATGCTATCGGTATTATCCGGAAGTATCACCCCGACAAGCCGGTCATCCTTCTGGGCCCCGGTGCTACGTACTACATTGACAAGGCCCTGAAATATCCCGCTACCTTTATAGTTCGCGGTGAGCCGGAGCTGACGCTCCTCGAACTCCTCTCCAAGCTCGCTGACGGTGAGCTGCCTGTGGATGTCCGGGGCGTAGTATATCGCAATGCTGAAGGGGAGATGGTACGCAACTCGCCGCGTCCTCTCAACGACAAGCTCGATGAGCTGCCATTTCCGGCGCGCGACCTGCTCGCCGGAAGGGTGTATCATAACCCGAAGCTCAAGACCGGGCCATATACGACGATGTTCACCTCGCGCAACTGTCCCTTCCATTGTCTATATTGCGTCCCCTCGTCGCTGACCTTTGCTCGCGAGATTGAGTATCGCCGGCAGCATCCCGGTCGCAAGCCTCCCATCGGCTTCCGCTCCATGCAGAGTGTGGAGAAGGAGATTGATGAGCTTGCCGCCCAAGGATATCGCGCTATTGGCTTTATGGATGACAACTTCATCTGGGACGAGGAGCGCACCGCCGGCATCTGCCGTATCATGCGCAAGCATGGTATCGTCTGGGGTTGCCAAGCACGTGTCGATGCCATTACTGAGCCGATAGCCAAACTCCTGGGCGAGTCGGGATGTATGTACGTGGATCTTGGCATAGAATCTTTCGACGCTGATATCCTTAAATATATTAAGAAGGGAATCACCCCCGATGATATCCGGCGGGCTATATCCCTATTGAAGAAATATAAGGTGCCCGTAAAGCTCAACGTGCTGATTGGCAGCTCTCCTCTTGAGACTCGCCGGACAGTCCTGAACACACTGCGTGAGGCTAAGCGACTGGATGTTGACCAGGTGATGTTCAACATCGTCTCCCCCTTCCCCGGCACCGAATATTATGAGATTTGCAAGGAAAACGGTTGGATTAAGGGTGGGGAGTATCGCCCCACGGATGTGCAACATGAGTCGATACTCGACCTGCCGCATATCTCCGCCGACGAGATGGAGCGACTCCTCTTCCGCAACAATCTCAGCTATTTTCTCTCACCGCGCTTCATCTGGAAGCAGATGAAACGCTTCTCCTCCTGGAGCGAATTGAAAGCCGCCGGGAAGGCCCTGCGCATAAAACTGTTTCATTAAAACAATTGAGATTTGGTTATGAAACTGTCTGTTATTGTGCTGACTTTTAATCAGCGGGAGATGACCATGCGTCTCCTTCGCTCTTTATTGCCTCTGCTAAGGGATGGTGACTTGGCTGTGGAAGTGGTGTTGGTGGATAACGGGTCTACTGACGACACATTGGCGGTTGTGGAGCAATGGCGTGAGGAATCAGGTATAGATACAGACAAGATACAGAAAGTTCCTCTCAACCATAACTATGGGGTTGCCGGAGGTAGAAATGTCGGACTTGACCGTGCTTGCGGCGACTACCTCCTGCTGCTTGACAACGATACTATAGCCGACATAGCCACAATCAAGGAATGTCTGTCATATTTGAAGACTCATCCGGACTGCGGTATTTGTGCCCCGGCTCTATATTCTCCCGATGGAGATTTGCAATCATCGGCAAAGCCCTATCCGGGATTAAAAATCAAATTGGCACATATACTTCGCAGGGGTAAGGAGCTGAGAATTGAAAGGGAAGAGCTAAAGAAGCGACATCCTTTTTACCTAATTGGAGCCTTTCAGATGTTCAGTCGGCAAACCTATGAGCAAGTAGGCAAACTCGACGACCGTATATTCTATGGTCCAGAAGACGCCGACTACTGTATGCGAGTCAGGAGCATAGGGAAAACCATAGACTATCTTCCCGAATTGCGACTGACCCACGACTGGCGCAGAGCCACCCGCCGCAGTCCCTT
The DNA here is from genome assembly GCA_023667015.1 of Muribaculaceae bacterium. Taxonomy (GTDB): domain Bacteria; phylum Bacteroidota; class Bacteroidia; order Bacteroidales; family Muribaculaceae; genus Lepagella. The sequence goes on along the minus strand of JAMPAX010000002.1, from coordinate 138,688 downwards.
CTCCCCCTTAGGCCGCCGCCACCTGAAAGCCCTGCTATACTTTTGGCTTAAAAAACATCAGTAGGGAGCAACTATAGGGTTAGGGTTAGGGCAGCCTGCAACCGGGTGTCGGCAGCTCGCGTGCCGTTGCAGTTGGCTCGACGCCCCCAGATGTATTCTATGGCGGCTCCGAGGTATTTGTTGAAGCTATAGTTGAGAGTGCCGCTTGCATATTGCGCCCAATGATATTGAGATTCCCGGGATGTGGAGCCTCCGGCATATCTCTGTGGATAGGTGCGAATGTGTGAGTATGTAGCTATTACGCTCCAATTATTGCAAAAATTATATTGTATGCCGACGTAGCTTCCCCACGCCTTAAGCGGTGTCAGACCCCGACCATCTGTCGTCGGCACTAAATCAAGACCAATCCCATTGAGATCCTGACAAATGTTGGAGATGCCACGCCCGTACCAGCCGGCCGCATAGCATGTCAATGGCGCTACCGGATTGACGACAGCTGAAAGATGAATACCCCAGCCGACATAATCAATGTTCTTCTCAGATAGAAAGTTGCGTGTATAGAGATTGCGGAACATGCCCGCCAATCGTACGTGTGCTCCCTCAGCCCAAGAATAAGTCAGTGCTACAGGGATATCCGGCAATCGTTGCGAAACTTTCCCTGCAATGATTTTCCCGTTCAGGGATGCCTCAGTCAGAGATAGTCGCGGCGACTCCAGGCCAACGGCTACCGACCAGCGGCGATCGATGCCAAATTTACCGGTCCAACGAAGCCCGGCCACTCCCGTAGCCAACAGAGAATTAACACCCTCGTAGTCGATACCACCCGGTGTGGCTAAGGGGTCAGAGAAGAGAGTATAATCGTAGCCTGCCTGCACTCCCCGCCAACGCAGATAGGCATAGACCAGCTGTGGTATATAATTTTGATCTACAAGATTAAAAGAAATATACGCTCCGACACGATTCGATGACTCCGGGAGAGCTACGGCATTCAGATACAGGGAAGTCTGACGAGCCGAAATCTTAAATTCCGAGCCGTTGCCATTAGTGGGTCCCATAGGAATCTCTGAGGTAGTGAACATATCCGGAGAAGAAATAGGATGGCCAAAATCTGCGACGGCCACAGCTTTCACCTGCCCGCCAAACGACAGATGAAACTTGCCCGGCACAGAGACACCGACAATACCCGAGCCGGAGTTGCCCGCCGGAGCATTGTCATGGAGATGTTTGCGCCCAAGGGAATCAAGCGGCTCAGCGACAGCCGACTGAAAAGAGAAGAAGAGAGCCGCGGCAAGCGCCGCGGCTGATATTTTATCCATGGATTATAGATTTCAAGTATTAGGTATTAGGGAGTTACGAGCACTGCGAATTCCCATGGACCCAGATGGTCGGGGAGCTGCGCCGGCTGGCCGGTGAAGTAATTGACCATTGAATCCACATTAGGAGCGAGATCCGGGAAAGTAATCTGAGTATCGTCGCTACTGAGATTGACGATGACTGTCACCTTATCCTCCGGGGCAGTGCGTGTGAATGCTACCACGTCCGGATTGATAGTCTGCCATTGTGTCATCTGTCCGGAGGGATTCGTGGCATTAAGAGCCGGATGATTATGCTTCAGCGCGTTGAGCATCTCGTAGAAGGTAGTGATTTGGTTCGGAGTATAGACAGGCCGGATACTGTCATTCTCGAAAAACTCGAAAGCATGGTTGAAGCCCACCTCCTGACCGGTATACATCATCGGCATACCCGGCAGAGTATAGCTCAGAACGGCGAAAGCGCCGAGACCCTTCCCATAGCGGTCAAACTCAGTGCCCTCCCAGGAATTCAGGTCATGATTAGTCACCATATTCATATGGATAGCGCCGGCGGGGTACTCCTTCTTCTGCTGTTCGAGCAGAACGAAGATGTCGGCACCTGTGAGCTTGCGGAGATTCTGATTCTTGTCTACAGCATATTGGTTTACCCCCTTATTGGCGGCGATTGCATTGAAGACATCCTTCATAGGCCAAGCGTAGTCCGCATTGAAAGCAGACACGAGCAATTCCGGCTTGGAAGCCTCAGCGAGCATAAATACGGGCTTGATAGCGCGTAGCTCAGCAGTAGCCGCATCCCAGAAATCTGTGGGCACCTCGCCGGCAACATCGCAGCGATAACCATCAATGTCAGCCTCAGCGACCCAGAACTTCAGCACGTCGGTCATAGCCGCGCGAGTAGCCGGATTCGAATAGTCCAGCTTATAGGTATCAGTCCAATCGTAAGGAGAGATGAAATTACCCTTAGCATCACGAGCGTAATATTCAGGATGTTCAGAGACCCATATATTGTCCGCGCCGGTATGATTGCAGACCTCATCGAGAATCACCTTCATGCCGAGGGTGTGGGCCGTACGTACAAACTCCTTAAGATCCTCGATGGTGCCAAACTGTGGGTTCACAGCCTTATAGTCTTGCACGGCATAGTATGAGCCGAGCGTACCCTTACGATTCTTCTCAGAGATAGGGTGGATAGGCATCAGCCAGAGAACATCCACACCGAGATCCTTAAGGCGGGGGAGTTCCTTCTGCATACCTCGTAGGTTACGTTCGGGGGTAGCCTGACGCAGATTGACTTCATATATGACAGCGTTGTCCATCCATTCCGGTGCCGGAGCGGAAGCAGGGGGGAGTTGAGCCGGAGCTTTCTTCTTCTTTGCAGAAACCACGCAGGGGACGCATAGCAGAGCCAAAGCGCAGAGTATAAGTTTCAATGGAGTTTTCATAGAATAAGAGTTTTATTATTATAACGATTTCGGCGCGATATTGTTCAGCAGACGGAGGATATCATCGGCTATATGACGGTCGTTGCTCAATCGTGGTATTTTCCGCTGGCCGCCAAGCTTATGGTTGCCTGCCGAAGATAGCCAGCGGTCGAACGTCCCCGCCGGGATAGGGACAATTTGGGGAGGGTCGAGGAAGATTGTATGCGAACGTTTAGCATCATAGTCAGAGTTCAACTCGCAAAGTACCCTATCGAGAGCCTCCGCAAAAGCATCGACATTTTCCGGGGGTGTAGACCATTCGATGAGCCATTGATGGCAACCGCGACGTGAGCCGTGGGCATACACCGGAGCGGCGGTATAGTTAGCCACAGTTGCGCCCGTCTCGCTACAAGCCCGGGCCATACCCTCCTCAGCGTTAGCCTCCATCAGCTCCTCCCCGAAGGCATTGATAAAACTCTTTGTGCGTCCCTCCATAGTGATAGTCAGCGGAGAGAGCGACTCAATGCGCACCGTATCTCCCAGACGATAGCGCCATAGACCATTGCAACTGGTGACGATAAGTTCGTAGACCTTACCGGCCTCTATTTGAGCTACATTTAGCGGAGTGTCCGAATTGAGGGGTAGAAATTCATAGTAAACACCGATATTAAGAAGAAGCCTCATCGGACGGCGTCCCGGGCCTGCAGAGTTCTGAGCCGCGAAGAAACCCTCAGATGCATTATAGTTCTCAAAATATCTCATCCCTGCAGTTCCCCCTTCAGGAGTGCCTGCTTCCGGTCCGCATATTTCAGCATACTCCCGGCGGTAGGGCTCGAAAGAGATCCCCCCATGGAAAAAGACCTCTAAATTTGGCCATACCTCGCGGATAGAAGAGGCTCCGCGGAGCTCCATCACACGCCTGAGCACTCTGAGAAACCAGCTCGGAACTCCCGAAATATTTGAGACATTCTCCGGAGCTGCTTCGCGCGCCAGGGCATCGAGTTTCACACTCCAGTCAGACATCAGAGCAGTCTTCAGCGAGGGAACGCGCAAGAGACCCGCTAATGGTGGCATCGCCGAAATCAGCGATGCGCTAAGGTCGCCGATTTTGACTCGCGAATCCGCCCCTTTATAGGTGGATGAAAAAGACCCTCCTAAGATAAAGCTTTTTCCTGAGAAGAGACGGCTTTGCGGATTTGATCGCAGATAGAGAGCCACACCTGCGGCCGCTCCGGCATAATGATTTAGTGACAGTGCATCATCAGTGACCGGCACATACTTCGACCTGCCTCCGCTCGTGCCCGACGACTGGGCAAAGCGTCGGCAAATGCCGGGCCAGAGTATATCCGGCTCACCCTCGATCATCCTCACAATGCTTGGACGCAGGTCCTCATATTCCGACATGGGGACAGCCTCAGCAAAGGCCTTCGAAAGCTCAGCGGGGGACACCGACTCATACAGTCGGCCGAATTCATGAGAAATCCCGAAATCGGTAGTCGAGGCATAGTCCAATAGTCGTTGCAACTGGGCAGTCTGCACAGCTGCTTCCCTACCGTTGCAACGGTCGAGCCCCCGCAGAATGCGGTCGAAATAGAGTCGAACTAATCGGGTTATCATCAGAATTTCAGGGGAATTTCTTTGTTAGTGGTTAATCGTCAGGATTAATATGAGTTAATGGCGTTGCCAGGTGAAGTTCTTAAATCTGTTATTGTAATGATTCAGTCGGAACAGCATATTGCCAATCGGCCGCCAGAGAAGGAAAAATGGAATACTCAACATCAACCGCGAGCTCTCTATCTTTGCTGCCAACCTGCGGTATGCCAAGATTTCACAAATCCAGAAAATCAGCAAGACAAGACCGGCGATACCTGCGGCAAGCCATGCTGATGGAGATGCTAAGAAGAGCGATAGAGCCATAGACGCCGCCACAAACCACCCGCAGAACGACATCCAGCCGGAGATGAGCTGAGGCTCTCGGGGGAGCCATCGGCGAGTGAAATTGCGACGCTCCTTGCGGTCTTTCCAGACGCGTGCGGCTGATGATCCCCAATATGTGGTCAGTATAGAATCCGGACTTAGAACCACCCGTGTGTTACCCTCACGAGCAATTTCATCTACAAAAATATCGTCGTGCCCACAATGCAGATTGATAGTCTTGGCATACCCCTTATTGCTGAAAAACAGATCGCGTGTAAAGGCCATATTGTCGCCATCGCCACGCCAGGCCTTAGTCCGGATAGCCGAAGCGAGCCACGAAGCATTCGCCACAGTAGCGTCAAACTCTCGATAGTATCTGCTAAGCCCCTTAAATTCTGAATAATCCATATGGGAATATCCGAGGACAACCTGAATATATGGTGATTCGTAAAAGGGAGCCGTCATGGAAGCAAGCCAATAAGGGGATGGAATCCGACAGTTGGATGCTGTAGTGACGATGATTTTCCCATGGGAGGCCTTGATACCGATAGTATTGGCAAGCTTACGGCGTGAGAGATTGTGAGAACCGGGAGGAATAAAAGTGATGTAGATATTTCCGCGCTCTGCAAATCTCTCAGCAAGTTCAGCCGAAGCAGCCGCAGAGGCGTCATAGACCACAATTACCTCGAAGGGTTGACATACCTGTGTAATCAGGCTCTCCAGGTATTCCTCCAGAGCATTAGAGTCCGAGTGGGCATAAACCACAACAGATATTTTCGGAGCTGTCTGCGAAGAATCCTCCGGAGATATCTCTGAAGAATCCTCCCGGACTGATTGCGCCTCTGAATAGCGAGCAGCAATCAGCCAAGGACGCAGTCCTATGATGGCGCTAATAGCAAGTGCTACCATAAGAGAAATGACAACAATCTGCAGAGCGGTGATTTCCATTGTATCTTATTAGAATGTGCCTTATAGGGGTCTGAAAATAAGGAGGCTGAGAATATGGGGCCGGAGAATATGGGACTTAGTATTCTGAGAAGAACTTCGGACGGAAGACTATACCCACGCGCAATTGCGACTTGAATGTCTTATAGTCCAAGAGATTCTCTCCATAGCCGTTGTAGTACTGGGCATAGAGATTAAGGTTTGTTTTCTTGTCGACGCGCCAGATGAAGTCTACTATGGTATTGAAATTCAGATTCCATCCCTTACGTTTTATTAATGTCACACCGAGGTTAAACTTCTTATCGGAAGTTGAAGCCATAAAGCCACATTGCCATATTCCGCAATACTTCAGGATATCGCGATTATTCTCACTATCAATAATCGGAATCCACAACTTATTGTGGACCATCAGGTATTCATTGATAATCGTTGAGCCTGAGAGTGAAATCCTGTTCCAGGATCGAGATTGTATTGAATCTCGCCCGTTGCTTTCATGTTCAATAAGCAGCGTCATTTTGCCGAGATATCTTCCCTTATTGAAAAAAGGCTTTGTCCAGCCCAGACCCGGGTTGAAATTCATATCGCGCATAGGCATAGAATTCTCAAACACATTCCAGAAAGTCTTCTGTGTATACATCAGAAAGAGGAACGTATTCCAGGGGAGAGTGGCGTTGGTAAGCCTAATGCTTAAAGATATTTGGAACTTAACGTCGGAATTGGTGGCGGTAGGTTTCTTCCCCAAGGCCGTACCGACAGTGAAATAATTGTCCTTGTAAAGTCCGAAATAGGGGCCAAGTTCAAGCTCATGCTTCAGAGAGTCAGCAAAATGCTCTTCGTTTTTCACTCCCAGAATCTGGGCATGTGCCCTGGAGGTGAGAGTAAGAAAAACTCCTATAAGGACGAGTATTTTAACAAACCTTTTCACGTGATAAGAATGTCTGCGTTGACTATTTCTTGTTGACTTCTACCTTATGAGTCTTCGGGAGGGTAGCATTGCGCAAATCGCAGGCTTCCACTACCTTGTCGGCGAGTTTGGCGAAGGCCGCAGCTTCCGGAGATACCGAATCGGGAGTGCCGTCGCTTCCGGCAGTAAGAGCCAGAGTAGCCGGAGTTCCGGCATCACTCTTCTCGCAAATATCAGCCACTAAAGGAATCTGTGCTAAAAGGGGAGTTCCGGTAGCCTCAGCCAGACGGGCTGCCCCGCCATTGCCGAAGATGAAATATTTCTCATCGGGATGAGATGCGGGGGTGAACCATGCCATATTTTCCACAATGCCGAGCACCGGCACATTTACCTGCTGCCGGGTGAACATTGCCAACCCCTTGCGGGCATCCGCCAAGGCCACCTCCTGCGGCGTAGAGACAACCACCACGCCGGTAATAGCCAAAGTCTGCACCAAAGTCAGATGAATATCGCTCGTGCCGGGGGGCATATCGATGAGGAAATAATCCAGGTCGCCCCACCATGCATCCTCAATAAGCTGCTTGAGAGCATTGCTGGCCATACCGCCGCGCCAGAGCACAGGCTTATCCTTGTCAACAACGAATCCGATAGAGAGCATCTTTACGCCGTATTTCTCTACGGGCTCTATCCGGTCGCGACCATCCTGATTGACCATATACAGCTGTTCATCCTCCACGCCAAACATCTTAGGCATCGACGGACCGAAAATGTCGGCATCTAAAAGGCCGACTTTATAACCCTTAGCGGCGAGGGCTACAGCCAAATTGGCAGAGACTGTAGATTTACCTACGCCACCTTTACCCGAAGAGATACCGATGATATTCTTCACGCCCGGCAGGGGATTTTCGGGCTTCTCCGGCAGGGGCTTACGAAATGTAGTCTTGATATTGCCTGCGATATCCAACTCCGGCCCGAATTCACGACTAAGAGCAGCCTCTGCAGAGCGGACGGTACTCTTGGCAAACGGGTCGGTAGGCTTGTCGAAAATCAGTGAGAATGACACCTTGTTGCCCTCGATGCGAATATCGTCGGCCACCATATCATTCTCTACCAGATTTTTACCATTTCCCGGATATCTTACTGTGGAGAGAACGTCAAGTATAAGTTTAGGATATAATTGCATTAAGTGTAATGTATTAGTTATGAGTTAAGAGCTACGTATTTGCAATCTGCGGGATTGAAACGGGGAAGAGCCCGATAGTCGTCCGGCTCAAGGTCGCTGACATCCGGCTCTTCCAAGGGTTCTGCGCCGATGCGGAAACGAAGTAGCTTTATTGTCTTGCCGCGTGAGAGCCATTGCATTTCATAATGGGTCTTGATAGCCTTAGCCTCCTCAAGGCCCTCCGAAGAATACAGATCGTCAGTGGCCTCGAGAATATCCAGTCCGTTGTGCTCGGCCATCCTGCGGGTATACTCATACAAGAAGGGGGAGTCCGTCTTCAGGCTGACTATCCCTTCCGGATTCATAATCTTACGATAAAGATTGATAAAGCGGGTGGAGGTCAGACGTTTGTTGACCTTCTTCATCTGAGGGTCGGCAAAGGTGATCCAAATCTCCGACACTTCAGCCGGGGCAAAGAAAGAGTCGATAAGCTCAATCTGTGTGCGAAGAAATCCGGCGTTGCCTATTCCATCGTGTTCAGTCTCAGAGGCCCCTTTCCACATTCTGGCGCCCTTGATGTCAATGCCGATATAATTGCGGTCGGGATTGCGACGCGCAAGGCCTACGGTATATTCACCCTTGCCACATCCCAATTCCAACACAATGGGGGAGACAGTGCCGAAAAAGTCAGCATTCCATCTCCCCTTAAAGGGAAAACTACCCTCAAGCAGTGTTTGTCGTGGACATTCCACGACACACTTGAAGGTGGCCATCTCTGCAAATTTCTTTAGTTTATTCTTTCCCACCGGATATAATCTTTGTGGATTTAGAAGATTCGGCAGTATGAGCTACAACAACAATCACATTTGCATGAATATCTGCCTGAGACAACGTAAACTCAGAAGCGTTGGGGGTAGCACCATAAAGTCGGCGTCCATCGAGGGAGAAAATATCAACACTCAAAAGGGGAGCCTCAGCAATAATCCTGATTTCACCGCCCATAGTGTATATGCTTATCCCTTCAGAGAGATCCTCCCGGATTGTATCAGTCGAGGTATTGATGTCGCTGACTACGTTAAACTGTCCCCATAGGGGATCGTTCTTCCAGGCGTCATAGCTTTCATCAGAGACATGGAGGGTGATAGCCCCGCAGTCCAGACCGCTGAAGGAGTCTTCTTCTGTAGCCGGAATAGAGCTGTCGAGATCAATGGCCTCGATATATTCGAGATTCGAAATGCCATGAAAGATACCGCGATCCACCTTCGAGAGCCCGGCAGAAAACACTAAAGAGGTAGTGGCGCCATTAGCAAAAGCATAGTCACCAATGGCCGTAGCGTTGCTTAGAGCCCCCCGGGGGTCGAGGCGAGGACAATTGGCGGCGAAATGGGATGGGATATTTTCCGGAGCTCCCTTAAGGGCTACCAAGGAGGCATTATCCATAAGTACTCCCTCACCGATTTTTCCATCAGGGTTGAGCACCACTTGCTTCAGAGCATTCATCCCCGAAAGTGCATACGGCTCAAGGACTGCTACATCCTGAAGTTCCAGAGCTACTACGGCAGTACCGCGGAAGGCTTCGCGGCCGATTTTATCAACGTTGGCCGGAAGTATTACTTGCACCAACGACGTGCAACCGGCAAAACATTCCTGAGGAATCTCCGTAATGAGAGTGTTGCTGAGGTCTACGGTGCGGAGTTGCGGGCAGTTGGCAAAGACGCCCTTGCCTAAGGAACTTACACTCTCGGGAAGGACTACAGATAGCAGATTGGGACAATCATAATAGGCGTAGTCTTCAATTACCGATACTCCTGCCGGAACCTCCGCGCGCCTCAGAGCCGCTCCTGCAAAAGCCCCTTTACCTATAAGAGTAGTCTTTGCCGGGAGATTCACCTCAATAGCATGAGTCTTGAAGAAGCAGAAAGGAGGAATCTGTCCCTCTTGAAAGAGAGTGCGATTGAAATATCGTGGCCGGGTGTCGGCAAAGCGAGTGATGGAAAGACCGGAGAGGTCGAGCACCTGCAGAGCCTCCGGCAGAGAACGCATCAAAGAGAGGTCCCGGGCGTCGGCCTCCCCTTTGAGGGATAATTCAGCTTCTGAAGAAATCTCAGGCATAAGACCTTCGAGAGATCCCGGAGTTAGTTGTATTTCCTTGGCACATACCGTTTGGCAGATAGCTGCGCTGCAGAATGCCATTAGGATTAATCGTTTCATATTATCGTGTCTGAATAGTCGTCAGTAGTCTTTAGTTGTTTAGTTAAGCACCAGAATCTTGCCCACTGCGGCTCCGGATGCATTCTTATCTACGGGAGAAACGAGGATGAAGTAGACGCCGGTGGCCACACGCTTATGCTCTAAGTTCTGGAGGTCCCACTGTATTGAGCCGCTTTCAGCGCGACCGAGTTCGCGAACGAGTCCACCGTTGGAGTCGGCAATCTTCACCAATACATTGTCGGCCAGTCCGTCAATGGTTACAAGACCATAGTAGTCAGGTTCTACCGGGTTGGGGTAGGCTCTGATAGCTGACTTTTCTGAAGAGGCGTTGGAATTACCCGAGGGAAAGAACTCCGCCAGACCGCGTTCTGTCGACATCAAGATGCTATTGTTCTTGCTATTATATCCCATGGAGAAGATATTGTCGGAGGGGAGGTAAGAATTTTCGGTAGTAAACTCACCGAGAATGCGTCGACCATCGGATGTAGTGCAGACGAGGCCACCGGCAGTAGCAAACCATTTGCGACCATTGCCATCGTCGATGATGTCGTTGACCGTAACTTCATTCAGAAGGTAGTCGGCAAGTGAGGTACCATCGTTGCGCGCTACTTTCACGCGATTGAACGAACCGGTAGTGGAGTTCTGCTGACGCACATTGACCGTGAACACACCGGAGTTTGTGGCCAGCCATACCAGCCCGGTCTCCGGATCTTCATAAATATCATTGATATAGTCAAGGTCTACCGAGCCTCCATCCTGGTCGTAGGCCGAAGATATGATTGTGATAGTATCATCGTTGGGGTCGGAGAATGTACCTTTGTGGTCAAAGATGATGATTGCAGAGCTGTCATATGGTGTCAGAGCCGCGATTATAAACTTCGTAGAATTTGAGGAATGGCGCAGAACGCGGAAAATCATAGAGTTAGTGCTCTTAACTCCGGGGATGATGATATTTTCGAGAGGTTTAAAGCTCGCAGCATCTACGGTGGCACGTCGATTTTCGGCCGGCCAACGCCAAGCTATCAGTGTCTCCGGATTGGTGTCGGCATAATTGTAGATCGAATATAGGTCACCCTTATTGTCAAACTGAGGATTGTAGAAACGAGTGAGGGTGCTCCAAATGTTTAAATGGCCTACAATGTTGACATATCCCGGGTCGGTTTTTAAATTATCATTGTCGCGCGACAATATCAGAATATCCTCCGGGTCTTCCATATTGAAGCGGATGATACCATGGAAGAAGCTACCGCGATACACGTACTTACTATTGTCCGGGTCGATAGCCATACCAAGCATATTGCCCAGATTATTTAGGCGAGTGGTTGATATATAGTCTCCGGCATATTCTTTCCATTCTCCATCTTTGAGTCCGGAAATCAGGTTGTAGCATTTGGTGCTATAGTTCCTCTTCAGGAACCCTTCAGGACCGATGCTGCCTACGAGCATACCGTAGCGTGGATGCTCAAGGATGTTGAAGCTATAGTTGGCTGCCGGAGCGTTGGGACGTTGATAGTCGGTCACCTGCTCGATAGATACGTCGGACAAAACTTTATATTTGGCAATACCATCTCTGGGAGTGATGATATATAGGTCGGAGATGTCATCGCTGACGGTGATGTCGTTGGCATGGGATGCGTCAAGAAGGGTGTATTTCTGCTTCTTGTTGGGGCCATAGTTCATAATAAGGTTGGAACAGCTGGCCGTCAGACCTATAGGGGTGACGTTGTAGTCTGTGAGCACCAGATTGCCGGCGTTGGATATAGCTTTAATTTTGAGACCTCCGGGTTCGAAGTCCACATTTTTCGCCGGAGACTCCTTGCCACGCTCACCGATGATGGCTACAGCGTAGTCCTCGTTAAGGCCATGTACTTTGCAGGCATTGGCAATTTCGGGTGCCGGAGTATATTCCTCCAGGGTGAATCGGGGGGATTTAACGAAAGCTACGTATCCGGAGGTGGGGGTGGTGAGTACCAAACGGTCGTCAACGCGGGCGATACTCTTAATTGCCGTATTATAGTTTCTGGATTCTGTGATTTCAAAATTGGTATCGTCGATGCAGACATAGCCGAAGTGGGTGGCTATGTAGGCGGCATTATTATCCGCAGAGAAAGCAATGTCATTGACAGCCTTCTTGCCGGGGATATTTGCACTTTTGAGAGTGCCCACAGAGTGAACCTCTCCATTGTCGAAAAGGAGGTCGATAGTATAATCATCGTATACAATCAACAGATATTTCTTTGCGTAATTATAGGCGAAGTCTAAGATGTAATCCCTGGAAAGCTTGTCGCGGCTTGTAAGGTTGAAGATCTCGCCGGATCCTTTGTCGAAGTAAAAGAGGGTGAGATACGGGTCAACGAAATAGTCGGACGTGTTGCTGTATTCGCGAGGATAGCCTGCGAAGTATACGCGATCAGGGGTCTCCACGCCTCGCTTAACGATTCTATCAAATGATGGGTATATCATCCAGTCGCCGGTCATAGCTCCCTTGGCGGGGAGTGCCGACAACAGTGCCAATATCAGGGTAGTCAGTATTTTGAAGCTTCTTTTCATTATTGGAAATGTGACGTTGCGATGTCAGGTATATGTATGAGTAATATAATTAAGTGTTGGATTTCAGAAAATCAGCGAAGGCACGCATGGCACGTCCGCGATGGGAGATAGCGTCCTTGTCGTCGCCGGACATTTCAGCGAAGCACTTGCCGGACTCATTGGCGCAGAAAATGGGGTCATACCCGAAGCCTCCTGAACCATGGCGACTCTGAGCGATAGTACCCTCTACGATACCCTCGAAGACGTCGGTATGCCCGGGGCGAGCATAGGCCACTACCGTCATGAATCGAGCTGTGCGCTTCTCAGGCAATACTCCTTCGAGCTCATGGAGCATCTTGTCGATATTGTCATCCGGCGAGCAATGTAATCCGGCATAGCGTGCAGTATATACTCCGGGGGCGCCGTCGAGGGCGTCTACCATCAGACCCGTATCGTCGGCAAATGTCGGCAAGCCATAGCGTTCGAGTATCCATTCAGCCTTCTGGCGGGAATTCCCCTCGATAGTGTCGGCATTCTCCGGTATCTCTTCGTGGCACCCAATATCAGAGAGCGACAGAATCTCTACAACTCCGTCAAGAATCCGTCGAGCTTCCTCCAGCTTGTGGACATTGTTGGTAGCAAATACGAGTCTTTCCATTTTCTTGTTATAAGCCTAAAATACTAACGTAGGCAAACTTAATTTATTGTATCGTGATCAGACCCCGGGTCAGATTACGATATTAACGATCTTCCCGGGCACGACTATCACCTTGCGGGGAGTCTTGCCGTCGAGCCATTTGGCGGCTCCGGGTGCCTTAAGTGCCATCTGCTCTACAGTCTGCTTGTCGGCATCTGCCGGTGCGTCGATGGTGTAGCGTACTTTTCCGTTGAAGCTTACAGGGTATTTCTTTACAGCCTCTACCAGGTATTTCTCGTCCCAGTTCGGCCATTCGGCATCGGCTACGCTTCCCTCATGTCCCAGTCGATGCCAGAATTCTTCGGCCATATGCGGTGCAAAGGGCGCTATGAGGCGGGTGAAGATATCCATAGCCTCGCGAGAGTCTGACTTCAGGGCTGTCAATTCATTGAGAGCAATCATGAAGGCCGCAATACTCGTGTTGAACGAGAATGCTTCTATGTCGCTGCTGACCTTCTTGATGAGCTTATGCATAGTCTTATTCTCCTCAGCAGTCATCTCGCGTGTGGGAGCCTCGATGGCCTTAAAGAAGTGTCCCCAGAGTTTCTTCAGGAATCTGTTGACGCCGTCGATACCGTTGGTGTCCCAAGGCTTTGACTGCTCCAACGGTCCGAGGAACATCTCATAGAGTCGCAGGGTGTCTGCGCCATAGCGCTCTACGATATCATCGGGGTTGACAACGTTGAACATCGACTTCGACATCTTCTCTACTGCGGAGCCGCAGACATACTTGCCATCTTCGAGGATAAATTCAGCATCGGCGAAGTCGGGACGCCATGCGCGGAATCCTTCAGTATTAAGAATGTCGTTGTCTACAAGATTGATATCAACGCGTATCGGGGTGGTATCGTATTCTTTCTTCAGACCCTTGCTGACGAAGGTGTTGGTATCCTTGATACGATATACGAAGCTCGATCTGCCCTGTATCATACCCTGGTTTACGAGTTTCTTGAAGGGCTCTTTTTCGGCTACAAGGCCGAGGTCGTAGAGGAACTTGTTCCAGAAGCGGGAGTAGATAAGGTGGCCTGTAGCGTGTTCTGCCCCACCGACATACAGGTCAACATCGCGCCAATATTCATCGGCCTCTTTGCCCACGAGGGCTTCGGAATTGTGGGGATCCATATATCGCAGATAATAGGCGGAACTTCCGGCGAAACCGGGCATTGTGCATAGCTCGCGAGGATAGCCTTCGGGCGTCTCCCATCCTTTGGCACGCCCTAAGGGGGGCTCGCCACTCTCTGTGGGTAGATAGGAGTCTACCTCCGGCAACAGCAACGGCAACTCGTTGATATCGCAAAGGTAGGGCACGCCATCTTTATAATATATGGGGAAGGGCTCGCCCCAGTAGCGTTGACGCGAGAAGATGGCATCGCGCAGGCGATAGTTGGTCTTAACCTTTCCGAGTCCTTTCTCTTCGATGAATTTCTTTGTTTTGGCTATAGCTTCCTTCACCTCAAGGCCATTCAAGTTGAGTTCCGGGCCACAGGAGTTGGTCATCTTACCCTCTTTAGCATCGAAGCTCTGCTCGGAGACGTCGGCGCCTTCAATCAGAGGAATGATAGGAAGATTGAAATGGCGTGCGAAAGCATAGTCGCGGGAGTCGTGGGCCGGTACGGCCATGATAGCTCCGGTGCCATATCCGGCGAGCACATAGTCGCTGACCCAGATGGGGATAGCATTGCCGGTCAGGGGATTGATAGCGTAACTGCCGGTGAAGACTCCGCTGACCTTCTTCTCTATCTGGCGTTCACGCTCTGTCTTGTGTTTTACGCTCTCAAGGTATGTCTCCACTTCACCCTTTTGCTCAGGAGTTGTCAGCAAGCTTAAGTATTCCGACTCAGGAGCGAGTACCATGAAGGTCACTCCGAAGATGGTGTCGGCACGAGTGGTGAAGATTTCGAGCTGTATGTCAGAGTCCTTGACGGGGAATTTCATTTCCGCACCCTCCGACCGACCAATCCAATTGCGTTGAGTCTCCTTGAGGGAGTCGCTCCAGGCGAGAGTCTCCATGTCGGCGAGCAGACGAGGTGCGTAGGCGCTAACGCGCAGACACCATTGGTTCATCATCTTTTGCTCTACGGGGTGACCGCCGCGAACGCTGACTCCTTCGGAGACTTCATCGTTGGCGAGGACGGTACCTAAGGCGGCACACCAGTTGACCATCGTCTCTCCCTGATAGGCGATTCGATAGTTCATCAGTATTTCGCGTTTCTTCTTTTCATCCCGGGAGTTCCATTCTTCAGCAGTGAATTCCATAGGTTTGCCGCAGGCGGCGTGCAGGTCTGCGGTACCCTTCCGGCTGAAATGACGTTCAAGCTCAGAGATTGGGAGAGCTTTGTCGGCGCTGAGGTCGTAGTAATGGTTGAACATCTCCATGAAAGCCCACTGAGTCCAGCGATAATATTCCGGGTCGCAGGTGCGCACCTCGCGGCTCCAGTCGAAGGAGAAGCCTATTTTATCAAGCTGCTCGCGATAGCGAGCGATGTTGGTCGTTGTAGTCTTTTCGGGATGCTGTCCGGTCTGGATGGCATATTGCTCTGCGGGGAGACCGTAGGCATCGTAGCCCATGGGGTGGAGCACATTGAAACCACGCTGGCGTTTGTAGCGGGAGAAGATGTCGGAGGCGATGTAGCCTAAAGGGTGACCGACGTGTAGTCCGGCTCCGGAGGGATATGGGAACATGTCGAGCACATAATATTTTGGCTTTGAATGGTCTATCTCGGATTTATAAACGTTGTTGTCGCGCCAGTACTGTTGCCAGCGCTTTTCGATATCTTTATGATTATATTCCATGATGGGTTGTCAATTTCAAGAGAATTTTGCTTCAATCTGCAAATTTAACAAATCTTCCCGACTGTTCAAAATTCTTTTATATTGCTGAAGGCTCAAGTTCAAGTTCTTTTGCTTTGATTTTCTTAAGTTGCCGGAGGAGCATACCGGCAGCTACCATTGCTGAGAGGGCATCGCTACATGGGAAGGCAGCCCACACTCCATCGAGACCAAAATGGGGTGGCAAAAGAAACAGGAAGGGTATCATGAAGATTATCTGGCGGGTAAGAGATAAGAACACCGACTTCCCGGCCATACCCAACGATTGGAAGAAGTTGGTGGCTACGATTTGGAAGCCTACTACCCAGAAGGTGATGGTCGTGATATGTAGGCAGTTGACAGCACATTCTATCTGTTGGGCATCGGTCATGAACATCCCGGCGATTGTGTAAGGCGCAAAAGCTCCGATAAGGGAGCCGAGGGTCGTGAACGATGCTCCACAGATGATAGCCAAGCGTAGAGTCTTAAAGAGTCGGCTATACTTGCGAGCTCCATAATTATAGCCCAATATTGGCTGCATACCCTGGCATATACCTATGACGATAAATATGAAGATGGTCACAAACCTGTTGAAAACTACTATAGATGCGATAGCATTGTCGCCACCTGCTCCGCCGCCGCCATACTTCAGCAGGGAGTTGTTGATGATAGCGTTGATGCCGGCGGAGGTGACGTTGATAAGGAATGGGGCCATACCTATATAGAGTACGGGGCCGATGACGTTGAGACGCAGGCGGAAGGTGCCTCGTTCGAAATGTAGTGTATTCTTCTTGTTGAAGAAGTGAGCCATGACGAATATTGCGGTGATAAACATCGAAATATCAGTGGCGATAGCTGCGCCGCGCACTCCCCACCCGAAACCGAACAGGAAGAGCGGGGCGAGTATGACATTCAGTCCGGCCCCTATCAGGGAGGTGTACATAGCCTTGGAAGGATAGCCTGAGGCGCGCATGACGTTGTTGTAGGAGAAGGTGAGGTTGATGAGCACCATTCCCGGAAGTAGCCATAACAGGAATTCGCGAGCATAGGGGAGGGTAGCGGGCGAGGCTCCAAAGATTTTCAGGATGGGGTCGATGAAGAGGGCAAAGGTTGTAGCGTAGAGTATGCCGATTAGTATGGTGAGCTGTACGCAGTTGCCTAATACCATGGCAGCCTGCCGATGGTCTTTCTGACCCATAACGATGCTGACACGGGTAGCAGCACCGGCGCCAATCAGCATACCAAAAGCTGTAGCGATGTTCATAACCGGGAAACTCACTGCGATTCCCGCCACGACGTTGGGGTCGGGGACAGCGTGGCCGATTACCATCGAGTCAATGATATGGTAGACAGCCATGACGACGGTGCCCACTACGGCCGGAAGACTGTATTTCAGTAGTAGCTTACCCTCAGGAGCTGTTGCCAGCTCTTGGATTCTGCTACCTGTATTGTCGGAATGATGTTTCATAGTCTATTATCTTTTGGGCTTAAGTAGTTGTTCGTTTTAGTCGGGGCTCTCTAAGTAGATGGTCAATTTAAATTTAAACTCCGCGTCTCCAAGGCGCGTAGCGATTGCAAAATGTGAGCATATTAATATAACGTTCAGGCCTCGGAGGTTAGTTGAGGTTGAGATCCCGGAATCGTCGTTCTGCTATATCCCAGTCTGCGGGGGTGTCGAGGTCTACAGATCTCGCGGTATCCATGGGGGATGGGAGGATTTTTTCGAAGCGTGACATTTCTCCCCGACGAAGGCTGGTACTGCGGATGACGTAGACAGCACCGGTATATTGCCATACTTTCGGGGCATCCTGACGGCGGACGTATCCTCCGTTGCCTTTGCTATGGTGCAGGAATCCGTTGGCATCGGGTTCGAAGATGTCGTAGTATGGATTGGCGGCCGCTTCGGCTACACTTACAGCCATGTCAGCCTCGTGAGCATTGTCGAAGACGTTGATAGCGCGGCGGATATCATCCGGCTGTCGTAGCGGGGAGGTGGTCTGGAGTAGTACTACCCGCTCGTAGTCAATTCCTTTGTTGCGAAACCAGTCAAGAGCATGTATGATTACCCCCTGAGTGCCGGAGGTGTCGGTAGCGAGTTCGGCAGGGCGCAAGAAGGGAACGTTGGCCCCCCCTTTGCGGGCTACTCTTGCTATTTGCTCTGAGTCCGTAGAAACAACTACATCCTCCGGATTATCTGCGATTTTTAGAGCCTGTCGGATTGTTCTGACTATTAGGGGGATGCCGACAAATTCCTTAATATTCTTACCCGGAATGCCTTTGCTACCGCCGCGTGCAGGAATCAAAAAGAGTGTTTTCATAAGTCAATCAATCATCTTGCTTTTAGTCTCTTATCTGTAGTCGCCGTTGGTTTGCAACCCACAGCGGCGGGAGAGATACCAGAGTTGCAAGCCCGCGTGGACTGCAAGCCCGTGTGGACTGTAGCTCGTATTAGTTTTCGTATTGCAAAAGTGTTTCGCGCAGGGCGTTGCAGACCATCGTGCGCAGTTCGGGAGGACTTAGAACCTTGACTGCTGAACCGAAGCTAAGTATTTCGTGTACAAGCTCGTAGTTAACTTTCAGACGATAGGAGAATATCGAGTAGCCGTCTGCTATCTCTTCAGTCTGGGAAGCATGGAAGGGTAAAGCACGAAAATATTTCGCCTGCATCGGAGTAGTCTTCAGACGTACGTCGCGCACCTCACCCTTAGAGGCGGTTATACCTATAATATTGTCGAAGATTTCTGCCGGATCCAGGCCTTTAGGGCGACGGAAGGTGTTGTCGGTGGTGTCCAACGCACGGATACGATCCAGAGCATATGTCCGCAACTCTCGTTTCTGGTCTTTCATCCCTACCATATACCATCTCTGCTTGAATCTCTTGAGGAAGAAAGGGGAGAAGAGGATACCGACATCGGGATGTGTTTTGGTGAATCCGGCGTAGGTGAAGCGTATCTTGTGGCGCGACCGGATAGCTTCGATGACAGCCGGGAGCCATTCCCTTGCCGAGGGGACATCCTCGACCTCTACCCAGTCTGCAGCGTCATCGGCCATGGCCAGCGCACCGTTAATAGCATATGAGTCGAGGAGCCAGTTGCTTAAGGTGCGTGTAGATCGCGTATTGTCAGGGGCAATATAGTATCTATTATGGTCACATTTGATTTCTATATGGAATATCTCCTCGATGGACCGTCGATAATGGAAGAAGGTGCGATCGCAAAGAGGCTTCTCACTAAGATTGCTGTCTTTTCGCCATAGTTCCTGAAGTTCCGAGAGGGAAAGGCGTCCGTAGCGATTGAGAATATCTACGAGCCAAATGTATCTGTGAATTAGGTTCTTGGACATTGTCGTGAGGTGTTATGAGATTGCGATTTTCAAACTCCAATTTGTAAAATTGTGTTATATACTTACAAAATTAATAAAAATTTTATATTTTTGTAGCTCAATATTGGTATTATGAGTGTATTTAAAGACAAGGTACTTTTAATCACCGGTGGCACCGGTTCTTTCGGCAATGCTGTCTTAAGACGTTTCCTCGATTCTGACATTAAGGAGATTCGCATTTTTTCACGCGATGAAAAGAAGCAAGATGACATGCGCCATCGGTTGCAGAATCCGAAGGTGAAGTTTTATATTGGAGATGTTCGCAATCGTCAGAGCGTTGACCGTGCTATGCGAGGTGTAGATTATGTTTTCTCAGCTGCTGCACTCAAGCAGGTGCCCTCCTGTGAGTTCTTCCCGATGGAGGCTACCCGCACGAATGTGGAGGGTACAAACAATGTGCTCTTATCGGCCATAGACCATGGAGTGAAGAATGTGGTGGTCCTCTCTACGGATAAGGCAGCCTATCCTATCAATGCCATGGGTATTTCGAAGGCTCTGATGGAGAAGGTGGCTATTGCTAAAGGGCGAGAACTCGGTGATGATAGTCAGACTGTCATCTGTTGCACTCGCTATGGCAATGTCATGGGCTCTCGTGGATCGGTGATTCCTCTATGGACTTCCCAGATTAAGCAGGGTATGCCTATTACGGTGACCGACCCTAATATGACTCGCTTTATGATGACCTTGGATGATGCTGTGGACCTTGTAGTCTATGCATTTACTCATGCCCGAAATGGCGACTTGTTCGTGCAGAAGGCTCCGGCGGCCTCGCTGGATATTTTGGCTCGTGCAGTGCGCGACACCTATGCCAAGGTGAATCCGGAATATGCCAATACTGAAATAAAGATTATTGGTACGCGCCACGGCGAGAAACTCTACGAGACACTCGTGACGCGCGAGGAGATGGCCAAGGCTGAGGATATGGGCAACTACTGGCGCATCCCCTGCGACAATCGCGACCTTAATTACGATAAGTACTTTACCCAGGGGGATGAGAAGGTAAGCCGTGTCGAGGACTATACGAGCCACAATACAGATCAGCTCAATCTCCGGGAGATGTCAGATCTTCTGCTGAGGCTCAACTTTGTACGTCGCGACATAGGCCTCGACACAGAGGCTGAGGCCGCCGAAATAAAGAGTGAATAAAAGTCTATTAACAGGTCTATTATGCGTAGGATAGAAACGAATATTCCCGGAGTGGTGATTATTGAACCGCGTGTTTTTGGAGATTCGCGGGGATATTTCTTCGAGTCTTTCACAAGGCGCGAAAGTCAGCGACTATTGGGCGATGTAGACTTTGTGCAGGACAATGAGAGTCGTAGCCAACGCGGTGTGGTTCGCGGACTGCATTTCCAAAAGGGTGAACATGCTCAGGCTAAGCTCGTCAGAGTGGCCTGGGGTAAGATACTCGATGTGGTAGTAGATATACGCCCCGATTCTCCGACTTTTGGTCGCCATACCGTCGTAGAGCTCTCCGATGAAAATCATAGAATGCTTTTCCTTCCTCGCGGTATGGCTCATGGATTTGCTGTATTGTCGGAGACTGCTGTCTTTGAATATAAGTGTGACAATTACTACTGCCCGGAAGCTGAGGGGGCTATAGCTTGGGATGATCCCGACCTGAATATAGACTGGCAACTCGATCCGTCTGAAATTATCCTCAGTAGCAAAGATGCCGCCCATCCCCGTCTGCGAGATCTTAAACTCCTTTAGAGTCCATCTCATAAATTATAAAAGATTATGAAGATTCTTGGTAGCGGAGGTCATGCTAAGGTTGTGGCTCAACTGGCTGATAGCCTTGGTATTACAATCAATGGAATGCTGGGGAAAGAGGAATGTACTCGCGAAGTTGAGGGTGTTACGATTCCTGATAGTATTGATTCTCCGCTATTTATAGCCATTGGCGACAATAAGCGCCGTTCAATAATCGGCAAGAATCTTGAGGCTGATTATCCTGTTTTGATTTCTCCGGCGGCATATGTCTCTCCGACGGCTCTTATTGGAGGGGGGACGGCTATAATGCCGATGGCCGGAGTTCAAGCAGATGCCACGATTGGGAGGCATGCCATAGTCAATACAGGGGCTATTGTAGAGCATGACTGCCGGGTCGGCGACTTCGCGCATATCAGTCCCGGAGCTGTATTGTGTGGAGGTGTAAATATCGGTGAGGGGGCTTGGATAGGCGCCGGAGCCGTAGTCCTTCCCGGAGTGGAGGTAGGTGCCTGGGCAATAGTAGGCGCCGGCACAACAGTATTAGCCAACGTTCCTGCGAGCACCACAGCCGTAGGCCTTTGGAAATCAGGGGCGATTGAAAATCGCTCTTCCAACAGTAGCACAGGCGTCACACCTAAGTAATCAGGGGCGATTGAAAATCGCCCTTCCGGCAGGCTCCGGCGTGTAGACGTAGGCGCCGAGTGTGGGATTGCCGTTGCCCAATCGGGATAGTCCATCCATATCTATGCGGCAGAGGGAGCCTACGAAGGCCGGATTGCCGGCGCCTATAGCCGGCGAATCATCCTTCACCCGATAATTGAAGTAGTAATCAGCCCTAATAGTATAGAATAGAGGGTCTTCTCCCCATATGCAGTCGATGAAGTGGTCATCGTCATTGCCATTTGATTTCAATAGTACATTCCTTAGATATACATTACTGCCGCTGAGATCTCCCTCATTGATATCGCCTGCGAGTCCGTAGATTATTGAATTCTCAAGGCTTAGTTGCATCAGGGGCTGAGAGTTTTCTTCAGAATGGTCCGGCATGCAGTGAAAGATGCTTAGCAGGGGTTGAGATATCGCCGAGAAGAGGTAATTGTTGGCAAGAGTACACTGTATAAACTCGTGACGACCACCGGTGAGGTTGACTACAGCATCTGCCGACTCTGAGAAAACGCAACCGTAGGAGTCAACCCACGAATAGCTCGATTTCAGTGCCGATGCCTGGCAGTTGTGGAGCCAGGAGTTGACGAGAAGTAGCTTGCGCTGATCGAGATTTGCGCACGAATCGACAACCAACCCGGCGGAGGAGGAACGCATGTTGACGTATTCCAATCGGTTGTCGAAGCTTTCCGGATGGATACGTATGCCGCCCCACTGGCCGGCGAGTATGTCATAGCCCACGTCGGGGAGTACGTTGTCAAGGCGGTCACCGCGAATGTCGATCATCTTGCCGGGTTTCCCTACAGCCTCTATGCGTCCCTTGACGTTAAGGAAGGCCTTGTCGTGGAAGAGCACTTGTGCTCCCGGCTCTATTTTTAGGGTAGCTCCCTGAGCTATGGTGATGGTATCGAAGAGTACGTAGGGCTGCTCTGCGCCAAGTGTCATATCCTTGTCGATAGTAGTCCTCTTCATGCGGATTACGTTTTGGCCCCATGCCTCACACAATACCTTTTGCTCAACTCCGTTAGTGAGAAAGAGGAGCTCATCTTCCACGAGGGCGGGCTTCTTTGAGGCACTTTCAGGGATAAAGCATTCCAGGAAGATAAATATGGAGTCGCCTCCGCGAATCTCGACGTCGGAAAACGACGAGCCGCTGACACCATCAACGTTGAAGGTGAAGTTGCTGTCGGATTTCTTAAACCGTATCGAGGAGATGTTGATAGACTTCTTCGCGCGATTGTAGACCTTCAGGCGAGCGGTTGGGGTACCGATGCCGGTGAAGACAGTATCAAAGCTGACCGTGTCTGTGGAGAAGGTAAGGACGTCGGATGAGGACGTAGTGAAATCGTCGGAGATACATCCGCTAAGCAGGATGCCGACCGACGTTATCATGATGACTATAAAAAGGCGTAATGACTTCATTTGGATATTGTTGTGCCGGAATTGCAGACCCGATGCCGGAATCTTACAGAGGCTATTATAATCTTTAAACGCAAAAACAGCCCTGATAGTGCAGAGGAAAGACCCAAAAGTTCGATATTAGAAACAAGAGAAGAGTTGTAGAAAATGAAGTATATGCTAATTGCCGGCGAGACCAGTGGAGACCTTCATGCCTCGCGACTTATTAAAGCTCTTAGAGAGGAGGATCCGGAGGCGGAATTCCGATTTTTCGGTGGTGACAGGATGGCTACTGAGGCGCATGTTGCCCCTACACTCCATTATAAGGAGATGAACGTCATGGGTTTCTCAGAGGTATTTCGAAAGCTTCCTACTATATGGCGCTCTATGCGTCTGGCTAAGAAGACGCTTCGTGAGTTCAGCCCGGACGTGCTTATTCTCGTGGACTATCCCGGCTTTAATCTCACCCTCGCCAAGTATGCTCATTCGTTGGGAATACGCACAGAGTATTTCATCTCTCCTAAAGTTTGGGCCTGGAAGGAGTATCGGGTTAAGCAAATCAAAAAGTACGTGGACCGTATCCTCTCCATTCTTCCTTTTGAGACATCGTTCTATGCTAAAAGGGGGTACAATGCTGTAGAATATGTTGGCAACCCGTCAGTGGAGGAGATTGACAATGCCCTGGGGCATATTGCTCCGAAGAAGCATTTCTTGGAAAGACAGGGAATCACCGATTCTCGTCCAATGATAGCACTTCTGCCGGGATCTCGTCGTGGAGAAATACGAAATAATCTCCCGTTGATGATTGAGGCAGCCAAGCGTTATCCGGAGTTCCAGTATGTAGTGGCGGCAGCTCCGGCAATGCCGGAGAGGTTTTATCGGGAGGTGGCGCAAGATCCGGGAATCACCGTGGTCTTCAACGCAACCCCGACGCTTCTGAAATATAGTCAGGCGGCCCTTGTGACCTCCGGCACGGCTACTCTGGAGACGGCTCTTATCGGCACGCCACAGGTGGTGTGCTATCGTGCTAATGGTAGCAGGCTGTCATATAAGATTATGGAGAAATTACTGAAGGTGAGGTATGTCTCGTTGCCCAATCTGATCGTGGGGTATGAGATGGTGCCGGAGTTATTGGTGTGCTATTGTACGCCGGAGGCTATCTCGCGAGAGTTGTCGCCATTATTACAGCCCTCGCCACAGCGAGACGGTCAGCTCGCCGGCTGTCGTCAGTTGCGTCGCAAGTTGGGCACTTTCATAGCCCCCAAATACGCAGCAGAGCTTATTGAATTAGGAATTAGGAATTAGGAATTAGGAATTAGGAATTAGGGGATAGCCCTAACTAAACAATTTCCAATCCCCAATTTCCCGCTTTATTTAAAAAGGTTGCCCGAAGAGGCAACCTTTTTAAATATAGCGTATGCGGGCTTTGCGTACGACGCGCCAGCAGTTGTCTTCGAAGATGGCCGTGCCGGGTGATTCTGTCTCTATGCGGCTACGCCCTTTAGTGTCGGTAATGTCCATGGCCACACATCCTCCGGAGAGCATCTCTTGCGGGCGGGGGAACACCAGATCATATACACTCGAATGGTCTGCAACGCGGAAGGTGCCGGTGAAGCCATCGGTGGTCTCCAGAGTATATATGGAATTGCCGGGATTCAGCGAGCGGTCGGCTCTGACAAAGATGCCATTGGTGTTGACGCGTCCTAAGTATATCACTCGTGGACGCCCCGGCTCGGGTGTTGTGGATGCCTTGGAAGAGAATGGTGTTGAGGCTGTTGTGCCCGGAGCAGGCGTTGCCGGATGTCCGGCTACGAGCAAATCATCCTTCTCCTTGCGGAGACGATCCGCCTCAAGTTGAAGACGTTCATTCTCTTCGGCTAATGACTTGTTTTCTGCAGCGAGGGATTCTACCCGGCGGGAAAGCATACGGATTTCCTCCTGCTTGGCCGCCAAGGTCTCAGCAAACTTTTCACGCATCCTGGAGGAGGTGTCACCTTCCGGCTCCGTGGCGGTGACTACGTAGGAGTCTGTGGGAATTGTTGAAGTGTTGCGAGCTGAGGGTTTATATACTTCTTCTTTACGATTCGCAGGCTCAGAGACGTTAGGCTCGGCTTTGTGGCGAGTATCTCTTTCGTGCGGCTCATCTGTGGAGTTCCCTTTGTTCATATTCTTAGAGGCGTAGACAACTAAAACGATCACGGCAATGACGAGCAGAGCCAGAGCTACGACGTAGATCCATGTGGAGGAGCTCTCTTTCTTGGCAGGAATCTGCAGAGAGTCGTTGACGGCTGCCGAATCGATTGTATCTATTTCTTCAGTAACAACCTCAGTCAGCTGTTCTACCTCCTGAGGAAGATCCTCGGCAACTTTAGGGGTGTCAACAGCTTCCGGCTCTTTTGCAGGGGCCTCAGCCTCAGGGGCAGGCTCGGCAACGCTCATGGCGTTCAGCGCGCTACGGATCGCTTTCTTAGCTCCGGAACGCACACCGTCAGCGTTAAGTCCGGAGGTAGATAGGGCTGTGGAGCTCCAGTATTCTACGAGTTTCTTCTTGTCCCAACTTGAATAGTCGGAGGGAAGGGGGATGCTCAAAAAGGCCTTAATATTGGTCTTCTCCTTTTCGCGGAGCTGGAGGTCGGAGACATTTGAGGGGTTCTGCTTGTCGAGATAGTCAGAACCATTGTTGGCCCAGCGAAGATAAATCTTGGCAGAGATAGCGCGGGCTTTCTCCATCTCCTCTTTGGTGACACCCATCATCGAGAGGCTGAAGCCGCAGAAGAGGAGAGCTGCCAGCGCAATGCGATGAAGGCTTGTGGTTCTTTTAAGACTCATAATTATTTTAGGACTCATAATTATATGAAGAGTTTTACAGTCGGTGCGTTTGTTGCAGATGCAAAGATATTAATTTTTTTGCGGTGTGCAAAAAAAATGTTAATTTTGCGGAAAATATCTATAGAAAATTTATATAGGTCAATCCAAAGAGTTGAATTGATTGTTAAAAATATAGGTGCATAAGTAGATGTCCTATTCGAATTATAGGGAGATGCTACTTAAGCAGTAATATAAGTAATTAAAACAGAAACAGGTAAAATATCAACCCAAAAATCTTAACATCTCATGGCAAAAATAGATTTGTCCCAGTATGGAATCAAGGATGTAAAGAATGTAATTTACAATCCTTCGTATGAGGATCTCTTCAAAGATGAGACCAATCCCGATTTAAAGGGCTATGAAAAAGGCTATCTTACAGACCTTGGCGCTGTCGACGTCTTCACCGGAGTCTATACAGGTCGCTCCCCCAAAGACAAATATCTCGTAAAGGACGAGGTCACTGAAGATACCGTATGGTGGACTACCGACGGATACAAGAACGACAACAAGCCTATCACCACCAAGGTATGGGACGAGCTTCGCGAAAAGGCCGTTAAGGAACTCTCCGATAAGACTCTCTACGTTGTAGACTGCTTCTGCGGTGCCAACGCTGCCACTCGTCTTCGCGTACGCTTTATCATGGAAGTAGCTTGGCAGGCTCACTTCGTGACCAATATGTTCATCCGCCCCACAAAAGAGGAACTCGCTGACTTCGAGCCTGACTTCGTTGTTTTCAACGCCAGCAAGGCTAAAGTTGAAAACTACAAGGAACTCGGCCTGCACTCTGAGACTGTCGTTGCTTTCAATATCAAGGAGCGTCAGCAGGTAATCATCAATACTTGGTATGGCGGCGAAATGAAGAAGGGTCTCTTTTCAATGATGAACTACTTCAACCCCCTGCGTGGTATCGCTTCCATGCACTGCTCTGCCAACACTGACCTCGAGGGTAAAAATACTGCTATCTTCTTTGGTCTGAGCGGTACCGGCAAGACTACCCTCTCTACCGACCCGAAGCGTCTGCTCATCGGCGATGACGAGCACGGTTGGGACGATGACGGCGTATTCAACTATGAAGGTGGTTGCTATGCTAAGGTTATCAACCTCGACAAGGATGCCGAACCTGATATCTACAACGCAATCACCCGCGACGCTCTGCTCGAGAACGTTACTGTAGATGCTGAAGGACACTGCGATTTCGCTGACAAGTCTGTGACTGAAAACACCCGCGTTTCCTACCCCATATATCATATCAAGAACATCGTTAAGCCTATATCTAAGGGCCCCGCAGCTAAGCGTGTAATCTTCCTCTCTGCCGACGCCTTCGGTGTGCTTCCTCCCGTAGCGCTTCTCGACCACGAGCAGGCTAAGTACTACTTCCTCTCCGGCTTCACTGCTAAGCTCGCCGGCACAGAACGTGGTATCACTGAGCCTACTCCTACTTTCTCCGCATGCTTCGGCCAGGCTTTCCTCTCCCTGCATCCTACTAAGTATGCTGAGGAACTTGTCAAGAAAATGAAACTCAGCGGTGCAAAGGCTTATCTGGTCAATACCGGCTGGAATGGTACCGGCAAGCGTATCTCCATCAAGGATACACGTGGTATCATCGATGATATCCTCAATGGCGATATCGACAAGGCTCCGACAAAGGTGCTTCCATACTTCGACTTCGTAATTCCTACCGAGCTCCCCGGTGTAGATCCCAAGATTCTGGATCCTCGCGACACCTATGCCGACCCCAAGGAATGGGACGAAAAGGCCAAGAAGCTCGCCGGAATGTTTATCGAGAACTTCAAGAAGTTTGAGAACAACGAAGCCGGCAAGAAGCTCGTAGAAGCCGGTCCGAAACTATAATATAATCCTTATAGAAATTATAAAAACAAGCCTGCGGATTTTCCGCAGGCTTGTTTTTTTTAGAAGACGATTCGCCGGGCAATCCGTTTATTTCCGGATTTTTCTCCCTCCTACAATATATATTCCTTCGGGGAGCCCTTCAAGTGCTTTGGAGACTTCCTCACCTTTCTTCAGACATATTCCTGTCAGCGAATATACGTCCGCAGTCGTATTTCCCGGGAGAACTTCAATCATTTCAACATCGCTGGCATCGTTGAGACAGATTGTGGAAATCCGTATCCCGGAGGGCATATATGTATTGGCATCCTGAATGCGGATGATACGTTTTCCCTTCGCCAATTCTATGGGGAAGACAACATCCGTGTAGATGTCATCGGAATTGGGAAGAGTGAAGGAATACGCGGGATGCAAAGTACAGAGCACTTTTCCATCAGTATCCACCTCATGCAACGATATTGATGGATCAAAGCGGGAGGGGGCTCCGAAGCCGCTGACACGTAGATGGAGAGTATAAGACCCGTCTGCCGGAACTTCAAAACGATAGTCTGCACTGGCTCCGGAAACAAACCGGGTAATCTCCACTCCGGAGATGTTTTCGGTATCAGCGGTGGTCCCGAGCTGCAATAGAGAGGAGTTCAGGTAGTTGCCCACCGGTATCGATGTGTTAATCTGATGGCAAAGTGCGGGATCGTATGCTGCCAATCCTACGTATACCTTTCCCTGGTCTGTCAATACCCAGGGGTCGGTGTTTACCCCTTCGTGGCGCAGGAGTCCGTAGTTTGGACCCTTTGAAGCATCGTAGTTACCCAACGCTTTAAACCAGGCATAGCGGAAAATCCAGGGGGTGGACTCAAGCCATCCTACGGTTTCCACCATAGATGCTATTTGAGATGCGGGCGCGACATACGAATTTGCATCTCCCTCATTGGGCCATAGACAAAACTCGGTGACCCATACATCCTTGCCGTATCTGTCGTGGAAATTTCCGGCAAGTGTCTTCATTACTCCCAGTCCGCCATAGTTGTGAATGGCTGTATAGTCGAAAGCATCGAGACCTACGAGAGCCACAAACTCATCCATCCATTTCAGCGGATCGGTGTATGGAGGGTTGGGGCTGTAGTTGAGTGCAGGGGCTACGAGCTTCAGATTGAGTTCATCGGCAAGAGCTTTGACTGCAGGCCATGCCAGGGCAGCCTCCTGTGGTGTCATGTCGGCTTGTTTGGTAAAGTTAGGCTCATTGAAGCCCAATAGATACTTGGTCTTGGGATGTGTCTTGCAGTATTCACGTATGGCTTCGGCATTGTAGTTGGCATTCCAGCACATGGGGACAAATTCCAGGTCGTCATTGTTGATGACCTCATTTTGATACCCTTTCCCCGGGGTGTTGCCCCAGTTGTAATACCATGTGACACCCGGCGCAAGAGCTTCCAGCATGGAACCCATTGAGAACTGGTTCTCGCTGACACCGCGTTTGTCGCTCTTGGCGTTGATGCCACCGACCATAAAAATTAGAAGGACAAATGTCAAAAATTTCTTCATGGAAGTAACGATCAGGAAAAAACAAGTGAAGTCTTTGATAAATCAAGAGGATGTATTATAGGGTTTTAAATTCCATCTGTTTATTACATCCTCTTGAATATTATTTCACAATGAATTTCTTTCCGGCAGATATATATATACCTGAGGGAAGGTTGGCAATCTCATCAGCGCTGAGCTTGCTGCCTATAATACGGCCGTCGATAGAGAATACATCGGAATTTTCTATTGAGAAGACGGCTTCGACAGCATCGGAATTGGTGTCAATGCTGAGACCGGTCCATCCTTGAGCTTCTCCCGGATACTGAACCGGCTCTGTCTTTACACCGCTAAGAGTGGTAGCGCAAACTTTCACCCATAAATTTGTTGTTGTCCCGGCATTGAGATTTTTAAGGTCGATGGTGCCGGTAGCGACTTTAGTTGTGATAATATCGGAAACGGCGCGGTCCCCTTCTGTAACTACAAATATTTCGTAGGACTCTACCTGATCAAGGTTTGTGCCGGAGATAGCATAGTCTATTGTGCCGGTAGTGTTTGATGTGGGGGTCGGATTAGAGCAGATAAGGGAGATTACCGGAGCTTTGTCAGAGAGTTTGCGTTCGAAGGTAAGGGCGAAGTCGTTGGGCACACCATTCATCGTAGTGCCGTCGGCAAGCTTCACTTCAGACTTTACCCATGCCAAAACGTTGCCCTTAGATACGTCTACACGGAGAACTCCTGTAAGTCCTGTGGCTTCAGCAACTGTGATATTGCCGGGAACATCAGCCCATACCCGGGCACTGACTACATCTGATTTCAGGTTCTTTGGTGTGAGCGTATAGTTTAGTTCAGTATACTTTTCTCCCGGGATAAGGGTATAAGTTATGTCTACACGGGGATTGGCGCTGGTATCGGCTATGCTGAAGGCTATTGCCGGAATTGTCACTGTCTTGTCAGCTTTGCCGTCGGTGGAGAAGGTAATGATCGAGGTCATCACATATTCGCCCGGGGTGAGAACGCCTTCTGCCGTATAAAAGGAGAGAACATCATCATCAAAGCGTGAGGGGTTGACCGTACCGCTGTTTACAGTCGTGTTGTCTTTGGAAAGGGTATAAGTCAGAGAAGCCTGTGATCCAAAGGTCTTTCCATTTTTTTTGGGGAAGTTGATGACCCAGTTGGGATAATATGAGCCGTCATCGTGGACATCATTGTAGTATGTGAATGTCAGCTCTTCAACAGATGTCTCAACTCTGTCGAGGATGGCAGCGTTTGCACCTGAGCATGCAAGTGCAAGGGAGACTCCAAGGAGTTTACTTTTCAATCTCATATGTTTAGTTTTTTTTGGTTTAAGTGGCTGTTAATTATAAATTTGAACTTTAAGAGTTTATTTAAGTGTGAATGATACGGGGGTGCCGGACTCTGCAGAGTCGGTAATCCATACTTGGAATTCTCCGGGTTCAAGTATTTGCTTGCCGTTGATGTTGGAGAAACTCAGAGAGGAGGCGGGGAGGATAAATTCAACTACTTTAGACTCACCGGGTTTGAGGGAGATTTTAGCGAAGTCTTTGAGCTCGCGTACAGGGCGTGTCAGCGAGCCAACGAGGTCGCGAACATATAGCTGTACTACCTGCTGTCCCTCACGATTGCCGATGTTCTTAACGGTAGCTTTTACACGCAAGGTGCCATCAGTTGAAATCTCAGTAGCGGAGAGCTCCGGAGTCGAGATTTCAAAGTCAGTATAGCTCAGTCCGTAGCCAAAGGGATAACGGGGTCGACTTCCGGCATCCATATAGAAGCGGTTGCAACCCGTAGAGGTCTGTGGAGCCTCAAGGGGGAGGTCATCGATATTTGCTCCGGAGTCGGAGGGTCGTCCGGAATTCTTGTGGCTGTAGTAGATAGGTACTTGGCCGGAGGTCATGGGGAATGACATAGGGAGGTGGCCGGAGGGATTGACAGATCCGTTAAGGATATTGACAAGGCCGGGACCGGCCATAGTGCCGCCATGGAAGAGATAGAGAATAGCGTCTACGTCGTTTTCAATATTACCCATTACAAGGGGGCGCCCGGCCTGCACGATGAGAACTACAGGTTTTCCGGCTTTTTTAAGCTCCTTTATCAGGGCCTCCTGAGCACCGGGGAGGGTAAGGTCGGTACGGCAATGAGCCTCACCGGAGAGAATAGCCTCTTCGCCGGCAAAAAGGAATACTATGTCAGATTTACGAGCAGCCTTTAGGGCATCTTTAAAGCCGTCCGTACGTTTATCGCGGCTGAATTCAAGCCCGGGGGAATATACGATTTTGTCGCCATAACGCTCCCGAAGGTCGGCAAGAGGGGTGACGCTGTGAGATTTGTCAAGGTCAAATACCCAGGTGCCATTCTGGTCGTGGGGGGCATCGGCCATAGGGCCGATTACGGCGATTTTCTTTACCTTGGAGAAATCTACGGGGAGAATTGCCCCATCGTTTTTCAGAAGGATAGCACTCTCTTCCACGCTCTTGAGGGCAGCTTCGAGCGACTCCGGGGCATAGAAACTGTTGGCCTTGGCAAGATCTACATATGGATTGTCAAAGAGTCCAAGTCGATACTTCAGGCGCAAAACGTTGCCACATAGAGAGTCAATGCGAGCCTCGGGAATGACGCCATCAGCTACGAGCTGTCGCAGTGCATTGTCGTAGCAATGTCCTTCCATGTCCATGTCTACTCCCGCTACTGCCGCCAGACGTGCAGCCTCGCTACGGTCGGCTGCTATGCCATGATTCATAAGCTCGCTGATAGAACCCCAGTCAGATACCATCAAGCCATCAAACCCCCATTCTTTGCGAAGTATCCGGTCGAGCAAATAGGCGTTGGCACTGGGTGGAATACCATTGATATCATTGAAGGAACACATAGCAGTAGCTGCTCCGGCATCAATGGCGGCCTTATAGGAGGGGAGGACTACGTCTCTGAGGAGTGGCTCCGGTAGCCAAGTGGTGTTGTAGTCCAGACCTCCCTCTACAAACCCGTAGCCGGCGAAGTGTTTTACGCATGCTGCCATGGTAGAGGGATTGGTAAGGTCATCCCCCTGATACCCTTTGACGGCAGCAGCTCCAAAGCGGGCATTGAGAAGAGGATCTTCGCCATATCCTTCAGCGAGTCGTCCCCAGCGCGCATCGCGGCTGACGTCTACCATCGGTGAGAATGTCCAACGAATACCTGTAGAGGAGGCTTCGTCGGCAGCAATCGCACTCCCCAGGCGGGTGAGTTCAGGATTCCAGCTTGCCGCCTGGCCTATCGGAAGAGGGAAGATTGTCTTGAAACCATGGATAACGTCGCGAGCAAAAATTAAAGGTATGCCGAGGCGGGAGTTCTCTACGGCTTCGCGTTGCAGTAGGTTGACAGCTTCCGGATCTACGATATTCAGGTAGGAACCAATGCTCCCTCCTCGAACCTGTCCGAGTACGTTGTCATCGATGCTACCAATGGAATATTGATTGAGCTGACCGATTTTCTCCTCGAGTGTCATGCGCGAAAGTAGGGCATTGACACATGAGTCTATTTGAGCCTCCGTGCGCTTCACGGCATAGGTCGGAATGACGGTTAAAAGGGCGAGCATAGCCCCGGCTATGATTTTCTTCATGACATATCTGTTAGTTATTTCTTAACGAATTTCAAGGAATGTCCTTCACAACGTGCGAAATATATGCCGGCGGGGAGCCCGGAGATGTCAAGGCTTGTAGAGGCGGAAATGCCGGCGACAAGAATTCCTCCCATGTTAAAAACCTCGATATCCGCCGGATGCAGGCTGCGAACAGTGTTATCGGCGTTGTCTATGCTCAAGGGGTGTTCAATAGAGATGGCAGAGACGCTGCTTTCCGAACCAACGGAAAGATTATCGGAGGGTATGGCGCTGAAGAAGGTGTTGGAGGCATTGTCCTCAAGTTGATAGACCTTTACATAGTTGACATACATCGATGCCTGTTGGCCATTCTCATCGTTGAGCGCAGTGATACTCTCAGCTGAGTGAATGCCGGGGAAGTTGCCGCCGATAGCGAGGTTGAAGATTATGAAATTATCCTTATGGAAATAGTTGCCCGCACTCCATTCATTGCCGGGGTCGTTGGGGGTGATATCCATGCGGAAATAGGGAGTCTGCACGGGCATCTTGTCGAGGTCGACATACATCTTGTAGGAATTCTCATCCCAGATAAGGGTGTAGAGATGAAATTGGCCGTCCTGCAGGCTGTAGTTCTTCGTAGCATTCATAGCGTGGCTGGCGTTTGGCCATCCCTGACCCCAATGGGCGGCGCCATTGAAGTATCTGTCGGAAGTTCCGGCACGCATACCGTCGGAATGACCCATCTCTAAGATATCCGTCTCTCCACATTTAGGCCATCCTACTTGTGAGTAGTCGTTGCCCATCATCCAGAAGGCCGGCCAGAGCCCGGCGTTGGTGGTGGGGAGTTTTATAGAGGCCTCAATCTTGCCATGAGTGAAGGTGACGAAATTCATGGTATTGAGACGACCCGAAGTGAACTCTTTGTTTTTGTATTTCTCACGGCGAGCGGTAATAATCAGGCAGGAATTCCCCTCGCCATCATCGCCCACACGGAGATTTTCCTCGCGATTGGTGTAGTACTGCAATTCATTGTTGCCACCACCCGATCCATTAACTTCTATATTCCACCGCAGAGGATTGATTGTGCCCTCATCGAAAAGGTCTTGCCACACGAGCTTATAGCCGCCTGTTTCGCCGGAACCAATCTGAGGATTTGCCGCGTATATGCCGGGGGCAGTAGCCATGCAGAGGAGTAGAATAGAACTGTTTAAGAGTCTCATTTTATTGAATATAAGAATTATGAATGAGTCTCATAAGGAGAGACCCACAATCTTAGGGTGTATGAAGAGGAAGAGATTTGGCAGGTATAAGGCTCGTTAGAGCCTCATACCTTAGTGTAGTAGTTTGAATTGTGTAGTAATCTTACTTGCGTAGTAGCGTTACTTCACAAATTTTTGTACGGTGTTGCCGCCCTTGACAACGTATACACCCTTGGCGAGGTTTTCGATACCAAGAACTGTAGAGTTGGTTTTAGCAACAAGAGCGCCACCGAGGTCATAAACCTCAATGCCGGCTACTGTAGAGTTGATAGTAGACTTGCCAATGAGCAGAGTGGCGTCAGCTTCGATACCCTCAACGGCAGAGTCCTCTTTCGGTGTGTAGAAATACATGCAGTCCATGGAAAAGGAACGACCTTCAACGCCTCCTGCAAGGAAGGAGACAATATTGCCGGTCCAATCGGAGGATGCGTGGCAGTCGAAGTTAGGCTGCAGTTTCTTGATATCTCCGAAAGATATATCGAAGGCTTGCCAATCGTCTGTAATCTTGGGAGCTATGGCCGGGAATACGGTGCCATTGTCGTTGAAAGGTGCACCGACGGCAATGTTGCCGGGTTTTTGGTTTTCATCATCATAATTGGCAATTACAAATGCCAATGATTCAGGAGCAGTCCCCTGGGTCATTAATGCGCAATGGAAGCGGGTCTCGTCTGTCCAGTGGCTGAGGTTGATGCCGGCACCCTTGTTGATGTTGAAACCGGCTCCGGACCAGCCAATATTGCTGACAACGAATGAGGGATAGCCTTCAAACTGCATTTCTTTGTAGCCTACTCCGGGATAGGAGGAGTCTCCGGCATTCATGGTATTCTCCCATACATAGAGCCAGCGGGTCTCGTCGTTGGTTCTGTAGTCGTTGACTGTCTTGCCGGCGGCGGTGAGTCCGTCAATGCAAGATTGGTCGGCTACGATAAGGTCGAATATCTGACCGTTAGACACGGTGGGCTCCATGTAGGGAGTCTCGGTCACAAACTGTGCGTTGGCGCTCATGGCAGCTAACACAGCGAAAGAAGCAATGTAGAGCTTTTTCATAGAATTAATTATTAGTGATTTATAATAGTTTTTGGAATCTTGACAATTTCTGATGTTGCCTGACGCATCCCGAATCATCTTGATGCGTCAGGTCGGATTCCGGATTAATATCCCGGATTTTGGGCCATTGGGTTGAGGGAGATTTCTTCTGCCGGGATGGGGAAAAGTTCATGTTTCCCCTCGATGAAGGATGCCATTTCGGCGCGAGCTTCTTCAGATTCGTTCTTGCCGTAGGAGCCCTTGTCCTTATCCATTACATCGTAGGCTATCCCCCAACGTACGAGGTCAAACCAGCGATGACCCTCCATAGCGAGCTCTACGCGACGTTCGTGGCGGATTGCTGCGCGCAGGGATTCGACATTGTCGGTATATCCGCGATATCCCGGAAAGGCAGGAAGAGCCCCGGCAGGAGCCTGTGCGCGAGCACGACTTCTGACCTGCTCAAGAGCCCATTTTGCTCCGGCTATGTCCTTGCCACTCTCCAGAGCTGCCTCGGCGTAAAGAAGCAGCACGTCGGAGGCGCGAATCAGTCGATAGTTGAGCGGTCCGCGAGTATTGTGGTCGAGAGCCGGGAAGGTTCCACCTTCGTAAAGGGATGTCTTGATATTATAGTAGGTGGAGCCTAAGTAATTGACGGCGATGTTGTTGAGGTCGTTTTCGCTAACCTGGCCGATAGTCATGTCGCGACGGGGGTCGTTGGTCTCATATTCGGCATAAAGGTTGTCGGTAGGATGATCGAATCCCCAACCCTGATTGCCGCCCATAGAGTCAGCACGGGGGCGGGTGAGGATGGAGCCGAAGGTTCCGCGGGTGAAGCCGAAGCCCTCGCCGTAGTCGGAGGTGGGTTCTGCTATATATTGGATTTCGAAGACACTTTCAACGCCGTTTTCACCGGTGAGTGTAAAGTTCTGTGCGTAGTCGTTTTCGAGAGTATAGAGTCCCTTGTTATATTCCTCGTCGATGAATTTTTTGCCCCAGGTGTATGCCTCTTCGTAGTTGTGGCGATAGAGGTTTACCTTGCAGAGCATGGCTATAGCGGCTCCGCGGGTAGCACGTCCGAGGTCTTCATCGGCATAAGCGTTCTTTTCATAGAGCAGCTCTTCCGCATCTTTAAGGTCGGCGATTATGTGTTCGTAGACAGCTTCCCGGGTAGCACGTGGCTGTTTCCATTTCTCAGCGCTATCTATTACGAAGTCTACGAGTGGTACACCGCCAAACACTCTGACGAGCTGGAA
Source organism: Muribaculaceae bacterium (assembly GCA_023667015.1). Classification (GTDB taxonomy): domain Bacteria; phylum Bacteroidota; class Bacteroidia; order Bacteroidales; family Muribaculaceae; genus Lepagella. The sequence goes on along the minus strand of JAMPAX010000002.1, from coordinate 102,253 downwards.
GTAGTAGAAGGCTCTGAGGAATTTTGCTTCTCCCAGCAGACAGTCCTTACGTTTCTGCGATAGAGTCTCATCGGGGTCATATTTGGGAATTTCTTGCAAAGCGAGGTTGCAACGTATGATACCTTGATACTTGGCGCGATAATAGTCGCGGAGCAGGGTGTTGTTGGGGTTGGTCTTGAAGTTTTCTATGTCGTAGGCATCTGCCATATCGGAGACATTCTGCCCTCCCTTGAGTGCATCATCGGAGGCGATGTCTCCTATCATCCACTCAGGAAAGTAGGTGGTGTTGTACTCCCAGGCTAAGGGAGCATAGCAGGCATTAACGGTCTGCGTGCATGTTTCTCCGGTAGTGTAGAAATCTTCGAGTTTGGTAGTGGCCGGTCCCTCTTCCTTCAGCCAGTCGTTGCAGGAAGTGAGAGCAACCGTAGCCATAGCGGCCAGTGCCGCAGTTTTTATATTGAGTTTCATAAACTTTGCTTGTTAATAAGAGATGTTTACACCGAAGAGGAATGTGCGACACTGCGGGTAGTTGCCATAGTCCACACCTCCGCTGACCTCGGGGTCGAAACCCTTATATTTGGTGATCGTGAATAGGTTGGAAATCTGCACGTAGAAGCGGCAGTTCTTCAGTCCGGACTTTCCGAGTATGCTCTGGGGAAGCGTGTAGCCTATCTGAAGGTTTTTCAGGCGGAAGTAGTCTCCTTTTTCCAAGAAACGGTCTGAAGTATAGTAGTTGACGGAATTTCTTGGGTTGGGGATAGATCCGTCGGTATTGTCTACGGTCCAGGCGTCGGTCATGATGGGGGAGAGAATGGAGCTTTGTCCGTTGCTCTCCAGGCGATGGCGCATCTGGTTGTAGATTTTGTTGCCACCGGCACCTTGGAAGAAGAGCTGTATGTCGAAGTCCTTGAGATATGCCGAAAGATTGATGCCGTAGTTGACTTTGGGAATGGAACTTCCGAGGAATACACGGTCATCACCGTTGATGACGCCATCGCCATTGTTGTCGCGATATTTGGCATCGCCGGCCGCAAATGGGGAGTCCGCAGCGGTATAGCCGTTGAGGTATTCGAGCACTTCAGCATCTGTTTGGTAGACACCCTCGTAGTTGTAGCCCCAGAAGTAGTAGAGGGGGAACCCTTGGTTGACTACCTGCACCTGGTCGTAGTTGGTGTAAATGGGTGATCCGCCATTAAGGTCGGTCAGCTTGTTGCCAATGAAGGAGATGTTGCCACCTACGGAGTAGTGGAACCAGTCGTTGACAGTATTGCGATGTTCGAGGGAGATTTCGATACCCTGATTGCGGACGCGTCCAACGTTGGCGGTGCCGGGGTAGCGGTTGCCGACGTGGGCCGGAGCGTTGACGCTCATGAGCATGTCGTTTGTCTTGCGGATGAAACCATCGACGGAGCCGGTCAGTCTATTGTTGAAGAATCCGAAGTCCACACCCAAGCTCCACTGTTCGGTATTTTCCCAGTGGCCACCATTGTTGATCCATGTCAGCACGGTAGCTCCGGGTTGCAACGCGGGGATAACGCCAAAGGGATAGTCAACGAATGTGGGTCCATTGTTAAACATGTTGAGGATAAAGGCGTTGTTGCCAATATTGTCGTTGCCGACCTTACCCCAGCCGAAGCGGAGTTTGAGGTCGTTGAGATTGGAGAAGTCGCTGAGGAACTTCTCGCGGCTAAGACGCCATGCGAGTGCAAAGGAGGGGAAGTAGCCCCAAGAGTTTTCCGGGAAGCGTGAGGAGCCGTCAGCGCGGAAATTGACTGTAGCCATGTAGCGCCCGTCGAAGTTATAGTTTAGTCGACCAAGCCAGGAGAAGCGGCGGTTGCGACTTACGGAGTCGGAGGGTCGCCCAAAGTTCTCAGTGACTTGAGACAGATACCAGTTGTTTTCCACCGGGTTGAGGATGGTGCTTCCGGAGTTGCCGATGGAGTAGTAGTCGTATTGTTCTACTGTCTGGCCTACCATCGCTGAGAAGTCGTGTTTACCTATAGTACGGGCGTAGGTCAGGATATTGTCGACATTATAGTAATATGCACGAGCCATTGAGGAACTCAGGAAGTTGTCATCGCGCTTATCGTAGGCGGAGACTATATAGGAGTCCATAAAGCTCTTGTCGGTAGTAATGCGATAGTCGAAGTTGAAAGATGAGCGGAATGTCAAATATTTGATAGGTGTTAGCTCGAGGAACACGTTGCCTACCCAGCGCTCGTTGCGTACTTTGGGATGGCTATACTCTATCATTGAGAAGGGGTTTGTGACATTCTTGAAGTTTGATCCCGCTGCAAGTCCACCGCTGAGGTCTTGACCTTTGCGGTTGACGCTTCCTTCCGGATAGCGTACAGGATCCCAAGGAGCCATAGCGAATGCAGCAGAGATGATGGAAGCTCCGGCAGATTCGGAGTTGTCGCCACTTTCGTAAGCATTCTGAGCCTTGGAGGCCGTGAAGGAGATATTCTCACCGATTTTTAGCCAGGGAAATGCCTGATATGTAGTGTTCAGACGGGCAGTAAAGCGGCTGTAGTCAGAACCGCGGATGATACCCTGCTGGCCAAACCATGAGCCGGATGCGGAGTATGTGAAGCGCTCGCCACCGCCATCAATGCCAAGGTGGTAGTTCTGGATCAGTCCATTGCGGAAGATTTCATCTTGCCAGTCTGTCTCCTGGGAGGCATAGTCAAATCCGGTAGGGTTGGTGTCGGGATTGTAGACAGTGGGGAAGAAGTCGGAAGCTCCCACACCGTTAAAGACTTTCAGCCATTCGTTGAAGCCATTTTCTTGATAATATTTTTTAGAGTTGGGATTGCCGTTGATGGCTACGATGGCATCTGCATATTGGGAGGCGTTCATGACGTCAAGTTTTTTCCAACGCTGTTGCATGCCGATATACGCGTCGAAATTTACGCGCGCATCTTTGTTGAGTTTGCCGCTGCGTGTGGTGACGATGATGACACCGTTGGCACCACGAGAACCATAGATGGCCGTGGCTGAGGCATCTTTCAGTATCTCAGTGTGCTCAATGTCGTTGGGGGAGAGAAAGCTGATATCATCGGTGATGACGCCGTCTACTACGTATATGGGAGAGGCGTTGTTGACGGTGCCGACACCGCGAATACGCACCTCGGCGGATGCTCCCGGACGTCCTGTCAGAGAGTTGACTGTCACACCGGCGGCTTGTCCCTGAAGTGCATTGGATAGTGAGGCTGCCGGAGTGCGACTGAGTTTGTCGGCCGCTACGGTTGATACAGAGCCGGTGAGGTCGCTCTTCTTGACGGTGCCGTAGCCGATGGCTACTACTTCTTGTAGCATCTCAGCACTCGAGTCGAGGGTGATGTCAAGTTTGCCGGATGAGGTTACTTTCTTTTCGGTAGGGGTATAGCCTACATAGGAGAAGATGAGAGTCTGGCCGGGGGCTACGGTTATTTCGTAGTTGCCGTCAATGTCGGTGGCTACGCCAACCGATCGGTTCTCCTTTACCTGGACTGTAGCCCCTATCAGGGGTTCGTTGTCTTCGGCGGAGCTGACGGTTCCCGAGACTTTCAGCGTCTGAGCCGCTGCTCCGAGGCAGACGACTGATAGCAGAATGAGAAGTAAATATTTCTTCATGAGTCAGGATTTAGTTGTCATTGTTGTATGAGACGAGCTCTAAAGAAGAAAGGGTCGGATGCGTTTCGGTCGACTGTCCGACCCTTTCAAATGCCCGCTTTAGAATGTGAATGTGAAAAGGCAGTGAGCGGACACTTCCGAATATAATACTTGATTCGCTTCGGCTTTTTCCGTACTTGCCACTTTTTTATGTAGCATCTGCGGATTGCAACTGAATGCGTTGCAAAATTACATATCTTTTTATATCATTTCAAAAATATTATGCTAAAAAAACTCAACAATGATAAAATTCTACCCCTACAATCACTCAACAAAAAATATCCAATTCATTGAGAAATATGAATATAATATTTTTTATGTTTTAAAACATATTTTCAGTATGCACTCTATCTATTGTTTTTTCGGATATTTGCACCATGAAATATCTACAGTCGCTCTTCATCCTTTTGCTTTTTCCCTTTTCAGTAGCCGCCACGGGGTATATTCCTTTAAGAAATTTCCCTGCATCAACGTATGGTGCCGGTGCCCAAAACTGGTGTATGGACTGTGATAACCTCGGCAGGGTGTATGTGGCCAATAGAAATGGCCTCCTCCGGTTTGATGGACTCCGTTGGCGTCTCTTCAATCTTCCAAACCATACTACTGTACGGTCAGTTCTCGCGGATACTGACTCCGGTAGGATATATGCCGGAGGCTCCGATGAATTCGGGTATTTTATTGCAGATGCCAACACGGGAGTTGAGTCTTATCATTCTCTTTCTGCGACTGTGTCCAAGAGTGTGAAAATCTCTGAGGTGTGGAATATCATGAAGTCTGATAATGGATATATATATTTTCAATCTGATTTTTGTATAATATGTATTAATCCTAAATCTGAGAATAGTCCTACTGTTATTAAGTCAACTCGGAAAATCTCTACTTCTACCATTCTTCCGGGAGAGTCGGCTCCTATAGTTGGTTTTGACACGGGAGGAGTGGCTCGCTGTCGTAATGGACGCCTCATAGATATCGCCGATAATACCCCCCTTATGGGGAAAAGAATATGTGGAATCCTCGATTTCAACGGGAATTTTCTAATCGCTACTAACCTTAATGGTCTCTTTTACCATGACGGATTTAAGACTATTCCTTTTCCAACTTCTCTGGACTCTTTTATCATTGAGAATCAGCTTTTTTGCTCCCGTCGCCTCGGAGATGACATTGCTCTGGGTACGGTGAATGCCGGAGTGGCAATCATGAATCTTAAGTCGGGCGACATCTCTTTCGTCAATCGAAACACGGGATTGCTCAACAATACCGTACTGAATATGGGTTATGACCGCTCCGGCTCTTTGTGGATGTGTCTCGACAATGGATTGGCTGTGGCTTTTCCGAATTCTCCAGTCTGGAACCTGTTGGGTGCTAATCATGATACGGGTGCCGGGTATGCTTCAATTCTGTATCGGGGAAATCTACTTTTGGGTACAAACCAGGCTCTCTTTTCCCTCCCTTGGCCTTCGGTTTCTTCCGCTTCTCCCGCAGGGCCGCGTAAAATTCTTAACGGGCAGGTGTGGAGTATTGATACGATTGGTAATACCCTCTTTATCTGCTCCGACCGCGGCTTGTTTCAGTCAAGTACCGGTTCGGCTGATAATTTATCCGTTATCCCGAATCTGCCGGGTACTTGGATGGTGCGTTCGTTGAATAGCAATGCCGGCTATGCCTTAGCTTCTACCTATAATCATTTCCACTTGCTCCAAAAGCGTCCTTCAGGATGGATTGACTTGGGAGTCGTAAAGGGTTATGACGATGTCGGTGGCCGATTTGCGGAGGATAATGCGGGTAATATATGGCTCGGACATTGGCTTAATGGCGTATATCGAATGAAATTCGACCTCTCTTCACGGTCTTTCAAGAATATACGACTTTTTACCACTAAAGATGGTCTCCCTTCGAACAATAACAACTCAGTACTTATCAGTAATGGGACAATATATATTGGCACGGAATATGGTGTCTATAGGATGCTCCCTTCGGGGAGGGCTGTAAAGGATAATACTCTTTCAGCCGGTACGTACCCGGGGGAGGCGGTTCATCTTTTGCCCCTGGGCAGGGATCATATTTTTTCGTTTTCATCGCGTGGCATGTCTCTCCTTCGAAGAGATAAGGACTCCTGGAATGCCGATACGATCTCTCTTCGCCGGATGTGTGGACATATGATTCCCGGTTTTGAGAATATCGGCCGCGCCGGCAATGATATAATTGTAGGGAACCAGGATGGTTTCTTTCTCATTTCCCCGCATAAGCATGTTGTGTCGCGATGGCTTCCCAAGACTTTTATCGCTTCTGTTTATGCTCAGGGCGACTCGTTGCTTTATAGTGCTCCGACGACTCAGGAGAATTCTAAGGATTTTCTACTTCAGGTTCCTTTCTCATTAAATTCATTGAGGTTTGACTTGGCCATGACGGAGTTTCGCGGTGATGGGGAGATTCTCTTCTCATGCCTCCTGGAGGACTATGATAAGACATGGACCCCTCTCTCAGCTGTGGCTTCAAAGGAATATACCCGTCTGCATGAGGGTTCATATACCCTGCATGTCAGGGCTTTCAACCCTTCTACCGGGCAACTCTCCGAATCATCGTTCTCTTTTAGGGTGCTCCCTCCATGGTGGCGCTCAATGCCTGCAAATGTGGTATATATGGTCTTGGCTATCGTAGCTTTGTATTTCTCCTTCAAGATGATAAAGAATGCCTATGCGCGCGCTGCCCGAAGGATTACTCAACGGCAGGAGGAGGAATATCAACGGCTGAAGCAGGCAGCCGAACAGGAAAATCTCCGGAAGGATTATGAAATTGCGGCTCTCAAGAGTGAACAGCTCGAAAAAGATATCAAACACAAAAGCTCGGAGTTGAGCAATATTACGATGAACGTCATCCGTAAGAATGAAATCTTGCTTAATATCTCTTCGCGTCTTGACCGATTGTGCAAACAAGCTGAGAGTCGCGAAGATGGCGTGGCATTGGAGATTCAGCGTATTAGAAAGTCGATTTCACATAATATCTCACACGATGATGATTGGAAGAATTTTAATCAGAATTTCGATATAGTCTATGAGAACTATACCAAACGACTTATGGAGCTATACCCAAGTCTGAGTAAGACTGAGCTCAGAATATGTTGCTATCTGAAGATGGGGCTTTCGAGTAAGGAGATAGCACCCCTCTTTAACATTAATCCTCGATCAGTGGAGATGAGTCGTTATAGACTGAGAAGGAAGATGGGGCTTGAGCGCGAAGTAAATCTGACCACCTACCTCCAGAATCTTTAAATTTTATAATTTTCATCTTTAACCCTCAACCCTCAACAACCCCCAACCCTCAACCCTCAATATCTTACAAGATTTCATCTTGCAAGATATTGATTTCCTTCCTCACTCCTTCGCGGATAAAGCTTCCGAAGCTCTGAAGGATGTCGAGTAGCCCGGTCAGTGCATGTCGCGTCTGCTGATTGTAGAGCGTGCCGCTGACGGCTCCACTTTCGAGTTTCCCTTGGAGTGCACCGTTCACACCGCTGACATCTTCCATCATCTTCAGCTGCACCTGCAGAAGCTCAGTAATGCCGATGTTGGCTGCGTTTCCGCTGATTTGTTGCGGCAAAGGAACGCCCGGCTTGGGTCGGAACATTATGACACCATTGAAACGACTCCACTCGCTCGAGATATCGTCGATGTCTATTCCATCCGGGAGTGATCCCTCCGGAAAGAGTAACACTCCCTTGGCTGAGGCTCGCATGACCCAGTCGTAGAGTGTCACCAGACGATTGACGTATCTTTGCTGGTCGATCAAGTCGCTGACGAAGGAGTGGATTTCTCCGTCGATAAAGGGGTAGGCCTTGAAAACGTAAGGATGGGATCCATCCGGAAATGGTGAGTCTCCGGAGCAAAGCACATCTCCCAGGGGCGATAAGAAGTAATATCGCCAGCATTCTTCCATCACCCACTTGTAGCGTATAAGTCGAGCCTCCCTCTCTGTTCGCCCTTCATCTACAGCTCTTTTCAGCCTCCTCGAGTTTTCCTCCTCCACACATTTAGTATATTCATTCTCCCGAATGCGGAAAAGGGAACCATCGCGAGTGTCGTGGCAATGATAATAACCCCGCGGTTCTCTGCGCCATATTTCGATGACTCTACATCGTCCCGGATGGGTAGGTTGTAGAAAGTTAAGAGCCGAAGCAGGATTACCAAAGCTCTCGGAGAGTTCTCTCAGTCCATTGTCTTCACTTTCGAGATATATCTCTCGTAGTCGTTTCATTTGTGCCGGACTTTGGGCTATGCGTGTGCATAGCTCAGTAAAGTCTACATCGTGGATCTCTCCGGCAAGTGTCGCATCCCATCCCCGGAAGTCGCGCATATCAGTGTCAATGATAAAATAGTCGGGCTGAACATAGTCTGTCCAGACATCATAGCGTCCCCGACGCTCCCCCACCCATTTGCGATGGACAGCAAGCCCGGAGATGAGAAACTCTTCCATCGTGCGGGCATAAAGTTCCTCAAGCATGTTGCGCCGAGCAGCTACGTTGAGTCTCTCTAACGTACGCTGAGTCTCCGGAGTGTCCGGCAGGTCCAGGTCTGTAACCGACGGGGGAACAAACTGATTGCGAAAAACCCCTAATACGTTCCTGACAATTCGTCGGATGAGATTGTTTTTCAAGGGTATGTTACCCTGCCGGCGAATATAGTCCGCCTCGCGCATCGTGCGCCCTTCAACCTGTATTGTGTCTTCCCACTGCCGCCCATACGTGTAGCGCTTACAGCGTTCACGGTCCAGGCGGAAGCCGGCCATGGCATTCCAATGAGCCTGCGCCAAGCGTAGCAGATCCTCCCGATGCTCTCCAAATCCTTCTGTTTCTTTCATCTTTTAAATTTTTTTAAATCTATCCTTAAATTCCTTAGGTTTCTTAAGCACCTTGAATTCCTTAAGCTCCTTATTCTTTTCTAGCTCATAAAAGCTTCTGATAAATAGCCCGAATATCCGTTCCGATAATTTCGGGGAAGGATTCTTCGCGGCGTTTCCATTTCGTGGAAACAGATGTAAAGTCCTATGGCTCGAGTCATCAAGATGTCGTCGTGGCATCCTGCAATAGCTCCATAACTGCCATTGGGACGCTGTTCATACTGTAGCATCTCTTCCAGAGCTCGCACGTCGCGCTCTATATAAAGCCCTTCGCGTACGGCTCTGACTAATTCTGCAATGACCAATGGCTTGGTCGATACATTCGTATGGAAGCCATATTTCGCCGGCCGCCCTTCGCGGATATCTTCCGGCGACTGGCGCCTGACGTACAAATTGGTATATACCTGCCTGAGTTGAGCCATTACATAGGGCATATTGTCGGCATCAAACAGTGATGTCGGAAAGCGAGTCTCAGCGGTGTTGCTCTCTACGACTAATAATGCCTCATTATAGAAGGCTGCTAACTTGGCTGCCTCCATGGCTACAATATCCATATCTCCGTGTCCCCGCCATTGCGCTACGATCTCCGGCCTTCCCCCATCTGCCATTCTTCGTCTGTCGAATACACTGATGACTGTCCAATCTGCCCGGGCTGACCTCCCTCCGATATCCATGACGGCCAAATATCTGTCGGAGAAACGCTCTGTCTCTTCAGCCTGCGGCATTTCCCAAATCTGCAATGCTCCCCCCGCTTCCCTTACAAATTCTATCCTCGATAACACCGGAAGTCCCGATTCCATCGGAGTTTCCAAAATTCCGCATACGTTCGACTCACGACATTCTTCGCGAAGTTTCTCTACCGATTCGCGCGCAAACACCATCCTTCCGGAATGCGCAAAGGCCTCAAGATCGTCCGTGGGATATTCTGCGGCCATCTGTCCCTGATCAGAGTATTTCTTTCTCTCTCCGACATACCAGTTGATAGCCTCCAGCGTAGCTCCCAATTCCCATAGTCTCCATAGATATGCTCCCGAAACCCGGCGACTGCTCTCGCGTGTGTCTTGCCGATTCTCAAAGAGTTTTTCGGCCATTGCTCTACGCTCTTCTTCATCATTGAATGCCTGTGAGTATTGGTCAATCTCATACCAGCTTACAAACATTGGCTCAAATTGACTGGTAGAATCCTTTGCTGCAAGATATTCCCGATGAAAGTAGTTGCCAACGCCATTTGCCGTAGATTCCATGACTATCATGGTCAGTGGCTTCAATAGAATGCCCGAACAGGCAGAACGTACGATATCTTCAGGTTTCTTCCCGTCTGTCGCTTTCCATATTCCTATTTCCGATAAATGTACAAGATTATAGTCCCCTCCACGACAAGAGTCAGGCCGCTCAGCAGTCCCTATCTTGATTTTACAATTTCGCTGCGGCACTCTTGAGATTCCTCCGGCTCTCCCTACTCTGACTATTTTCTTGGCTCCTCGCCGTATCTTTCCCGGCGGGTAAAGCATGCGGAGCGGATAAGCCTGAATCATACGTGTGAACATATCGCGTATTTCATCAGACCCTATCCCCTGATGAGCAATTATTAACGAGTTGAGTCCTTCCTGTCGGCATAGTTGCAACCATGCCATATAAAGTTGAGTGCACGTCGACCCTCCCCATTGTCGGGCTTTCAAGAGTATCAATCGTATTGGCTGATTTCTATGACGCATCCTCTCAAATCGCTCGACTAGTCGTCGTTGTGGCCTGTTGAGCACGAAGTTAACATCTGCTCCTCCCCCCTTGTTCTTTATCCGTACATAGCTTGCAGCCCAGAATTCAAAGTCACAATGGCCCCAATGATAGAGAATATTCCCCAATATCTGAGTGCGTATTTCATCGGGCTTTTTCCAAGGACATTTCTCTGTGAGTTCAGCAATATATTCGCTGACCGAGCCGGCCCTTAATGATTCCGATACTACGATGAAATCGGCCATTTCTATGGGAAGATGCAATTCTTTCCCTCCCGGCTTTAGAAGAAGTGGGAAGCGTTCTCCAAGAGCTCCAACCCCGAAAAGAGGATTATATTCCCGTCTGATTTCTTCATTTCTTCTTTTGTTCTCATCAAGTATATCCTGTATAGTTTTCTCTGTCATTTTCTCTTATTTTCTTGGCCGTCTCTTCTATGATTTTTCGATATAGCCTCTTGGGTAGCGATATACTTGTTTCCGTAAATCCATGATTCCAAGTCGGCTTGGCTATATATGTCGCTTCTATTTCTGAGCAACCCTCTCTTCTTATGCCGTAATATTCAAGTTGCATACCCTCTATTCCGGAGCTTAACAATAAAAAGGGATCTTCCGGGGTGCACATCCTGTGAAGCTCTTCAGGGATGCGCCAGCTGAGTTGTGCCCGTAATGTCGTAGTAGGCTCTATATTAGTCAATGACCCGGACCATCCGGACATCTTGAAGCATACAAGCCTTAGATAATCTGAGGGCAATGTTATTATCCCTGAGTTAGCTCCGCGAGTTTCCACGGTCCCTCTCAGAGGTATAATGCAGTCTTCCATCTCTTGAATTGGCTCATTTCTCATCACCTCAGCCGCTACTTCCGGTAAAATTGGCATTATCAACGTATTTATTGTCAATGATGGCAACTCCTTGGGATTCAGAATCATGGGCAACTCCGGAGTTTCCCCCAGAGCTGCCGTGACGTCAGCGAGTACTGTTTCTTGTCGATATATCATTGCTTGTTTTCGCTGTGGATCGATTCTCTATTGGTCTTCTATTCATATTCTCTGTATTTAGCAGTCGGATTTTTCCGTTTCTGAAGTGGCCGGAGGCCTCAATGGCGGATTGTATGACGGGGTCGGACGTCTGGTAACGTGCCGGTATGACTCCGTAGCCTGATACCTTCCCGTCGGTGAACACCAGACTAAGTGTCATCCTCCCCGCCGGTATCAATGCATGCCATTCAAGCATCCCATATACCCCATAAGTTTTAGTTGTCATGATCTAATATCTATATATAAATCTAATATCTAATCTTTAACTCCGGAATCATATCAAAACCTGTGGTACCCACGTTCCTGAAGATGTTCCATCCTCCTTGATATATTCCCAGACCTGACCGGCTTTGGCGCTCTCTGAAATTCCGGGACAGTCGCTGAGAAGATAGAATCGAGATGCCCCACCCTCCACAGGCTCGGGTGCCTCAGCTTTATCCCACATCAGATAGCTCAGCTCAGGTGTGCAATTGCCGTCATTTTCGCCGTCAATCCATATATGGCAGCTGCCTTTGAGTGCCAAGGCGTCCCAGATAAGAATGCCGTTGCGAGTGGCTTCCTGTCCTTCTACTCTGTCGGAGAAAGAGTGCTCGGCAGAATATACATAGTGAACCAGTCGGTCTTCACCTATCAACGCTCCGGAATTGCTCCAACCAAGGCGGTCGAGTGTGGGCTCACGCTTGATTTCAATATCGCCAAATACGGTATGGAAGTTGGTGACGGTCCAACCCAGTTTGTTGGTCTTTGTGGAGATTTGAATCTCAGGATGCTTCGAGAAATCTATACATTGAATTTGCTCAAGCATGTTCTTTCCTGCCAACAACAGAGCCGATTTGGGCACGTCTTCACCTGTGAAGAACATTTTGGCTAGTGCTATTACTTGCTCTACAGTCCATTTGCCGGTATGTTGCAACTCTCGTTTGAATTGCCAGCGAAGGCCTTCCGTGGTATAGACGGTCTGCATGCCCATTTTGTCTACCGGAAGCTTGAAACATCCCTTTCTTCCTGCCCATAGTGTACGATTACCGCGTACTTTGAAGTTGGCAATTGCCTGCTCAGCAAGGATTGCTTTGCTGAAGGGAATACGCTTGCGCTGTGCATCGAAGTAGTCTGACACTACTTGGTTCATACCTCTTTTCTGAAGGAATACACGCGTTGGCTGGGGAACTATCAGGTCCGGCTCTACCTCCTTCTGTGTCTCGTAGAGCGAGTTGGCAAGGATGATTACCTTCGTGCCTGCCGGAATTTCAGGGATGTAGCCGGATTCATCGGAAGGATTGTTTTTCCTGCCATTGACAGCTTTCACTACCGGCATCCCCGATAAATTGTCATGACTCACCACAAACAGCATAAGATCTCTTCCCGGAGTTTTCTCCTTGCCATCATCGTCGTAACCATCCACACCTTTGATCAGCAATGTAGAATAGGGACGAATAATGGTAGCATCACGAGGGTCTACAGGAAGTGCTCCCTGAATTGAGCCGGTAAAGTTCTTCGTGGTGACACTCTGATATGTCGGCTCATCGATCATATAGTGGTCTACTTCCGGAGAGTCGACTTTCACTCGTTTGGCCTTGAGCATGAGGTTCATTAGAGGAGTGTCGTCGGAGTTAAATCGAAAGAGCTCTTCATCGATACCGGTCTCAAGGAAGTTGCCGGGAGCTATCCCTCCTGTCAGCATCGCTGTGTTGGTGACGGTGGCGGACTGACCGCCATGAATGGTCTTGTTCATAATTTAGTTTTTTAGATTATTGGTTTATCGTATTATTTGTCTATTACTTTGTAGATTGAGATTGTCTATCGGGCGAAGCTGGCAAGGTCGAAGATGCTTCCCGGTCGGCGTGTGTCGGCAGATGCTGAAGTTCCTCCAAGTGCCGGTACACTCTCTACGTTGCTCTTGGGACTGAAAAACTTCTCCCGGATTAAAGCATTTCTACCACAGATCTCACCCTCATTATGGGCACGCTCTATTGCTTCATCGAAGTCATTGGCCCGCAGTATCATTGCTATAGCCTCAGGATCTATGATTCCATTGGCAGCGTTTGTCGCAATGTCCAGCAATTGTCCCACTGCCATCGATATCCTACTGTCTGGTTCGTGCGACCCATTGCGGAAACCATCAATACGCGTGAGGGAGTCTTTGACTTTCAAGGCTGTATCGCTCTGATACTCTGCAAACGCTCGAAGTTGCTCCAGAGCATCAGTCTTTTCCTCGAGATTTCTCCATACTGCTAATATGTCTGCTTTATCTTCAACATTCTCATCAGTCTCAACCTCCGATTTAACCTCCGACTCTGTTTCCGACTCTGTTTCCGACTCTGTTTCCGACTCTGTCTCTTCCGTTGTCTTTACCTCTGCCTCAGTCTCCGGCCCTGTCTCTACTGCGGTCTCAGCTTGAGTCACTGCTTCAGCCTCCGGCTCTTCCTTCGACTCAGCACTTGATTCGGTCTCTTGATTCGCAAATTCAATTACCGACTCCTGTGTCTTGCCAGATTCTAATCCGGCTACATCTCCTTTTTTTTCTTCCTTTTCTTTTTTCATTATCAATTGTTTTTGTTTGACTCTGCAAAATTATATCAAGATTTATCAACGTTTATCATATCCGTTGCATAATTTATTCATAAATTTGCAATGCAAAACATAAAATAAGCAAAACAGATTATGAAAAAGAAAGGTAATGTTTGTGACTTCTCTGAGGAGCGTAATCGTCAGCTCCGGAAGGTCTACAGGAAGATGTTGGCAGACACTCGTCTTCGCTCTGCAAAGGCTATTTTTGCGGCTATGGCCGTGCAACCGGCACCGCGCTTTTTTGTCAATGAATCGCGTGCGCTTACGGTCATACGTCATCGCCAGCGTACCGGTGAGTTCCCCATCTTGGTGGGTTCACGTCTGAGTATGTATGAGGAGATCTGGCGGCGTTTCGTCAGTGTTCGCGGTATTAATAAGGTGGATTCGGACTACGATCTGATATTCGATATCGTCAATTCTCCGGCTCCTTCGTTCTATCTGACCCCGGGTAGTATCCGTACAATCCTCTCTCGCGCCTAACTCTCAGGATCATCTATATCGTTTAAGCAGAATGTTTGAATTTAAATTGAATAGCTGCTTAGTCTTATCTAATTAATTAATATTATGGTGAATGAAAATGTTATTTCCGGAAATCTCCGCGTGGAGGGTTGGCTTGACGCACCTAATATTCGCGGTTTTCTGAAGGGTCTGTTCCCTTCTGTCGGGGCTTTGATGGAGGCTTTTCCCCGACCTCTGCCCGGCTGGGCTGCTCTGGTTGGCGAGTCGTTGCCTGCTAAGGTGTATGTTGCCGCTGAGGGTACTTGGCGTGCTACGGGTGGGTCGGGGCCTTCAATTTCTGTGCAGCAACCTGTAGCTCCGGATCTCTCCGTTATTGAATCTAAATTGAATTCTTTGTTACAGGAGGAGACGGCCCGTCTGACGGCCACTGACGAGTCTTTGATAGGGGCTTTGGCATCAGTTGCTAATCTCCGTTTTCCCTCGTTTGAATGGAATGAAGATGAGTGTGTCTCTCAAGCTAATAAGCTCGTAGCCGGGAGTCAGGCAGCAGGTTTTTGCCGTTCACAATGGATTGAATTGCTTCCGGGTGAAACGATTATATGTGTGGGTGACACCGGAGGCCTTTCTATGCCGATAGTACTTGAAGCAACAGACCAACCGGATGGATGGTGGGATTTCCCGTTAATAGGTATGGATCTGTCTGCAGGTGCGAGAAGTTATAGGTATACATCGGAGAAGGGAGATCGGGTGATGGTGAGTCTTAAAGGTGCCCCTTGCTCTTTGTTTATCTATCGGGAGGTGGCTTGCAAAGTGTGTACCCGTCTGATAGCTGTTGATGGCAGTCTGATGAGCGGTTCGCGCCGTCAATCCGGCGGCTGTCTGCATGCCGATGGCTCAACCTCGAAGGCTACTGACATGGGAATAAGTCGACATGTGAAAGTCTCCGCTTTTGAATCTGTGGAGGTGACTACGAATATCGACTCTCCGGATGATGAGTCGCATGCAATAGCTGTTTTCTACGATGAAAACGGGGAAATTCTGCAGTCTCATTATTCCGGAACAAGGATTGAAGGTTCGATTACATGGCGTGAGTCCGCGCGTACTTCGAGTAGTCGTTTGGCAGAGGTAGCTCAGTCATCGGGACCGGTATTGTTTTATCATGATGGGGGCGAGAAGCATCTCCGGCTTCAGATTCCGGAAGGGAGCTACAAGGCATGTTTTGGCTATAGCTTTCCCAAGCCCCGAGGGGCATCCAACCCCGAGTTCCGCGTGGAACTCAGTTAACATTCCATAAAAATGGGGTCGCTCCGGCGACCCCATTTTTATGAAATAGACTCTTAGAAGGTAGCTGTGATCTTGGTGGGCTGATAGTCGTAGGGTACTACTATTGTCAGTCTGCGGGTTTGCTTATCGTAGGTCCAACTACTTTGCTGCATGGCCTTTACTGAGGCTGCTTTTTCCATGGTCCGGTCTCCACATCCTACACTCTTGGGCTGAGTCTTGACATCTTCCACCTCGATAGTCAGCATCCTTCCGGCGGGCATGCCGGGGTATAAGCCGGTGGACTCAATGTTAATATCAAGTTCCTTTCTGCTCATGAATCCGGTGAAGCGGGTCAGCTGATAGCTGTTGTCTTCCAGTGATGTGGGATTCTTGCGGTCATCATCGAAGAGTGTGTAGGAAGTTTCGGAGGAGGATGGGAAGTATTTCACACACAGTGTTGCAGGATTATACTCACCGGTATTTGCAATAGCCTCCATGTATTGAGGGATGAAGCTGCCTGCTTTTACGAACAGAGGGAGTTTCTCCAAGGGGGCTTGAACGGTAGCGGTAGTACCTCCACGATATTTGAGTCGTGGGTTGGCAAAGTCATACCATTCACCTTTAGGGAAGAGGACTTTGCGTGAACGGGCACCTTGTTTCATGACCGGAGCCACGAGCACATTATCGCCCCATAGATATTCATCCTCAACACCCGTATACTTAGCTTCGGGGTTATCACCACGGAAGTTTAGCGGACGAGCTAAGGGAAGTCCCATCGATGCATTCTCATAGGCCAATGTATAGTTATAAGGGAGCCAGCGATAGCGAGTCTTCACCAACTCGAGGGTAATATCCTGCTGTTTGGGATAATGATAGGGCTCAGGACGGTCTTGAGCATGAGTGCGGAGCATCGGAGAGAATACGCCGGCTTGCATCCATCTGACGTAGAGTTCAGGATCGTAGGGATGAGCGGGGTCAACGGCGAATCCACCCACATCAGAACCCATATATCCCAGGCCGGAAAGTCCCGATGAAATCATGAGTTTTACTTGTGGCTGAAGACCTCCCCAAGAGCGGGAGACGTCGGTGGTCCAAGGAAACACGGAGTATCTTTGCAGGCCGGCTGTTCCACCGCGCATCATCAGCAACGGACGCATCTTTGGGAAGTCCTTGCGCAGGCCATCGTAGATAGTCTTTGACCATTCATTGCCGTAGACGTTGTGGTATTCGGAAGCTGTCTGTCCATTAGCGTGTACGATAGAGAGAGGATGGACTTCCGGCTCACCGAGGTCGCCCCACCATCCGGCCACACCTTCAGCCGTCAGTCCTTTCAGTCGATTCCATAGCCATTCGCGAGTGGCGGGGTTGGATATGTCGAACATGCCGGCTTCTCCTACCCACGTGGTGACATCGTGGGTGGCTCCTTTCTCATCGCGTGTCAGCATCCCTAAGGAGTCAAGTAGGTTGTAATTGTCGAGGGCTCCGATTTTGTTGATGTAGGGTTGAGATATCAATACGGTGTTGACACCCAATTTCTTCAAGGAGTCGAGCATAGCCCCATGTGCCGGGAATTGCTCCCTGTTCCATTCGAGGCGCCCCATGTCTGTTTCTTTGCCATACCAATACAGGTCAAGTACAATACCATCCAGAGGATATCCGCGAGTCTTAAGGGAATCTACAGCACCGAGGGTCTCTTCGCGATTGTGGTAGCCATATTTGGAAGTTATATAGCCGAGAGCCCAGAAGGGGGGCAGATCTTGGCGTCCGGTAAGCCGTGTATATCCTTCGGTGTTGCCGGCAAGAGTGCCATGTCCGTTGACGAAGTAGTAGCTCAGTGGCAGGTCTGTTAGTGATGTGTAAACTATGGAGTCTCCCCGAAGATCGAGCGCTGCTTGGTTGTAGTCATCGAAGAGAATACCATAGCCTGCATCGGAACTAATCCAGGGCACCGATATTCCCATCTGGGAAAGACGCGGGTCTCCTTCGGTATATCCGTAGTTCTGACGGTTGTACATGCTGAGCGAATCTCCGTTGAGGGTAAGACGGTGGCCGCGTTCTCCGGCTCCATAGAATCTGCCGGACGCTACGTCCTTGAGCTTGACAGTCTTAAGTCTATTCCGGTTGTCTACGCCTCCGTTTTCTGTCAGCAGTACACGTCCTAACGAATCGCGGAAGGTAATAAGCCCCGAATTGCGGTTGATGTTCAGGATTGTTGAGGGAGTAGCGACTACAAATGAGGAGTCTGTAGCCATAGTGTGGACATTGGCGAAGCCGGGTTCGAGGCTGGCGCTTTGAGAGATGGCGTAGTCGATGGAGGTGTCGTTGGGCAAGGTGCTGACGCGGATAATGTCGGCATCGAGGACGTCGACAGCTACTCTCCCTGCCGGCGTGGCCACTTCGTAGCTACCTTGACGGCCGTGGATATGTCCGCGATGTACTGAGGCGTAGGCGCCCCCCATCAATGTAGCCAAGACGGCCGCAACTGCGGCCGTCTTGGGTAGGGTGTAGTGTAGTTTCATAATTCAATGTCTTCGTTTTCGATGACATGCCAAGGAAGTCCGCTCTCTGCAAGCTTAGCCAGGAAGGGATCCGGGTCAAATTCCTCAACATTGTGGACACCGGGCTTCACCCACTTTCCGGTAAGGAACATGTAGGCGCCAACCATTGCCGGAACGCCGGTGGTGTAGCTGACGGCCTGAGCTCCGGTCTCTTTGTAGGCCTCCTGATGGGAGCAGTTGTTGTAGATATAATAGGTCGACGCTTTCCCTTCCTTGTCGAGGCCACGGATACGACAGCCTATGGATGTCTCTCCGGTGTAGTTCTCTCCAAGGCTTCCCGGATCGGGGAGCACGGCCTTGAGAAACTGAATAGGCACAATCTCACGCCCCTCATACATGACGGGGTCAATACGTGCCATGCCGATATCTTGAATTACTCGGAGGTGGGTCAAATATTCCTGGCCGAAGGTCATCCAAAAGCGCGCGCGGCGTATTGTGGGAAAGTTCTTTACGAGGCTCTCGAGCTCTTCATGATATAGCAAATAGCTCTCCCGTTCACCGATATTGGGGTAGTTCAGAGGCTTGTGGATTTCGAGATTCTCTGTCTCTACCCACTTGCCATCTTCCCAGTAGCGACCTTTCTGGGTGATTTCGCGGATGTTGATTTCAGGATTGAAATTGGTGGCAAATGCTTTGCCATGGTTGCCGGCGTTGCAGTCTACGATATCCAAGTACTGCATTTCCGAGAAATGATGTTTGGCGGCATAGGCCACGAAAATGGCGCTTACTCCCGGGTCGAAGCCGCAGCCAAGAATGGCTGTCAGTCCGGCTTTCTCGAAGCGCTCACGGTATGCCCACTGCCAAGAGTATTCAAAATGGGCCTCGTCTTTGGGCTCATAATTGGCGGTGTCCAGATAGTTGACACCACACTTCAGACAGGCCTCCATGATTGTAAGGTCTTGATAGGGGAGGGCAACGTTGATGCAAATGTCAGGACGATGTTTCTCGAAGAGTGTGCATAGTTCATCGACATTGTCAGCGTCTACGCGATCTGTAGTGATATTGCTTTTGCCGAGCTTGGCAGCAATGCGGTCACACTTCTCTTTTGTGCGCGAGGCGATGACGATTTCACTGAAAACTTCCGGATTCTGGGCGCATTTGGCGGCCACGACGGTGCCAACGCCTCCGGCACCAATGATTAAGACTTTTCCCATTTATATTCGTTTCGTTTGTGATTTCTTTTGAGTTGTGTTTTTATAGGGCAAATTTACAATTTTTTTTGTTAATTTTGCGTTAATTCTCCTAAACTTTGTGATTACGTCGTAATTATACTGAATTTTGACTGTCATGACTGGCAACGTCAACAACTCTGCACCGAGCAATTTCCCCTCTGAGAGACCTGAGATTAAGGCCCCTCTCTGGAAGCGTTTGCTGTCTGTTGCCCTCAGATATCTCCTTCCCCTTGCTCTGACCATCATCCTGGTATGGTATATGTTCCGGAAGGTGAATTTCTCAGATATGATGGAAATTATCCGCCATGGGGTAGACTACTGGTGGATCCTCTTCGCTATGGGACTTAGCGTCTTCTCTCATATTTTCAGGGCTATGCGCTGGCGATTGCAACTTCGCGCCGTCGGCATAAACCCTCCTCTGATGGCGCTTACTTGCTCAATCTTTGGTTGCTACGCTCTCAATCTGGTGTTCCCCAGGCTTGGCGAGGTGTGGCGGTGTACTTATATCTCACATCGACAGAAGGCTTCTTTCTCCACAGTTTTCGGCTCTATGATGGCCGACCGCCTTGCTGATACAGTCATGGTGGCTTTGCTCTTGGTGATTACATTTATAGTCGCTACTTCAGCTATCAATTCTTTCCTTGTTGAATATCCCGTAGGACGCGACCTCCTTTCTCTTTTCTCCGATTGGCGCGTATGGATAGGGGTTGCCTTTTTTGTTGTTCTCGTTGCTATTTTGCTTTACGCCTTTCGCTACTCGCGCGGGGTATCTAAGCTGAAGAGGATACTACGTCAGTTGTGGACCGGCTTTGCAGCCGTTGCTCACATGAAGGGGCGCTCTCAATTCCTCTTATTGACAGCATGCATATGGGGTTGCTACTATTTTCAGCTGTACGTAGCTTTCTTTGCATTTCCATTCACTCGCGAACTCTGTGCTCAGTCGTCATTAGCGTTTGGCCTCGTGCCTTGTCTTGTGGCTTTTGTACTTTCTTCTATTGGTATGGCAATTCCCTCAAACGGTGGCTTGGGTCCCTGGAACATTGCTGTCATGTTTGGCCTGGCTATTTATGGCATTTCAGACGCCAAAGGTACAGCCTTCTCGATGCTTCAATGGAGCGGGCAGACGGTTATGCTTATTATCCTCGGCATATTCACAATGATATATATTTCGGTAAGCTCTAAGAATCATGCCGATAATATTCAATCCAATAATAAATCCAACATATTGACAAACAATAAGACGCATGTTCGATCCAGATAGAGAATCCGACAAGGAAGACTATTTTAATTCTCCGGCTCCCGAGCAGAAGCCGAAGCCCCCTAAACAACCGGAATTTAAACCGGATGATCCCCGTTATTGGGATGCCGACGAGACGGAATGGGAACATCTAAAACCGCGACGTCGCGGACGCTTTTACATGTGGTTAATCTTGGCCGGGTTGGTTCTTGGCCTCGTTATTACTATATGGCTCAAATGGTTCTCTCCCGCTGAAGAGGATGCCTCCTTGGCTGGATATGTTGAAAAAATTAGCAGCAAAGGTATGTTTTTTAAGACATACGAGGGTACAATCCTTCCATATCGCGAGATTATGGACACTACCCGCGTATATCGTGAGGATTTTAAATTTACCGCTGAAAACGAGAGCGTGGCTATTGCTCTGAAGCATATGGAGTCTCGCGGCTATCCTGTAAGAGTGTTTTATAAGGTGTATCGCGGTGTGTTGCCTTGGCGTGGCGATTCCAAGATTATTGTGACGCGTGTTGACTCTGTCGATGCTCGCAAGATTCTCCCTCCTGAATTCCGTCCGGAGTATATCCCAGAACGCCCATATCGGAAAACGCGTGTAGCCCAACCGGATACTATTTCCGGGAAGAAGCCTTCCCCTAAGCAGGAACAAAAGGTCTCAATGACGGACAACCCCAAGGTCGACAATCCGAAAGCGAGCAAACCAAAGGCGGACAACCAAACCAAGGCTGTCAAGAATCCTCTTTTCAAACAATGAAGTTTAAGGTCTTTGACTCTTTAGATTCTACTAATACCTATCTTCGGGAGAATAATTCTGACGAAGAGGAGCTTACCATGATTATTGCCAGGGATCAGACGGCAGGGCGTGGCCAACGTGGCAATTCCTGGGAGAGTGAGCCGCATAAGAATCTTACGTTTTCTTTTATATATCATCCGGAAGGTGTACATCCTCGCGATCAATTTGCAATCAGCGAGGCTGTAGCCCTTGCAATTGTCAGAGTATTGAGGAATCTTGATATCCCGGCTATGGTAAAGTGGCCCAACGATATATATGTCGGCGACCGGAAAATTTGCGGAATCTTAATTGAGCATTCAGTGACTGTTGGCAAAATTATGTATACTATAGCCGGAGCAGGTCTGAATGTCAATCAACGAGTGTTCCATAGTGATGCCCCCAACCCTGTAAGTATGACGAATCTTACGGGGATTGAGTATAATCTTGAGGAGGTGGCAAAGGCACTTGGTGAGTCTTTCGACCGCTATCTGCCAAGGACAACCACACCCCGGGGAAGGGATAATTTGCATGCTGAATTTATGAAAAATCTCTGGCGAGGAGATGGAAGTATGTATCCGTTCCAAATAGCGAGCACAGACGAAAATGTAATGGCATGCATAATAGATGTCCTCCCCTCAGGGATAATCCGTCTAATCCACGAGGGCGATCTAATCCCCCACGAATACGCCTTCAAGGAAATCTCTTTCCTCCTTCAATGACCCCGGCGTCCAATGAACCCAAGCTTCCGGCTCGCAATAAACTAATGAACTAATAAACTAATAAACCAACCTAAAATCGGCTATGCCGATTTTAGGTTCTAAGCTCCCAGAAAGTAACGGCCGAGGCGGCAGCGACATTGAGTGAGTCTACGCCATGGGCCATTGGGATAATGACAGTATAGTCTGCACGATCAATGACATCCTGAGGAAGTCCATCCCCCTCAGTGCCGAATATCATTGCTAAGCGTTCCTGCTTCTTGAGTGTCGGGTCGTCAAGAGTAATGGAATCTTGACGAAGGGCGAGGGCGGCTGTGGCAAAACCTTCGCGGCGCAGGTCTTCCACAGGATCATCAACCCAAGCCCAGGGTACAAGAAACACACTTCCCATAGACACGCGCACTGCTCTACGACAAAATGGGTCGCAACTATCCTTGGTCAGCATAACCCCATCTATACCAAGGGCAGCGGCAGAGCGGAAGATAGCCCCGATATTAGTAGTGTCGCAAACAGCATCGATGACGGCCAAACGTCGGGCGCCATGACAAATCTCTGTAACTGTGGGCTGTTCTTTACGCTTCATTGCGCAGAGTACTCCCCGAGTAAGCTTGTAGCCTGTAAGAGAAGTTAATACATCGCGCTCACCGGTGAAGACGGGTACGTCAATGCGAGAAATGATGTCGGCTGCATCTCCGGCGATGTGGCGTCGCTCACATAGCAGCGACACCGGCTCGTAGCCCGCCCCAAGAGCAGTACGAATCACCTTCGGCGACTCCGCGATGAATAGTCCTCCGGGAATTTCCTCATTACCCTGCTTGAGCTGAGCCTCTGTCAGCGAACGATATGCGGCTACACGTTGATCATTAATACAGGTGATTTCTTGTATATCCATACGGCAAAATTACAAAAATTAGCTAATTTTGCCCTTAGATTAACTCATAAGACTTATAAATCTTATAAGACTTATAAAATAACAGTCAATCCTAAAGCTATGACTATAGAGATTAAAAATATAGAGAATCTGAAGGAAGCGGCCCGGGAATTTCTGAAAGCCCTGGACAACCGCAAAGTCGTTGCATTTGAAGCTCCGATGGGCGCCGGTAAGACCACTTTTATCTCAGCTGTTTGCCGCCTGCTGGGAGTGGAGGATGACGTCAATTCTCCAACTTTCAGTATTGTCAATGAATATGTAGGTGGCGATGGCGAGTCGATATATCATTTTGACTGTTATCGTCTCGAATCTACAGCCGAAGCACACGATATGGGTGCTGAAGACTATCTTGAGAGTGGCAACCTTTGCTTGATAGAATGGCCCGAATATCTTGATCCCCTTCTCCCTGAGAATACAGTCCGCGTATCCATAACCGTAGATGATAGAGGGATAAGAACACTACATATAGATTAGTAGAGGTTTCTGTGCCGGAAAGAGGATATTCTCAAATAGTCCCCACGACGGGGATTTCCGATAGGCATCAATGCTTCTTTCAGGAACTATAAGTTGGCACCGACGGTAGGCAGCAGTGTCGGTAGGCTCAAAGATATAACTGTTGCAGTCAAATTTCGGCACCCGCACAGAGGGTTCTGTAATTTCCTCCAGACTTGCGCAACCACTGAAAATCAATTCTCCCAAAAGGGAAGAATTTCCCGGCAGAGTAGCACGCTGCAGACTGATGCAGTCTGAGAAAGCATATGAATCAAGATGCGTCAAAGTAGGGGGGAGTACTATCTCCTTCAGCCTCAGGCATCGACTGAAGGCATTGTTGCCAATAGTGCGCAGCTTTGAAGGAAAGGAAATCTCTTCGAGAGACTCACAATATATAAAAGCAAATGCACTGATTTTAACTATGTTTGGCGATAGAAGTACTTTCCGGAGTTTGGTGCATCCGCGGAATGCTTGTGCCGGAATATTTGTAATGCTATTGGGAATGGTAATTTCACTCAGAGATATACAATCACGAAAACACCCTTCCTCAAGTGATTTTAAAGAAGATGGCAATGCGATAGTCTCAATATTTGAACATCCGAGAAAAGCATAGCTGCCAATAGAAGAAATCCGGCTATTATCATCGAAGCGAACCACCCGCAATTCAGAGATGTCGGCAAAGGCAAAAGCCGGAATAACCTTGACCGAAGCCGGAACGTTAATTAAGGAATCCCCCGGGTGCCATCCCAAACTTTCAGCATACCCCTCTTTGCGCAGAGACTCGACCTCTTTATATTGCGTACTGTTAAAACAAATATTCTCCGCAAACCCCACAACTGTATTGAGAAAAAAACAACTCAACAACAGGGTTATCAATCTGACATTCATGCTTTATATAGACGGACTCTCAGTCCCTTGAACCATAAAGTTATTATGAAAGGAGGTCTTAAGTAGATGGTCGATTTAAATTTAAACTTTATGCGCGGTTATTTTTGTGACAGTTTCTTCACTCGAATAAGGAATTTAAATTGAACAGCTACTTAATTATAACGAGATTATAACAAGCGAAGGCGGGAGATTTCTCTCTCACCTTCACACGTTTTAGTGATCCGGCTGGGATTCGAACCCAGGACCCACAGCTTAGAAGGCTGTTGCTCTATCCAGCTGAGCTACCAGACCCTATTTGTGGCGCAAAGGTACAACGAATCTTTGAATTTACCAAATTATAACCTGTTTTTGGGTGCTTTTTTACTCCTTATTTAAATTTTTATAAGAAAAGTTAAAATCAATTGGCCAAAAATTTTGCTCATACCCGTTTTTGTCATAATTTTGCATGATATTGGGAGGTCGCCCTTATGCTCCTTCCTTCTCTTTGAATACAACAATAATAAACAATACCTAAATCTAAGAACTGCTATGTGGTTATCAAGCTCTTCTGTAGGACGTAAGTTCATAATGGCCCTTACGGGTGCATGTCTCGTCCTATTTGTTACTTTTCACTGTTTGATGAACGCGGTGGCAATCTGCTGGCCGGCAGCATACAACCAGGTTTGTATGTTCCTCGGCGCCAATTGGTACGCCCTTCTGGCTTCGGCAGGTTTGGCCGTTCTCATCCTTATCCACATTATCTACGCAATCATGCTGACTGTGCAAAATCGCCGTGCTCGCGGCTCTGAACGCTATCTGGTCAGCAAGATGCCTAAAAATGTGGAATGGTCAAGTCGGAACATGTTCGTTCTCGGCATCGTTATTCTCGCTTTCCTCGCGGTCCACATGATTCAATTCTGGGCCAAGATGCAGCTCGTCGAAGTGATGGGGTGGGAAACTGAAATCCCCGCTGTCGCAGGTACACTCTTCATCCAAGAGGCTTTCTCTCAGGTTTGGACTCCGATCGTTTACATCATCGGTTTCTGCGCTCTCTGGTTCCACATGAACCATGGCTTCTGGTCTATGTTCCAATCTATCGGCTGGGATTCTACAGCTTGGATTCCCCGCTTGAAATGTATCGGCTGCTGGTGGGTGACTATCGTTATCGCTCTGTTCGTGGCTGAGGCCGTAGTCTTCTACGTTCGTTCCAACGATGACTACTACAAGACCAACACCGAGCTCCGCGCTCAGTACAAGGACATGCTTATCGATGAAATGTGCAAGGAAGTCGGAGAAGGCACTATCATGAATATGCCCGTGGCTGCTTTCCAGACTCAGGCTAAGATGGTTTCTTTCGAGGAAATCTCTATGGCGCTTCGTCAGAGCGATGCCCAGCTCGACGCTCAGCTCAAGCAACTCAACGATCCTCAGATTGCAGCTCAACTTAAGGCTAATCCTGAAGCTCAGAAGCAAATCGACGACATGAAGAAGCAAGCTGAAATCCTTAAAAACGGAGTTAAATTCCTCGATTACCTCGAAGGCCCTCAGGCTCAACAGAACCCCGCACTCCAACAGATGCCTTACTAATACTTTAGCGATATGGAAACAAATAAAGAAATCAAAGTAATGAATCCGGCTGATTCTAAAATCCCGGAGGGTCCTGTCGCTGAGAAATGGACCAACTATAAGGCTCACCAGAAGCTGGTGAACCCCGCCAATAAACGTAAGCTCGACGTTATCGTTGTCGGTACAGGTCTGGCCGGTGCATCCGCCGCCTCTACCCTCGCAGAAATGGGCTTCAATGTCCTCAACTTCTGCATCTCTGACAGCCCTCGTCGCGCCCACTCTATCGCCGCTCAGGGTGGTATCAACGCTGCCAAAAACTATCAGAACGACGGCGACTCTGTATATCGCCTTTTCTACGACACCGTCAAGGGTGGTGACTATCGTGCTCGCGAAGCCAACGTTTACCGTCTCGCTGAGGTGTCCAACAATATCATCGACCAGTGCGTAGCTCAGGGCGTTCCTTTTGCCCGCGAATACGGTGGCCTCCTCGCTAACCGCTCTTTCGGTGGCGCTCAGGTGTCTCGTACTTTCTATGCTAAGGGTCAGACCGGCCAGCAGCTCCTTCTGGGTGCTTACTCCTCGCTCAACCGTCAGATTAAGCTCGGTAAGGTCAAGAGCTACAATCGCTATGAGATGCACGACGTTGTCCTCATCAAAGACAAGGACGGCGTAGAGCGCGCTCGCGGTATTATAGCTAAAAATCTGGTGACCGGTAAGTTCGAGCGTTTCGCTGCTCATGCCGTAGTTATCGCTACGGGCGGTTATGGCAACGCTTACTTCCTATCCACCAACGCAATGGCCTGCAACTGCTCCGCAGCTATGGCTTGCTATCGCAAGGGTGCTTACTTCGCAAACCCGGCCTACGTACAGATCCACCCGACATGTATCCCCGTCCATGGTGACAAGCAGTCGAAGCTGACTCTGATGTCTGAGTCTCTGCGTAACGATGGTCGTATCTGGGTGCCCAAAAACATCGAAGACGCCAAGAAGCTTCAAAGCGGCGAAATCAAGGGCTCCGATATCCCCGAACAGGATCGCGACTACTATCTGGAACGTCGCTACCCCGCTTTCGGTAACCTCGTGCCTCGCGACGTGGCTTCTCGTGCAGCTAAGGAGCGTTGCGACAAGGGCTTCGGCGTAAACAACACCGGCCTCGCTGTCTTCCTTGACTTCTCTGAAGCTATCAACCGTCTGGGTATCGACCAGGTTCGTCAGCGCTATGGTAACCTCTTTGATATGTATGAGGAAATCACTGACGTAAACCCCGGTGAGCTCGCTAAGGAAATTGACGGTGTGAAGTACTACAACCCGATGATGATCTTCCCCGCTATCCACTATACTATGGGTGGCATCTGGGTAGACTATGAACTCCAGACTTCCGTACGTGGCCTGTTTGCTATCGGTGAATGTAACTTCTCCGACCATGGTGCCAACCGTCTCGGTGCTTCTGCCCTTATGCAGGGTCTCGCCGATGGCTACTTCGTGCTCCCCTACACTATTCAGAACTACCTGAGCGACCAGATCACAGTGCCCCACTTCCGCACAGATCTCCCCGAGTTTGACAAGGCTGAGGCTGCTTGTATCAGCAAGCAGGAACACCTCCTCAATATCAAGGGTAAACGCACCGTAGACTCCATCCATAAGGAACTCGGCCACATCATGTGGGAATATGTAGGTATGGGTCGTACTAAAGAGGGCCTTGAGACTGCTATCGCCAAGCTCAAAGAAATCCGTAAGACCTTCAACTCTGACCTCTTCGTCCCCGGCACTGCTGAGGGCATGAACGTGGAACTCGATAAAGCTTTCCGCCTCAATGACTTTATCACTATGGGTGAACTCGTGGCCTACGACGCCCTCAGCAGAAACGAGTCCTGCGGTGGCCACTTCCGCGAAGAATACCAGACCGAGGAAGGTGAGGCCAAGCGTGATGATGAAAACTACTTCTACGTGAGCTGCTGGGATTACGCCGGCAACGATGGCGAAGCACCCACTCTCATCAAGGAGCCCCTCCACTATGAGGCTATCAAAGTTCAGACACGTAACTATAAGTCATAAACAAACCCTCTAAAATTCGAATCTACTATGGATGATAAAATAATGAAAGTCAACCTCAAGGTGTGGCGTCAGGCTGGTCCCAAGGCCAAGGGTGAGTTCGTGACTTATCCCGATGTTGAAACTACTCCCGACACCTCATTCCTTGAAACCCTCGACATCCTAAACGAAACTCTCGTTGAAAGAGGCGAGGAACCTATCGTTTTCGACCATGACTGCCGTGAAGGTATCTGCGGTATGTGCTCCCTGTATATCAACGGACATCCTCATGGCCCTGCTACCGGTGCTACTACCTGTCAGCTCTATATGCGCAGATTCGCTAATGGCGAGACTATCACTGTTGAGCCCTGGCGTTCTGCAGCTTTCCCCGTAATCAAGGACTTGATGGTAGACCGCAATGCGTTCGACAAAATCCAGCAAGCCGGTGGCTACGTTTCTTTCAATTGCGGAGGCGCTCAGGATGCTAATGCAATTCCCATTCCCAAGGAGATGGCCGACGAGGCTATGGACTCTGCTACTTGCATCGGTTGCGGTGCCTGCGTTGCTGCCTGCAAGAACGGTTCTGCTATGCTCTTCGTCAGCGCTAAGGTCAGCCAGTTTGCCCTCCTTCCCCAGGGTCAGGCTGAGAAAGATCGTCGCGTTCGCGCTATGGTTGAAAAGATGGATGAACTCGGTTTCGGCAACTGTACCAACACCGGTGCATGCTCCGCTGAATGCCCCAAGAACATCAAACTTTACAACATCGGCCGCATGAATCGCCAGTTTATTGCCGCCAAGTGCAAAGAATAATCCCAACCGAGAATCAATAATAAGAGGGCACTTCCATCCGGAAGTGCCCTCTTATTGATATTTTAAGCTTGATACAGCCTGATGCAACAGATACAGCCTGATACAGCCTGTGATGTAGCTTGATACATCTTGTTGCAGCCTGATACAGCTTGATGAAGCTTGATGAATCCTGATGCAGTTTGGTTAATCTTGTTGCAGCATGATTAATCCGGTTGCGTTCTCATTCTTCATCCTCTTCTTCTTCCCGGATCTTTTCCTTTTTCTTGCCTGGGGTGGGTGTGTGGCGCTGTTTAGGCTTGTTTTTACGGATTGCTTCCGGCTTCTGCAGATTGATGGGTGTGCCAAAGACATCCCAGGTCTCGTCTTTGCTCCAGTTTTTCTTCAGATTTATCTCTTTGGGATAATAGTAGCTAACATCCGGCTCGATTCCTTTGTCAAAATCCCCCGGATCGTAGACGCTGTTGCCGTTGTAGTCCTCATACATTCGAGCATAATAGGAGCCGGGCAAGAGATATTCAAACGTTACTACTCCATCTGCGACTATACCTCGCCTTACGGGCTTATCCTGTGTCAGCAACTCAACAAATGCCGGTATGCCGGGATCGAGGCCCCTTAGTCGCATGGTCAGCGACGAATAATCCCCCTCAGCTCGTGTGGTGAATTCATGGGAGAAGGGACGACTCTGTACTCCATATATATCTGTCATAGCTAATGAGTCAACCCGGAGTCGATATTTTGTCTCGTATTTCCACGGATTTCGGATTTGAAATGATCGTGGTTTAAGACTGTCGCTCTGAGAGATGTCTACTGCAATGGGTGTCCAGGTAGAATCTTGCATTATTTCTAAGTGGAACGACGCTGTGTCGAGAGCTGCCAATGGCTTATCAGTCTCAAAATAGAGGGGAAGGTTCACCTCCTGAACTGAGCTCCCAACTATGTTGATGTTCATAAATACGGCCGGAGGTTCAAATGGAGGCGCGGAGTCTCCCATGGCTTTATGCTCAGCTTTCCATTTTTTCTCAGCAGCTTTAATCTCATCAGCTTTCTGGCGATTGAATTTTTTGCGGTCGAACGTCATACGCAGAGTGTCGCGACGCTCTGAGAGGTTCATGGCCGAATCTGTAGCCATAAAGGCTACGGCCACACGCAGAGTATCAGCTCCTACCAGACTGCGGGGCTTTAGCCATAGGAGGATAGTATCGTTGGTGGCCGAACGTTCCATAATAGCCCAGTCTTTTAGCCGCGGAGCACCGGCGATAGCGAATTCAGGTGTACTCAGCGAGGGTGAGTTGAAGAGGAATTGCAAACGCGTTGAATCTATACGCTCATACTTTGTCATATATTGTTGCTTAAAGCGAGAGGTATAAGAACGTAGCAACACGTCGTTTGGCATCAGCATGCGGCGTGTTCGCATCTTAATGGTGTCGATCTCTCCGGTCTTTATGTTGCGGATAGTATCGGCAACTATGGCGTAGTCAACCCATGGCTCTACAAAATAGTCAAGGACTCCGAATTCCTCCTCCGGTGAGGAGTACACGCGGTTGCCATCGGCATCATCGAGGGCGAAGACACGATATGCACCGGGCTTTAGACCTTGGAAGAAGAAGCGACCATAATCGTCAGTGCGAGCTACATAGTCCGGGATAAGCATGCGAATTGCCGAGTCAGCATGGTTGAGGTGGAGCCCTATGAGTTTACCCTGCATCGGCTCGAGAGCTTCAGCGCTAAGCACCATACCGGAGAAACCCAGGGAGTCAATGTCCGGGCCTGTAGAGAAAGTATATGAGAAATTAGTCAGGGGATTGTTCTCATTATTGTCTTCGATGGCATCGGCAAAGTCAATAGTATATGTAGTGTTAGCGCGAAGGGTATCTTCAAATTTTATAGTAACCCTTCTGCCCAAAGAGCTGACACGGGGAGTTGAGGTCGATGGGGGAGAGATGACTACCTTTGAGAAGGCATCTTTTACATTGACAAGCTCATTGAAATAGAGCGTAATCTGGTCGCCTGAGAAGTTTGTAGCCCCGGGGTCGGGATTTGAGCGGACGAAACGTGGAGGCTCCTCATCGCGCGGCCCACCGGAAGGATTGCCGATAGAAGCGCAAGCAACCAAGAATAAAAGTATTATAAACCAGAATATATTCTTCATAATTAATAGAGGCGAGATAAAAGAGGTTGAGAAATCAATTCAAGCCAAAATTTCAAACTACGAAATTAACAAAAAAGCTGATAAAGCTCAAGTGAGGTTTGATGAAAACTACATAAAAAGTAGTAAAAATCGAAATAAATGGCTGATAATTTCGCTTGTTGAAAAATTTAGCTTATATTTGCAAGCTGAAACGCCAGCTCCCGCAATCTGAACTTCTCGCAGAGAGGTAAAGACTGCGAGTGTCGGTGTCATTGACGAATTAATTAACATCAATAATAAAACAACCTAAACAATGCAGAACAAAGGGTTTATCAGTACTATTGCAGTCCTGTTGATTCTGATTTGCGGTTTTTATATTTCCTTCTCGTTCATCACTTCTCACTATGAGAAAGAGGCCAAGGAGTATGCCGCCAGAGTCTCCAAGACCACAGACGTCACCAACGACCTCTACAAGCAAAGTCTGAAACAATTCAACGACTCCATCGACAAGGAAAAAGTAATGATGGGGCTCTACACCTTCAATCAGGCTCGCAAGATGGAAATGGGCCTCGGCCTTGACCTCAAGGGCGGTATGAATGTCGTACTCGAAATTTCCGTACCCGACATCCTTCGTCAGTATGCCTCCGGCCAGCAACAACTCGCTCAGATCAATCGCGCTATCCAGCAGACTGAGAATGAGGGCGTGAAGGGTTCAGACAAGAATTTTATCTCTAAGTTTGCCTCCCACATGCAGCCCGGCACTATGGCCGGCCTCTTCACTCGCGAGGGTGAGCATCTCGGTAAGCTCAATTCCGGTTCTTCCAATCAAGAAGTGACTGCTGCTCTTGAACAGCAAGTGTCCAGCCAGGTTGACGCGGCTTTCAACATTTTCCGTACCCGTATCGACCAATTCGGTGTTGTTTCTCCCAATATTCAGAAGCTCCAGGACAAAACAGGCCAGATTCTTCTCGAACTCCCGGGCGTTAAGGAGCCCGAACGTGTGACAGACCTGCTGAAGTCTTCCGCAAACCTCGAATTCTTCGAAGTATATAAATATAAGGAGATCGGCAACGACCTCCAAGCCTTCGCCCAGGCTTATGCAGCTCAAGATACTATCAACCATACCAACCTGATGGCCCTCCTCGGAGGTTCCGTTGGCGCTGAAAGCCCTGTTATCGGTGTGGTTATGCCCTCAAACAAGGCTATGGTTGACTCTATCCTCGCCTCTCCCCTTGCTAAGAAGATGCTCCCCAGCGACTTCTCTGCTGTCTGGGAAGTAAAGGCTACTGAATATCCCGTCATGGACGAGAAGGGCCAGCCGAAGATGCGTGATAAAGACACTCCCGTGACTACCCCATACTGGCAGCTCGTTGCCCTTAAGGGTGAGGCTGCTCTCGAGGGTGATGCTGTCACAGGCGCTTCTACCGACCGCGACAATTTCAAGGGCAACACCGTCAACATGACCATGTCCGACCGCGGTGCTCGTGAATGGGCTACCCTTACCCGCAACAACATCGGTCGACCTATAGCTATCGTTCTCGATAATGCCGTATATTCCTATCCTAACGTAAATGCTGAGATTACCGGCGGTAATTCAGAAATTACCGGTAACTTCACCGATGCTGAGGCCAATGACCTTGCCAACGTCCTGAAGTCCGGTAAGATGAACGCTAAAGTAGAGGTTATCTCTACCAACGTTATCGGCCCCTCTCTTGGTTCTGAGGCCGTTCAGCAGGGATTCATCTCCTTCATCGTGGCTCTCGTATTGCTCATGATCTTCATGATCTGCATTTATGGCGTCGTTCCCGGTCTTGTGGCTAACGTAGGCTTGATGCTCAACCTGTACTTCACCATTGGTATCCTCGCATCCCTCCAGGCTGTGCTGACCCTCTCCGGTATTGCCGGTATCGTCCTCGCCCTCGGTATGGCTGTCGATGCCAACGTGCTTATCTTCGAACGTACCAAGGAGGAACTCCGCTCCGGCAAGAAACTCCGTCAGGCTATCTCCGATGGTTATTCCAATGCCTTCTCCGCAATCTTTGACTCTAACCTTACATCTGTAATCACCGGCATCATCCTCCTTATCTTTGGTTCCGGTCCGATTAAGGGCTTCGCGACTACTCTTATCATCGGTCTTGTATGCTCCTTCTTTACAGCTGTATTCTTGACCCGTATTGCCTTCGACCTTATCACCAAGAATGGTCGTTGCGCCAACATGACCTTCTCAACAGGAATGTCTCGCAAATGGCTCCAGAATACTAATATCAACTTCCTCGCTAAGAGCAGGGTAGCGGGTGTAGTCTGGGTAATCCTGATCATTGTCTCAATCGCTTCTCTCGCTCTTCGCGGCATGAATCAGGGTATCGACTTCTCCGGTGGTCGCAACTACGTTGTGAAGTTTGAAAAGGATGTCAACCCCCAGGATATTCAGGCTCGCTTGGCTGATGTGCTTCAGACTAAGGCCAACGATAAGACTGTCTCTGTAGGCGTTATCTCTATCGATGACCTAACTAAGGCTCGTATCTCTACCAATTATAAAATTTCTCAGGAAAGCGAGGGCGTAGAGAACGAAATCACAGATATTCTCTACGAAACTCTGAAACCTGAACTTACTGTCAACGGTAAGGTGATGGCTAAGGAGAACTTCACTGTGGCTGATGAGGACAATGGTATTATCTCTATCCAGAAGGTTGGTCCCTCCGTGGCCGATGACATGCGCCGCGATGCTTACTGGGCTGTCGGTATCGCCGTAGTCTGCATGTTCCTCTACATCCTTCTGCGTTTCCGCAATATCGCCTTCTCTGTAGGCGCGGTATGCGCCGTAGCCCTCACAGCATTCCTGATTATCGGCTTCTACTCCATTTGCTGGGGATTCCTTCCCTTCTCTATGGAGGTTGACCAGTCGTTTATCGCAGCTGTGCTGACTATTATCGGTTATCAGATCAATGACACCGTGGTAGTATTCGACCGTGTTCGTGAGATGATGAAGATTTATCCTAAGGAAGATCGCTACTTGACCTTCAATAAGTCGCTCAACACTACCTTGGGACGTACAATCATGACATCTCTGTCAACACTGCTCGTGCTCCTATGCATCTTCTTCCTCGGTGGCGACACCATCCGTTCGTTCACATTCGCAATGATCTTCGGTGTGGTAGTAGGTACTTTCTGCTCACTCTTCTGTGCAGCCCCCATCGCCTACAGCATCATCAAGCGCGAAGGCAAGAAAAACGCTGCTGCTGCCAGCACAGAGGTAAGACTCGAAGGCAACCGCCGCTTCAAATAATTAAAATTCCAAAAAGTAAAAAGAGCGCATTCTCAAAAGGATGCGCTCTTTTTGCTTCCCCATCAGACCCTCCTACCCCTCCGACCAGTCAGACAGGTCCGACCGGTTATACTACTTAGTGTCTTGGGCTAATGGGGGTTGGCGGTCAGCACAGTTGAATTTGTCGCAGCGACAGCGTTGCAGTCGCAACTCGAGCTGCCCCAACTGGCGAGTCAGCTCCAACTCTGAGGACGTAGATTGCCTTAGAAGTTCAGTCTGCTGTGCAAACCTCTCCTCCTTCTCTTTCAATTGTTGCTGAAGAAAGAGGATGGTGTCCTCGTAAAGCTTCTCGCGCGCTGAAAGTGCCGATTGCTCTTCCGTCATTGCTTGAGCACGAACTATCCTGCTCGCATTCTTGCGATTCATTAGCCACTTGATAGCCTCCAAGCCACCTATAGCCCCCAATAGTTGTATCATCATTTCCCAATCCATTTAATTTAAGTTATAAGTATTAGTCATGAGTATGAAGTAGGCCTTGCTTATTGAGCAACAGTCTCAATCCGGATCTCTACAATCTTACTGCAAAATTACGTTGGACTGCTGTCTTTTCCTTGTTATATGTTGAACCAAGTATCTTTTTCCATTATATGTTGAACCAGGTCTTTAATAACTGCATTTTTTTTGAACCTATTAGAAAAATTTTTCAATTTTTAATTGCATATCAGAAAACCTTTTTATAATTTTGCTACCCGTTAGAGATGACTGTAATCCTACGTATAGCATATCTTATTGAGTATTATGCTCTAAGTCTTTTTTTGCAACGTTAGTTTATATTTTTAATTCTTTTGGCATCTGAACCAATGCCTATAGTCTTGTGTTTATAGCTATGTGCAGACTATCCTTGGTCTGACCGCTGTGCAAATTTTAAACTTAGCTCTAAGATTACAGACGCACCACTAAGCATATCGATAAATGTATCGAATAGATCTATAAATTAATAGCATATCTATGAAGTTCATAGCTAAATTGACTTTTGCTCTGACGGCTTTTGTAGGCATCTCTTTGTCTGCAAGGGCTCAAAATGTCGGTATTAAGTCTAACCTTCTTACAGACGCCCTTCTGAGCCCTAACCTTGGCATAGAGGTCGGTCTCGCTCCAAAGTGGACTCTCGACGTCACCGGCGAAATCAACGCCTGGACTATCGACGGACACAAGTGGAAACACTGGTTTGCTCAGCCGGAACTGCGCTACTGGTTCTGCCAGCGCTTTGGCGGCCATTTCCTCGGCCTTCACGCTATCGGCGGCCAGTACAACTGGGGCCACCTCGGTATCAATGCCAATTTCCTTGGTAGTGACTTCCGTGAACTGCTCAACAATCGTTATGAGGGTTGGGGTGTAGGTGCCGGTATTGGCTACGGCTACGCCTGGCCCGTTGCCAAGCATTGGAATATCGAGGCTGAAATCGGTATCGGGTGGATCTATACCCGCTTCGACAAATATCCCTGTGCCGAATGTGGCCATAAACTCGAGGATGACCGCGTCCACAACTATGTAGGACCCACAAAGGCCTCCCTCAGCGTTGAATACCTATTCTAAATTCCGCAAATCAATCACAATGAAAAAGACTTTACTGACTCTTGCTCTCTGTGTGTCCGCCATGATTTGCGGTGCGCAGTCCCTTCCGCAGCTTAACATCACCGATGTAGCCATCGACCATACTGCCGACAAGATTAGCTTGGCGATGACAATCCATCCCGCAGACTATTCTCTGAAGACCAATACCCAGTGGGTTGTAACCCCCGTTATTCGTGCCAATGAGTCCGCAGACAGCGTAATGCTAAAGCCCTTCATCGTAACCGGTAAGAACGCCTACTACTATGCACAGCGTCAGGGCCTTGACCTTATCCACGACCTTATCCGCTCCGGTAAAGGCTCATCTGTCAGCTATACAGACCGGACAGCCTTCCTCCCCTGGATGAACAATTCGACTCTCGGAATGCAGGTGCGTAAGATCTCCTGCTGTGGCGAATCTCCCAAAGATGTCGTAGAGGATCTTCCGGTAGCTGATCTGAACTTCACCCCGCCGGTGTTCTCTACTTCGAACTTCGCCTACGTAGTGCCCATCAAGGCAGTGACCAAAGAGCGAGCTCTTTCGGGGCGAGCATACGTCAACTTTATTGTCAACAAGACTAATATCGTACCGACGTATATGAACAATGCGGTAGAGCTTCGCAAGATTCTGAGCTCTATCGACTCAGTCAGAAACAATCCGGACGCAACTGTAGATACAATCCTGCTGACCGGCTACGCTTCCCCTGAGGGTGCCTACTCCAACAACGTCCGTCTGGCTGAGGGACGTGTGAAAGCTGTCAAGGAGTATGTCATGAGTCTATACGACTTCCCTGCAAAGGTCTACAAGACCAACTCGGTGCCGGAAGACTGGGACGGACTGCGCGAATATATCGCTGCGAGCAATCTTGCCGACAAGGAAGCCATGATAGCCTTTATCGACAATCCCGGATGCCCGATAGCTCAGAAAAACGATAAGTTCCGTCAGAAGTTCCCCAAGCAATATCCCTTCCTCCTGCAGAATGAATATCCCTGGCTTCGCCACACTGACTATTACATCCACTATGTAATCAAGCAGTACACGACCTTAGATGAAATCAAGGAGGCCTTAGAGCGCGATCCGCGAAATCTATCTCTCAACGAGTTCTTCACCGTAGCACGCTCCTACCCTGAGAACAGTCCTGAATTCTGCGATATCTTAGAACAGGCTGCAGCCTACTATCCGTCATATCCGGAGGCCAACCTTAATGCCGCCAATGCGGCTATGAGTCGCGGGGAGCTCGACCGAGCACGCAGATATCTCGCCAAGGCCGGTGCTTCCCCTGAGGCTGAATACGCTCGCGGTATTCTCGATGCCCTCAATAAGGACTACGAATCCGCCGCCAATCGGTTTCGCGCAGCCAAAGATGCCGGAGTGACCCGGGCCGCAGATGCCCTTGAACAGGTGGAGGCAATCATCAATTCTAAGGAACAGATTCGATTCCGCAGGTAAGACTAAGACGAAGACTCCTAACCTAAAACCTCAAACTTCTCGCAAGTCCCAACCTGCGGGGGTATCAAAATTAGAATAACAAAAATAATTAACTATATTTATTTTAACATGAAAGGTTTAAAACTATTTCTCCTCGGCGCTCTTGTAGCCGGCATGACTGCCTGCTCCAGCGACGATCCCGCAGGACCCGGAAGCATTGAAACCAAAGGCGATGTTTACGCCAAGCTTACCCTCAACCTGCCCACAAGAAGTGAAACTGTCACTCCGACAGAACAGAATCCTTCCGTATCCTCATCCGGCTATGAAGTTGGTCAGAACGTTGAAAACAGCGTGTCTGAAGTGCTTGTTGTTCTCGCTACGGACAATGGATCCGGCTACACTTTCGTGACCAGCTCCGTTTCTGAAGCTCGCGAAAATACTTCCGCTCAGAATAAGCCTACCTATGTAGTCCAGTTTGAATCTCAGGCTCTCAATGAGCTCGTTAAGGACAACGAGGCTACTGTAAACGTATTTGCATTCTGCAACCCTACTCAGGCTCTTAAAGACGTATTCTACAACACAGACGGCACTACCAAGACTGCAGCTGAAGTTGGCGACTTCACCAATCAGAAGCTCGCTATCGCTCTTGCTGAAAGCGAAGAAGAAGACAATATCATCTGGAACGCTAATGCTTTCTTGATGTCTAACTCAAGCCTTGCTACTGCTAAGATTCCCGTGCTTGAAACTCTTATCGCTAATCATGGCACTGCTGCCAGCGCTCTTTCCCTGGGTACTGTCGACGTGCAGAGAGCCAGTGCTCGTTTCGACTTCGCCAGCACTACTACTGATGCCGGTAAGGACCGCTACCTGATCAAAGACCAGGTGACTGAAGACCCCGTAGCTTATGTACAGCTCGATGCTCTCTCTCTCTTTAATGAGGCTAAGCAGTATTATGCTCTTGAGCGTGTATCCCCAAATGGTCTTAATGTTAACGCTACTCTGTGCGGCATGGAAACTCCCACCAACTGGGTTGTATCTCCCTTCGCTGCAGAAAAAGCAGCCGACCCTATCAACCTCGACTTCTTTAAGGACAAATATCTCTTCGGTCTCGGACAGCCCGGTGCCTCTTATAATTATACTCTCTTCTCCAGCCTGACTAGCGATGACGACGACGCCAATTGGACCAATCCCAATGCTAACCTCAGCTACAAGATCTGGCGCTACGCTACTGAGAACACTATCCCCAGCGTAGCTAACCAAGATCGCGGTATCACTACCGGCGTTGTGTTCCGTGGCGAAATTAAGCCTTATACAGCTGCTGAAGGTGCTACTCCCGAACAGGCCTCCAACATCGCTAAAGCTATGGCCCTCGGTAAAACTCTCTATGCTTACAATGGTGTACTCTACGGCGACAAGGATGCTATCATCAAAGCTTCCAAGAAGGTGCCAGGCTCTACTTTCGAGACAAGCGTTGCTGAAGCTTTCGTCCCCGCAAACATGTCTGACGGCGCTCTGGTGCGTTCTATGAAGAACATTACAATCTATCGTCCTGTAGGTACTGATGGCAACTACCACTACTATTGCTACTACTACTACTACAATCGTCACAACGATAATGGCAACAACAATGTCATGGGTCCCATGGAGTTCGGTGTAGTTCGCAACAATGTCTACAAACTCTCTGTTGACAACGTAATGGAATTCGGTCATCCCTCCAACCCCTCCGATGATCCCGATCCCGAAGATCCCGGCGATGACGATGAGACTCCGAAGTCTTACTTCAAGGTTTCCGTACATGTACTTCCCTGGGTAGTTCGTGTCAACAAAATCAGTTTCTAATCTGACCCTTCACTTTTCTTAAATATGAGGCCGCCCCGCAAGGGCGGAGCGGCCTCCCTCCTAAAACCTCAATTAATTATACGTCTCTCTCTCCCTAATGACAAAACCTCTCTCATATCTCACATCAGATATCTAATATCTGATATCTGATATCTGATATCTCTCACCTCTCATCTCTCATCTCTCACCTCCCGACTTTAACAGTCCCCAAATATGAAAGTTCGATTCAACAACATAGTCAGAAAAAGTTTGACTGCAGCTACCATTGTTCTTGCGGCTGCTTCTCTTGGGTCTTGCTCCATGATCAATGATGACCTCCCGGAGTGTCATCAGGGTGTGGAACTGCGCTTCGTGTATGATTACAATATGGAGTTTGCCAATGCTTTCCCATCTCAGGTAGATTGTCTTACGCTTCTTGTATATGATGCCGAAGGTAAGTATGTCACCTCGCGTACGGAGGCTTCGTCTCTCCTTAAAGACGAAAACTATCGTATGACGCTCGATTTGGCACCCGGTAATTATACGTTTGTAGCTTATGGTGGCATGGAGTGTCGCGAAGCTTCTTTCCATTTTGTTGATACTCCCGGAGCTGACGTACCCCTTTCTGACAACAAAGTGGAGATTAATGCCAATTGCCTTACCGCTCCTGTAGGCACTGAACTCCATCCCCTTTTCTATGGACGTCTTGACATGGAAGTGCCGGACCGCTGGCAATCCTACACCAAGGCTACCGTAGAAATGATGAAGGATACCAATAATCTCCGTGTGATTCTCCAACAAGTTAACGGCGAGGTTCTTACCGATGATATGTTCGATTTTAAGGTGGTCGACGACAATAGGCTTATGGCTTGGAACAATGATGTTATCCCGACATCTCCCTACGAGTATATGCCCTGGACACGCGGCAATGCTACTGTTGGTGAATTGTCTAAAGAGGCTTCTCTTCCGAAGTTGCTTTCTACCAAGACAGCCCCGGAGCCGGCTACGGTATGCTTCGCGGAGTTTAGCTTCCCCCGACTTGTTATGTCGAATTCCCCAACGCTCATGATTACTCAGCGTAGCTCCGGAAAGGAGATTGTAAACATCCCGCTGATCAATTATCTGCTGTTGGTGAAGTCAGCGAGCTTAAAGATGGATGATCAGGAATTCCTTGATCGTGAAAGCCGCTGGACTCTCTTTTTCTTCCTTGATAGAAGTCTCAATTGGTTTCAGGTCCAGATTCAGGTTCAGAACTGGACAGTAAGAATTAATAGAGCA
Organism: Muribaculaceae bacterium; assembly: GCA_023667015.1. Taxonomy (GTDB): domain Bacteria; phylum Bacteroidota; class Bacteroidia; order Bacteroidales; family Muribaculaceae; genus Lepagella. The sequence continues at coordinate 61,954 of JAMPAX010000002.1, read as the reverse complement.
TCTGTATGATATCAAAAGTTGCCCACATGCTAAAAAATTGGAGCGCCACGGCGATGATTCTCCTTCTGGTCATCCTCAGCGGATGTCGGGAGGATGGACTCGAAGTGCCTGTCGCCGGCGACGGCTCTGTAGAGCTTGCCATCCGCGTGAGGGTCAACAGCCCTTCATCCGGCATCGGTGAGGCTCAGCGCCCTTCCGCTACTCGCGCTGCAGACTATAGCTTTCAATTGCCAACAGACCCTTATGAGTCCGCTGTGGAGTCTCTGCGTGTGATTATCGTGCGTACCGATGAGGGTAATAAGGTGGAACATAATCAGCTTTTCAGTCTCGTAAACTACAATAATAATGTTGATAATCTCGGCTATCTCCGCTTTCCGGTGACTCCTGATGAGAATAAACGAGTATTCTTCGTGGCCAATGAAAATTCACTGCCGGAGAATATCGTTCAGACTCTGACAGCTATTAATGCCGGAGAACTGCTCCCCGAAGGTTTCTTCGATATTACATGGAAGTCTGAAGGTGGCAATCCTATAGTCGATAATACGGGATCGTCCAAGAAGTATATCCCGATGACAGAGTACTTCGACTTATTTATCGACACTAAGGAGAGTCAGAATAATGGAGTCACTACCATAATTCGTGATTTCTTCATCACTCGCGCTGTCACTAAATTTCGCTTTTCTGTAGAACCGACTACAAAAGATGAGACCAACGGAAAGACACCGGGATACGAGATAGAAAGCATAACATTCCTATATAATGCTACCGAGGAATACCTCTTCCCTCATGATGCTGTATACTCCCCGGAGAAATATGCCCGGTCAACAGAGCCTGACGGTGGAAGAGCTATTACTTCATTCTCAATCCCTTCTACAGCAATGCTTCATGGCTATACCTTCAACCCCTCTTCTTTTGGTATTGCCGGTAAAATCTTGAAACCCTCCCAAAGGGCATATTCTCCTCTGCTATATTTCCCGGAATGTAGGATGACTGAGGATAAGGTTTTCTACATCTCAGCGGTAGTTCGCTTTGACTCTGCAGATGGCAATGATTCGAGAATAACCTTCAGTCCGGTAAAGCTCCCGAATCTCCCCAATCTTCCTCGCAATACTATTGTCGATGTCCGCATCCGGGTAAATCCTGTAGAGTTGACGTTGTCAACGGCTTTGGTACCGTACTATGTCACAGTACTTAAACCTGAGTTTGGCAATGGCAATGTCATCTATCATCCTGATGATTACAATGACCTCACCGAGGAAGAGAAAGCATATATTGAAATAAATCAGCCCGGAGTTGTCCATTAAGTCAGCTCCGGTAATATACAGGTAATATATAAGTTATAAGTGAATCTTTTATATAATGAAACGCCTTTCCTTATACTTTTCGCTTTTACTGACTTTATTCTTTGCGACAATCCTGTCCGGATGTCGAGATGACCTCCTTTATGTTGATTCTGAAATAGGGGAGGGCTCACGTGATATTGACTTTACCATACAGTATCTTCCTATGAGGGCGGTAGATCTCAGTACTCGTGCCCTTACCCCCGGCAATACCATCAACGAGGTGAAAAATATCACCATCGCTGTCTACGACCGCGAGGGAAATCTCTTCAAGTTCTATCGTCCCGGCGATGAGGATGTGGAGCAGCTGAGTGCCGGTGATGTCTCTGTGGAAATGACTAATAATGTTGGAGGCGAGCAGAAGGATAAGGTAAAGCAGATTAAACTTCGTATTAAGAATTTCCCATATGGCAAGTATCAGATTTTCGCCGTCGGAAATCTCGATATCAATGAGAGCAATGCTTCTACTGTGGCCGCCCTGCAGAAAATTCAGACAACTTGGAATCCGGAGAATATCGCTGCCAACGATGCTCTTTATGGCTATTTCGATGAGGGTAATATCGAAGATAGCGACGACTTTAACCGTCCTTTCGGTTTCGGTCCCCAAACCCTTATCATCAATAGGAATACAACCGAACTTCATTCATGGATGCGCCGACAGGCAAGTAAGGTGACTGTAGGTTTCGACCCTTCAGGACTCAAGCCTGACGTGCTGATATATATCAAGAGTGTAACTATCAAAGATATCCCGAAGAAATGCTACCTCGGTCAGGACAATACCCCGACAGATACCCTTTCACAGCTCATTTCTAAAGGACAAACTATCTACTATACCAAGCAGGGACCGGCGGCTTCTACTTCTCCCGATTATAAGGGATGGCTCGTCATGGGTCGTGGCTCTACAAATCTTGACCGCTGGCACAATGATGACAGCCCCTCTCTATTCTTCTTTGAGAATATGCAGGGTGACTATTCTAATGTCTCCCCGGAGTCTGAGCGCAAGAAGTACGACAAGCGCCAGGATCCGGCCGTGATGGGCAATATTACTCATAGCGGTCAGCCTGACTATAAGGATGATGTGGAATGTGGTACTTATATTGAAGTGCAAGCTTACTACAATTCTACCAACCTTGAGAACTGTACCAACGGTATGATCACCTATCGCTTCATGCTCGGTCAGGATGAAAAGTATAATTATAACGCTCAGCGAAATCATCATTATAAAGTCACTCTCGGTTTCAAAGGATGGGCCAACCAGCCCGACTGGCACATCAACTACGTAGAGGAAGACCCGGATATCATCGCTGCTGATGAGTTTCAGGTATCTTATCTCTACAATAAGAAGGCTGTGATGCCGGTGAAGATCAACGGCAACTGTACAAAGCTTACTGCTCGAATTATTCAGAACTGCTGGTATCCTTGCGACACCGTTAGAGCTACGATGATTCATGACGGTGTGCTCGACTCTGTGCCGATGAATCCTTACGGGTCTTTCAAGTGGAACGTTGAGGCTGCCAAGAAATTTAATGGTTATAATGCTTCATATCTCGGGTTTCTTGCTCTTCAGGCTCCGATTGTTGGTAGCTCAGGTGAGATTGCTACTGATGTAATTAAGAACGTATCCTTCTCGCAGGCAGGTATGGATGCTTTGAGCGACTATTATTTCGGCAACAGCCAGAACTATCGCGAGTATGAAGTCGTGCCTAATAATTATCCCGGCACGGGTAACCTCAATCTTAACGGATATGAGGTCAGAAATGCGGCCGCTGAAAATCCTTATGAGCCCTGTGTGGAGAGTGGGGCAGCTTCCAGAATCTTTTGGATTCCGATGCTTACCCGCAATAAGACAATGATCAATGACTCCGGCTTCACCGGCACGAATCCTTACGATTCTTTCCAGCGAAAGGCCGTGGTCCGGCTTACGGCTACGTTCAATATCCGTGGAAAGGAACTGACCCGTACGCGTGATGTGACAATATATCAGGTACGTCGTATTGTAAATCCAAAAGCTGTATGGCACGATGATACCAATACGGAGCCTTTTGAAGTGAAGCTTTGTCAACAGCTCGACCCTGACGATACAGATTATACCCAGTTTGAGTCAGAAGGGGAGTGGTCGGCCACTGTCACCGCTATGTATGGAGGAGACTTCTTGAGTCTCACAGGAGGAAACTTGCCTAACACGGACAAACACAGTGTCTCGGGTATGACCAAGACTCCAATTGAGTTCAAGATCAATTTCGACAGCCGGAATACGTCTACTACTCCTCGATGTGCGATTATCAGGGTATTGTATCATGGTAATCAATGCGAACATCTGATTTTTGTGCGCCAGGGCTACCGACGGGCACTTGCCGTAATTGATGGCGGTGACGAATGGAGTTCATGGTGTTTGGTGGGCGCCGATGTGGCAAACAATACCTCAAACAACAAATATTATCCGGCTGAGATTACCATGTCGCCCCTTCAGATAGGTTCACTGTTTAAGATGCGAAATTACCGACAGGCTATTCTTATCGGTAACAATGGCGAGTATGGTCATGAGGGAATATTTGGTCCCGGACAGCCCGTCAACAATCATCCCTTCAAAATATACTCGCAGGGTATGGGAGGTGCAGGTCTTACTTGGGAAAATATTAAGTCCAATTCAGGAGTGATGAATACAAAGTTCCCAAACACAGATAAGGGCTCTACTGCATGGAATAATATGAACCATCCCTGGGTGAATTTCTATTATGATAATGTCGATGCCAACGAACGTCATTATTACTCCATACCGACGCTCGCACAATTCGAGGCTTTGCGTTCCTCTACAGCACCTACAGACTTCGCTTGCGGTATCTGTTATTCAGACGGTGCTACGACTACGGAGTTGAATATTGACAGGTCTCAATCATTCCAGGATCATGGTAATGATAATAACGGTGGCAAGGGTTCTGCAAGTGGTGTGCGTGCATGTATAGTATACAACCACTATGACGGCCGCCAGATTATCTTCCCCCTTGGTGCCAACGGTATGGGACGACGCACACAGTTCAATCTTCAGGATGGTTTCAACACTACTTGGAAGGGTATGCTTCGATATGCCGATGTTCAGAATCCGCTGACTAATGCGAGCAATCCCGGTAATATTTATCGCCCGATTGTATATGACCTCCCTTCAGTTGCCGGGGCTATTTATTGGCTTCGCGCTCCGGTAAGCGATGGCCACGTTGACAATAGCGGCAAATCATCATCGTTCGGTTGGGACTTCAACTATTTCTCAATGGCGTATAGTCCCTACACTGCCAATAATCTCAACGATGCATGTCCTATCAAGATGATCCACGTAGGCTGGGAGCCTATCAATGGTCGAGACGGCAAGCAGCCTGTCAACTTCACAGCCCCAAAAAAGCGTCAAGCTGTCAAAAAGCAGGTAAAAAAACGTGTAAAATAAAACGCGCAACTATGCACCCCCCCGCGACTATGCACTATTTGCGATATCTCCTCTTTATTAGGTAGTACAGGATTCCGATGATTATAGTAGCAGTCAGCAACTTCCATAGCCTCAGTCCTTTCTTCTGTTTGGCATCTGCGGCTATGGGGGTTACGCTTTTTTGCACTATGGTGTCGCGGACTATCTGTCGCAAGGTATCGTGGCGACATACTATGCGGGTGCGCTCTTTCAGAGCCGTCTTCACAATAGTGTCTCCCTTCTGATACACGAAGATGGAATCGCGAAGTACCACTGAGTCCTGTCGCAACAGAGTCTTATGTATAGTGTCGCGGACAATGCGAGTGTCTTCTACCGGCACATAAATTTTCTTCGTACATCCCCCACTGAGTATTATAGCGCTTGCTAAAAGCAGAGGAGGAAGAATATTCAGTCGTCTCATGATTTATCCTTTTAGAAATTTGAGAATACCCGCAACATGTAGGTTGACGATGGTTTTCCTCCCTGACGGACTCAACAGATAGTCTACATCTTCAAGATTGTCTTGAAATAGATTTTCTGTCAAGACGGCAGCACATTTCGTTTTCGTAAGAATGGTAAATCGAGCTTCCTTGTCAGCGTCGCCATCTGTGAAGTCGGTGCGTATTGGTGTGCCGGAGGGTAGATATTCTCGTGCCGTCTGATACAGAGCTTCAGCGAGGATATCACCGCGGGTCTGTCCCGGGGATGTCCAGGCTTCCCAACCTCGTGCTTTTTTCCACTTGCCATCGCCCCCTGCAGCGTTGACATGAATCGAGATGAGAAGGACATTTGCAGTTCCCAGCTTATTGCAGAATGAATTAGCTCGTTGAGCACGTACAGATAAAGGAATGTCAGTCTCTTCTGAGACGAGCAATTGGGCATCGAGACCAATCCCTTTCAGTTGCTTTACTACTTCAGCGGCTATCTGTCGCGCATACTTATACTCAAGAAGACGGCGGTCGGGAGAACACTTTCCCGGGGTATCGGTGCCGTGGCCGTTGTCAATAAGAATCTTCATAACAGGCGCAAAATTACAGCCAACAACCTCAGATATTGATATATCCGTTACATTATATGTTACAAATTTGTATTAAGTAGCTGTTCAATTTAAATTTAAATCGACCATCTACTTATTGAATAAAATTGACTTAGAGTCCCTCTCATAAAAAAAGCAAAGCATGCACTCTCGTGCATGCTTTGCTTTAAGGTATTGTCGCATCACTGCGATGTTTTTACCAAAAAATATAAAAAACTAATTTTCCTTTCTTTTTAGTCGGGGTGACAAGACTCGAACTTGCGACCCCCTGCTCCCAAAGCAGGTGCGCTACCAACTGCGCCACGCCCCGAGGATTGTTCATTTCCAACTGCAAAATTAGTAAATCTTCCGCAATCTCCAAAATATTTTATAATATTTTGTCATTTTGTCATAAATTGCCTCTACCGGTGGTGGATTGCATACCCACCGCAACTATGAGACCCGGAAAACTTGCGAAAGTTGTATAAACTAAACCTTCCGAATTTCCGTTTGTCTAATGAATGTTAATAATTTTTTTGCTCAGATTATGAAACTTAAATTTTTGATATTTTCTCTGATTGCTGTTTTCGCCGTCTTTGGTGTGTATGCCGGGAAGGAGAAGCATGATGGTAATGCTATCATCAAGTTCTCCGAGCAGTCTTACAATTTCGGTACTATTAAGGAAGCTAATGGTCCGGTGTCCTACACTTTCGAATTCATCAACACCGGCAATGGCAATCTCGTTATCATTGACGCTACTGCTGAGTGCGGTTGCACACGCCCTGAGTATCCTAAGAATCCAATAGCTCCCGGAAAGAAGGGTAAAATTAAGGTTACCTATAATCCTGCCGGACGCCCCGGAAGTTTCGACAAGGTTGTGACTGTCCGTACTAACGGGTCCCCAAAGAAGGTTAGACTAAAAATCAAAGGCTCCGTAGTCCCGAAATGATACGTCTACTGTCATCTCTTATTTTACTGATAGTTGTTGCTCCCTCTTATGCTGAATATAACGTCAAGCTGCTTAATACTGACTATGACTTCGGTGTCATCAAGGAAGCAGCAGGTTCGGCTACGGGTGTGGTAAAGATGGTGAATCTTGGCCCCGATGCTACCTATATCCGCCAGGTACGCCCTTCATGTGGCTGCACCGGTGCTGACTTTCAGCAAGGCACAGTAGCCCCCGGCGACACAGCTTGGGTTTCCTTTACATATAATCCCAAACGACGTCCCGGCCCGTTTCTGAAGACGGTAAAGGTCTATACCGGAGATGACAACCGCCGGGTGGATATCAAAATTCGCGGCACCGTCATCGGAACCCCGGAGTCTCTTTCTGAGACATATCCGATAGATTTAGGCGCATTGCGCCTAAATGACAGCATTGTCTTTCTGAGCAATATTAAACTCGGCACTACACGCCATCTTTTCGTCAACGCATATAATCAGAGCACAGATTCATTGTCGGTAGTTCCTGCATCCCCATCTGTGGCTCTCGATGTAGACGTGTATCCTAAGACGATAGGTCCGGGGGATATCGCCACCTTCAGTTTCTATCTGAATACCCGCGATCTCCCGGAGTCCCAAAGGAATGGCTCGTTAAATCTGAGAGTGCCAATAAGGACCAAAGAAGGGGAGGAACTCGGCTATTTCCAAGTCAAGGCCGTTGTCGAATAGTAGAACAAAAGATTTGGCAAAGCCAAATCTTTTGTTGGTTTATAAATTGTCGGCATCCAATTCCCAATTCCCAATTCCCAATTCCCAATCTCCTCATTATTCAAAGAGCTCTGCTCTTTGAATAATGAGGAGATTTTGTTACTTTTGCAAAAATTACGCTTACTGTCAAGTTATGAACCATCCAGAAAATGATTCCGCATACAAGGGGTTGCAAGTCAACAGTGGCGTGACCTCGCAACCTACTGTCAACCCTTATCGCCGCCCGATGAACTCTCGCCGCCCTCAGCTATCTGTGGCCGACTATGTTGAGGGTATTCGCCGTGGCGATGTCTCTGTCCTTGGTCGGGCCGTTACTCTCGTGGAGAGTACTGCTGACCGCCATCAGGCTATCGCCCAGGAAGTGATAGAAAAATGCCTCCCCTTCACCGGCGACTCTCGTCGAATAGGTATCACGGGTGTGCCCGGTGCCGGAAAATCTACATCTATCGATGCCTTTGGCTTACATGTTATTGGTCAGGGACATAAGTTAGCTGTCCTCGCTATCGACCCTTCCTCTGAACGCTCCAAGGGCTCTATCCTCGGTGACAAGACCCGTATGGAAAAACTCTCCCAGCAGAAGGATGCCTTCATCCGCCCTTCCCCTTCAGCAGGCTCTTTGGGAGGTGTGGCTCGTAAGACTCGCGAGACTATTGCTCTGTGTGAGGCTGCCGGATACGATACTATATTTGTGGAAACCGTAGGTGTGGGCCAGAGTGAAACAGCTGTCCACTCTATGGTAGACTTTTTCCTACTTATCCAGCTCGCCGGTACCGGTGATGAGCTCCAGGGTATCAAACGTGGTATTATGGAGATGGCCGATGGTATAGTCATCAACAAAGCAGACGGCGACAATATCGATCGCGCTAATCTGGCTGCCGCCCAATTCCGCAATGCCCTCCATCTGTTTCCTCCCACGCCTTCCAAGTGGATGCCGGAGGTCATGACATATAGTGGATATTTCGAAATTGGTATAGATAAGGTATGGGATATGATAGACAGATATTTCGACTACGTTAAGTCTACGGGCTACTTTGAACGCAAGCGCAACGAACAAGCGAAATATTGGATGATCGAAACTATCAATGAGCAACTCCGCTCACACTTCTATCATACACCGGAAATTCAGGCTCTTCTGGAGCAGAAGGAGCTCCGTGTGCTCAATAATGAGCAATCTTCGTTCACTGCCGCCAAAGACGTCCTCGACTTCTATTTTGACTCCTTGAAGACAAAATAGCTTTTGTAGTGTTTACTATATATGATATTATCCTAAATTGATGATGCTATGAACAAGTTGGTAGAGATTATCGATATCCAAGCCGAAAAATATGGCACACGCGAGGCCTATCGTTTCTGCTGGCGCAAGGATGGAGAATGGCTTCCCACATCTTGGGAAGAGTTCCGAGTACAAGTTTCTGTCGCCGCTAAGGCTCTTGCGGCTCTCGGCTTGGCGGAGAAGGATAATATTGCTATTTGCTCCCCGAATACTCCGCAGATCCTCATCACTGAGCTCGGTGCTTTCCGCAATCGTTTGGCTTCGGTACCTCTCTACTCTGGCAGCTCGCAGTCGCAATTCGATTTTATTGTAGAGAACGCTGAGGCTAAGGTACTCTTCGTAGGCGATTCCCACCAATATCCTCTTGCTTACAATTATTGGAAAAAACATAAGGGGATTACGAAGATTGTAATCTTCAAGAACGATGACGGTTTCTCTCTCCCGGAGGATGACAAGGTCTCAATCTTCTGGGACGATTTTGTACGCTTGGGAATGAATGCCCCTGAGGAACTCTCAAAGATCGTTGAGAATCGTATGCAACGTGGCCTTCCTGAGGATATGGCCACTCTTATCTATACTTCCGGCACTACGGGTGAGCCAAAGGGTGTTGCTATCACCCACGCCAATTATGCAGCGGCTATGGAGGAACATCTGCGAATACTCAAGACTGTCTCCGATGCTGACCTGAGCATGGCTTTCCTGCCGATGAGTCATATCTTGGAGAAGGCTTGGTGTTTCTTCTGTATCTGCAAGGGTATCACAATCGCTGTCAACTATGATCCAAGAGTCATTCAGGATACGATTCATTCTGTCCATCCGAATATCATGACCTGTGTGCCACGATTCTGGGAAAAGGTATATGCCGGTGTGAGGGAGAAAATTTCGCAAATGTCACACTTCCAACGTTTGGCCGTCAGCCGTGCCTTGCGTGTGGGAAAGAAAAGAAATCTCCATTATCGTCGACTCGGTCTCCCCGTGCCCTGGCTTCTTGAGCGTGAGTACCGTTTCTGGGACAGACGGGTTTTCTCCAAGCTCAAGGCGGCTATCGGTATTCCAAATCCGAATATGTTCCCTACAGCGGGAGCTCCTCTGAGTGTGAAAATTGTTGAATTCCTGCGTTCTTGCGGCATCGACATCGTCATCGGCTATGGCCTTAGCGAGACAACGGCTACCGTGAGTTGCTATCCTCAGGTTGGATATGAACTTGGCACCGTTGGACGCCCGCTACCCGGAGTGAAGGTGCGTATTGACGAGAATGGTGAAATCCTGGTGAAGGGCGCTTCCGTGACCCCCGGGTATTACAAGAATCCGAAGGCTAATCGGGAGGCTTTTACGGAGGATGGATATTTCCGCACCGGGGATGCCGGGTATCTTACTCCCGGAGGGGATATTGTGCTTACGGAGCGAGTAAAGGATCTTTTCAAAACCTCAAATGGTAAATATATAGCTCCGCAGATGCTCGAAAGCCGTCTTGCCGAAAATAAGTTTATCGATGAGGCCGCAATTATCGGCGACCGGCGCAAGTTTGTCACTGCTCTTATTGTTCCGAATCTTTCTCAGCTTCGTAGATGGGGGGAAGCGGAAGGAATTGGAGCTAAAGACACAGAGTCTTTACTTGCCGACCCTCGTACGTATCGCTTTATTATGCGTCAGATAGACGATGTCCAGAAGGGTGTGGCCGACTATGAGCGTATCCGCAGAATCTGTCTGTTGCCAAACCATTTCTCGATTATGCACGGTGAGGTGACGAATACCATGAAGGTGCGCCGTCCGGTAGTGGCCAAGCGTTATGCTGCTGAGATTGAAAGTATGTATGCTCCCGATTTTGACAAAGATAAAGGATGAATAGAGACGAGATAGATTCTCACATTATAGCCGACCGGGCAACTGTTCGCGAGGCTCTCACTGCTCTGAATGCACTTTCCGGAGGCTTGATGACTCTCTTTGTTGTTGATACCTCCCGAAGGCTTGTCGGCTCTCTAACAGATGGTGATATCCGGCGTGCCTTGACCCATAGTCATTCTCTGGACGATACTGTGGGATGTGTGTGCCATCGCAATTGTCTGCGTATTTCTACCCGGGAGGAGCGCTATCCGGTTTCGGTGCGCGCACGCAAGATGGGCATTTCCCTGGTGCCGATAGTCGACAGCTGCGGGCGTATATCTGATATTGCCGATATGTCGAGAATGAAGGCTCTCCTGCCTCTCGACGCCGTTTTGATGGCCGGTGGTCGCGGTGAGCGTCTCCGCCCCCTTACTCTCAATACCCCCAAACCGATGCTTCCGGTAGGAGGACGCCCTATTATTGATTACAACATCGAGTCGCTCGCTATTTATGGAGTGTGTTCTATTAGCGTGACTGTCAATTATCTGCGCGAACAGCTTGTTGAGCACTTCAAGCCTGCGGTTTGCTATGGAGGAAACTCTCTGCAGGTACGTTGTGTGGAAGAACCCTCAAGGCTCGGCACGATGGGTAGTCTGGCATATGTCGAGGAGCGCACACAGCCGAATCTTATTGTCATGAACTCCGACCTTCTGACCGATATTGACTTCTCAGCAATGTTCCGACACCATCATGAGTCGGGCGCAGACTTGACAATGGGTGTGTTTCCTTATACGATTAATGTCCCGTTCGCAGTTGTAGACCATGACCATGACTCTGTCAAGGGCTTGCTCGAAAAGCCTTCCTACAACTATCTGGCAAATGCCGGCGTTTATATGATGAAGTCGGAGGTAGCCGATAGGATTCCTCGCGGAGAATATCTTGATGCCCCTGATCTGATAAATAGCTTGATTTCTGAGGGAAGGAAGGTGGCATATTTTCCCATAGAGGGTACGTGGATAGATATCGGATCCCCGGCGGATTATGAACGCGCTAATTCTCTCTTCCAAAATCGTTGAATCTCTGAAATAATACCCAAAATGGCAGACTCCAATTTTATAGATTATGTAAAAATACTTTGTCGTTCCGGCAAGGGAGGCGCCGGCTCGCGCCATTTTCATAGAGCAAAATATGTTCCCAAAGGTGGACCGGATGGCGGCGATGGTGGCCGTGGAGGGCATATAATCCTTAAGGGAAACAGACATTTATGGACCCTTTTGCCTCTGAGATATCAAAGACATATCTTTGCTACCGATGGACAAAGCGGCTCAGAAAATCGCTCTACCGGTAAGAATGGTGAGGATCGGATTATTGAAGTGCCGGTGGGTACGGCTGTTTTCGATGCTGAGACAGGCGATTTCTTAGCTGAGGTGACCGAGGATGAACAGGTGGTCTACCTTCTTCGTGGAGGTAAGGGAGGTCTGGGCAACTGGCATTTCGCTACTTCTACAAATCGTACCCCACGCTATGCACAACCCGGCCAACCGGCTATCGAGAAGGCTGTAGTTCTGGAATTGAAACTGCTTGGTGATGTTGGCCTTGTCGGTTTTCCCAATGCCGGCAAATCTACCCTTCTTTCTGCCATTTCTGCGGCCAAGCCTAAGATTGCTGACTATCCTTTTACTACTATGGAGCCTTCTTTAGGTATTGTCAGTTATCGCGACAATCGTTCGTTTGTCATGGCCGATATCCCGGGTATTATCGAGGGGGCGGCTGAAGGTAAGGGCCTTGGCCTTCGCTTCCTTCGTCATATTGAGCGCAATGCCGTGCTCCTGTTTATGGTCTCTGCGGATACTGTAGATATCCGTCGCGACTACGAGATTCTACTCGAGGAGCTGAAGAAGTATAATCCGGAACTTATCGGGAAGGGTAGGGTACTCGCTGTCACCAAGTCTGATCTCCTTGATGATGAGCTCAGAGAGGCTCTTCAGCAGGAACTCCCGGATGATATCCCTGTGGTGTTTATATCTGCCGTGACCGGTCAGGGTCTTACCGAGCTGAAGGATATTCTCTGGAGGGAAATAAATTCAGATGAAAACAGAATTGTCGGCCCCATTAATCATCGTCGCCTTGATGTGCGTCAGTCGGATGACCCGGAAGACAATTTCATTTTCTATCAGGAAGATGAGGAAGATTCGGAGGATATACCCGTAGATTGGGATGACGATTTCTGGGATGAGGAAAGTTCGGTCAATGGATAGCGTTTTCGATGAAATCGGAAACGTTGGTTGATGGTTGATAGCAGATGGAAAAGGAGAGTCAGCTTATTCAGATTGATTTGCATAAGATACTGCGAAAACGTCTCGGTGGATGGAAGGGGAAGCTTATACCCGGTTTCCTGATTTCGTTGCTTGAACGAGTGGTTTGTCAGGATGAGCTCAACGTGATTCTTCGCGCTTGCTATCCTGCCGAGGGTAGTGATTTCGCAAAACGTGTGTTGGCACATCTCAATATTTCTGTGGAGGTTGAGGGCCTGGATGAGCTCCCGGATGGTAGATTTGTGTTCGCTTCGAACCATCCTCTTGGTGGCCTCGATGGCATTACCCTCGTGGCTGTTCTTGGAGCCCGCTATGGCGATGATAATCTACGTGTGCTTGTCAATGATATGCTTATGAACGTGAGACCACTGGCCGACGTTTTCCTCCCTGTAAATAAGTATGGCGCACAGGGAAGACGGTCTGCCGAACTCATCAACGAAGCTTTTCAATCTGATGCCCAAATTGTAACCTTCCCGGCAGGTCTTGTCTCTCGACTTCATGATGACGGCTCTATTCGCGATTTGATGTGGCAGAAGGCTTTTGCCGCCAAGGCGCTTAGCTCCAATCGAGATATCGTACCCGTAAGGTTTGAGGCTCTCAATTCTCTACGTTTCTATAAGTTCGCACGTTGGAGAAAGAAGAGTGGTCTGAAAATCAATATTGAGCAGGCTTTGCTACCGTCGGAGTTGGTGAAGTGTCGCGGAAAGAGGTTCCGAATACATTTCGGGTCTCCGCTATCTATCGCTTCTATGAAAGAACAGGGACTATCAGCGCGCGAAATTACCATGCGTGTTCGTGGTGCCGCCGACAAGTTGTAGGCGCAGATAGCTCAGAATTTCTTCAGGTGTGTGGCGCTTACGCAGCTCTTCCATCGACATGCTTCCATCGCGTTTCGAGAGCCGTTGGCCGGCTTCGTTGCGCAGTAATGGGATGTGAACATATTCCGGAGGAGTCCATCCCATCAGCTCATGTATATATATCTGTAAAGGCGTGGAGTCGAGAAGGTCTTCTCCGCGAACCACCTCCGTCACCCCCATCAGAGCATCATCTACGGCTACCGCCAACTGATAAGCCCAGGCGCCATCGCTACGACGCACTATGAAGTCGCCGCAGTCTCGTGCGAGATTGAACTTCTGAGGTCCGTAATTACGGTCGGTAAATGATACAGTCTTATCAGGTACGATTAGCCGTAGTGCCGGAAGCCTATCAGATGGTTTCTCAATAATCTTGCCGGGTGCAGGTCGGCAACGACCGCCGTAGACCACTCTCCCCTCATTCTGATGAGGTGCCCTGCATGCCAATATATCAGCACGGGTGCACCAGCAAGGATAAATCAACCCTTGATCCTGTAGATTTTCTAATACAGCCTCATAGATATCACTCCGCAGGCTTTGGACATACGGCCCATTGTCGCCATGGTTCCCCAGCCCACCCTCATCCCAGTCAAGACCGAGCCAATGGAGATCATCTTCAATCCATTTTGCCCATTCAATTTTAGATCTTTGAGGGTCGATATCCTCAATTCGCAGAATCCATTTCCCATCGCTACTCTTCACTGAGTCATAAGAAGCCACAGCCGCCGCCAGATTTCCCAGATGCATCCTCCCCGAAGGCGACGGCGCAAACCTCCCAATCTTTTTTCTTTCGGGCTCTTGCATCTTTTACTTGAGTAAGGACTTGAAGAGGCGGATGTAGGCGCCGGCTACTGCTGTTGATGAGAATTTTTCTTCTACGGAATTATACATCGCCAGGCGACATTCTTCCCCTTGTCCGGCGGCCCATAGGATTCCTTCGGCTAATCCGGTGGCGGATTGTGTTATGGTGTCTGTCTCACGCAATGGTGCGATGTAGCCGGTCTTCAGATGATTGATAATGTCGCTTTGTCCTCCACGATCAAAGCTTACCGGAATACATCCGTAGGCTTGACCCTCTACGAGAGTGCCGGGCAACGTCTCATATAGCGACGAGCTGACCACGATATCTGCTTGGCGGTAGAGCCGCTCTATTCTCCCGGCGTCTCTTATCGTCCCCATATGTTTTACGGGTATGCCAAACCCGCTAAGATTCGATGTGTCTTTCACTCCTCCGAAGGTCACAAGGTTAAAGTGAGGTCCCCCCTGTCGGCTTTTCTCCGCAAGTATGTTCGTGGCCTCTCGCAGATAGTCCAATCCCTTGACAGGATCGTCCAGACGCGCCGCACCGAAGATTAAGGTCTTGTTTTCTCGAGTATTTCTCGGTTGGTACTCTTTTAGTGGAAATACGTTGGGGATGACTCTTACATCTTGATGTTGGAGCAATGAGGATTCTCGAGCAAGTCTTGCCAGCCAGTTGCTGACGGCTACAAAGTGGATATTGTTCTTTCCGTAGGCGTTTGCCTTGCGTTTATGTGTGCGATAGGAGAGGTCGTGGATTGAGGTACGTTGCTTTAGAAGTGGACACTCTCCACATTTTTCTATAAATCGGCGGCATCCCCCGGCATGATGACATATTCCGGTGAAGTTCCACATGTCGTGCATAGTCCAGACTATCTTCTTACCTGTTGATATGAGTTTCTCAAGCCCTTTCAGCGACAGCAACCCTTGATTCACCCAGTTAAGGCATACGATGTCAGCTCGGCGTACCCAGGGATGGTTGGCAATGTCAACGCCATCGGATGCAGTGTCTATCTGAAAGAGGGTGGCGCGGTCAAGTCCGTTAGCAAGAAATATCTTCAGGCGTTCTGCAAGAAAACTTCTTCGCAGTGTGAGCTTTCCGGCAGCCGTGTCCACGTAGGGAGAGTCGCTGAGTTTGTCGGCAACAATCATTCGGGCATCTATTCCGGCATCTCGCAGAGCTCTCATCAGGCGCATTCCTACTACGGCTGCCCCACCTGTGGTATCTGACTTGTTGACCAGAACGACTTTCATTGAGTGTCTGTTTTATGACCACATCCGGCCCCCATTGGGATATCTAAGAGATGAGGTTTGAGTTAGAGGATCTGACGAACGTTGCAAATCGAAATGAGGGCGTATCTCCGTTGGCGGCGATAAATTCACTTCCGGGAAGCTCTATCCATTCGTTGCGATATTCCGGAAAGAAAGTGTCGGCATCCTCGCAGGGTGCTTCGACAAGGGTAAGATCGAGACGGTCGGCAAGGGGTAGACACTGTCGATATATCTCTCCTCCCCCGATGATATAAAGTTTTTGCTCGCCGTGTTCTTCAGCAATACGTATTCCTTCAGCAAGGTCGCAAGCTGTTACTGCACCCTCAGCCTGAAAATTTTTATTGCGGGATACGATAATGTTCAAACGTCCTGACAGAGGCTTCTTGGGTAGCGATAGCCAAGTCTTCCGTCCCATCAGCACCGCATGTCCGGAGGTCAGCGCCTTAAAATGGCGCAGATCCTCTCGAAGATGACGAATCAGGTCTCCACCTCGCCCAATAGAAAGGTCAGTCCCAACAACAGCAATAATACTAATCTCCATAATACATTCCCTAAGCTCCTTAAAATCTCTACTATAATTCAAACGCTGACGTGCCCCTTAATTGCCGGATGAGGGTCGTACCCCTCAAGCGTAAAATCTTCATATTTAAAGCTGAAGATATCCTTCACTTCAGGATTGATTTTCATCCGAGGAAGGCATCGCGGCTCACGACTTAACTGTTCTTGTACTTGTTCGAGATGGTCAAGATATATGTGGACATCGCCGAAGGTGTGTACAAATTCACCCGGCCGGAGCCCGCATACCTGAGCTACCATCATTGTCAACAATGCATAGGATGCTATATTGAAGGGTACACCCAAAAAGCTGTCAGCGCTCCGCTGATATAGTTGCAAGGATAGTTTACCATTGCAGACGTAGAATTGGAAGAGTGTGTGGCATGGAGGAAGATTCATTCTGTCAAGGTCCGCTACGTTCCAAGAGCTCACAATTATGCGTCGAGAGTCGGGATTGTTTTTAATTTGGTCAATAGCCTGCGAGATTTGATCGATAAATCCACCGTTATAGTCGGGCCATGATCGCCATTGATAGCCGTATATGTGGCCGAGGTTACCATCCGGATCGGCCCATTCGTTCCAGATTCTTACACCATTATCCCGGAGGTATTTCACGTTGGTGTCGCCGGCGAGAAACCATAGCAACTCGTGGATGATACTTTTAAGATGAACTTTCTTTGTGGTCAGCAACGGGAACCCTTCGCTGAGGTCGAAGCGCATCTGGTGGCCAAACACGGATATTGTGCCCGTACCGGTGCGGTCGTGGCGACGGTTGCCGTTTTCAAGTATATGCCTAAGCAAGTCGAGGTATTGTTTCATGCTTTTTTCTTTTTCTGAAGTAGGGGGGTGGCGGGACGCCTATTCCTGTTTGGTTGGAAATGGATGGCGTCGTCCTCACACTCTTTTATGCAATCGAAGCAACGTACACATCGGGAATTGTCGACATACCGGCTCACCACTTTTATACATTGCGACGGACAGCGATCCTCACATTTTAGGCATGAGGTACATCTGTCGGGGTCAATTTCGATATGATAGAGAGTACGTTCGTGGAAGACTCCCAGAGCTGTTCCTATCGGACAGATGGTAGTGCAGAATCCTCGTCCGAAGAAGAAGGCGGAGCAGATAATTCCCAGAAGAATTACAGCCGACACCCCACTGCCGACAGCCACGCCGATACCCAGCGTATTCCATCCTGTCAGCCGGATATGGGGGTTGAAAGCTGCTGCGGTGTTGCTCAGTAATGCCCAAGGCTCAAAGAGGACACATACAGTTGTAATCCCTAATAGCAGGCATAGGAGATAGCCCAAAAGGATATCGTAGCGCCAGCGATGGCCTGTATGAAATCGGAATGAGGAATGCTGAGGGCGGGTTTTTCGTCGTAGCCAGATAGCGATGTCTTGCAGTGTACCCACGGGACAAACCGTAGAACAGTATACCCTACCAAAGAGGAAGGATACTGCCAACCAGAATATAGTCACCCCAATAGTGGAGGAGATAGCTGTAGGGATAATCTGGGAGACCAGAGATATTTTTGCCGGAGGATTGAACAGAGGACTGAAAAAAATATAGGCCACGGCGGCGATGAGGAATGCCGTGGCCAATGTTATTCTTATATTTCTCAGGCTGTTCATTATCAGTGGCGTTGTTTGTCGGCATATGCCAACTATCCCTTGCGGTTATCTGCCGCGCTGCTTTTGCTGCTCTTTGAGCATCTGTTGCTGCTGACGCTGCATCTCTTCGAGACGTGCCATGAAGCCACTCTTCTTTTTAGGCTTCTTGGCGGCCTTTGCCATGGCGGCTCTTACGTCTTCTTCTTTTATGAAATGGCGTACGGCGTAGGTCTGGATGATCGTGATTAGCAGCGACAGGAAGTAGTAGTAGCTAAGTCCGGCGGCATAGTTATTGAAGAATACCAGGAAGAATAGCGGCATCAGATACATCATCCATTTCATGCCGGGCATCGATTGCGGTGAGTTCTGCATGTTGATGTAGGTATAGATGATGTTGGTAGCAGTCATCAGCAAGCAGAACAGGGAGATGTGGTTGCCGAAGTATTCTGTAATAAATGGAATGTTACCGCTCCAGGAGATGATGGCATCGGGAGCTGACAGGTCGTGAGCCCATAGGAAGTGTTGGCCACGAAGCTCAATACACGATGGGAAGAAGGAGAACATTGCAAACAGAATAGGCATCTGCAGAAGCATCGGCAGACATCCCGACATCGGTGATGCTCCGGCTTTGCTGTAGAGTTCCATGGTTTTCTGCTGACGTTTCAGTGCATTCTCCTGTCCGGGATATTTGTCGTTGATAGATTTGATATCCGGAGCAAGGATTCTCATCTTTGCCTGACTCTTGTAGCTCTTATAGGTCAGCGGGAAGAGCACTATCTTGATAAAGATTGTCAGAAGCAGAATAATGATGCCATAGTTGGAGATATACTTGCCGAGGAAGTCAAATATCGGGATAATAACTAAGGTATTGATCCAGCGGAAGATGCTCCAACCCAGCGGGATAAGCTTTGTAAGGTTGAGATCTTCTCCGGCGTTGGCTTTGTCATCAATGCCGGAAAGGAGGGGATAGGAATTCGGTCCTAAAAATAGGGAGAAGTTGACGGGATTTGAGGAATTCCAATCGTAGTCGTTGACGGTGGCATCGGCATCGAAGTCTTTCAGGAATGTTGACCCTTTGAGCACTTCTGAGCTGAGGTCGGCGTTGTTGAAGGGTCGATCTGCAATGAGCACTGAGGAGAAGAATTGGTTTTTAAAGCCAATCCAGCGGATTTTGGCCTGTCGCTCTTCAGAGTCGTTTTTGCTTTCGCTGAGATTTTCTACTGACCCTCCGGCAAATTTGTAGAAGAGGCCGGACTGACGTTCCTCAAACATGCGACCTTTTTCCTGACGTTTGAGTTTCTGGGTCCATTTCAGTCCTAAGATCTTATTGTTGCTCTGCACTACCTGCGCCATCCCTTTCTGTATGATTTTGACGCGTACAAGATAGGAGTCTCCGTGGGGTAGTACGTATTCAAATCCCCAATATGCGTTGTCGGCTACGTCGAGTGTCATGCGCACTGTGGAGTCGTTGACCTGGCGGGGTGTGAAGTACAGGTCGGCAGTCTCTACCGATTGCGGCAGAGGCATCAGGAAGTTGAAGCTGTTGGTGCCCTCTTCGAAGATGACCACGGGCTTCTGCTCGTTTTTAGTCTCGTCGGGGTTGTATTCTGTGTTGTATTTTTTGAGCTGTGCGCGAGTAATAGAGCCGGACTTTGAACTCAGTGTCAAAGCAAGCACATCGTTGGAGAGGCTTATGCTTTTGTCTGTGCCTTTGAGGAATCTGGCGAACTTGCCGTAGCGTCCCATAGATGTAGACAGTTGGCGTACGGCATCAATAGCCCGGCGCTGTTCGGCTACGGTCATCTTGTGGAGGTCGGCACGACGGATATCGTCCCAGTTGAGGGTTTTGTCGCCAACGCGGACAGTGCCGAATATGGAGTCTCCGGCTACGGTCAGAGAAACCGTGGAGTCGTTGATGGCCATAGCGTTTATTCCGTCAGTGAGGGTGACAGCTTGGCCGTGTTCGTTGATGTTTTCGCGGAGCCAGCCGAGCTCCTGGTCTGTGAGGTTGTCGGCGGTAGATGGTGCCGTGGCCTCTGCTTTTTCAGTGTTTGTAGTCTCTTGTGCGCCTTTGGGGTCATCCTTGGGACTCATCCACATAAAAGCGCAGAAAACCAGTGCCATCAGTATCAGGCCATAGAGGGTATTCTTATCCATAAGTGAGAATCGTTCAGAGCCCCAACGGGGCATGCAATTTCAATTTGCAAAATTAATCAAAGTTCACAAATCCACAAACAGTGTCTATTTAATAACGGGGATTTCGAGAAGACGAACCTTCGGATTTTCTTTCGATATCAGGTAGTGGGCACCGGTGGATATGTTGATTGGTTGCCATTCGCTGATGCCGATTTGCGATTTCTCGAGATCGGCTATGATCTGACCCTTTGCGTCAACGATGCTGTATGTTTTGTTGTCGTTGAGCCCGGTAATCTTTATGCTACCTTTGTAGTCGGGGGTTACGACGTAGGGGATAGCTTTGATTCCTTCGGCAGTGACTGTATTATGGCCGTCGGGAAGGAATTCTATCAGTCCTTCCTGAGTTCCTATAAACATTGAGCCGGTAGATTCATCGAGGGCTACTACGGATATTATATCGCTGGGAACGGGGGAGTTGTCGGTGTTGTAGTGGCCGATTATCTTAGTGGCCTCAGGATTAAGTACGTAGATACCATCAGAGAGTGTGCCTACCCAGATATTGCCGTCTGAATCAGTTGCAGCGCATGTTGTAAATGTCCCTTCGAAGGATCTCTGTGGAGTGATGGCACATTCGGGACGTAAGATATGCATTGACTTGTCTCCTTTTAATGCATTATCAACGTCAATCGTCAGTATTCCGAGTTCTGTCATGAACCATACCTGTCCGGTTTTGAGATTCTCGAACACGCCGCGTGTTCTGAAGCCTTTGTCTAAGGGTTGAACTCCGTCAATGACCGGTGTGTGGAGGGCTATCCAACGGTCGTCGGAGGGGTCGTTGAGCGTGCCGTTGTGGTCGAATATTTTGGGCTCGTATTCTTCTCCAAAGTAGTTGTTGCAACTATATACCAGGATGTTTTCATGTCCGGGATATTTCAGCGGCATCAAATGTCCGTAGGAGGTAATGTCATTGCCCGGCACTTCCAGGGTCTTCATGGGGTGAGCCTCATAGACTGCGGGGTCGTAGGATGCGTCCATGACGGCTTTGCGATCTTCTGCTGTCCAGTAGTATAGCAACAGGGTGTTGGTATTTCTGTTGTCGAGATCTGTCCAAAGCGTACCTTTTGTGTCGAACACAGGATTCGATGCGTTTGTACAGGATTTGTATGGCTGCTGAATCGGAAAAATCGTGAAAGTGTTGGCTACGTTGTTGATGACGGAGTTGTCCGTGGAGCGAGTGAACGCTAATACATCGGAATGGTCCCGAGTATTAATTCGGAACATTCCGTGGGAGAAGGTTCCGCCGTATATATATTTGGAGTCGAGGGGATCTATTCCAATACCGCATGGCTGGGGATATGAACCGGCAGCGGGTGTGCCTTCGCGCGACATGGAGAGGTCTGTCCATTGTCCGTTGCGGTAGGCGCAGAGGGCATCATATTGGGAAGCCTCTCCGGGGAGGTAGTTCCCTCCACGTCCCGGGCGTCCGCGAACAATCATTCCGTAGTCGGGGTGATATTGCAGGAAGAAGGGGTCGGAGGTTGAGCAGGCGTTGAATTTGACTACGTCTGTCGGCGCGCTCCAGCTTGCCGGGGCGGGAAATTTATTGGATGAGTCGTCTTCAAGTGTAAGCACGCGATTCGCCATACCTATTTTTGTATGGTATGTCCAGAATTCATGACCATCCCAGGTTGACATTCCCATCTTTATTTCGTTGCCGGCAGCCTCCGGGAAGTTTGTTGTCGTTTTTTCTACAAAAGTTACAGCTTCTGTTCGGAAGTCTGCTACAGGATTTTCAGACTCAGGATTGAAGTCTACTCCACGTCGCAATAATGCCAGTCCGTTTGTGAATGAGAATGTATAGCCATCACGGTAGGAGGATACGAGTTTGTCGTAGTTTGATTTGTGGATATATTGTGTTCCGGAGATTCCAAATTCGGTGTTGCCGGTGACGACGTATGAGCCGACGCATGTGTTGTCATCCCCGATGTGTACTACGAATAGTCCCGTCTTGTTGTCGTTGTAGTGGGGCACTACCGCAAAGGTGTTTTCTGTCAGTGGCATCAGACGCTGGGGCCGACGTAGCTGGCCGGTGGATGTATTGAGCACGGTTGAGGTGTTGTCTCCCTTGGCGGCAAGTTTTACTTTCTGATAGCTTGTGGTTGTAAAGTCGGGTGTTGTCCCCGGTGTGTAGAAGTATAAGTCTCCATCATAAATGGATGATAATTTCCCGGAGTAGGTGTATACGTTGGAGGGGTCGATGCCATCATCGGTTTTCGCTCTTGTCAGGACTACCATTCTCTCTCCTACGCGGCAAATTTCAAAGATGCCATGGTTAAGATTGTTAAACTCCAGGCATTTCCCTTGCTGTATGTCGAGTGTTAAATATCCGAAGGCTGTAGCCAGGTAGGCTCTGCGTCCATCCAGGTCAAAGCGACATGAGAAGGTAGCCTTGTTGCCGGGGGTACGATAGTCTTTAAGTTCTCTGATGGGATGTACGTCTTTGCCATCAGTGATAATATCAATCATGCCATCTTTATAGACCAGTACCAGAGTGTTAGATAATGGAGAGTATTCCATAACGTCCACTCGTGTGCCGGAGAGAGGAAGGTCGTCGCTGAGCGGATAGATACCTCTTTCGGGATGCAGTGAATCGTAGCGGAAAGGATATAAATAATAGTAGCCATAGCTATGACCTTCCATATATATTATGCCTCGATCCGGCGCAAAGGCTCTTCCTTGAGCCAAGAAATAGGAGTATCTTTCTGTGCGAAATTGCTCGGCTATATGAGTGGCTGTGCGACCGCTGCCGAGGTCAGCTCCCGGATGTTTTTTCCAGTCGCCGCCGATAATGTTGGCTTGGGAGGATATTGTGGAGAACAGTAGTATTAGACAGAAGAGAATTCTAATGATGTTCATGATTGTATGGAAGATTGAGGGTAGCTCAGTTATATTTTTATCAACGGATGGTTAATCTTTATCAACGGATGGTTAATCTTTATATAAACGAATTTAATGATTGTTTATTGAGTTGAAGTATAGCATCAGCTTGAATTTGGGGGGTGTTGCCAAGATTATAAGGGTTCTTTCGCGCTGAGGCTATGCGGGTGGCTTCTTCTGTGGTGACTGTATCCAGGCCTGCCAGAATTGAGGTGGTGTCTGCCTCGCAGTGAAAGACTCCCGGTCCCCGCTCTCTCCCTTCTTGGCGTATGCCAATGTCGAGGGAGGGGTGCCCTAAGGAGGGTGTCTCTTCGATGGCGCTTGAGGAGTTGCCGATGACGGCTGTGCATAGTGCCGCAGCCGATAGATATCTCACTCTTCCCAGCGATGCTATCGTCACTACTCTTCCGGGATATTTCTGAGAAAATCTTTCAATCTGTTGAATCAGAGGTCCCGGGTCGTTGTCGCTGTTGGGATAGGTCATCAGTACGTTACGTCCCGGATGCATGTCCATGTGACCTGCTAAGGCTTGCAGGAAATCGGTCATCCTCTTTCCCGGGCTTTCACTATCGAGAGTGGCGGGATGAAGGGTGGCGAGCAAGAAGTCTTCTCCCAGGGTTGCCCCTAAGCTATCTTCGAGTTGCTCAAGACTCATAAGGTCGATATTCAAGGCATTGTAGACTCCCGGACTTCCGGCAGTTACAATTCTGTCCGGTTTTATCCCCATTGATGCGAGTCTGTGGCCACATTGTTTGGTCTCAGGTAGATGAAGTGTGGCCATCTGTGAGAGGGCATTGCGTATGGCATTGTCGTAGGCTCCGGCGGTGATGTTCCCTCCTGCGATATGGACTATGGGTATCCCGGAAAGGAGGGCTGCTGTGGCGACTCCCATCATTTCGTATCTGTCTCCTAAGATTACTACGCAGTCGGGCTTTTCTGTGGCGAAGAGGTCAGCGAAGCCGGTAAGGGCGTCGGCGGTAGCTTCTTCGGGCTTGCGTCTTGTAGGGATACGCTTAGGGGTATACCCGTCGGCTTCTATTTCATCTATGGTGTTGCCTAACTCATTGAAAAAATGGGCGTTGGTGGCGGCTATCATCGGCTCTACCCCACGATTTCTCAACTCGTCGGCAAGAGGGTGGAGAAGTCCCCAATCGGCGCGGGTCCCTGTAGCAATCACAATTTTCATTTCAGCCGTATGTTTTCGTCAATGTCGAAATCGGTAGGGGAGGGATGTCCCATTACTTCATCCCAGGCCATAGGACTTAGCCCCGTTGCCGGGCGTTTGGCAGTGACGTTCTCAGGACAGAATAGTTCTCCTTTTTTTATTGGTCGCGAAGCTACTAAGCTTTTACGGGCAATCTTTCTGTTGCTTTCTTCGCTGTGAGTGACCCGCTTGTCGGGGCTGCCTAAGGCTTTTTCAACGTTCCTGATACTTCTGACCATCTCGCGGAGCTCTTCAGGCTCAAGTGAGGCTTTATGGTCGGGTCCCGGAAGCTCACGGCTGAGCGTGAAGTGTTTCTCAATTACAGTTGCCCCCAAGGCTACGGCCGCTATTGGCACCTCAATGCCGCGAGTATGGTCGGAGTATCCTGTGCGCACTCCAAAGATTTCCCTGATAGCTGTCATTGCCTCAAGATTGACGTCTTCGTATGGGGTGGGATATTGAGTGTTGCAATGAAGTACGATGATGTCATCGAGTGTGAGGACCGACTCGCTCGGATAGTCGGGGTGGGTACCGGTCAGTATCTTCAGCGCATCTTCTATTTCTTTCATCGTGCTCATCCCGCAGGAGAGTATTACCGGGCGCCCACAAGCTGCTATTGCTCTTAGATAGGGGAGATTGTCGATCTCTCCGGATGGGATTTTGAAATAGTCTTGTCCCAGAGTGTCGAGAAATTCGATGCTCTGAAGGTCGAAGGGGGTAGACATAAATCCAATCCCTATTTTTTGGCAATAGTAGGCAAGGGTGATGAAATCCTCGAAGGGCAACAGGAGCTTGGAGAGCATCTCGAGTTGAGACTCAGAGGTATTGGTGGTCTCTTTCTGATAATTGGCTTTGGGGGCTGTGGCAGCCACAAGCTGTGAGGGTATGGCTGTCTGGAATTTGACGTAGTCAGCGCCGGCTTCGTGAGCAGCGTCGACCATCTCCAGAGCGCGTGCCAACGATCCGTTGTGGTTCACTCCGGCTTCTGCTATTATTATCGTATGCTTTTTCAAGAGTTGAAAAATATAGCTTCCTTGCGGTAGCAGGTCATGAGTGTGTGGTCTGCCCAATCGTCGCATGGTGCTACTCCGATTCCGCAGGTTTCTTTAATGATATAGTCTGTCAGAGGTGCTCCGGAGTATACGGCACATCCGGCTGCATCGCCCGGACGTGGTGCTATATGGGTGACTACAAAGCGATGACGCTTGCGGTCGAATAATACTTCTATCAATATGGGGCCTCTGAGAGAGAAGGCCTCGCTGACTTTTCGACAGAGTGTCTCAAGTTCCGGAATGCGCTCTGTAATGGCACGAGTGGGTTCTCCGCCAAGTACTTCCAATAGCTTTACCGGCACGCAGGCAAGCAACTGTCCTTCCATGTCTATGTAGGCTTCAATTTCATATTCATCGAAATCTTCGATATATTCTTGAAGTACATAGCTCGAGAGGTTCTCGAGACTCATAAGGTCTTCAATATCGTGAAATATTTTGATATTGCGGGCTGTAGAACCTCGGCGAGGCTTGGCTATTACGGGAGGCTCAGCATTGATGACGGTGTAGTCAGTGGGTGCCGGTATGCCGGCTTCTTTCAGTGCTTTGGCGCTGAGTGAGCGGTCATAGAATGTTTCGGCTCCCTCTACGTTGCGGTATGGAATGAAGGTATGCCCTAATTTGGCTGCACATTTGGCGGCTACGGGGATGGCCCCATCGGCAAAGGGGAGTACTATGTTGGCTTCATGCTCGATAGCTACGCGCACTACGTCTGCTTCTATGTCGGGATCGTCCCAACGCAGACCCGTTACGACTTCTCCTTCCACAGCTATCGGTACTTGACGCTCAAGCTCATAGCTCACGATTTCAAGATCGATGCCAAGACGCTCAGCACTCCGTTTCAACAACTGGGCCATAGATACCCTTCGGCCGCCTCCGAGTAGCAGGGCTACGAGTCTGTTCTTTTTCATTGATTGTAGATGTTTGATTTATACCTTCGAAGATTCTTCGGGTTGGTAAACCATTCTATGGTCTGGCGAAGTCCTTCTTCGAGGGTTACCTCCGGATGCCAGGAGGTGAGTTCTTTTATAAGGGTGTTGTCGCCAAGGAGTCGAAATACTTCTGACTTGGCTGGACGTATGCGTTGTTCGTCGCGTTCCCAAGTGAGGTCGGCTTTCATAATTTTGGCTATCGTATCGAGTGTCTGTTGCATGCTGACCTCCTTGCCGGTGGCTATGTTGACTTCTCGGCCTATGGTGTCTTCACTGCGTGCTATGGCGAGGAATCCGCGAGCGGTATCGCTGACGTAGTTAAAATCGCGGGTGGGGGTCAGATCTCCTACCTTTATCTTGCGTTCTCCGTTGGCTATCTGGGTGATAATCGTGGGGATGATAGCTCGAGCACTCTGTCGCGGACCGTAGGTATTGAAGGGACGAACGATGCTGACCGGGAGTGAGAAGGCATTGTAGAAGCTCATCGCTATAGCATCGGCTCCTATTTTTGTGGCCGAGTAGGGACTCTGCGGCTGCTTGGGATGCGATTCATCGATAGGTACGTAGCGAGCTGTGCCGTAGACTTCCGAAGTAGAGGTGACCAGCAATCGTACATCACCGGCATCGCGGGCTGCCTGACACATATTTAATGTTCCTTTGATGTTGGTGTCTACATATGAGTCGGGAGCTACGTATGAATAGGGGATAGCAATTAGCGCCGCGAGATGGAAGGCCGTATCCTGTCCCTTCATGATCTGCCTGCAGAAGTTGGGGTCGCGAACGTCGCCGGTGACTATCTCCAGCCGGGGATTATTGATCCCTTCGAGCCATCCCCAATTGTTGAACGAGTTATATTGAGCCAGGGCTCGGACGTTGTATCCCTCAGCGAGCAGCAGTTCAGTAAGATGGGAGCCGATGAAGCCGTCAGCACCCGTGATGAGTACGTTTTTCATTGCCGAAAGTCTGTGAGTTGTTTAAAGGTGCCGATATGGCGGGCTTTTTTCTCTTCGAAAATCTCTGAAATTTTGAAGAATATGCCTGTTTCTTCTACTTCGCCAAATTCATGGTTGATGGCTGTGCCGAAGACTCTCATTGTAGGACTGAGTCCCATATAGGCGTTGACCAGAGGGGGAATGTTCCTTCCGCTGAGCCTTACCAGATGGTTGAGTGTGCGATAGTCGTCTTTGAAGGTTGGTCCCGTGAAGAGAGCTTGTATTTCATCAGATAGGGCGTTGCTTTCAAGTTGCTCTATAGGACGCACAAGATTTTCCGGATCCGGGAAGTGCTTGTAGAGAAAACCTAAGAGTATATCGCGAGGCTCAGCGCCGAAGTTGGGATACATGGTGACCTTGCCAAAGAGATATTCTATTGAGGGGTGGAGTACGGTGAGGGCACCCAGTCCGTCCCAGAGATTGTCCAGGGCATATAGGGCTTTAGGACCGGCCTTGGTAGTCTGATACTCTAAGGTCACAAACGAGCGCCCTAATTCGATGGTAGTCGGTAGTAATTCTTTGAGGAATCTTTCCGAAAAGTTAAACATGTGGGAGGTGGCGATATTGGGTATCCCATCTTTGACTACGATATCCTCACCGAGGATAAAGCGATAGCCACCGATAATTTCATCTCCTGTAGGATTCCATACTATCAGTTGCTGACAGGGAGTCTCCATCATGTCAAACTCATCGATATCTATCGACTTTCCCGTACCTCCTCCGGCGTCGCGGAATGCTATCTCTCGAAGACGCCCGATTTCGAGCATTACATTCGGGGAGTTGTGAGCATCTACGATGTATATCTCATTGTCTCCCTTGTTGGTGGAGCGCAGTAGCCGCTCGGATGTCAGCTCCGAGTGTAAAAGCTCTCTTTCTACAGGGTCGATGATCTTTTCCATTGCCACAATATTGGGAAATGCAAAATTAATAAATTCTTCGCAAGCCTGCAAACCGCGATTTAAACCGCGTTGCAAACCGCGATGTATTGGGTCGCAGACGCGCCTTAAATTTTTCTTTTTTCGGTACCAATTTTGGTGTTTTTTGTTTTTTTTGCTATTTTTGCTAAACAATTTAGGCAATTTAATCCTTATAGGTTTAAAAAGATTTTTTTATATGGTAGACTACAAATCATTAGGCCTGGTCAACACTCGCGAGATGTTCGCTAAGGCTGTCCACGGTGGATATGCTATCCCCGCCTTCAATTTTAACAACATGGAGCAGCTCCAGGCTATCATCAAGGCCGCTGCTGAAACTAAATCCCCGGTAATACTCCAGGTATCTAAGGGTGCAAGAAACTATGCTAACCCAATTCTGCTCAGATATATGGCTCAGGGTGCCGTGGAATATGCCAAGAGCCTCGGCTGGGAACATCCCCAGATTGTACTCCATCTTGACCATGGCGACTCTTTTGAGCTCTGCAAGGACTGTATCGACAATGGCTTCTCTTCCGTAATGATCGATGGCAGCCATCTCCCATTCGAGGAAAATGTAGAACTCACCAAGAAAGTTGTGGACTATGCCCACAAATATGACGTCACTGTAGAAGGTGAACTCGGTGTCCTCGCCGGCGTTGAAGACGAGGTTTCTTCCGACCATCATACATACACCGACCCCAACGAGGTTGTGGATTTCGTAACTCGTACAGGTTGCGACTCCCTCGCTATCTCTATCGGTACAAGCCACGGCGCATACAAGTTCACTCCCGAACAATGCACCCGCGACCCCAAAACCGGTCTGCTTGTTCCTCCTCCATTGGCCTTCGATGTCCTCGAGGCTGTTGAAAAGGAACTCCCAGACTTCCCAATCGTTCTCCACGGCTCTTCCTCCGTACCCCAGGAGTATGTAAAGATGATTGACGAATTCGGCGGTAATCTCCCCGATGCTATCGGTATCCCCGAAGAAGAACTCCGCAAAGCTGCCAAGATGGATGTCTGCAAAATCAATATCGACTCAGACAGCCGCTTAGCTATGACTGCTGCTATCCGTAAGGAGCTCCACGACCATCCCGACGTGTTCGACCCCCGTAAGTACCTCGGCCCCGCTCGCGACGAAATGGAGAAGCTCTACAAGCATAAAATCCTCAACGTCCTCGGCTCTGAAGGTAAAGCCGAATAAGACGAGCCGTTTAGGTTTATTTAACCATCAACCATAAACCATCAACCATAAACAAAAAAGTCCGACTTTGTCGGACTTTTTTTATAGTATCTTTCGCAAATTGTATTCGCGAATCTTTCCGTCGGAGGACGTCAGTTGCAGTTTTATCTTTTTCTTTGAGAAGTGTTTTATCTCAAACGTCACTATTTGTTCATCACCAAACCCTAATCGGGAAGGCCATTTTTTCAATCCTGCCATATTATACGTATTGTTAAGGGTCAGTGTCTTATCAGTATGGGACCATCCTCCGTAAAGTTCCCCGGAATCAGGATCTGTCATCGACAATCTGAAGATATTGGATTGAAATGAAATCAGTGCGGTATGATAATCGGTGTCTGCGTAGTTTTCATCCAAGGTGCCATCTACATATATACTGTCTATGGCCCAGATACCAAACCAATCCCCGATGTTGCCGTCAGCCTGCCTACATCCGGTCAGTAGCAAAATAACGGCGGCAATCACTACCAGTCCGATTTTCTGTGTAATCTTATATATCTTTTTCATCTCTCGAGCTTGCTAATTTTTATTGATTTGTTGATTTTGATGTTGAAATTCCATGCTGCTCCTACGTATACACCGAAGGCATTCATCGGGAGGGTACCATAATCAGCTGCAACATCAGCAGTCAGTTTCAGTCCGGTAAGTTTCGGTAAGCTCCATTTAATGCCGGCAAGCCAGGAGTTTGATTCTCCCGGATGTAGCGTCTGTACGCTGTGGCCTATGCCCCAAGCTTTGCGGTAGGTATATTTGGCAATCCATTGCAAGTGTGTGGTTATGAATCCCTCTGCAGCTATGTGGAAGGCTCGTACTTTATTGTTGAGCAGTACCGGATTCCCATTCAGATTAAATATCGATCCCATGACTAATGGTGTGCCGATTGTCATACCATAGTTGGTATATGACCTATAGAAGCTGTTATTATAGTAATTGTCGCCGCCGCGTACCTGTGAGTTCATCGTCCCCCCTTGTGTATTGTCGGCAGGGTCATAGTGGATCGGTCCGCCTTGATGTGTGAAGTCGAGATACTCTGCTACGACTCCCGTTAGCCACCCCTTCTCCGGACGTTTGTATTCCAGACCATACAGTCCGTCGAAGCCGTTGGATTTGGACATCCCGGTCCCATCTTCCCAGAAAAATTGAGTATATGCTCTGAGTGTTGACCGATTGGGGAAGCGATACTGCAATGATATGTCCCAAGATCCTTTGTGGTCACCAGTCTTGTAGCCTTCTCTGCCGTGTCCGAAGGGGAGGAGCATATTGATGAAGTCGCGAACTCCTTCATAGTTGTTGACGTCTTCGGTCATTTTTCCGTCTCTATACCAGAATGTATGTCCTCCGAAGAGTCCGATCATCTGGAATCCGAACTTTGCATGCAATGGGGCTTCCGGTTTTGTGCGAAAATATAACCGTTTGTATGTCCAGAGTGTTCCGGGATTAATCTTCCCTCGTTCGTAGGAGTAGTGGTCTCTTACCCAATTCTTATCGGCAAATTTGCCATAGCTTAGGCAGACGTCTATTTGAAGCCATCTGTTTGTGAAGGGCACAGGCTGGAAGTCTACAAATCCTATGCGTATTTCCGGTATCCCTCGAGCGTTGCCACTCCAGACCAGGTCTCCACTCGATAGATTCCGGTCTACCAATACTGAATTGCGAGATTTCATCCCCACGCCCAAATAGAGACTTCTCCATTTCACTTCGGCATACAGCTGTTGCAACCATATATTTGCCGGGTGCTGAGGATTGACTGTGAGGCCTCCTGAGGATGTGGAATATTTCTCATAATCTACGGAGTTGGCTACTCCCCCGAGGGCTTCTACGCCCCAAGCAAAGTCAAATCGTTTGTCGAGTCGCAGCGTGTCTTGAAGATTAAGATCCAGATATAGGTTTTTGCTTTGTGTCAAGATGCCATGACGATTGGAGTACACTTCGAAGGGAGCAAAGTCATTGCTTCCGACGCCGGCGATTACTGAGGCTTCTCCAAGGATATTATACTCCGCCATTGCCATAAGATGCGTAGCTAAAAGCGACAGTGTCAGTATCAGTAGTTTAATGTTCATATAAGTATGTAATTGAATCAAATTCCGGCTTTGGAGGAATTTGATTGTTTTTAAGTTTGTAAGTTTTTAATTTTATAAGTTTATACATAGCCAATTCCTAATTCCTAATTTCTAATTCCTAATTTAAAAAGATATCGGCCATATTCGTTGTTTTTCATTGGCTCTGCCTGGCGCAAAAGCTGATCTCGGGTTATCCATCCCTGGGACAGGGCTATAGCTTCGGGACATCCTATCTTCAGCCCTTGTCGCTTCTGAATCACCTCTACATACATTGATGCTTCCGACAAGGAGTCGTGTGTACCCGTGTCGAGCCAGGCAAATCCGCGCCCAAGGGTTGTGACTTTCAGTCGGTCTTGTCGCAGATATTCTTGATTCACTGAGGTTATCTCAAGCTCTCCGCGTGCTGAGGGTTTTACGTCCTCTGCGATTTCTATTACATCGTTGGGATAGAAGTAGAGACCTACTACTGCATAGTTGGATTTCGGAACCATAGGCTTCTCTTCGATTGAAATGCAGTTGCCTTCGATGTCAAATTCCGCTACTCCGTATCTCTCAGGATCTTCTACATGGTATCCGAAGATTGTAGCTTTACCCTCGGCTGCAGTATCTACGGCTTTGCGGAGCATGGCGGAAAAGTATGACCCATGAAAGATGTTGTCGCCCAGTACAAGGCATACATCCTCTTTCCCGATGAATTCTCGCCCGATGATGAAGGCTTGTGCCAGTCCGTCGGGAGATGGCTGCTTAGCATACTCGAGGTTTATTCCGAAGTCGGAGCCGTTGCCTAAGAGTCTGCGAAATGAAGGTATGTCCTCCGGAGTGGATATCACCAAGATATCCCGTATTCCGGCAAGCATCAATACCGACAGTGGATAATAAACCATCGGCTTGTCATATATGGGCAGTAGCTGTTTGCTGACTCCTTTGGTGATAGGGTAGAGGCGCGTGCCGCTCCCTCCTGCAAGTATTATTCCTTTCATTTTTCTGACAGTTTCAATCTTAGACTCTTAGAGTCCATCTCATAAAATTTTACCCACAGGGGCGGCTCTACCTCGCTCGTTCAAGATGGTAGATTTTTTCTCTATCTAAGTTGTCTTCCGGATTTAGTTGGGAGGAGTAGGGGTAAAATTGCATCCAGGTTTTTAATGTTCCTGATTTATTGGCATTGGCATTATAGGCATATAGTTGATATGCAAAGAGGGGAAGAAAGATTAGTGCCCAATATCGAGGTTCCAATCGATATGTCTTCTCTTTAAAATGGAATTTCGAAAAGAGCCAGTCGCCGAGTACCATAAATATAAACATGCCGAAGTAGTTGAAAAATCGGCCGAAGATATTGATGGGGATGGAAGCTGAAGCTGAATATATTCCACACATAACCAATACCTCCAATTTCCACCATCCCGGTTTCTTCCCTTTGGTGTTTCTATGTGTATGCCGCCAGTTCATCCTCATGAATATCAAAGCTACCAACGGATATAATATATGTCGGAATATTTTACTAAATGCTCCGAAGATATTTAGCCTGCTTCCTCCGTCGGCAGTAGAACCATACATGGATGCCCTATCCATAAGGCGATCTCCCATATTCATCAAGACGATGGCTTTGAAGAACATTTGTTGTAGGATAAATCCTCCAACGATGATGGCGGCAATTATGAATAAGGAACGCAGGCCCGGCTTGAATAGTGCTCTAATTCCCGGCAACATGAATATCGGTAAAAGAAGCATGAATATCGCCGATGTATGGAAAAGTATATTTACGGCGGCTACGACATAATACCACAGCCATTTCCCTTTCTTTATCAATGGCCATGAACACAAAAAGATACAGACAGCCAATGATTCTCGCATCACCTGACAATTGAAGTTCAGATAGAGAAACACATAGTATAATGTCAGCACAAAGAATTTGTTGCGACAATAATGTCTGGTAAAAAGAAATACTATGGTATTGACTACAAATGCGTGGAGTAGTTGCAAGTATACGAAGTCGGGGGAAAATGTTCTTGTGATGCTACAGAATATGATAAACCCCGGCTCATATCTGGTGTTGGAGAAATCATATTTCTCCAATTCGAGGAGTGAGGGGAAGTCAGCGTATGCGCTCTCGTAACGTATCGTATCTACTCCCAGACGATAACGCAGCCCGGAGATCATAATGAGCGCAATGAGCAATCCCCAAAAGGATACTGACGAAAATTTGCGCTTCCGACAGTAGTCAAATTGGAAAATACATATTAAGAAGCAAAACAGTATTACGAAGTATATCATACTGTAGTGTTGGATTCTATCATCTTCTATAACCTTTCAACTATAAATTGTCAACCATCAACCCCTCGATACGGCATAGTCAAATCGTTTATCTCTCTGCTCGCATAGGGTTCTCCAGAAAGTCTTTATATGCTAAGGCTATCCCTTCCGGCAGGTCTGTCGTGTATGTCCATCCTAAGGCTGTTGCCTTGCTGACGTCTAGGAGTTTGCGTGGAGTCCCATTGGGCTTGGTGGTGTCCCATTCTATTTCCCCTTCGTATCCTATTGTTTGAGCTACAAGTTCCGTGAGTTCGCGTATGCTGATTTCTTTTCCCGTGCCGGCGTTGACTGTCTGATTCCCGGAGTAGTTGTTCATTAGGAACACACACAGGTCGGCCAGATCGTCTACATATAGAAACTCGCGAAGAGGCGATCCGTCGCCCCAACATGTGACGCTCTTGGCTCCCGATTCTTTGGCCTCATGGAATCTGCGGATTAGGGCCGGCAGTACATGTGAATGAGTGGGGTGGTAGTTGTCGTTGGGTCCATATAGATTGGTGGGCATCACTGATATGAAGTCCGTATGGTACTGCCTATTGAGATATTCGCAATATTTGAGCCCGGAGATTTTTGCCAGGGCGTAGGCCTCATTGGTCTGCTCCAGTGAGGATGTCAATAAGCAGTCTTCTTTCATCGGCTGGGGTGCCAATCGAGGATATATGCAGCTCGAGCCGAGAAATTCGAGTTTCTTTACTCCGTTTTTCCATGCTGAATGGATTACGTTCATCTCCAGTGTCATGTTCTGCCACATGAAGTCGGCCGGAGATTCGGAATTGGCGACTATGCCTCCTACTTTTGCTGCGGCTAAGAATACGTAGTCGGGCTTCTCTTTCCGGAAGAAGTCTTCTACGTCTTGTTGTGAAGTCAAATCGAGCTCTGTATGTGTACGGGTGATAATGTTGTTGTAGCCGAGGCTTTTTAGTTTCCTCAATATTGCGGAGCCTACCATCCCGCGATGGCCCGCTACGTATATTTTGTCGTG
Organism: Muribaculaceae bacterium; assembly: GCA_023667015.1. Lineage (GTDB taxonomy): Bacteria > Bacteroidota > Bacteroidia > Bacteroidales > Muribaculaceae > Lepagella. The sequence continues at coordinate 27,175 of JAMPAX010000002.1, read as the reverse complement.
GAATTCCATTATTTTACTATTCCTTTCTCAAGATATTCTTCGAGGTTCATCCTGACATGGTCTGTAGCTCGCTCTACGGCTACTTTGGCCATATCGGATTCTGTCATTTTTCTGACGAGTTCTTTGAAAGTGGTCTTGGTGGGGTTCCATCCTAATTCTCGTCGTGCTTTGGCGGGATTTCCCCATAGGTTGACAACGTCTGTGGGGCGATAGAAGTCTTCTGATACTTCTACTACTATCTTGCCGGTGACGGTGTCAATCCCTTTTTCATTGATCCCTTCTCCCTCCCAGCGCAACTCTATTCCGGCACATTTGAAGGCTTCGGTGGCGAATTCTCTGACGGTGTGTTGCTCGCCGGTGGCAATGACGAAGTCTTCCGGTTTGTCTTGCTGCAGTATCAGCCACATACATTCTACGTAGTCGGGGGCGTAGCCCCAGTCTCGCTTCGATGAGAGGTTGCCCAGTAGCAGTTTATCTTGCTTTCCCTGGGCGATGCGGGCTGCGGCAAGCGTTATTTTACGTGTGACGAAGGTTTCTCCGCGTCGTTCCGATTCATGATTAAAGAGGATTCCGGAACAGCAGTACATCCCGTAGGCTTCGCGATATTCTTTGACTATCCAGTAGCCATAGAGTTTCGCTACGGCATAGGGACTATAGGGATGGAAGGGGGTTGTCTCATCTTGAGGCACCTGCTCTACCTTGCCGTAAAGTTCGGAGGTTGATGCCTGATATATTCGGCATGTGTCGGCAAGCCCCGTAGTGCGTACGGCTTCTAAGATGCGAAGCGTGCCGGTGGCGTCTACGTTGGCTGTATATTCCGGCACGTCGAAGCTTACCTGCACGTGGCTCTGGGCTGCTAAGTTGTAGATCTCGTCGGGGCGCACTTTCCCTACTACCTTCACCAGCGACATGGAGTCTCCCATATCAGCATAGTGAAGATGAAAGTTTGGCTTCCCCTCAAGATGCGCTATGCGCTCCCGGAAGTCGGTGGAGGATCGTCGTATAATACCGTGGACGTCATACCCTTTCTCTAGCAGTAGCTCGGCAAGATAGGAGCCATCCTGACCTGTAATCCCTGTGATGAGTGCTGTCTTCATGTTATTTCTTGATGGCTTCTTTAATTTTGTCTACGATGTAGCGTACCTGTTCGTCTCCTACCCATGGTCCGGCGGGCAGACATAGTCCTACGTGGAAGAGTTCTTCGGATACTCCGTTGGTGTAGCAAGGTGCATCGGCAAATACGGGCTGGAGGTGCATCGGCTTCCATAGCGGTCGGCTTTCAATGCCTGCTTTGTCGAGGTATACGCGCATGGCCTCTACGTTCCGCGAGGGCTCAGAGGAGGTGTGAGCTGATGTGGCTACGTGTGATACTCCGGCGGCTCCACCTACATTCCCTTTTACTATATTCTTATATACATCCTCTTCTCCCTTGATATGGAGATCCGTGCTAAGTGTGACTGTGCATAGCCAGTAGTTTGATTCATATCTGCCGCTCATGCTATGTAGCGTCACTCCTTCCACATCTTTCAGCAATTCTTCGTAAAGTGCCTGTACGTGGCGGTGATGGGCTATGTGCTCTTCAGCTATGGTCATTTGGCCGCGTCCTATCCCGGCACAGATGTTGCTCATGCGATAGTTGTAGCCTATCTCTTCATGTTGATAGTAGGGATACGATTCGCGTGCCTGGGTGGCATAGAACATTATCTTGTTGCGAGTCTCTTCGTCGGGACATATCAAGGCGCCTCCTCCGGAGGTCGTTATCATCTTGTTGCCGTTGAAGGATAATACTCCGAAGCGTCCGAAGGTGCCACAGATTCTTCCGTCGAAACGCGAACCAAACCCTTCTGCTGCATCTTCAATGACGGGAATGTCATACTTGGATGCAACTTCCATGATGCGGTCTATTTTTGCGGGCATTCCGTAGAGATATACGGGGATTATAGCTTTGGGTTTCTTCCCGGTCTTTGCGATGCGATCGGCAATAGCTTTGTCCAGCAATTCCGGATCCATGTTCCAAGTGTCTTTCTCTGAGTCTACAAATACCGGGGTAGCCCCGATATAAGTCACAGGATTGGCTGATGCACAGAAGGTGAAGCTCTGTACTATCACTTCATCGCCGGCTCCAACGCCGCAGGCGATGAGTGCTAAATGTACTGCTGCCGTGCCTGCTGATAAAGCTACTACCCGCTTGGGCTCTAATGCTTTGCGGGTTTCTTCGGATGCATCTTCCGGCAGACTCTTTACAAATGCTTCTAAATCAGACTCAAATCCATTGACGTTTGGCCCAAGGGGCACTACCCAATTGTCTTTGAATGCTTCTTTAATATAATCTTGTTCGCGCCCGCTCATGTGGGCAAGGCATAATAATATTCTATCCATAATACTAAATATACATTGTATCAATCTTCCCGAATCTCCCGAAATTCCTTAAATTCCGGAGTCCTCAGTCGCGCATCAGCTCTTCATATCTGTGAAGTATAATTTCCTCCGAAAATTGCTCTTGACAAAGCTTGGCTGCCCGCTTTCCTTTCTCTGACAATTCTTCTCGTAGCGTGGGGGATGCCTTGGCTATGAATTCTGAAAGTGCAGGATCCCGAACTCCGTTGAAGCAGTAGCCTATGTCGTTTCGGCTGACTACGTTCCAGAGCTCCGACTCAGGGTCTCCTATGTAGGCTACGGGCCTCCCGGCAGCAAAGATATTGTAGGATTTTGAGGGGACGCCAAGTCCATACATCCCTTCCGACAGTGCGATTAGACATATGTCGGCATTCTTTAGGATTTCATCCTGACTTTCGGGTTGGAATTGTCCATGGTAGATAATATCTTCCCGACCGAGTTCTTTTACCAGCTTGTCAATGGCCGGAGACATTACGCCCCCGCCGTAGATATGAAACTCAGCCTGAGGATTGTTGCTCTTCGACCAGAGTCTTACTATTTCATCAATTCCCTGTACTCGCCCTACATTGCCGGCATATACCACACGCAGTTTGCCTTGATTCTCCGAAACTTCCGACGTCGGTTTCGGCCTTCCGGCGGTTGGTAGTGCTGAGGGTGTGCCGGGAAAGTTGGGGATGATCTCTATTTCGCCTTTATTTTTGAATCCCCGGATTTTTCCGGCCATCACTTCTTTCATGTCTTCTCCGATTACTATCAGTCTGTCGGCACTCGCGTATGCTTTGTTAAACATCCGCTCTATGTGTCGGTAGATGATGTTGCGTCGAGTTTTGAATATCCCGGCGGGTATGGTGTTTTCCGGAAAGACATCGTGTACGAGTATCGTAAGATGGAAATTACGTTGCCTCCGTAGATGTCCTACGGCAAGCATCAGGAGTTCCGGATTGGTGACGATTATGACTTTGTCGTCTTTTTTCACTTCTCTCTTTATCATGGATGTGAGTTTCCAACTTATCATCAATGAATAATAGAGTCTGAGAAGTATTGTCTTGTGTTCTACTCGCCCTAAGGGGATGCGGCGGATATCAACGTCATAGTGTTCTCTCAGTGCACTGTCGGACTCTTCGGCATCCGGTTCGTCGCAGGTGATGGCCATGACCGGTCTACTCTTCGACAGTGCACACGCTATCTTTGTCACTATGCGAGACGTAGTGTTGGTTGGTGTTGAAAAGTGGCCTGATACGAATATTATCCTATTCATCACATCTCCTCCCCATCTTTTCTCCATACCGTTCTATTGACTATTCCGGTGTAGCTCTGTATCAGTCTAACAATTTTGGAGGATACGCATTCGTCTGTATAGTCCGGGACCGGCAGTCCGTGGTCGCCGTCGAGGTTCATCCTAACGGCTGTGTCTACACCCTGCAGTAGCGACCTGCTATCGATGCCGGCCAGGATAAAGTCTCCTTTGTCGAGAGCTTCCGGTCGTTCGGTGGAGGTGCGTATGCACACAGCGGCTATCGGCATTCCCTGCGAGAGGTAGAAGGAGGCTTCTTCCGGAAGTGTACCGCTATCGCTGACTACAGCGTAGGCATTGACCTGAAGGCAATTGTAGTCATGAAAGCCGAGAGGCTCATGGGCTATTACTCTGGGGTCGAGCTTGAAGCCGGATGCTTCGAGACGCTTTCTGGAGCGTGGATGGCAGCTATAGAGTATTGGCATGTCGTATTTGCGAGCCATCTCGTTGACTGCCGTAAATAAGGTGTGGAAGTTTTTCTCCGTGTCGATATTTTCTTCGCGATGTGCTGAGAGGAGGATGTATTTACGGCGTTCGAGTCCGAGTCTTTTTAATATGTCGGAGGAGAGGGTCTCTTCGAGATTGGTGCTTAATACTTCGGCCATGGGCGAGCCGCTGACGTAGGTGCGCTGAGGGGCTACTCCCGAGGCGTTGAGGTATCTGCGAGCGTGTTCTGAGTAGCAGATGTTGACGTCGCTGATGATGTCTACGATGCGACGATTGGTCTCTTCGGGGAGGCATTCGTCGAAGCATCTGTTGCCGGCTTCCATATGGAAGATAGGGATATGGAGCCGCTTGGCCCCGATTACGCTCAGACAGGAGTTCGTATCGCCCAAAACGAGTACTGCATCGGGCCGGGTCTCGACCATCAGTTTGTAGCTCTTGTCGATGATGTTGCCCATCGTAGAGCCTAAGTCATCGCCCACGGCATCCATGTAGACGTCCGGGTCGGCTATCTTCAGATCGCGAAAGAAGATGCCGTTGAGGTTATAGTCGTAGTTCTGTCCTGTGTGGGCAAGGATGGTGTCGAAGTATTTGCGACATTTGTTGATTACTGCTGAGAGCCTGATAATTTCCGGGCGTGTGCCTACTATTATGAGGAGTCGGAGTCTTCCGTCGTTTTTAAATTTTGCCATTGTCTTCTACGGGTTGGAAATATGTGTCCGGATATGAGGGATCGAATTTTTCATTCGCCCACATCAGCGTCACAAGTGGTTCTGTCTCTGACAGGTTTATAATGTTATGGGTATAGCCGGGAAGCATATGTACAGCCTCAATCTTAGATCCCGATACTCTAAACTCAAGTATCTCATCGCTAATCAGGCTCTTTTGTAATATCAATGCCGTCCCTGATACGACTATGAAGAATTCCCATTTGGTGTTGTGCCAGTGGTTCCCTTTCGTTACTCCGGGGTTGGAGATGTTGACGGAGAATTGTCCGGCGTTGGCCGTATGGAGTAGTTCGGTGAAGCTCCCACGATAATCCACATTCATTTTCAGTGGTATGCTGACTTTTTCCGCCGGCAGGTATGACAGGTAGGTGGAATATAGCTTCTTGGCTAAGGATCCTGCCGGTATGTCCGGCATATCGAGTGTCTGCGGCTGGTCGTGGAATTGATATAACAAATCGGTTATCTCTCCGAGTGTGGCTGTATGAACCACGGGCACTTCGCAGATTTCTCCGTTCCGATTCTCTTCCCCTTTTAATGCTGCTATCATCTCCGCTACCATGTCATCGATGTACACGAGATTCAGGCGTGTGGAGGGGTCGTTGACGGTTATTGGCAGGTCGTGTGCGATGTTGTGGCAGAATGTGGCTACTGCTGAGTTGTAGTTCGGTCTGCACCATTTGCCAAACAGGTTGGGGAAGCGATAGATTAGTACTTTCGCCCCCGTGCGCTCCCCATATTTGCGCATAAGCTCTTCTCCTGCGCGTTTGCTTTCTCCGTAGGGATTGTCGAGCGCTGCTTGGGTGGATGAGGAGATCATGACCGGGCATCGGTTGCCGTGGCGCTCAAGTGTCTCTAATAGTCGGGAGGCAAAGCCGAAATTCCCTCGCATGAATTCCTCAGGGTCTTTGGGCCTGTTGACGCCCGCGAGATTGAATACAAAGTCTGCACGACTGCAGTATTCATCGAGTAGCTCCTCGGGGGTGTCGAGGTCGTATCTCATGATCTCTTCAATCTGCAGGTCGCCGTAGCAGTGTGCTTTCCCGCTACGTATGTTCTCAAGTTGGACACAAAGATTTTTCCCGACAAAGCCGGCAGAGCCTGTGACCAGTATTTTCATCGGAGTTATGTTTTCCATCAGTCAAATATGGTGGTGTAGTGGAGATAACATTTGATAAAGGTGGGATCGTAGAAGAACGTTACATAATTTAGCAAGATGTATAGGAAGAATCCTATCATCAGCCACATCGATACGAAGTCTCGACGAGCCCTGTTTATTGGTACCTGTAATCCTATTAATCCCGGCAATACGAAGTAATATCCCAATCGGCCGGCACTTCCCATTGTTGCAAACAGTGGGGTCATCGCATAGTAGGATATTAAACATAGCATGAAGAATTTCTCACTTTGTTTGTCCCATCGCATCGTGAAGATAAAGTAGACAACCATCAGTATCTGAAAGATGAATCCTATGCCGGAACGCATCGTGTTCTGGTCGCTGTCCATGACGTATACTTTATATTTCTCGAAGGATTCGGACGCTATCAGCAGGTTGATAATTGGGGAGAGAAGGTTGGGAAGCAACAGTAATATCGCTACTACCGACATGAAGCCTGTCAGTATGATTTTGTAGTTCTTATTTCGTAAGAAATACAGCGGAATCAGCATTATTCCAAATAATGCCGATGTATGGAACAATGATCCTATCAGTATCAGGGTGATATAGATTATCCATCTGCGTCTCAACAGGCTCGGTATCCCCATGCAGATGATGCTCATTGCTACCATCTGGCGTAGCATCGACATCTGCACAAGCATCATCTGTGGCCAAAACAGATAAATGCTCAATATCATCCATTGATATTTTACCCTGACATATTTCTTTATCAGCCATCCTATTGTGCCGAATTGGATGATCGTACAGAATACTATAAGCCCCTGAAAGCCTATTGGGGCAAACATCTTGTTGAGCCAATACCATCCGAATTCTACGTCTTTGAATCGGGCTACTACTACGCTATAAGGGTATTTTACGATGTTTTTATACCAGAAGCTATAGGCCCAGTAGTCGTTAGTATAGTTATAGCGGACGCTAAAGAAGCAGATAAGTATAACTACAGCGGCCGGGATGAGGCTATTTTTAACCTTCATCAGCTGCCCAAATATCATAATGGCCAGCACCAACAGATTCACCGCTGTAACCGCTTCCATCTATCGATTCCCTATTCCCTATTCCCTATTCCCTATTCCCTCTTCCCTCAACATACCATCTTACGGTCTTCTCTATCCCTTCTTCAAATGTCAGAGAGGGTTCCCAGCCGAGCTCTTTTCTGATTTTTTCGGCATCTATGGCATATCGCAGGTCGTGTCCTTTACGGTCTGTTACGTGGGTGATGAGTTTACGGCTGTATCCCTCAGGATTGCCTAATATTCTGTCGGTCACTTTTATCAGTGTCTCGACTAAGTCGATGTTGCGCCATTCGTTGCAACCCCCGATGCAGTAGGTTTCCCCGGGACGTCCCCGGTGGAATACGGTGTCTATCGCTCGAGCATGGTCTTCTACATAGAGCCAGTCTCTGACGTTTTTCCCTTCGCCATACACCGGCAAGGGGCGCCCGCTCAGAATATTGTTGATAAACAGGGGTATCAGTTTTTCCGGATATTGATACGGTCCGTAATTGTTCGAACAGTTGGAGATTACCGTCGGCATCCCGTAGGTGTCGTGGTATGCGCGTACGAAGTGGTCGCTTGAGGCTTTCGAGGCCGAGTAGGGGGAGTGGGGGGAGTAGGCTGTCTGTTCGTTGAAGATTCCTTCTCCGTAGGGGGCTGTGTCGCGATCTTCTTCTATTTCTAATGCGCCGAAGACTTCATCAGTTGAGATATGATAGAAGAGCTTGCCGGAATATCCCTCAGGTCTGTTCTCCCATTCTTCTCGCGCGATCTGCAATAAGGTCAGTGTACCCATCACGTTGGTACGCGCAAAAATCAGTGGATCTGTTATCGAACGGTCTACGTGGCTCTCTGCTGCTAAGTGGATGATACTATCTATCTGATAGTCGGTCATTATCCTTGTTACTGCTTCGCTGTCGCATATATCCGCTTTCTCAAAGACAAAGTTCTCCCGGTTCGCTACATCTTCCAAGTTTGCAAGATTCCCGGCATAAGTCAGCGAGTCTAAACATATTATACGATATTCCGGATATTTCTCTACAAAGAGCCGAACTACGTGGTTGCCTATAAATCCGGCACCTCCGGTGACAATTATATTCCGTTTATAATTCATATCTTCGTCTTTCTATGAAGTTGTCGTAAAAAGTTCAGACAACGTCTATCCTATCTTATAATATGTGAATCCATGTTCGCGGAATTCAGCAGGGTCATAGATGTTCCTGCCGTCAAGCACCACCGGCGTATTCATCGTCTTCTCCAACACGGCCAGCGATGGCAATCTGAACTGATTCCATTCTGTCACGAGCATCAGCGCATCGGCATCTACGGCGGCATCATACATGTCGGTAGCATATTCTACCTTATCCCCTAATCGTCTGCGACATTCTTCCATCGCTACCGGGTCATACACTCTTACCATCGCTCCCGCTTTCAACATCAGGTCGATGAGTACCAGCGATGGAGCCTCACGCATATCATCGGTCTGCGGCTTGAAGGCCAGTCCCCACATTGCTATGCGACGTCCACGGATGTCGCCCCCAAAGTGTTTCTGTAGTTTGTCGAAGAGTATTGATTTCTGGCGTTCGTTGACTTCGTCTACGGCTCGGAGTACCTTCATCTCATATCCCTGCTTGGCTGCTGAGCGTATCAGTGATTTTACGTCTTTGGGAAAACAACTTCCTCCGTAGCCACACCCGGGATATAGGAATTTTCGTCCTATACGCACATCTGCAGATATCCCTTTGCGCACCATGTTGACGTCTGCTCCTACTATCTCACACAGATTGGCAATGTCGTTCATAAATGATATGCGGGTTGCAAGCATGGAGTTGGCTGCGTATTTGATCATCTCTGCTGAGGGTATGTCGGTGAATATCATTCTCTCTACGTTGAGCATGAACGGCTTGTAGAGTCGCGACATTATCTTGCGCGCTTGCTCTGTGTTGGTGCCAACGACTACACGGTCGGGGGTCATGAAGTCTTTGATAGCTGCTCCTTCTTTGAGAAATTCCGGATTGCTCGCTACGTCGAAGGGCACTTTTACTCCTCGCTTAGCCAACTCTTCTTCTACGGCTTTTCTGACGAGTTCTGCTGTACCCACGGGTACAGTGCTCTTGGTCACAAGCAAGGTATATCTATTGATGTTGCGTCCGAATTCTCGAGCTACGTCCAAGACATACTGCAGGTCGGTGGACCCATCTTCGTCCGGTGGCGTACCTACGGCTGAGAATACTACCTCTACGTCCGGAAGCACTTCTGCCAATGATGTCGAAAATCGGAGTCGCCCGGCTTCTGTGTTGCGTCTTACCATCTCTTTGAGACCCGGCTCATAGATAGGAATCTCCCCGTGGCGAAGCCTCTCGATTTTCTCAGAATCTATATCCACACAAGTGACGTTGACGCCGATTTCGGCGAAACAAGTTCCCGTCACAAGTCCTACATATCCCGTTCCAACAATAGCAATATTCATATCATTCTCATAAATTCTCCCATAATCCCCAAAGCTCCCAAAGCTCCCAAAATTCCTTAAACTCTCAAGCCATTCTCATTCCAATCCCGGCTTTCTGGCCACTTCCAGCAATCTATCCAGTGTTTCAGCTTTCTTAGGTGCTACCTGCAGGAAGTTTTGTATCGCTTTTAGTCGGTGGAGATCCGATCCTGTGAGGTCTACCATCCCTTTCTGTAGCAGCCATTCGCTCTTTGCGCGAGCTGTTTCGCCGTAGCCACCAACTACCGATACAAAGTTAACTTGAAACAATACTCCCATGTCTTTAAGTCGCTGATAATCCTTAGTGTCCATGTAGCGATATCGCTCCGGATGGGCAAGTACGGGATAATATCCTATCGACATGGTGCTCTCTAATAGTTCTTCCATATTCATCGGAGGATTGAAGTAGGAGGTCTCTACAAGTAGATGGTTCCCTTCTTTCCCTATTGGCAGGAAGTCTTTAGTGGCAAGTCGCTCTTCAAATAGGGAGTCGAGCATGTTTTCCGACGCTAAGTGAAGCTCTACAGATCCGTCGTAGGCTAGTCGCAGCTCTTCAAAGCGCCGTTGCAGGTCGGCAGGCACGTTGGGATAATCTTCCATCACGTGTGGTGTCAGCCATAACGTCTTTACCCCCTTCTTTTCATAGGTGCGGAGCACCTCCAATGAGTCTTCGAGGGTCTTGATACCGTCGTCTACCCCGTGCAATATGTGTGAATGCCAATCGGTAATACCCTGTAGGAAGTTTGCTTGTTCAAGCGTATGAACATGTTTCTTAAATGGCCACATTGTATTTGGGAATTAGCGGAGTTTGTTTGAGTCCTTTTTATATTGGATTTCGGGTTTCCCCGAAATCCAATCCTTTTTTGATTATAAATAGTACTTTCTTACGGTAAGTAGCTCTTCAATTTAAATTCAAACTTTCTGATTGTTCTTTTTGGACATTTTCTCCTCTCTCATCAGTCATAATGCCCGCATTATTCCTTCTTCGAGTGAAGAGACTGTCGCAAAAATAACCGCGCATTAAGTTTAAATTTAAATCGCCCATCTACTTACATTGTAAATTCTGAATTGATATAAATTCGGCAGAGCCGAATTTATATCAATCTGACTCGTAGGCTTCGTAGGTGCCGTAATGTGAGTACGAGCTGAAGGTCGATTCTGTACCATTGAGCAATATGCTCATGTTCTTGTACTTCTTGGCATGATAGAGCTCTGCTATCTCTTTTACTGCGCTGCGCTCAAGCAATCCTGCGCGGACCACGAATATCGTGCGATCGATATATTCGCTGATAATCTGGGTGTCTACAACGATATTCACCGGCGGACAGTCCATTATTATCAAGTCGTAGTGTTCGCGTGCCTCGGCCAACATCTCGCCAAGCTTGCCGTTCTCTAACAGCTCGGCAGGGTTTGGCGGCTTGTGACCTATCGGCATAATGTCGAGAGAGGAGGCTCCTACGCCTTTAACTACCATTGATTCCCAGTTGCCGTATTGGCCGGTCAGGTAGTTGCTGATGCCTTTCTTCGGTGAGCCGGCGTAGCCCGACAGGGAGCCGTGGCGCAGGTCGGTGTCAATCAGCAATACCCGTTTGTGTTTAAGCGCGAAGCTTACTCCTAAGTTGTAGGCAATAAAGGATTTGCCGGAGCCGGGATTGAACGATGTCAGCATCAGTACCGGACATTTCGCATCTTTCCCAAGCATGAAGTCGATGTTTGAGCGTACTACGCGGAATGCCTCGTTGGGGATGTCGCGTTTTCCCTCTTCCACCACCGGCTTCGGGGCTTCGAACTCTTCTCTCTTCTTCTTGCGGGTCTTGAGTATGTTTGATAATTTTCCTCCCTGTTTGATCTCCGGAATTTCTCCGGCAAAGGGCACCGGCAGATTCTCCAGGTCTTTCCGGGATCGAATCTTGGTATTGGTCGCTTCTATTACGTAGAATGCTACTCCCGGGACAGCTACGCCAAGTATAAAGCAGATGATGAGTATCAGCTTCTTTTTGGGAGATATCGGTGCCGAGGGTCCGTAGGGCGGGGTGATGATACGGGTATTGTAGGCTGTGAAGGTCTGCGATAGCTCAGTCTCTTCTCGCTTCTGCAGAAGGTAGACGTAGAGCTCTTCCTTTACTTTCTGTTGACGCTCTATTGAGAGCAGGTATTTTGCCTGTATCGGTGCGTGAGAAAGCTCGGAGTCGGAGACGTTAGCATTCCGCTCCATGTCCTGCAAACTGGTCTGCAATGACCCTATGTTGGCATTGACGGAGTTTAAGATCGCTTCGCGGAAGCCCGTGAGCTGTACATCCATGTCGCGGATCACCGGGTTGTTCGCTCCGGAGTTCTTTATCAGGCTCTCTCGCTGTAACAATAGTTTGTTGTAGTCGGATATAGCCTGTGCCGCTCCGGCGTCTTTGATGATGACGTTGACGGGGATGACCGAATTGTTGTTCTTGGGATTAAGCAGGAAGTCGCGCAGGAAGCTCGACATGGCCAGTTCGTTGCGTATCTTGATCGACTGGTCTGATATCCTTGAGGCTTCCTCGAATTTCATCCTTACGGTATTCTCAATGTCGGGCACTCTGTTGGTGCTCTTGAATTGGGCTATTGAGTCGTCTACATTGCCAAGTTCTCTTTCTATAAGGTTGAGTCGCTCGGAGATGAAGTCGCTCGTTGCTACCGCTACTCGATTCTTGTCTTCTACCCAAAATTCGTTGTAGACGGTGATTACCATGTCCAGGATGTCGCAGGCTCTCTCTATGTTTACATCGTCGATAGTCAAGTCGATTACTTCGGCGTCTTGATTTGCAAGGTCTCCCTTTATCTTCGCACAATATTGCTCTATCGTTCCGGACATTCCGGTGTGGGTCACCTTGATGGTTATCGGCTCCGTAATATGTCCGGTAAACCCACCGTTAGGCTGCACTCCCATGCGTCCTATCGGGGTTTTTACGAGGTTGAAGCTCAGTCGAGTGTTGATTTCATCGTCGTATTCTTCTTTATCCCCTTCTTCGTTGACAGCATAGAAGTCATAGAGGCATACGCTGTTGTCCGGTTGTAGCTCCATTGTGAACCCCGTCGTCTTCTGAGGATTCAGATCGGGAAAGGTTACGTTTACGGGATTCGAACTGTGGTAGAGTGTCGTAGGATGGAATCTTCCTGTCTGGTTATAGTTGATGTTTAGTTCCAGACGCTTTACTACTTCGCTGACCACTGAGGGTGAGGTCAGTGAGATCAGCTCGTTCTCTACGTTCTTGTTCCCTCCGAAGAGGTTGAAGCCGCCAAACCCTCCTGTGGGATCGGAAAACGACGAGGAGTTGTCTCCTTTTATCAGCACTGAACATGTCCGCTCATAGACCGGCTGTTGGCGCAATACGTAGAATATGCCAAGGCCTATGAAGAGTATCAGCGAGCAGACAAACCATTGCCATTTTGACAGACAGGTAGTTATGAAGTCGCGTAGCGAAAATACCGTCTCCGTGTCGTTTACGTTGGTGATTTGTTTGGAGGTATCGTCCATTGTGTTGTTTACTTAAAGATGAGCACTGAAATCGAGGTCAGCAGCGATGCTACCGATACCCAGAATCCGGCAGATAGTGCTGTGTTACCGTTGACGGTAGTCTCACGTTTGCGTACCCCATTGGGCTCTACGTAGATGATGTCGTTTTGCTTCAGATAGAATGCCGGTGACGACATCATTCCGTTGGCATTCGTAAGATCTAGTAGATAGGCTTGTGTTGTCCCGTCTGCTTGGGTGCGTATGAGTTTTACATTCTGGCGATTACCCTGGATGTTCAAGTCTCCGGCAAGTGCCAAGGCTTCAAGTACGTTCAGGTTGTCGCGGTTGATGTTATATCGCCCGGGCTGTTTTACCTCGCCCAAGATGCTGAAGCCGGTGTTGATTAGTTCTACGGTCACTGTCGGATCTTTTATCAAGTTGCGTCCTACCAGCTCCCCTTTGATGAAACCAACCACCTCATTTCGTGTCATCCCCGCGATATGAAGCTTGCCAAGTATCGGAAACTCTATGTCTCCGCTCGGACTTACGGTATAGGCCGACATTCCCTGGTCTATATCATATGATACTGTTGTTGTCCCTCCGGAATTCAGACTCGGAGAGGCGGCCCTATTCGTAACTACCGGAAGATTGAAAAGCGATGCCAAAGCCGGATCTTTTGAATGGACAATAATCGATACCTTATCGCCCGGTTCTATCTTAAACTGCTGCTGCTCGGCTTGGACTTTTAATACAGTCTGGTCCAAATCCTGCATGTAAGACACATTCTTAGGATTGCAGCTGCTCAAAAACAGTGTCGCCACTGCCACACTCAGCCCTGCAAGTGTCATTCTGAAGGTTTTCATTAGTTGCTATTATTGTATTATTATTTTTTTAATTTTAAATCCTCATTTCCCAATCTTCAATCCCCAATATTTTTGCTTCTGGCAATAATATTGCTTGCAACGCCCCGTCATCCGATACCCGATATATTGCGTGCTTTTATCCGACTATTTATGATATGATTACCAATAAGCCATACTATCACATCTACCATGAGCACTAAGTTGATATTGATCAGCGTAGATAGCCATAAATTTAAGATTATCAGCACCACAGAACTTCCAAGAAGTACCGACAGTACTTTCCCGGATTCAAGCCCCGTAGCCAGCAATTTGTGGTGGATATGACTTTTATCCGGCAAAAAAGGATTCCTCCCTGCCATCACCCTATGGATGCTTACCCGAACTACGTCAAATAATGGTATCAATAGCGGACTGAAGGCTACTACCAGCGACGGCATACCCCCAATACTCTCAGGTACTGCCGGAGAACTCAATCGTAATGACAAATAGGAGATTATCATCCCTATAGTCAGCGACCCTGTATCCCCCATAAATATCTTGCTATGATGGTCGGCATCCCCAAATACGTTGTAGTAAAAGAAGGCTACCAGAGTTCCACAAGTGGCCCACGCTGTTATCGAATCTACATAATCCCCTATCAGATAGAAAACTATCCCATAAAAGCCAACAGCGATTGCGGATAGCCCGGAGGCAAGCCCGTCGATCCCGTCTATCAGATTGATAGCATTCACAATATAGACTACCATAAACGCTGTTAATGCATAGGATGCCCATTCCGGAATGCTCCCTATCCCCAACAGTCCCTCAAGTCCCGTTATGCACACACCGCTCCATATCGTCAATGCTGCACACACCGCTTGCACTACAAACTTTATCCTATAGCGAACCCCGACAAGATCATCAGAAAATCCTACAAAGTATAGCAATATCACTGAGCATAATCCCAGAAGTAAGGGCCGAAAGTCGTAGCCCGCAATCCCCGAGGATAGCCCCTCATTATTAAAACATATTACCAGGCTCAGCGATACGGCACATGCTACCGTTGGAAAAAACGAAGTGCCCCCAAGACGTGGGACATGCCCTGAATGTATCTTGCGCCTGTCGGGCTTGTCAAACAACTTCCGACGATACGCTATCTGTAAAACCTGGGGTATTATCATGCCCGTAAGCAATAAGCTTACAGTATAGGCTATGACAATAAGTGTTATCCAGTGCATTAAATTAGTTCGATATAATCCGGTTCGACTTCGGCAGCTACTGCCCCGAGGCCCTCTAACATTATTACAAGGCGACGCGATCGCGCCCCTTTTACTTTCATTAACGTTCCCGATACACCGTTTAGTACACCACCGATTATTCTTACCCGCTTCCCCTTGCTCAAATCAATCTCAGAGGGCTTAAAATAAAGTATCGTATCAAGCGATTTCGTAATAGCCCTGCGAAAATCCTCCATCTGACGATCCGGTACGATTATCGGCTCATTGCGCCCATCTATAGGTCGCGTAATATACTGCACTATCGGATATTGAGTCTTAAACGCCTGAAGCTGACTCCGTGTGCTGCGTGCAAACAGCAAATTAGGCACCGCAGGACGAAGAGTGCGCTTCCGTCGCCCCCCGGCAGTCTCCTCAAGCAGTTGCTGCATAGGCACAAAAGTTTCAATCCCCAAGCTCTCAAACAGCTCACGGGCCCGCATCTCCCGCCGATAAGGAGCACTAAGAGCAAACCACTCCAAAGCTCCCGCCCTATCCAAGGACCTCGAGCTTCCACAAAGCATCCCCAATTCTATAGCGTCCTTCCCGCCAAGATATTCCTTTGGCTCCTCGGAATCAATATAAGACATTAACCCAGAGAATTTTAACTCACATGAAAGGAAAATGCATCCAAACCGAACCTCAATGCGTTGCCCAAGATTTTAATCTAAAAGCATACCGAAGCTCCGATAGGATCGCTCTCCTTCGAATTGCAAAGTTAATCTTTTTTTTATACCCGACAAAAAATCCTGGGATTTCCCCCTCCCCAAAAAACGCACCCCAAGGAAAAAATCATTTCTCACGCAAGTCCAGCCAGTAGACAGGCTCCACTTGCCGTAGGATCTCTTTTCCGTCGCTTATCAGCAGTATCTCTTCTCCCCCATCCGATGGATTGTCCGGACGATAAACGGCCTCGGTCCCATCTGCCGAAGTGAAACTGAAATTTCGATTCTCCATAGTCCCCTCAGTCTCTTCCTTCCCGTGCAAGGTCTTCCAAGGCTTTCCCCCAAGATTTTTCCCCTCCCGATATATCGCCATGCGGAGCGGCCCCGTTCCCTCATCGCTCTCCTCGATATGGCGGTCTATCCTAAAGACATCCCCACTCTCCCCCTCGCGAAAACATACCAATGGCACCCAACCCTTGCGCATCTCCGGTGAGAGGCTCGCTATCTCTTCCGCTACAAGTCGCTGCTGCTCGGCCTTCTCGCTCTTCGACAGATAGGGCACTGCATATATCAAGGAGTCTACCCAGATATAGCTCCCATCGTCAAGCCCCCAGCCGCGCCAGCCATATTTCTTCCAGCTTAAGGCTTCTTCCCCGGCTATCATTCGCTTCAGCGAGTCGTCGACAAGTGTGCGATAATATCTTCTCATCTGATCTGCATCCTCTATATCCCGAAGAGGGTAGGGACGCACTAACGGATAGCTGACCATCATCGAAAACCGATCGGCATCGTCATTCTCCACAGCCTCCACTATCTCCCGAACCTCTTGCGGCAGACTGTCAGAATTACCCCCTCGGCGACCTTCCGTACAAGCCCCCAAGGAAATTGAAGCTCCAAGCCCCAACAACACCAAAAAAGAAGAAACAAAAGTTCTCATAAATCAAAATCAAATTAAAACAAAAAAAGAAGCAACAATAATAAATCTCCAATCTCCAATCTAAAATCTCCGAGTCTATCTCTCTTCAATGAGTCCCCTAAGGTCCTTTACGGGTATCTCCCCGGTGCTGTCTTTGAGGCTGTGCGAGGCCATCGGCCTCACTATCCAAGAATTCGGAATCCTATTCCCGAATTCCCAATTCTTCAGTGACAAACAGCTTCTCAAACTCCTCCGCCCGTCGTCGTCGCAACTGCGGAAGTGTCTTCCCTCGGTAGCGCGAGTGAGAAAGATAATTCTCGCGGATATTTCGATCCCCCGACTTTAGTTTCTTAGCAACTGTCGACCGCTCCGCCGCTCCATTACCTATATTATAAGCCAGCGCAGCCATAAGGATTGAATCGCGTCCATAACTGCGAAACAACTTGCAGAATTTTCTGAAGTCCTTGCGTAGCAAGTCCTCGGCCTCCTTCTCTGTGAGAGTTCGTCCTCGAGGGAATTTCTCTCCGGGAAGTACCTTATGACCATACCCCACCAGCGGCCAATGCCGCGGCGAGTGCAGTCCCTCATACTTCTTGATGATTTCGATAGCCGTCTCGAAATGATCGACCGAAGCGGGTTCTTCAGTCTTCGAGAGTTCCCTCTCCGGCAAAACTGTAGCCGCCATAGAGAGCAACGCCGCCGAAACCCATAATATTATCTGTTTCATCAACAATAATAACGCCCCAACCCCGGCAAAGTTCGCACAAATGAGCCTCACTCGACTTGCTAAAGGAACCCTACCCCCGGCTTGCTATAACATCCTCCACATTCTTGGTATCTGCTGAATGTACCTCAATAAAATATGCCTCTCCATTATGGCCAGCGGCATAGTTTGAATTTAAATTGACCATCTACTTAGTTGTCATTTTTTTATTTTAAGGAAGGATCTTTTGAAAATTTAGGAATTTTGGTGGAGATGGGGAGGTCCACGCCTGTGCTACTGTGAGGGGGGGAGCTTGGAGCGGGGATTTGGATTTTTGGCGGGGATTTTTTAGATTTGTGGAAATATTTTTCTTTTATGCGGATTTTTATTACCGGTGGAACCGGTGTCATGGGGTCGGAGGGTCTTCGGCGGCTTGTGGCTGCCGGAGGACATTCTCTTGTGGTTTTGGCTCGCGATAGCTCTAAAAATCGTAAGTTTTTGGCTCCTTTTATGGAGAGGGGAGTGGAGGTCATCTGGGGAGATTTGCTTGATCGCGAGGCTATGCTTTCGGGGCTTCGTGGAGCTGATATGGTTTTGCATATCGGGGGGATGGTTTCGCCGGCGGCTGATTGGTATCCTGAGGAGACTTTGCGGGTGAATGTGGGGGCGATGGAGTTGCTGTTGTCGGTATTGCGGGAGTTGGGACAGCTGGATACCACGGCTGTTGTATATATCGGGAGTGTCGCACAATATGAGTTTCATGATATCGATAATCCTTGGGGAGGAGTGGGAGATCCGCAGCAGCCCGCGAAGTTTGATGCTTATGCTTTGTCGAAGATTCGGGCTGAAGAATTGCTGCGCGGCGGAGGCCTTCGGCGGTGGGTGTCGCTGCGCCAGTCGGGGATATTGCATGCGGGACTTCTGACAAAGGTCGGAGATCCGATTACTTTTCATGTGCCGCTAAGAGGTGTGCTGGAATGGACTACGGTGGAGGATTCCGGTGAGGTGTTGGCATCGCTATGCTCCAGAGAGTTGCCGGAGAGTTTTTGGAATCGTGCTTATAATATAGGTAGCGGTGCCCGGTATCGGATGACTAACTATGAGTTTGAATGTCGGTTGATGAAAGTCTTGGGATGTCCGCCGCCGGAGAAGATTTTTGAGCGTCGCTGGTTTGCCACGCGCAACTTCCACGGGATGTGGTTTCGCGACTCAGATGAGCTGGAAGAGCTGTTGCATTTCCGCGAGGGGCTAAGCCTGGAGGACTATTTTGGTAGGATGGTAAAAGGTTTGCCCTGGTATTTTAAGTTTACGGGGATAGTTCCGGCATGGGTGATAAAGCTATATATGGGGAAAGTAGCGCGAACTCCGGGACTTGGCCCCATGGATTGGATAGCAAAGGGGAATAAAGAACGAATAGAAGCCGCCTGGGGAAGCCTGGAGGAATGGCAGTCAATAGGGGATTGGGATGAAGACTCTTGCATATCGAGACGGTGAGTTGGAACGAATACTTCCTCTCCGTTGGGAAAAGTTATTGTCTTCATGTTTGATATGATACAGGCGGACAAGACATTATGGTCACGCCCGCCTGTAGTGGTTTATGTTTGGCTGATGATTATTTCAGGTATTCGTTGAAGAACTCCACGATGGCATCAAAGGGGATGATGTCCTTTTGGTCGTATAGGTCACAGTGGCTTGCGCCCGGAATGGTCATGAACAGCTTGTTGTTGTCCTTGCCGGGTGTCACTTTCAACTTCTTGTAGGCATCGCTGCCGAAATAGAATGAGTGGGCTTTCTCTCCATGCACTATCATCACGGCATTCTCAATCTCACCCGCGCGGCTCATCAGTGGGAAGTTGATCCATGGTATCGGGGAAGTGGCGTTGCGGCCTCCGTTTGAGTTGAGAGAACGTGGATGGTAGCCACGCTCGGTCTTGTAGTAGGCATGATAGTCTTTCAGGAATTGCGGCGCATCCTCAGGCAACACTTCGGGTACACCGCCGCCAAGTTTAGGAGTGCCGCTGATGAAGTCCTCAGTGCGCTGCCGGGCGAGTTTCTCGCGAAGTTCGTTGCGTGCTTCCGCACTGTCGGCTGCATCAAAATAACCGTTGGCGTTGACACGGCTCATGTCATACATGGTCGAGGCAACGGTGGCCTTGATGCGGGGGTCGGAGGCTGCGGCGTTAACCGCGATACCGCCCCATCCGCAGATGCCGATAATGCCGACAGCCTCGGGCTTGACTATAGGATTGGTCACCAAGTAGTCAACAGCGGCACTGAAATCCTCAGTGTTGATGTCGGGAGAGGTCATATAGCGGGGCTGTCCGCCGCTCTCGCCGATAAACGAGGGGTCGAATGCGAGTGTAATGAAACCGTGCTCCGCTATTTCCTGAGCATACAGACCTGCGGCCTGCTCCTTGACAGCTCCGAAAGGACCGCATACTGCGATTGCAGGAAGCGGGGTCCCGACATCCTTGGGCACATATAAATCAGCGGCAAGAGTGATGCCATAACGGTTGGGGAAGGTGACCTTGCAGTGGTTCACCTTGTCACTTTTTGGGAATGTCTTGTCCCATTCCTGAGTGAGGGTAAGCTGTTCTGTATTCATATTATTCGATTTTTGATTCTGCGCGTATGTCGGGACAAGCGCCGATGCAGCGGCTATTATTCCAATCAATAACTTTTTCTTCATAGTCTGCGTCTTTTGCTGATGCAAAAGTACAACAGGATTTTCCGGTGAATGAACCAAATTCCATTAAACACATACCAAAATCAAATATAACGGGCTTGTTAACTCCAAATATCAATATTTTTTGTAATTTTGTATCTGTACATCAAACCAATGGCGAAGATACTGAAAGTTAACCGACCGGGAGATTTCTGCTCATACGTGGGTGCCGAAACTCGGCATCCTCTTGTCGCTGTCGTTGATTTTGATGCAATATCCCCTGTGCCGTCAAGTCTGAATGACTATGGTGTCTATGGAATCTTCATGCACAGCAAGGTAAGGGATGACCTCAAATATGGACTTGGCGATTTCGGATACACCTCCGGGACTCTTATCTGTGTTGCCCCCGGACAATTGGGCGGTCGCGAGAATGACGGTACCTTGATTAATCTTGATGGCTATGCTCTTCTGTTTCACCCCGACTTGCTTATCGGTACCAAACTGGAGCGCGACATAAAGCAGTTCTCTTTCTTCGACTACAGCGCGAACGAGGCGCTTTTCATGGAAGAGTCTGAACGCGAGATCATCGCCTCATTGATGAGAAGCATAAGTGATGAATTGCAAAAACCGGCAGACTCTGAGCAAAATGCCATCGTCACAAGCTATATATCGGCAATCCTCCATCACTGCAACAGGGCCTACAATCGTCAGTTCAGTAAAATTGCGAAATCATGCGATGACATACTTGTAAAACTCGGCAGGCTTATCAATGACTATTACGAAAATGGAGAGCAGTTCTCCAAGGGAGTGCCGGGCATTCAATATTTTGCAGACAAACTCTGCATGTCATCAAATTATTTCAGTGATTTGCTGAAAAAATCACTGGGAGAAACAGCCGGTAATTTTATACGAAGGCAAATCATCCGCATGGCTAAAAACAAGTTGGCGGCAAGCGGCAATGTCTCGCAGGTAGCCTACGACCTCGGCTTTGAATACCCACAGCACTTCAGTCGTATGTTCAAAAACCAAACAGGTATCACCCCCTCGCAGTACCTTGACTCGATCTCGTCTTGAATCAGAACTCCGGAAGGGCTCAATTTCAATTGATATGAGCGAATATGGCGGCTTTGAGATGGTTGGCGCATTACCTTGGTCACTGCCTGACGAAAACAGACAAACCACCACCAATCCGGGAGATATAATGCTATATCATAAAGCTGGTCATCTCGCCCAAAGCCAATTCGGGCATTGATGATATTTATAAAGAATCAGTTCATGGTAGCAGGGGTTTTGGTTGTTCAACCCGATAAAATTTTCTCCCAATCTTGTAATCCCTCTCACCCCCTCCCCCGGTATATTGCTTAGAGATATCAACTTTTCAAACGAGAGGGAATTGATGTCA
Source organism: Muribaculaceae bacterium (assembly GCA_023667015.1). GTDB lineage: Bacteria > Bacteroidota > Bacteroidia > Bacteroidales > Muribaculaceae > Lepagella. Next base: position 5,701 of record JAMPAX010000002.1, on the reverse strand, counting down.
TGCGCCCTGTTGTCTAATCCTTCTTTCATGTCGCAAATGTAGTCATTTTTCCCTATAAACGCTTGAAAAACAGCAACACGTCCGAGAGAAGAATTATTCATTCCGAAAAAACACATTTACATATATTCTTCGACAATCTCATCAGGACACTTTTTTGTTATAATTCTAAGAAAAAAATTCTACTATAAACATATACTTATGATTCAAGTATCAAACTATTTCAAATTCATCCCTGCGACAGCTTTACTTATTGCGCTGTCGTCATGTGGACACAGCAAGCCTGAGATTCACGGAGGGAACACAGACCCTGTCAGGGTCAAGGTGATCGCTGCGAACTCCTTGGTTTCCACAGGGTCTGAAGCATATTCGGGCACGGTGGAAGCCGGGAGTTCCACCACACTCAGTTTTTCAACCGCCGGCACAATCAATCAACTAAATGTAACCGAGGGACAACGTGTGGCAAAGGGACAGCTTATCGGAAGTGTTGACGGTGCTACCGCGAAGAATGCCTACGACATTGCACTTGCCACTCTTAGCGAGGCGCGGGATGCTTACAACCGTATGAAGAAACTTCACGATGCAAACGCACTGCCCGAAATGCAGTGGGTGTCTGTGCAGGAAAGGCTCAAACAGGCTGAAGCAGCTGCTGCAATTGCGAAGAAGGGTATGGGAGACACAAATCTACATTCACCAATGTCCGGTGTAGTGGCGCATAAATTGGCGGATGTGGGTCAGACTGTGGCCCCGGGACTTCCAATAGTGGAAATAATGGATGTTTCCACCCTCAAAGTTAAGATTTCGGTGACGGAATCCGACCTCGCAAATATGAAAATAGGAACGGATGCCACTATAACGGTAGGAGACCGCACATATAACGGAAAACTTGTGGAAAAAGGAGTGGCTGCCAATTCTCTTTCAAGGAACTATGATGTAAAATTCAGAATCACCAATCCTGACGATAATTTGTTGCCGGGCATGATATGCAACGTTACAGTCGCTGGTGTGACTCCCACTTCAGATTCTGCGACGGTAGCAGAAATCATATTGCCACCACAGGCGGTTGTGCTTGATTTTGACAACAGCAGTTATGTGTGGATCAGCAAAAATGGTGTTGCTCAAAGAAAGAAGGTAGAGACGGCAGGTCTTGATTCCCGTGGAATTATCATCAAAAGCGGACTGAATCCTTCGGACAGCGTGATAGTAGAGGGTCAGCAGAAACTAAGCAGCGGACTCAAAGTCGTATCGGTAAACTGACCTGACTATGGAGAAATTCAAGAATCCAAATATTGTATCCTTCGGTTTGCAGTATAGGCGCATTGTGCTGCTTATCACTACGGTGCTGATAGCATGGGGCGTTTACTCACTCATTGAGATGGATAAGAATGAATTCCCGTCATTCACCATCCGCGAGGGAGTGGTGGCTGCCGTATATCCCGGTGCCGATGCCACACAGGTTGAGCAGGAAGTGCTCAAACCATTGCAGGATTATGTGTTCAGTTACAAGGAAGTGAACAAGAAAAAAACCACTGCGCAAGTTTCTGACGGTATGGTAATGATTTTTGTCACCCTTGATGACGATGTGAATCAGACAGAGTCGGATCAGTTCTGGGACAAGTTCAAACTTGGCATGGACAATGTTAAGTCAACACTTCCGGCCGGAGTACTTGCCGTACAGACTATTTCCGATTTTGGCAACACCTCCGCTCTTCTCCTGACGATGCAGGGCAAGGACAAAACCTATCGTGAGTTGCGTGACTACATGAACCAACTGCGCGACAGATTGAGGGCTGTGCCGAGCATCGGTACTATGACGGTATATGGCGAACAGACCGAACAAGTCAGTGTCAACATCAACACTGAGCGTCTGAAACACTACGGCATTGATGAGAAGACCCTTGCCCTGACTATGCTTGCCCAGGGTTTTGAAACGACAGGCGGACGTATTAAGTCAGAATCTTATACAATGCCGATATATGTGGCAGAGTCGTTCAATTCCGTAAATGACATAAAGGAGACAGTTGTTTTCTCTACTCCTTCAGGTGACGTTGTCCGACTTGCAGATATTGCCGAGGTCGTGAGAGAATACCCCGAACCCACAAGTTACATTACCAATAATGGCGACAAATGCCTTCTTCTCAGTATCGAGATGAAGAATGGGGAAAATATCGTTGCTATGGGTGACGACGCCGGCAAGGTGATAGACGAGTTTGCGGAAGAAATGCCTGTGGATATGGAGCTTTTCAAGATCACTGACCAGCCCACGGTGGTAAATCTCAGTGTCCTTGACTTTCTGCGCGAGCTTCTTATAGCCATTGTTGCCGTGCTTGTCGTAATTATGTTGCTGCTTCCGATGAAGGTAGCTCTAATTGCTGCGCTTACCATCCCGGTGACAATATTCATTTCGCTCGGGTTGTTCTATACCCTCGGAATAGAACTGAACACAGTTACTCTCGCCTGTCTGATTGTATCGTTAGGTATGATTGTTGACAATTCGGTCGTTATCATTGACGAATACGTCGGACTGATTTCAGATGGTGAGGAACGTAAGCAGGCTACGATAAATGCCGGCACTATGTTCTTCCGGGCTATCGTTTCCGCCACTCTCGCCATTTCCATCACATTCTTCCCATTCCTCATTACAATGACGGGAATGTTCAGGGACTTCCTTACATATTTCCCATGGGCAATCCTGATGATTCTAACCATTTCTCTTATCGTGGCCGAATTGCTTGTGCCTTATCTGCAATTCAAACTGATAAAGAAACCGATATATGCTATCGAGAAACAGCAAGTCGAGAGTGGTAGGAAGAAATTCTCTTTCTTTGTCAGCCTGCAGAAGTGGTACGACAAGCTCGTTACTATCTGTTTCGCATGGCCGAAGACAACAGTAGTTATCGGCATCATTTTGGTCCTATTAGGCGCATGGGCATTCATCACACGTCCAATCCAGCTCATGCCCATCGCGGAGCGCGACCAATTCGCCGTTGAGATATATCTTCCGGAAGGAGCATCGCTTGATGCAACCGATGCCATTGCCGACAGCCTTGAGCATATACTTCGCAAGGATGAGCGTATCGTTTCGGTAGCATCTTTCCACGGCATGTCCTCACCGCGATTCCAGACCACATATGCCCCTCAGGTCGGAGGTCCCAACTATGCGCAGTTCATTGTCAATACTAAGAGCAATGAAGCAACAATCGAGCTGTTGAATGAATATACTCCGAAATATCAGGATTATTTCCCCGGAGCGTATGTTAAATTCAAACAGTTGAACTATTCCAATGCCAAGTATCCGGTTGAAATACGACTCGCCGGCCTTGATTATGAGAAGAATCTTGAAGCTGCCGATACCGTACTCTCGCTCATGCGCAGGATTCCCGGAATGACATTGGTAAGACCCGGAGCCGGCAGCCAGCTTGTCGCTGCCACTGTAGATCCCGACCCGACGAAAATGTCACGTCTCGGTCTGAACAATACATTGCTCGAAATGACTCTTGCCATGCGTTACGGCTCCGGTGTGCCTATGGGTACCCTTTGGGAAGGCGATTATGGTGTCGGCGTGGTTGCCAAGACGCAGAATGCCGATAGTTCGACATACGCAGCCCTAATGCGTGAACCTATACCTGTCATGGGTATCGGTAATTCACCTCTCAAATCGTTTGCAGATGTCAACCCGACGTGGCATCCCGGCCGGATAAACTATCGCGGAGGTATTCCGACAGCCATAATCTCGGCTGATAATGTCAGAGGGCAGAATGCTCTTGACCAGACTTTTACACTTAAGAAGGAACTTGACAAGATAGAGCTTCCTGAAGGTGTATCTGTCAGCTACGGCGGCGATTATGAGCAGTCTATGGAAATTATCCCTCAAATGGGTATGGCGATGATTATTGCCGTGGTCATCATATTCTTTATCCTGTTGTTCCACTATAAGGGTGTTGCCGTCCCATTCCTTATGCTCGTATCCCTTATTTTTATCATTCCCGGAGCCGGCATTGGCCTTGCCGTGATGAATGAAGTGATCAGTGTCACGTGTACTCTCGGCCTCATAAGTCTTATGGGCATCCTTGTGCGAAATGTGATAATTATGTTTGACTATGCTGAGGAACTTCAGGTGCAAGGAATGTCAGAAAAGGATTCGATTTTCCAGGCCAGTGAACGACGTATGCGTCCAATCTTCCTCACATCAGCTGCAGCTACAATGGGAGTGCTTCCGATGGTGGTGTCAGGCAGTGCGCTTTGGAAGCCTATGGGCATTGTGATTTTCTTCGGAACCCCAATCACCATGTTGTTTATCCTCACTGTTATCCCTATCCTTTATTGGAAGTTCTGCAAGAAGACCGCCCCGACAATCGAAATACCGATTGACCCGGTTGAAATAACAGCAACTCCAACAACTCAAACGAAACAAGACGATGAAAAATAAACATATAATTCTTTCAGTTGTTGCGGCAATATCCGTAATTCCGGCTTTTGCTCAGAATGAAACACCTGCCGACACTCTCACCCTCTCACTTGAGCAATGTCGCCGGATGGCATTGTGCGGAAACGCCTCCACCAAAACAGCCGTCAACAACATAAAGGCAGCAAAAGAAACTTCAGATGAAGCCTTTACCAAATATTTCCCTGATATTTCCGCCTCCGGTATGTCATTTTGGGCAAATCATGACATAATCCAGTACAATGTATTGGATATGTTCCAGCTTGGAATGGTCAATAAGGGTGTGGCCGCCGGTGTCACTGCTGTGCAACCCATCTTCGCCGGAGGTCAGATAGTCAACGGCAACGCGCTTGCTCACCTCGGTGTGCAAGTTGCGGAGCTGAAGAAACGGCAGACCGACGAGGAGGTGCTTGCCTCAGTAGATAAATACTATTGGAAACTTGTTTCGCTTCACTCGCAGAAAGAGACATTGGCATCTTTGATAGAAATGCTCGACACTCTGACCTATCAGACTCAAGCGGCTGTCGATGCCGGTGTCACTTTGAAGAATGACTTGTTGAAAGTGGAACTGCAACGCAATGACTTCAAGGCTACGATGATTGATCTTGACAATGGCATTGCACTCTGCTCAAACCTCCTCGGCCAGTATATTGGTGCGGGATTAAGACCGGTAAATGTCACAGAACGTGTGGCTGTCGGTGATTTGCCGGTGTTCGCCTTCGATATGTGGCGTAATCCGCAGGATGCCGTTTCCAATACTCCCGCCTACGGAATGTTAAACTCGGCTATCCGCGCTGCTGAACTTGAAAAGAAGATGACAATAGGAAGCAATCTGCCGACCATAGGTCTTGCCGCGGGATGGTACTACCATACTCTCCTTGAACAGAAGCATAACTTCGGTGCGTTATTTGTCGCTGTAAATGTGCCGCTTTCTGGATGGTGGGGTGGTTCTTATGCCATCAAGAAGAAAAATTTGGAGTTGCAAAACGCCCGAATCCAGTTTGAAGATGGACAGGAAATGCTTCAAATTGCAATGCGTGATGCGTGGGACAACTTAACTTCAGCATATCGTAAAATGGAGATCGCCCATGAAGCAATAGGACAGGCCGATGAAAATCTGAGGCTTAATCAAAACTATTATAATGTTGGAGTTTCTACCATTACCGACCTGCTCGATGCACAGACGCTATATCGCAGGGCTTGTGACCAATATATAGCAGCGTACTCAGACTATAAGGTTAAATCCACCGAATACCTCAA
>JAMPAX010000024.1 GCA_023667015.1 Muribaculaceae bacterium | reverse complement strand
AAAGGGGGGAAGTATATGGCTGAGGAGTTGGAAAAGGTTGACCGTTTCGTTGAGGAGCTTGCCAATGAAAAAATCACAGGTGCATGCTATGTGATGGGACGCCCTTACTCCGATTCAGAAATGCTGACGACAGTAATTGCCATTGCTGCCGACCCCCTGGCCTATAGCAGGGCTAAGGCAGACTATGAGAGTGGCAAGATTTCCAAGAGCAATCTTCAGGATTTTACCTTTATTACTCACCACTATCTCCCCGAAGCAAAAAAAGATATCGCATCTATTTTGAATGGGACGGGCATAGCGACAGGTCAACTGGCTGAGGCTATAGAATATAGGAATAAACTCCGCCAATCAGCAGGAGCCGAGCTTGAGGCCATGACCGCAGCCCTTAACGGCACACCCGTAAGACCCGCTCCCGGAGGAGATCCGGTGCTGAATCCCAACGTCCTGCCTATGGGGCGTAATATGTATAGCATCAATGCAGAAGCTACTCCGGGCCCCAAAGCTTGGGATGACGGAATAGCCCTTGCGGAGCAATCACTGAAGGACTATTATTCCCGTCATGGCGAGTATCCCCGTAAAGTGAGTTACACCTTCTGGGCCGGAGAATTCATATCGTCACAGGGAGCTACCATAGCTCAGGCTCTGCGTATGCTCGGAGTGGAGCCGGTAAGAGATGAGCAGGGACGAGTGATGGATCTGAAACTGACCCCGAGTGCTGAGCTCGGTCGTCCCCGAATCAACATAATGGTACAGGTTTCAGGCCAACTTCGCGACATAGCCGGGTCACGCCTTAAGATGCTAACCGATGCAGTAGCTCTTGCGGCCGCAAGCGACGACGATGTATATCCCAATTATGTTGCAGAAGGATCATTAGAGCAAGAAAAGCAACTTGTAGATAAAGGAGCTTCACCTCAACGTGCCCGCGAATTGGCCAATATGAGGATATTCGGACCGGTAAATTCCGGCTATAGCACAGGAATGCTGCGATATACTGAAAGCTCGGGAGAATGGGATGACCGTCGGGAACTCGTCGAGGGTTATCTCAACAATATGTGTGCCCTATATGGCGACGATGAGCATTGGGGAGCAATGGACAAGGACCTATTTCAAGCGGCCATCACAAATACTGATTTGATTGTCCAACCTCGCCAGAGCAATACCTGGGGGCCAATCTCCCTCGACCATGTGTATGAATTTACAGGAGCTCTTTCATTGGCGGCTGCTTCTATCAATGGTAAAGAGCCTGACGCAATGTTGGCCGATTACCGAAATTCCTATCTTCCCCGCCTGCAGAACACCCGGGAAGCTATTGCAATCGAGACAAGAGCCACCATCCTGAATCCGGAATATATAAAGCAACGGATGAAGGGCGAGGCGACTACTGCACAGATGTTTGGCGAGATATTCAGGAATATATTCGGGTGGAGCGCCACGCGCCCCAGTGCATTGCCTGAGGATATTTATGACAATCTATATGAGATTTATGTCAAGGATGTCAATGGCCTCGGGATAGAAGAATATTTCGAGAGGGTCAATCCGGCAGCCCTTCAGGAGATGACCGCGACGATGCTCGAAAGTGCGCGTAAAGGCTTCTGGAAAGCTGATAATAGCAAGATAGAGACTACAGCACGGCTCCATGCTCGCGTCACTGAACGACATGGAGCTCCCTGTACCGAATTTGTCTGCGCCAATGCCAAATTGCAGGAATTCACCGCTTCACGTCTTGATGCAACAGAAGCCGACAAGTATCTTGACAATATCTCAAAGGCTACCGCTCATAATTCTGATGCAAAGGTCTTGAAGGAGGAGAAACGACGTATAATCTCCGAATCAGGTCAGCAAGCCCCTACATATTACTTGGTCGGTGGTGTGATTCTATTGCTTATTGCAGTCATTGTGATGATGATAATTAAGAGGAAGAGAAGCGTATGATTCCGTTACTGATTATACTCAGCATTGTCATTGTGGTTTCTGACCTAATCCGACTATCTCTGATGAGATGGAAGGCGACCCTTCTATGGATTTTGGTCTGGATGGCAGTAGCGTATTTCTCAACCATGTGGCTGACAAGCCTTTCTACCGACGAAATATACGGCTATCTTAATATCCGCAATATCTGCCTGTTGGGACTAATCGAGTGTTTTCTCTTCATGTCCTACCTGTTTTATGACCGTAAGGGGAAGGCCATATTGTCATATTATCCCGGCCTAATGATGATATTCCCGGTAGCACTTTTAGCGTACGTAATAAGCCGAATAGTCAATGGAATTAGTTTTATGGCAGCAGGAGCAATAGCGTCGCTGCTAACAGGCGGAGCTATTATTGGAATTACCCTCTTTTTACAATGGTTCCGGAGTGAAAAATCGTGGCTATATATTGCCTCCATAATAAGTTTAATCAGCTATATCCTGGTTTTAGGAATCGTATGACTGCAATTTCCGACATATTATTTATTATCTCAAACGGCCTTCTTATTCCCGTAATAATATTGCTGCTTTTTCTACTAGTCAAGGCAACAGTACTGGTCGCCGGCTTTTACTCTGAGTGGCAAAAGTACCTACGTCTATCCTCCCACCTTCAAAAAATGGTAGCTAATTTTGACGGCAACAGCTTAATTATGGAGGAAGCGCAAATATATAATTACGGAGATAGTCCGGTTATGAAGTGCCTTCGCAATATGATTGCACACAGAGACGATTCTGTATATTGCGAACACTCATTAGCCGACTTTCAGGTAGATGTCCAGCAGCAACTCTCTAAAAACCGTGTTCTGATAAAGTTTGGCCCGATGCTCGGCCTTATGGGTACTCTGATTCCTATGGGACCGGCACTCGTAGGGCTTGCCTCGGGCGATATAGCTTCAATGGCCTACAATATGCAGGTGGCTTTTGCTACAACCGTAGTGGGCATGTTGGTTGCCGGCATAGGCCTGGCGACTCTTCAAGTGAAGCAGCGATTTTATGCTCGCTCACTCAACGACTTGGAATTCATATTTAACAAACTGACAGGCAAATGAGACAGAATCCGATACTGACAGAAGGAGACGAGGCCGATAATCCTTTGGGCATGCTCACCAACCTGTTTGATGTGGCAATGGTGTTTGCGGTCGCTCTTATGGTAGCATTGGTTACTCATTTCAATATGAGCGAGATATTCTCCAAAGAGGATTACACTATAGTCAAGAATCCCGGAGCTGAAAACATGGAGATTATAACCAAAGAAGGGAATGAAATCAAGAAATACACTCCCTCCGACACTGACTCTCCTACCGGGGGTTCAAAAGGTCGCCGGGTAGGGACAGCCTATCAACTCGAAGATGGAGAAATCATATATATACCCGAAAGATAAAATAGCTATGAAGATATTAAAGTCCATTTCCCTCGTCGTTGTCGCTGCCATAGTAATAACAGGTTGCGGCAGCCATCATTCGTCAGACACTTCTGATGGTGGAACGGCAACAATTACCGACTCATTGGAGATTATCAGCCCCGACTACGCCAAAGGCTTTACTGTGAGCTATCATGACGATATGGTGCTACTTGATCTCAATGACCCGGAGAACAAGGAGGCCGAACAATTTCATTTTGCATTGACCGATAAAGATTATTCAGGAGTAATTCCCGAAGGATACTCCCGTATAAATATCCCTATAGAATCAGCAATATGCATGACCTCGCTTCAGCTCTCCAATTTCCTTAAACTCGACATACCGGAGAAAGTAGTTGGTATAACGAGCACGCGTCATCTCCACAACGAGAAGATGAACCGGCAAATCAAGGAAGGCAAGACACATAAAATAGGCATCGAAGGCAACTTC
>JAMPAX010000023.1 GCA_023667015.1 Muribaculaceae bacterium | reverse complement strand
CTAATCACTTGCCAACGAACTAAGGCTTGCGGGGCATTGACATATCTGACCTATTCGTGCCACTAGCCGTGGCTTAATACTTCCGATTGAAATTCACATACGTATGATACTTTTTATAAACGTCTTACCCCAAAAAGAACGAATGAAAAAGCAGTGCTTATATTTGTAAGAGGCAAATAAAACGACTACTTTTACATACGTAAATATCTAATAAATCAGTGCAAAGAGCCTTTTGGGATTCTGCTCTCTACACTGGAAGATTAATAGATCCCACCTTAATTTCCGCATGACTGATCCCTGCTCCATGTCGACAAGCTTTCTGCATACATTAATGACAATTGTGATGCTCTCTATTGGCTTCAACTTACACGCATACATTGAAAGGAAAGATTTCATTGTCGTTGATGCAGAAACTAACGACAATCTTCCGGGATGCGAAGTAAAACTTATTAACTGTAGCGGCAAGATTTTATTTCATTCTACAACCAATCAGGAGGGAGGTGTGTCAATCGACAAATCACTTCTTGCAGAAAGCGACTCAATCAGATTCATACTGATTTCATACATACCTGTTTCAATTTCCTCCGTCGACCCACCATCAACCGTAAGACTGCAGCCCCTATCTCGCCTCTTAGGCGAAGTTCAGGTCACTTCTTCACGCATTGCATATCAACAGACACCCCAAGCTATCACCTACAATCTGGATGCTGACCCTGTAATTAAAGATAAAACGCTGTGGGATGCCATAGGCCGAACTCCATTTCTCTTCACGACCCCCACGGGCAGCGTTTCCGCCATTCCGGGATATAGCGGAGTAGAGTATCGTCTCAACGGACTTGAAGATCCTCTGCTTGACGAAGGCAATCGTTTCAACCTTTTCTCATCATTTCCCGCACGAAATATAAAGAAGATTGAAGTCAGCGAATTGTTTACGGCCGATGGAATAAAACTTAGGGTAAACATCGTAACAAAGGGTCATATTGAGGGAATTAACGGCTCAATTGCTTCTCGCCTAAACGATGATTCATGGAACAATACCCTATATCTTCTTACCAAGATAAAACGCTTTACAGCATCTCTATCATATAGCAATTATTGGAGCTGGGATCACTCCTCAATAAGCGATATAGCAGAAACACGGACTGACAACACATCCATTCCAATATTAAAAGCCCATGATACTGACCACGGGTATAGGGTCGACACCCATACATCAGCTTTTTCAGCCTCGTATATTCTCTCCGACCGAATCATCCTTTCAGGATTCGGCACCCTATGGCTGAAATCAGACCCTCACACTATTTTTTCAGGAAGTGGATTAGTAGAAGATAAAACAACCCGGCTACTTGAATACTCTTACACCGGCAACAGTCGTTCACCAAAGGATATAGAATACAATTTAGGTACAAGCCTTCAGCACTACCTAAAATCAAAAGGATCCATTACAGCTAAATATCAATTCTATCAGCGCAGACGAATCTTTATAGAGGATAGAAAATATAATCTGATCTGCAACGACTCGCTCTATGACCGTTACGGCAATCTCTTTCCCGACTTCCATAAAATCGGAGAGGAAAATATGCGCATACATACCCTCCAGTTCAAGCTCGACAAGCCGATGGCACGACAAAACCATCTTTCGGCAGAAGCCTGGATGAGGTACTATCTTGACTCTTCCGACCAAGATGACCGATACGGATTTAACGACAACATTTGGCACATAGGCGATTTATTCCGACACCGTCAAATGACAGGATACATAAGAGGTGAATACGAGCAATCGTTTGATGATAAATATTACATTTCCGGAGCTCTTCACATGTATTTATACGACAATCGTATGACATACGACCGGCAGCAGCACTTCTCCAAGACCTTTATAAATGTCAGTCCAAGCGTCATAGCCAGAGTCCTCACCTCGCAAAACTCCAACATCTCTCTCACTTATGAGATGTCACGCCTTATGCCATCGGCCTTTGCTCTCAATCCCTATCAGGAATATGAAGCCGGTGGCACAATTCGCTATGGAAATCCCAATCTTACTCCCGAACGTCGACACCAATTCAATCTCCGATATACATATTTCCTCGGTAACAACATACTTCAATTAACCTCGGCCAACAGATTTAGTTCGAATCTGATGCTCAATACTGTTTTTTTGTCTGAAGGCTTGCTCCATTCTACAGTGGCTAATGCGGCTTCTCGAATAGAAAACTCTCTGTCGGCCTATTTCCAGCATCGAAACAAAGGTCTGTTCTTCAAGATCTTCTCATCGGCCAACTACGTAAACTACAATGCCTACCGTAATATAGAAGGAATTGGAACCGGACGTAACGGATGGTACTGGAACAATCAAGCATCAATCAGCTATGATTTCGGTCAAGGATGGAGCGCTGATGCAAGCGCCAATGCCAATACAAGATATATATATTTCCAATCGAAAGGCGATGCAAACTACTCATATGGCATAGCTTTAACAAAATATCTACTTGCTAATCGACTCATAATATCGATATCGTGTCGGAATCCTCTACCCGTTCATAAGACTATTTTCACTGACACTGAAGCTATCGGTTTCAGTCGGACGACAAACTACCGTAGCTACACTGCTTCATTTGGAATTTCCGTACGCTACAGGTTTGGATCTCTTAGAGCCTCTGTCAAAGGTGACACCGACGATATATCACGATCCGATATCAAATCATCCTATGGCCAATGACAATCCTCATATCATCTTTCTAATTCCTCTCAGGAAAGCCTTCCCGCCAGGAGGCCTCTCTCGTCCCCGCGAAGGACTTTCCCACCCCAAGCCGCCCTGTACGGACGCAATTCTTTGCGTCCACGCGACCATACCCCTGTAAATCATCCTTTTGCTAATACTTAAGAAGCCCCGGCGGGGCGTAAAGATAGTAGGCTCGGGTCGATACCCATTTAGGGGTGGCGTACCCGGGTATTTACACCTCCCCAAAAAAAATTTGTGCTCCGGTAGGAGCGCTACTCTTACGCTCCTACCGGAGCTTGAAATGAAAAAAATCCCTCCTTATAATACAGTGGCTCGCCATCGCCCAAGGGGGTGTAGGCCACTGCCTACCATCTCCACGCCGCTCTGCGACTCCCGCCCGGTGGCCGCTCGCGTCCCCGCGAAGGCCCTTCCCGCCCGGTGGCCGAGGGCGTCCTCGCCCCGACCTCGTTCTCCCCAAGCCGCCTCATATCTTCCTCTCCCCTCTTGTATCTCCTTATCTTTCCATATCTCTACCCCGAAGGTTTAATAAAGTTTAAAACGAGTCCTTGATATAGCTTTTTCCTCAAAAAATTAGTACCTTTGCTTGATTAAACGCGAAGCCTCGCCGACTTCGCGCTCTTGGCCGTGACAGCGACTGCTGTCTCTCTCCCCTCCGGCCGCCTTCTCTTCCGGGCCTTCATGCCCCCTCCTTTTTTCTCCCCCTCTATTCATCCCTCTGATTATAAAAAAAATGAACAACATAAATGACAAGCAAATGGCACTACCATCCCCTTACTTCGGCAGAGCAGGAATTGGAGTCGGCATTAGCTGAGCGCTTCTCGGGCACTCCCCCGATAAGCCAACTCCTTGTGCAGCGTGGCATCACGACAGTCGACGAAGCTGAGCGCTTCTTCAACCCGTCGCTTGCCGACTTGCACGACCCCTTCCTTATGCCCGGCATGGACAAGGCTGTCGGGCGTCTCAACAAAGCAATGGGCAAAAAGGAGCGGATCATGATCTACGGCGACTACGATGTCGACGGCACTACGGCCGTTGCCCTCGTGTATAAGTTCCTGCGTCAGTTCTACTCCAACATCGAATATTACATCCCCACCCGCTACGACGAGGGCTACGGCATCTCGCTCAACAGCATCGACTACGCGGCAAGCCAGGGGGTGAAACTAATCATCATCCTCGACTGTGGCATCAAGGCCATCGACGAGATTCGCTACGCTGCTTCCCGCGGCATCGACTTCATAATATGCGACCACCATGTGCCCGACAGTGAGCTGCCGCCCGCCGTCGCCATCCTCAACCCTAAGATGGAGGGCTCAACTTATCCCTGCCCCCACCTCTCGGGATGCGGCGTAGGATTTAAGTTCATGCAGGCCTTTGCCCGCAGCAACGGCATCCCTACAGCCGAGCTCGAGGGCATGCTCGACCTTGTGGCCGTCTCTATTGCAGCCGACATCGTCCCGATGGTCGACGAAAACCGTATCATGACCTACCACGGCCTGAAGCGGCTCAACAGCAACCCCAACATGGGGCTTCGCTCCATAATC
>JAMPAX010000022.1 GCA_023667015.1 Muribaculaceae bacterium | reverse complement strand
CGGAAGCTCACTGTCCTTGATATGCTCACCCTTCCTTGAACATAGGCGGGACGCCGGATCTACTGTGAGGGTACACCTATTCAATATGCTTTTCTAATATAATTTTTAATATGGATTCCTTCATCAATGGGTCGGCAAAAATTTTCTAACAAATTGATTATAAAGATATTATAAACCAAAGTTTTGACTTATAAATTATTTATTATCAATGTTATACAAAAAATCACCGAACTATTGTTCTTAATATGGACTATTAATAGAGACATTGGATTATCTGAAATTGGAATGAGAGAAGGTTATTTTGGGAGATTCGGGGGAAATTGTTAATTTTGGGGAAATTTAGATTTATCATGCTTAATGAAATACGTGTGGGCATCACCCACGGCGATTATAACGGTGTGGGCTACGAAGTAATATTCAAGGCCTTAGCTGATGCTGAAATCGCGGACTTGATGACACCGGTGGTGTTTGGCAATGCCGACTTGGCAGCACAGACAATTAAAAGCTGCATGTTGGAGGGCGTTCATTTCACAGTAGTGAAAAGCGCAGCCGATGCCAAACCGGGACGCATCAACATCGTGGAGGTCTGCGACAAGAAACCGCAACCTACACTCGGCACCCCCTCAGCAGAGGGTGGAGAAGCAGCCTTAACGGCACTTGAATACGCAACTAAAGCTCTCAAGGATGGGGAGATTGATGTGCTTGTCACCGCTCCGATTGACAAGAACAGCATCCACAGCGACAACTTCCCCTTTTCAGGACACACCGAATACCTTCAAGACCGTTTCGGCAACGAGGGGGATGCACTGATGGTACTCTTCAGTGATGAAATAAGAATAGCACTGGCGACAGTACATGAGCCCATATCAAAAGTTGCTGAGCTCATCACCCGGGAACGAGTATCACAGACAATCCGCAAATTCAATGCGACACTCAAAAGAGACTTTGGCTGTGACGGCCCCCTGATAGCCGTATTAGGGCTTAATCCTCATTGCGGTGATGGAGGTCTCATCGGCAATGAAGAACAGACAGCGATTATCCCTGCAATCAAAGAATGCCGGGAGGAGAATATACATGTCTTCGGACCGTTTGCCGCCGATGGCTTCTTCGCAGCAGGGAGCTATCGCAAATTTGACGGAGTCATAGCTATGTACCACGACCAAGGCCTTGCACCCTTCAAAGCCTTAGCAGGTCAGAGTGGCGTCAACTTCACAGCCGGACTCGAAATCGTCAGGACATCACCCGACCATGGCACCGCCTATGACATCGCCGGGAAGCAACTGGCCGATGGACGGTCAATGCGAGAGGCACTATATCGATCGATTGATATCTTGAAAGCTCGCAGGCGCTACGACGAAGCATCAGAGAATCCCCTTGAAATCACCCCAAAGAATCATAAAAACACAAAACAATAAGCTATGCATTTCGGAATCATAGCCGCCGGTGAAGGTTCGCGTTTAAGCTCCGAAGGGGCAACAGTTCCAAAGCCCTTGATAGCCATCAATGGCACGCCGATGATAGAGAGACTTATAAGAATCTTCGAGAGCTGTGGAGCACAGAGCATCAACGTTGTAATCAACGACAAGATGCCCGAAGTAGCCGAATTCCTCAACAACTTGCCCATATCTGAAGGCGTAGAGCTCAACATACGTGTGAAGACTACACCCTCTTCCATGCACACCTTTGGGGAGCTGGCAGAGATGTTTCGTGGCAAAGGGCGATTCATAGCTACCACTGTAGACACCATATTCGAAGAATCCGAATTCCGCAGATATGTAGAAGGCTGGGAGCATGCTCCGGCGGAGGCAGATGGATTAATGGCCGTCACCGACTACATTGATGACGAAAAGCCCCTATACGTAGCTACCGCCCCGGATCTGGAGATTCTTGCCTTCCGCGACACAGCCGACGACAACACGCGCTACATTTCCGGAGGAATCTATGGTCTCGACAACACAGCCTTAGAGGTACTCGACGACTGTTTGCAAAGTGGGGTAAGCCGCATGCGCAACTATCAGCGAGCGCTAATAGCCAGCGGTCTGCGACTCCATGCCTGGCCGATGGGTAAGATAATAGATGTCGACCATCTTGGAGACATAGCGAAAGCCGAGCAGCTTGTGGAAGAAATCGGGGGAGGCAGACAGAGGCCCCTCTCATAAACAGAACGAGAATAACTAAACGATGGCATTCAAGATAGCCGGAGTCATGAGGTCCGGCATATACTCACCGAATCATATCGGCAACGATGCGGCAATATTCAACGCCGCAAGTGACCAGCTACGCAAACGCGGCTGTGTTGTCAACATATACTCCGAAGAGCAGTTTCAGAACATGGTCATCACCGAAGACGTCATTCTAAACATGTGTCGCGAGCAAGCCTCAATCAAGAAACTGCAAGAACTCGAAGATGAAGGGCGCATCGTAATCAACTCCGGCTACGGCATTGAGAACTGCACCCGCGAGTTGATGACCAAGATGCTAATGGGAAACGGTATCCCCTACCCTGACAGCCTCATCGTCAACACCAACGAAAATGTACGCGATGCACTTGAAGAAGCCGGGATGAACACCGTCTGGATAAAGAGGGGCGATTTTCATGCCATGCACAAAGAAGACGTCACCTACTGTCGCCACCATGAAGAGGCTCAGGAAGTGCTCCACGAATACTTCTATCGCGGCATCAAACGAGCTGTCATCAACAAACATCTCGACGGCGACCTTATAAAATTCTACGGAGTGAGTGGTCAACCGTTTTTCTACTGGTTTTACCCCTTCGACAGAGGATATAGCAAATATGGATGGGAAGAAGTCAACGGCAAAAGTCGTGGGCTACCATTCGACCTGGAAGAATTGCAACGGATGTGTAATAAAGCCAGCCAACTGCTTGACGTCAAAATCTACGGAGGCGACTGCATAGTAGATTCCGAAGGTTGCATACGCATCATAGACTTCAACGACTGGCCAAGCTTCGCGCCCTGCAGAGCCGCTGCCGCACCTTTCATAGCCAAATGCGTGCTATCAGAGATAAGGAAAAGAAGGAAATAGGAATTAGGAAACAGGAAATAGGAAATAGGAAATAGAAATTGGATATAAAAAAGATACGCGAAGAATATAGGAAGACCCTCAAGTCGGAAGATACGGAAGAAACATTCGACCTAATATTCTACCGACCTATAGGATTCTTCTGGGCAATACTGGCCAAAAAGCTCGGTATTTCCCCCAATACCATAACCATTGCTTCAATATTTATAGGCATTGTAGCCGGCATATGCTTTTACTACAACAATTTCTGGATAAATCTCACAGGGGCACTGCTGCTAATGTGGGCAGACTCATTCGACTCCGCCGACGGACAGCTTGCACGCATGACCAAGCAATACTCCAGATTAGGAAGAATATTAGATGGGCTTAGCGGCGACTTCTGGTTTGTAGCCATCTACGCAGCTATATGCTTGCGAGAGAACGTAACCTCCGAGTTCTTCATGGCTCATACCTGGCTAATCTGGGTCATAGCCGCCATCACCGGAGTGTGCCACGGCATCCAAGCGGGCATGGCCGACTACTATCGTCAGTTCCACCTCTACTTCTTAAAAGGAGAAGAGGGGTCAGAGCTCGATACCACAGCAGAACTCAAAAAGAAACTGCAGACACTGAGCTGGAGCGAAAACTTCTGGCAGAAGCTGACACTCACCTTCTACACCAACTACACCTACAGCCAGGAGAAACGCACACCGAGGATGCAGAAACTGCGCAAAGCCCTCAATGAGAAATATCACGGCAAAATACCCGCAGACTTCAGAGCCGGATTCCGCGAGCTCAGTAAGCCACTGATGAAATATACCAACATCCTGAGTTTCAACACCCGCACATTCGCGCTCTTTGCCGCCATACTGATATTCAGAATGCCCTGGCTATACTTCGCCTTCGAACTGGTAGTACTCAACGGCATACTCATCTACATGATGATACGCCACGAAAGAATCTGCACCATATTGCGGAAAGAGATTGAGAGTTGACAATTTCCAATTTATGATTTTCAATATACAATTTAGCGGGATAAGTAGATGGTCGATTTAAATTTAAACTTTATGCGCGGTTATTTTTGCGACAGTTTGAATTAAGATTGAACAGCAACTTAATAAAATTTGTGATAAAAAAGATGATAAAAGGAATAATCTTTGATTACGGCGGAACAATCGACACCGGTGGCGACCATTGGAGCGAAGTCATCTATCGCGCCTATCAGCGTGCCGGAGTAGCTATAGAGAAAGGGGCATTCCGCGAAGCATACGTATATGCCGAACGTGAACTTGCCCGCACCCTACATATATTGCCCCACCACACCTTTGGTGACCTACTAAAAATTAAGATAGAAATCGAACTGCAACACCTCTGCGAAGAAGGGCTCTTTGCACCCTCAGAAGTAACCACCAAAAGTGAAGAAATAGCCGGATACTGTGAAGAAGATGCAAAAGAAAGCATCGAAAGAGCCAAAGAGACACTCAGCAAACTCAAAGAGCAATATCCGATGGTACTCGTCAGCAACTTCTATGGCAACATCCGGACCGTATTAAAGACCTATGGACTTTCCGACTACTTCAGCAAAGTCATAGAGAGCGCCGTAGTAGGTATACGCAAGCCCGATCCAAAGATATTCCGGCTCGGATGCCAAGCATTAGGTCTCAAACCCGAAGAGACAATAGTAGTTGGCGACAGCTACCGCAAAGATATCCTGCCGGCATTAAAGACAGGATGCAAAGCCGTATGGCTCAAAGGAATTCAATGGAGCGAAGAAGAAGCCAGCGTAGACTATCAGCCCACAATCCAAGACCTCAGCGAACTCTTAGAAATCATCAAAACTCAATAACACTTAGAACTTCGTACCTCGTACCTCAACAAAATGGAGACACTAATTGGAAAAGACCTTGCAGAACTTCAGGAAGTAGCCTTCAAAGGGAAAATGCCCAAATTCGTAGGGAAACAGCTTGCAGAATGGATCTACTCCAAGCGAGCCACCGACTTCTCAGAAATGGTCAACATCTCCAAGAAGAACCAGCAATGGCTTCGCGAAAACTACACAATAGGGAGAGAAGAGCCCACCGACAGTCAGCGCAGCAAAGATGGCACCGTCAAATACCTCTTCACATATGGGGTAAGAGCTATTGAATCAGTATACATTCCAGATCGAGATCGCGCAACACTATGCGTATCATCGCAATCCGGATGCAAGATGAACTGCTACTTCTGTGCCACCGGCAAACTCGGCTTTCGGGCGAACCTCACAGCCGCTCAGATCATAAACCAGATACTCAGCATCCCGCCGAAAGGAAAGAAAGGAGAAGGGATGCATCCGCTGACCAATATAGTCTTCATGGGAATGGGAGAACCGCTTGACAACTACCATGAAGTCAAGCGCGTCATCGACATACTGACAGCCCCTTGGGGAATGGCATGGAGTCCCAAGCGAATCACCGTCAGCACCGTGGGCAAGCTTCCCGAGCTCAAAGACCTGCTCGACCAGACCGGCGTACATGTAGCCATCAGTGTGCACACCGCCGACCCGAGCGAACGCTCAGAGATGATGCCGGCACAGAAAGCCTTCTCCTTGCAGAGTGTGGCACAACTGCTCAAAGGGTATGACTTCAGCGGCCAGCGGCGTCTGTCGTACGAATATATCATGTGGCGGGGAGTCAACGACGACATGGACCACGCCCGCCAGCTCATCCGGCTCATAGGAGACATGCCCGTAAGGGTCAACCTCATACGCTTCCACAAAGTAGAGGGGGTAGAACTCCACCCCTGCTCCGAAGAGAGGATGACAATGTTTCGCAACGTACTAAACCAGCATGGCATCACAGCCACCATACGTGCCTCCCGCGGTGAGGACATCGCGGGAGCTTGTGGACAGCTTGCTGCAGGCAAATAGAGACCTTAAATAGCTGTTCTTAAGAGCCGGACTCTAAGAGTCCATTCTTAGGGGGCTATTTCAATCGCGGAAGCGATAATCGGCAAGGATAAGCTGCAATCGACGACGAGTAAAGAAGATTCTACTCTTGATAGTACCGAGTGGCAGATGCATAATCTCAGCTATTTCCGCATACTTATATCCGGCGAGGAAAAGCGAGAAGGGGCGACGATAATCCGGGGGGAAAGAGGCGATAGCCTTTGAGATTTCATGAGCTGCAAACGACCCCTCAGGAGTAGAGAGACCCGACTCCTGCGACAGATTCAGATGGTATAAATCTGCCGTAGTATCAATGATAGTGGTAGAGCGCATCTGTCGGCGATAAGAATTGATAAAGATGTTGCGCATGATAGTGAACACCCAACCTTTAAAATTCGTATTGTCGGCAAACTTTTCTTGATTGTCAAGCACCTTCAGAGCTGTATCCTGCACGAGATCCTGAGCGGCATCGCGGGAAGTCGTCAACTGATAAGCGAAATTGAGGAGATTACCCTGAAGTTCGAGTAGACGAGATTTGATAGAGGAATCAGCCATAATTGTAGAAATTGGGAGCGGAAGGTGTGGTGTCGGCTCTGGTGGAACAAATGATTTTACAACCCTCAAAGTAGAAACTAAACAGCTACATACTCAATAGGGAATGTACTACTATAACAACGAAATCAACAAAATCTATCACACTAAAAA
>JAMPAX010000021.1 GCA_023667015.1 Muribaculaceae bacterium | reverse complement strand
CATGTAAGTATTGAAACCGGTGGATGTCGGCAACGATAGGGCGATGAGTGCGTCCTTGCTCTTTGATTCGTAGTATTCGGCTCGTACGTTCAGGCGGTTGAACAACTGAAGGTCGAGACCAACGTTGAGGTCGGCTGTCTGTTGCCACTTCAGCTTGTCGTTGGCTATAGCCATCAGGTAGGCGCCGGTGATGTTGTCGTAGATGATGTCGGAGTAGAATGTATATGTGGCTTTTGCCTGGTAAGGATTGAAGTTCTGGTTGCCGGTGAGACCGTAGCTGCCGCGTATCTTGAGCAGGTTGATCCAGTCGACTTCCTGGAGGAAAGCCTCGTTGTGGGCGTTCCATCCGAGACCGGCCGACCAGAAGGTGCCCCAGCGGTTGTCAGATCCGAAGATTGACGATCCGTTGTAGCGGATGGATAGGTCTACGAGGTAGCGGCTGTCGTAGGCGTAGTTGGCGGCTCCGGTGAAGCCCATGCTGCGAGTCTTGCCCTCTGATCCGTAAGGCTTGCCGTTGTCGGCGTATTGCTTAGCGAAGGTGATGTAGTCGACATGGTTGTTGGTGAAGCCCCATGCTGTCATGCCGTGGGTCTGAGATTTCGACTCGTTGACCGACCAAGCGCCGTTGACGATGAGCATCGAAGCGTCCCACTGCTTGGTCCAGTTGGCCGTGATGTCGGCCGATAGGGTAGATGTCTCGCCATCGGTGATCGAGTATGAGCCGCGCTTGAAGTAGTTGTCGCCGGTCCACTCGGTGAAGTCGGTGTGGTCGCCCGGACGGAAGTCTTCGGCGGTGTTGTTCTGGTGCATGTAGCTCAGACGTCCGGTGAATTTCCATTCGTCGGTGGCGCGGTACTCGATGTAGAAGTTCTCGGTGTATTCGGTGTACTTTGAGAAGTCTTTAGTGCCTATTGTGGCGTTGTACATCGGGTTGTAGTAGATTGTGGAGCTTGATCCGTAGCCGGCAGGTGTGAATGAGCCGAGCACCTTGCTGATATTGCCGTTCTCGTCGTAGGGAGAGAAGTAGGGGTTGACGGAGATAAAGTTGCTGAAAGCTCCGTAGGGCGAGTTGTCAGCGCGGTTGGATGTGAGCGTGAATGTGTTGCGGAAGAGGAGGTTTTTGTAGCGGTAAGAGAGGTTGATGTTGCCGGAGATGTTTTCGCGGTCAGAGCCTTTCATTACGCCGGCCACATTGTTGTATGTCACGGTGACGCCGTAGCGCATCTCTTCAGTACCGCCCTCGAGGTATACGCTGTGCTTCTGTCCTATGCCGGTGCGCAGGGGCTTGGATAGCCAGTCGGTGTTGACTCCGCGCGCTATGTTGGCGGCCACATTGTTGTATTGCTCGCGCAGCTGTTGGTTGTACATTGGCACCGACGAGGTGTATCGGCCGGCATTGAGCTCCACTTGCAGCTTTTCAGTGGCGTCGCACATGTCGTAGCTGGTGAGGTCGGGGGTCTCGAGGTTGAGGTCGCCGGTGTATGTGACGCGTATGCGTCCGGCCTCGGGCTGGATTGTCTCCACCACGATAACACCGTTGGCAGCCTTGGAGCCGTATATAGCCTTGGCGGCAGCGTCCTTGAGGATGGTCACGGACTTGATGCGGTTCATGTCAAGGTCGAAGATCGTCTGGGCGTTGGTCTCGAAGCCGTCGAGTATGAATAGCGGTTCGTTGGGATTACCCTGGTAGTCGCCTTGGAGTCCGGAGAATGACGCGTCGCCGCGGAGGTTGATGTCGGCGATGTTGTTAGGGTTGGAGCCCTGAGCGTTGAAGTTGTTGGATATGAATGAGGGGTCCAGGTTCTGGATGCTCTTGAGCACATTCTGGTTGCCGCCGAGCTTGAGCTGCTCGGCATTGTATGTGGCAGCCGAGCCGGTGAATGTGGCAGAGTTGCGGTCGAAGATACCTGTCACGACGACTTCGTTGAGCTGGTTGTCGTCGGGCTCGAGCTGCACTTTCACGGGCTTACCGTCGGTGGGCAAGTCGATTGTCTTCGACTTCATGCCCAGGAATGACACGTTGAGGTGAGTTACTTTCACACCT
Source organism: Muribaculaceae bacterium (assembly GCA_023667015.1). Lineage (GTDB taxonomy): Bacteria > Bacteroidota > Bacteroidia > Bacteroidales > Muribaculaceae > Lepagella. Next base: position 5,634 of record JAMPAX010000021.1, on the reverse strand, counting down.
TGCGGGATGCGTAGTGTGAATTTGCCATCGATGTCGGTGATCGTGCCGATACCGTTGGATTTGTTGTCAGTGAAAATTGAGGCACCCGGTATAGGCTCACCCTGGTCGTCTAATACCAAGCCTGAGACGGTGTGGGTATCTTTCGCGACACCCATCGACGTCGTTGCCACAGTCTTAGGCTTCTGGTCCTGCGCGAAAGCGCATGTGCCTGATGATAACACCACAGCTGCTAATAGCGTGTACTGCAATGCTCTACTGTAATTTGATTTAGGCATTGATGTGAAATAGATTAGTTTATAGATAGATTGGATAATAATAGGATCGATTCAGAAATTTTACAAAGGTATATAATATATGTGTGCTCATCAACAATAAATTTTGATTTAACATATGCTAAAATATAAAGATTATTGTGAATCAGATGGTTATGTGTTCTTGATGCGATGTCGGCAAAGTGAAAGATTGTAACTTGAATGACACAAGAACGTGGAAATGATAAATAATTGCCCCCAAAATCTTAGCGAAGTGTAAGGCTGTCTTTGAGCAGGAGGTTGCCGGAAAATCCCACGCAAAGAGCCGCAAATTGTACAAAGGCATCCACGCGGAGTAGCGGAGGCAATTTAAATTCCCTCATGTGTTTACGATATCTTTCACTATTTGGAGCATTTTCGTGTTGTTGAGTTGCTTGTGGAAATACACTTTGTAGCCCTGCGATGAGAGATTTTCGAAGAAAATCTCAGCACATTTGATTTTTGTATCCTCTATTCTGCGGAGTGATGCCTTGTTTTCAACATCTTTAGTCTCGACAACAATGTTAAGTTCCTTGTCACCGTTCGTACGTTTAACAACATACATAAAGTCGGGACTGTATGTGCCACCCGATATAGTGGGGATTGCAATACTATTTTTGGGAATTTTTCCATATACGACAACCTCGGCAACTCCAGCCAATCCTCCATCGATGTCTGCCTCAATGTTATCAAGTTCTAATGGTGAATCGTATGCCTTGGTGTCGTATAGATATTTGCTCATAGGCTCTCCTTCTTTTATCTTCACGCCGATTCTGCCTTGTGCAATCTCCTTTTTAACGCTTCCGTCGTGATGCGTCAATGCAGTGGCGGCAACTGATGCATTTGTCTTCTTATAATTGAAGTGACCTTGTAATGCAGATATCTTCCAATCTGTGAAATGCTGGATTATGAGGCCTATAGCCTGCTCGTTGAAATGACTGGGGTTGATTTTCCCATTTTTCCGGACGTATTTGCAGATCGAATCGTGGATAATGGCCACAGAAATATTTGTTGACGTAGAAATCCTCTTTAAGAATACACCATAGGGAATAGGCTTGTTGATGGAGTATTGAACACCGGAGCCAGACGTAGACGACATGATGTTGCCATCACTGCTTACTTCATCGCGCCGGCTGTATATGATTTGATCAGAGAAGATAGTTTCGGTGTTAAAGATATGGTCAAGCGCTTCCTTTACTTCATCATTTAATTCATAGTCATAGCAGATGGTATAGTTGTGATTGAGCGCGCTCCATAATTGCCGAATCTCCTCAAAGAGAGCTTTCCTGATTTTGACAGGCTTATTGCCGATCTTGTTGCGATCCTTGACCTTACCCGATTCAAGTCCTGATTTAAAAAGCGGATATTCTTCAAAGAACTGTGACCGTGTCTGAGGATTAATGTTGTGTTCCAAATCAACATACCCCTTGGTCATAAGCTCTATCATCAATTCCATGTCGGATTTCTTCATCTTTTGAGCAACCGCTCTTAGGAGGTCTAACGATACGTTCATAGATTCAGGCACCTCACTATTGATTTGGTCAACAAGTTTCTTCGCGAAATCGGCCTCAGTGAAATCTACAATGTAGTTGAGTGTGAACTCTTGATTGGATATTCGATTGCCACACTCATCCACGGGGAGACGTAGTCCACGCCCTACCTCCTGCAACTTGGAAATATCGCTGCCGCTGGAGCGAAGTTTAGCAATGGTAAATACATTAGGATTGTCCCAACCCTCTTTCAGAGTCCACTTGGAGAATAGGAAGCGGCGAAGCATCCATTTGCCGTCTTTGTCTTTGAACGACAATAGTTTCTTCTTGCCATTCAGAATATCGTTAATTTCTGTGGCTATATCCTCGTCAGACGAGCTATTGTCCTGCGCAAAATATCCGGCATGACAAGCACGAATGTTATCAAGACTGGCTTGCAAATACTCTTTATACTCGCTTTCTTGATCTGTAAGTTTGCTAATGGTGTCGGTTAGCTTCTCTTTCAGCAGTCGCTCAAACGTTTCGAGAATATAAGGCTTCTTCCCATTTTCCTCTCTACGATAGGATGTAATATCATCGATAAAGAATAGTGCAAGCGTCTTTATCTTGAATGTCCTACCGGAGAAGTTTTCTCGTTCTGTATCAAAATGACGTTCAAGAGCGAGTCGTATCATCTGCTCTTGGTAGGAGTTCATGAAGACGTCAACAGTCATTTCTTCTCCAACGTACTTGGTCTGACCATTGGAAAGCTCAATGAGATTTTTATCAATCGACAAAATAGAGAGTCCCGTGAATTCCTCTGCAATCTGAGCAAGCGAATCATTAACACGAAGTTGGAATGTTCTGGTAGGATTATCCGCACTCTTATATTGGAAAGTTGCCACCTCGTTTTTCTTAGCAGACAGCAACTTCACTTTCTCCTCTTGCTTAGTGGATGGTTCAAAGTGCTCCTTCGCCACCCCTTTGATAAGCCCCTGGTTGAATGACTGACAAGCGTTAAGGTCATAAAGGAGATTCTGATAATCTTTTACCATTCGCTTGTTCTTACCTTTGCCGATAGTGATATTGGGGTATGTGGCACCAAAGCGGATGATGCACTGGGGATTGATCCGTTCCATAATCACAGAAAACGCTTTTTGGTCCCTTGAGAATTTGTGAGGCTCGTCGATTATCACAAACGGGCGCGTTGCCTTGAGAGCATCGTACGGGCAATAGAAGCCTTCAACCACAGCTCCGTAGTCGTCGCGGCTGAGCATATAGTTCTTCTGCTCTTTTAGTAGTTGCATATTCACCAAAAGAACAAATATCTTCTTTGTGTCTCTACATGAGCCCTTTACAAATTCACTCACCGCCGAAGGGAAAAACTGTCTGCCCTTTTTCTTTTTCTTGGGAGGCTCTAATGTCAAAAGGTCAATCTCGGCATCATAGCCGCACTCATCTCTGAAATGACGCAGTACATAGTCATCCTCCATAAACTGTCGGGCCCCTGCTTTGATAGGCAGTCCGGGCACAGCAACGATAAACTTGTTTATGCCATACAACCGATGCAATTCATACATGGTCTGAACATAAACGTAGGTCTTGCCGGTGCCTGTCTCCATCTTTATATCAAGATTCAGACAGCCCGGCATGAGTGTGAAACCTCTATTCTCAGTGAAAATCTTGTTTGCCGACTGTATGGCTCTGATATTGTCACCCGCGCCATCCTGAAAAATTGTAATCTCCGGATTGGCATAATACTGGCTTGGAGTTTTTATCCGCGTGTCTTTGAATACGCGAGCTATGGAGTCAACAGCTTTTTGCTGATGTTCCAGTTTCCTTTGCAGAATAAGCTCCATAATCAGTAGCGCGTATCGAAGTTAATACGAAGACTCTTCTCCCCAGCCTGAACGGACTGAAGACTATCTTTCAAACCAGACAACTCGGTGAAACTAAAAGCATAGCCATAGACGACGATATTTTGCGGGTTGAAATCTTTGTCGCTCTGAAGTTTATCAAGCAATCCCCCGATACCCTCATTCGTAAGCTCTGAATTTATCAGATATAGATGCTTGTCGATATAGTAAGCGGTGTATCCCTCCAGGTCAAGTTCTTGTACATCAGGTGTAAGCCCATAACCATCTCTAACGAGCCATGTGGCGAGTATCGTCGGAACACCAAACTCTTCAACGAGGGAGGAGTCTCCAATCAGCGCCTTGGGGTCAAACTTCTCAATCTTCTCAATCTGGGTAGCAGTAGGCTCAATTAAGGTATAATGCTTGAAGCCTAAATCACCTGCAAACAAAGGATTCTCCTCCTTAATTTTCTTGGCTGCGTGTTTGATACGGTCAACACCTAACTCGTCTATTGTTTTAAAGCCAGCCTTATATGCGTCCGTATCTTTTTCGAATGGTGCTTGAATTTGAACTAAGATAAAATTTAATTTCTCACCATTGGAAATCAAGTTCATTGCCGCATGTGCAGTAGTGGATGAACCTCCAAAGAAGTCCAGGACATATACGCTATCTTTATCCGTTGGTGCAATCCCTTGAGATAAAACGAGCTGTATGAAATCTACGGGTTTGGGGAAGTCAAAGTATTCCTTTCCTCCGTAGAGTTCTCTTAATTCTCTTGTACCCTGAGAGCTATAGGTAGTTTCTAAAACTGATGATAGACCAGTATATTCGCTCTCTAAGTCCTTCATGAATTTTTTTCTTCGTGGACGGCCTGTTGATTCTTTAGGGAAGATGACTTCATTAGACTGTATTAACTCTTGCATCCTCTTTGGCTCGTAACGCCATCCTGTGGGAGGACAAGCATAGGTAATACCTGTATTTGGATCAGTTAAATCATAATGTAAATTTGGGCGTTGAGATTCGGTTGCTAATCCAACCATATTATCACTCATCCATGGGCCTCGCGAGTCATCGTCCGGATTTGAATATTTGGTCTTATCCGACTCTTTACCAATTATGCGGCAATATTCTTTTCTGCCATAACAAAGCAAATAATCATGGTCTTTAGAAGCACCATTTTTGGTACGGCTATCAACCATTTGCCTCTTCTTCCAAATAAAGGAGCATATCATGTTCTCTTCGCCAAACACATCATCGCAAAGGAGTTTGAGGTTGCTCTGTTCGTTGTCGTCGATTGAGATGAAGATAACGCCATCTTTTGAGAGGAGGTCGCGAGCAAGGAGCAAGCGCGGTAGCATAAACATCAACCATGCCGAATGTGTTGCTGACCCTCGTTTGGTCAAATCCAATACTCGCTCAGCTTTCTCTTGTGATATGCTTAACTTTTCAGCAAGCTCTACTGCGGTAAAGTTGAAAGAATCGTTATATACGAATCCATCAGAGCCTGTATTATACGGAGGGTCGATATAGATGCACTTAATCTGCCCGGAATATGATTTCAGGAGATGTTTGAGTGCATCGAGGTTGTCTCCACTGATGTAGATATTCTTACTGTTTTTATTTTCGGGTAGATTATTATGAGTTTCGTCAGGCACCACAACTGTGGTGGTGTCGAGCGAAGCAAGCAGACGAGCATAGTTTTTGCCGAGGAATCGAAGCTCGTAGCCCTCGTCAGACACATCCACCTTATCTTTCAAGTATTCACGAAAACGCTCAATGTCAAACGTACCGTCGGAATGAAAGCATGCGGGGAAATGCTCTCTCAGCACTTTTAGATCGTTAGTGTTGGAAGTGACTTCGTTGTTTGCAGACACTATATCTTTAATCATAGGAGAATATTTAGCTATTTATCGAATCATCAGGGGTAACAAGTAAGTATTTGTTCAATAATAAGTTGGCAGACTATATGTCACTGATGGGTCACTGATGATATTGTTTCTGACCACAAATTTAGTTATT
>JAMPAX010000020.1 GCA_023667015.1 Muribaculaceae bacterium | reverse complement strand
AGCATTGATAGACTGCATACTTAACCCCACCGGAGACAGACTCCACCGGGGTCACTAAAGGGTCTGTCAACCCGACGAAAAGTTCTGAAAATCACTAGTTTTCAGAACTTTTTCTTTTTACCCCACTACCCAATCGGCGCAAAATATTGAAACTGCGGGTGTGCAAGAAGGTGGCAACGATTCCGAAGCCACGATTTGCCACCTCGAATGAATGTATGTCATTATTTTTCTAAGATTTACAAGCTAGGTGCCCGTTAAAAGACAGCCACCTCAAAGGGTGACAGTGGGTGGCAAAAGATAAATCCTGAATATCCGTCAAAATCAGCCTAACATACCAATCCTGTCTGCCACTACCGCATTTTTTAGCTGTTGACATAGTTAAAATTTGTTATGTTCACTCTCCAACGCCGCTATCCTCTTTTCAAGTTTTGCCTTGTCAAGCAGGTCGGTGTTGCCGGAGAGTACGGGACACCTGTGCTACTGTGTGGGGGGTTGTTTGCGAAAATTTGATGAAATTGTGAGAATTTGAAAAAAATTCGTATTTTTGTCTTCTAAAATCAAAAAGCAAAGATGTATGAATCTCTTTGACCAAATTAGCGAAGACATAAAGAAGGCGATGCTCGCCCGCCAGAAGGTGCGCTTAGAGGCATTGCGCGGTATAAAAAAAGAATTCTTAGAGGCCAAGACTGCAAAAGGTGCAGGCGGTGAACTCTCCGATGAGGCCGCTATGAAAATACTTGTGAAAATGGTGAAACAGCGCAAGGAAAGCGCTAAAATCTATGAAGACAATAATCGTCCGGAACTTGCAGAGAATGAGCTTGCGGAAGCTACAGTCATAGAAGAATATCTCCCGGCTCAACTCTCGGAGACTGAATTAGAGGCTGAACTCAGCGCTATTATATCAGAAGTAGGTGCTGAAGGTCCCCAGCATATGGGAAAGGTGATGGGTGTTGCTTCAAAGCGCTTGTCGGGACGTGCCGAGGGTAGAATGATATCTGCAAAAGTAAAAGAACTCCTTTCAAAGTAAAAATATGCTGACACTACAAACGATAAAGGCGGATCCTGAATTCGTCATAAGCCGCCTTGCGGTAAAGGGTTTTGATGGCCGTGCTGTCATCACTGAGATTCTTGAAATTGATGCTGAACGTCGCCGTCTGCAACAAAAGGTTGACTCTGATGCCAACACTCTCAAGAAGCTTTCAGCCTCCATCGGTGCCCACATGAAGAAGGGGGAAAAGGAAGAGGCGGAGAAGGCCAAACAGGAAGTGGCGGAAATCAAAGGAGCTACCAAGGGATTGCAAGATCGTCTCTCGGAATGCGCTACAAAGATGCGCGACCTGTTGCTGACAGTTCCCAACCTGCCGTGTGATGCTGTGCCGGAGGGATTGACGGCTGAAGACAACGTAGTGGAGGCCACCGGTGGCAAAATGCCGGAGCTCCCCGCTGATGCCCTTCCTCATTGGGATTTGGCTAAGAAATATAATCTTATTGACTTTGAACTGGGTGTAAAGGTCACGGGTGCCGGTTTCCCTTTCTATATCGGTAAAGGAGCACGTCTGCAACGGGCGCTTATCCAGTTCTTTCTCGATGAGGCTTCCAAGGCCGGATATGTAGAAGTAGAACCACCCTTTGTGGTGAATTCCGACTCCGGTTATGGCACAGGTCAATTGCCCGACAAGGAGGGACAGATGTATCACGTAGGCTTGGATGATCTATATCTGATACCTACAGCCGAGGTGCCGGTGACCAATATCTATCGCGATGAAATTCTCCCCGGCGACGCTCTTCCCCGCAAGAATTGCGCATACTCCCCCTGCTGGCGTCGTGAGGCCGGAAGCTACGGCAAGGACGTGCGTGGCCTGAATCGTCTGCATCAATTTGACAAAGTAGAGATTGTCAGAATCGAAAAGCCTGAAAATTCATATGCCGCACTTGAGGAGATGAAGGCTCACGTGCAGGGACTGCTTGTGAAGCTTGGTCTTCCTTGGCATATACTGCGTCTGTGTGGCGGTGACATGTCGTTTACATCAGCTATAACATTCGACTTCGAAGTGTGGAGTGCAGCCCAAGAGCGTTGGCTTGAGGTCAGCTCTGTCTCCAACTTCGAGACATACCAGGCCAATCGCTTGAAATGTCGTTATCGCGATAGCGACAAGAAAATCAAACTTTGTCACACTCTCAACGGCTCAGCCCTTGCATTGCCAAGAATCGTAGCTGCCATCCTGGAGAACAACCAGACTCCCGAGGGCATCATAGTGCCGGAATGTCTGAGAAAATACACCGGCTTCGACATAATCAACTAAAACTAACATTAAGGTGTTAACACCTTAATGTTAGTTGATAGTTGATAGTTGATAGTTGATAGTTGATAGTTGAAAAGGAATTGTGTATAAATCCATAAACTAATAAACTAATAAACTAATAAACCATTAAGGTTCGGTGATGGCTGAATCTTAATTAAAATTAGAGCCTAAAATGAGCTATATCAGTAAAGAAGAAAAGAAAATACCTATCAATGACCCCTCCGGGAAATGGTCTGACCTGACGCTATTGCCGGAATGGGGAGAGGAATTTTATGACGTTTATACAGTGCGCAAGCATGGCAAATGGGTGATGCTCAAGGCTCTGAAAAAAGAATATGTAGATATTCCCGAATATCGCCGGATGTTGGAAAAGGAGTTTGATACCCGCTATAATCTTGCCCACGCTAATATAGTAATGGTGAATGACCTGGAGGATGTGCCCGGAGTTGGAATGTCGATAATTACTGATGATGTTTATGGCTACTCATTGCGTCGCCTTATAGATGAGCGCAGACTGACACCGAAGATAGTACGTCGTCTGGAGACACAGCTCCTCGATGCTATGAGTTATATTCAGGAGAATCATATAGTTCATCATCCTATTACCCCTGAACGAATCATCTTCACAGAATATACCGAAAATCTGAAGCTCATAGATGTAGGCTACGATCAGACATCATCATTGTCCGAACAGGACACGGCTGAGGACATACGCTCCTATGGCAAGGTTCTCCGAGAGGTACTCGACCATCTTCCGGCATCCCTGCCAAGACTCAGAAAAGTCGCTGACAAGTGTCTCGACGAGAAGAATCCGTATAAGAGTGTAGCCGATATTCATCTGGCCGTAGAGAGAAGATCTTCTTCACAAATCTATATTTTTATCTGTATATTCATCGCCGTTATGGCAGCCATTCTTATATGGTTGACAGTAAAATTCTGATGATATGCTGGAAGTAAAACGAATTGAGCCAACAAAATCCAATCTTCTGAAATTTATAAAATTTCAGATTCGTCTTTACGATGGTAGTCCTTACTTTGTTCCCCCATTAGTACTCGATGAGCTCGACACTCTGAATCCTGTAAAGAACCCGGCGTTTGATTTCTGCGAGTCTGCCTATTTTATGGCATATCGTGATGGAAAACCAGTAGGGCGTATTGCCGTTATAATCAATAAGCAGATCAATGAAAAGCTCAATCTTAAGGATGCGCGATTCGGATTTTTCGACATTATGGAAGACGCCGAGGCTGCCAACGCTCTGTTTAGCGCAGCTGAGGAATGGGCACGCTCTAAGGGAATGAAGCAGATTATCGGGCCTCTTGGATTCACCGACCTCGACCGTGAGGGACTGCTGATAGAGGGATTCGAGGAGCTGTCAACGATGGCTACAAATTACAATTATCCCTACTACGAGAAATTTGTGGAGGATGCCGGATATGACAAGGACTCCGATTGGGTGGAATTCCAAATGACAGTCCCTGAAGGTATTCCCGACAAGTTCAATAGGATTGCGGAAATAGTAAAGAAGAAATTCGGACTGAGAGTGCTGAAATATACCTCCCGAAAAAAGATTAAGGAGGAATACGGGCGCGCTCTATTCTATCTCGTCAATGAGGCTTATAAAGACCTCTACCAGTATTCTCCACTTACGGAGCGTCAGATAGATAAGTATATCAACGAGTATATCAACCTTCTGAATCTTGACCTTGTCACCCTGATTGTAGACAAGGAAGATAAGCTTCAGGGAGTAGGCATATCGATGCCTTCGATGAGTCGTGCTCTTCAACGTTCACATGGCCGACTCTTCCCCATGGGATGGTATCATCTGCTGAGGGGTCTGAAGGGGAAGAACGATATCGTAGACCTGTTGCTGGTAGCTGTTAGTCCTGAATATCAAAGTAAGGGGGCCAATGCGCTTCTCTTCCAGGATCTTATTCCCCAGTATATTAAGTATGGCTTCAAATTTGCCGAATCAAACCCTGAGTTGGAGAGCAATTCTAAGGTGCAAAGTCAGTGGGAATATTTCGAACGCCGGCAACATCGTCGTCGCCGCTCTTACAAAAAACAACTTTAAATGGCAGAAGAAATGGTGGAGCGGCCTGCGGAGGCCGGTAAGCCTGTCGGTGCCGAACGGATAATGCCGTATAGTGCCGATGAGCCGAAAGGTAGGCAGGTAGAGACAATGTTCGATTCCATAGCTCCGGCCTATGACTTTATGAATGGGGCGATGACGTTTGGCCTTCATCGTACTTGGCGTAGGTCTACTCTCAACAGGGTCTTTAATACCCCACAGATGCGTCGTGCGTTAAGCGACAGTAGCAAACCATTGATCCTCGATGTGGCTACAGGCACCGGAGACTTTGCCATTGCAATGGCAAAAAGATTGTCAAACCTCGGATTGAAAGCCGGAATTACGGGTGTGGATCTTTCCGAGGGGATGTTGGAAGTGGCACGCCGAAAGAGTGCAAAGCTCGATGCTGATACGGCTTCTATGCTGGAGTTTGAAAGTGGAAATTGCTTGAATCTTAAATTTGACGATGATATTTTCTCTCTGATAACAGTGGCCTATGGGGTAAGAAATTTCGAGCGACTCTCTGCCGGACTCAAAGAAATGTGCAGGGTATTGCGTCCCGGAGGTATCCTCTGCATATTGGAGTTGTCTACTCCTGTCAATCCTCTTTGCCTCCTGGGCTATAAGATATATACCAAGTATTTGATTCCGATGGTCGGCCGGATGGTCAGCGGGGATTCTCGAGCCTACACATATCTCCCCCAGAGCATAGCGGCGGCCCCCCAAAGAGGAGCGATGACAGCTATGATGGAGGAAGCCGGACTAAACGAATGTACCTTCCGGAGTATGACGATGGGGGTAGTCACAATCTATATTGGTTCAAAACCATATCCTGAAAATGAATCGTAAGGAATTTGAAATAATGGCACCGGTAGGTAGTCGCGAGAGTCTTGCGGCTGCGATAGCTGCCGGCGCTGACGCTGTATATTTCGGTATCGAGGGACTCAATATGAGGTCTCGGTCGAGTGCCAACTTTACGGCTGCCGACATGGCTGATATTGCCCGGATTTGTTCAGAAAAGGGAGTGAAGACTTATCTGACGGTCAATACAGTGGTCTATGATGGCGATATGACTCTGCTACATAAGATTATCGATGGCGCCAAAGAGGCCGGGATTTCCGCTATAATTGCCTCCGATATAGCCGCAATCCTCTATGCTCGCTCTATTGGGGTGGAGGTGCATATCTCCACTCAGGTCAATATTACTAATGTAGAGGCTGTCAAGTTCTTTGCACAGTTTGCAGATGTCATGGTGCTTGCTCGGGAGCTAAATCTTGAACAGGTCGCTACAATATCTTCTGCTATTCGTGAGCAGAATATTACCGGACCTTCAGGACGTCTTATTCGTCTTGAAATGTTCTGCCATGGTGCTCTCTGCATGGCGGTCAGTGGTAAGTGTTATTTGAGTCTTCATGAACTCAACTCGAGTGCCAACCGCGGTGCGTGCAATCAAATATGTCGACGCTCATATACGGTACGCGATCGAGAGACGGGCGAAGAACTCGATATTGAGAATCAATATATAATGTCACCCAAGGATTTAAAGACAATCCATTTCCTCAACAAGATGGTAGATGCCGGGGTGACAGTGTTTAAAATCGAAGGTCGAGCACGCGGACCGGAATACGTCCACGAGGCTGTAGAATGTTATTCGGAGGCTCTTAACGCCATTTGCGACGGGACTTTCAGTGAAGCTAAAATCAGAGGTTGGGACGCCCGTCTTGATAAGATTTTCAATCGGGGTTTTTGGAATGGCTACTATATGGGACAGAGGCTCGGAGAATGGAGCTCTAAGTATGGTTCATCGGCCACTCGAGTGAAGGAATATGCGGCCAAGGCAATTCGCCATTACTCTAAGCTCGGAGTAGGAGAGTTCAAGCTCGAAAGCGCAGAATTGAAGGTTGGCGATGAAGTAGTAGTGATCGGTCCTACTACGGGCGCGATGATTTTTACCGTTGATGAACTTCGCTACGACCTTAAGCCTGTGGAGAAGGTGACCAAGGGTGCTCTGTTCTCAATGCCCGTACCGGGAAAAATCCGACCCTCCGACAAGCTCTACGTTTGGCGTCCAACAAAATTATCTCAAAAAACTGAAAATATTACTACTAAATAAACTATGGCTTTAAAGTGTGGAATAGTAGGACTTCCAAATGTAGGGAAGTCAACTCTTTTCAATTGCCTTAGCAATGCCAAGGCGCAGTCTGCAAATTTCCCTTTCTGTACGATTGAGCCCAATGTGGGTGTCATAACGGTGCCCGATGAGAGACTCAATAAGCTCGTGGAAATGTGCAATCCAAAATCTGTAGTTTCGGCAACTGTAGAAATTGTAGATATAGCCGGTCTCGTAAAGGGAGCCTCCAAGGGCGAGGGGTTAGGCAATAAGTTTCTTGCTAATATACGCGAGACTGACGCCATTCTTCATGTGCTTCGCTGTTTCGACGATGATAATATAACCCACGTTGACACGACAGTAGATCCCGTGCGCGACATGGAAGTCATCAACTATGAACTTCAGCTTAAGGACCTCGAGACGGTGGAAAACCGTCTGACGAAGGTCGCAAAGCAGGCTCAGACCGGTGGCGATAAGACTGCAAAGATGCAGGCGTCGGTGCTTCAGGCCTACAAGGAAGCCCTCGAGCAGGGAAGGTCGGCTCGGAATGTAGTGTTTGAGACTAAGGATGAACAGAAATTTGCCAAGGAGCTATTTCTTCTAACCAATAAGCCAGTGCTTTACGTATGCAACGTTGACGATGATTCAGCCGTTGATGGCAACGCCTATGTCGAAGCAGTTCGAGAAGCTGTAAAGGAGGAAGGTGCCGGCATCATGATAGTAGCTGCAAAGACAGAAAGTGAGATTGCAGAACTCGACACTTACGAAGAGCGTCAAGAATTCCTTGAGAGTATAGGCCTGCAAGAGAGTGGTGTGTCAAGACTGATACGCGCAGCCTACGCGTTGCTCGATCTTCAGACGTATTTCACAGCCGGTCCGGATGAGGTACGTGCATGGACCTTCCTGCGCGGCACAAAAGCGCCGCAGGCTGCCGGAATAATCCATACAGACTTCGAAAAGGGCTTCATACGTGCTGAGGTCATCAAATACGATGACTTCGTAACTCTGGGTTCAGAAACAGCAGTGAAGGAGGCCGGCAAGATGGCAGTAGAGGGTAAAGAATATGTGGTCCTCGACGGCGATATCATGCACTTCCGCTTCAACGTATAATCCCCCTTTCCGGATAAAAAAATCCCTGCGAATTCTTTCGCAGGGATTTTTTTATTAGTCGGGTTGGTTTTACTTGCCTGTATAGATGCGGATGGAGATGCCTCCGTCGGGAGCTACATTGATTTCCATCGATGTTCCGGCAGACAGACGAATCTGAGCGCCTTTGTCTGAGGAGTGGTGAACAGCGGGAACAGGATTGACACCGCTTGTGCCGCCATCAACGCTGGCGATAGCACGGTTGATGTCTACGGGATGTACGGGGGGAACGTCAACCTTTACATCATCAGCTTTGGCAGCGGGCTTGGGAGCAACGGGCTTGGGAGCAGCCGGTTTGGGCTTGGGAGCTGCAGCCTTAGCACCGGCACCACCAAATTGAACGATGGGTTGATCTGTGGCCATTACGTCGCCTTCCTCAATGAGGAACTTGGCGATGACACCATCGCGGTCGCTGACGAGGTTGTTTTCCATCTTCATGGCCTCGTAAACGAGGATTGTATCACCGACCTTTACTGTGTCGCCGGGCTGTACCTTGAATTCCATGACAGTTCCACCCATGGGGGCTACCATCACAGGACCGTTGGCGGGAACTTCAGCCTCTGCAGCAGGTGCGGCAGCGGCCGCGCCACCCTCGAATTCAATCAGTGGCTGGTCGGTAGACATTACGTCACCCTCACCTACAAGGATTCTCTTCACACGACCACCCTTGTCGGTAGCCAGGTCATTTTCCATCTTCATAGCCTCATATACGAGTACTACGTCGCCGGGCTTAACTTCGTCGCCAACTTTTACGCGAAGCTCCATAACTGTGCCACCCATGGGGGCGCAGAATACATCGCCGGTCACCTCACCGCCTTGAGCAGCAGTAGCAGCCTTGGGAGCTTCAGCAGCATTCTTCTTGCCGGATGCTTCATATTCAGCCTTGCGGAGATTGTTGAGGAATGTCTTGGCAACAGCGGGGAGAAGTTCCAGAAGTAGATATTCTTCCTCGTTGACAGCGAGCTTCACGCCGCCAAACTTATCGAGCTCAGGATTAGCGGGCTTTTTATAGGAGTTGACATTGTAAGGTTTCTCCTCAGCACTGCCGGTGATTTGCTCGCGGAATTTGGGATCTACGGGCACGGGAGTGTGGCCATATTCACCTTTTACGAGGCCGATAAACTGGTTGTTCTTATTAGTATAGTCGGGGTTCCCCTTACGACGGTCTACAGCGAGTGCTACAGCTTGTGAACCTACAATCTGGCTGGTGGGAGTCACCAGAGGTACCAGACCTGCATCACGGCGTACCTTCGGGATTAAGGCCATAGCGTCTTCCAGCAGGTCTTCAGCTCCGAGAGCACGAAGGTTGGCTACCATGTTGGAGTACATACCACCCGGCACCTCAGCGTTCTTCACGAGCTCATTGGGCTTGGGAAGGCCGAAATATGCTTCAATCTTGTGGCAAGCGTCGAGAAGTTCTTCCTCCTTGTTGGCCTTTGCAGCTTCGATAGCACGGTCGAACTCAGCATCGATTTCTTTCGGCATGGCTGCGAAGGCTTCATCGAAGTCCTTGGGCCAGTTGTCCTTGTTGAGGTCGAAGTCGGCCAGAGCTTTGCGGGCATCGCGGAGCTCACGGCGAATCTTGGCTACAGCCTCCATGTCTGCTTCAACTTCTACGCCAAGTTTCTGGCAGAAGATGTTGATAAGCTCGATTGAAGGAGCTGCGGAGCCACCGCCAAACCACCATATGTTGGTGTCGACGATATCCACACCCTGGATGATAGCTGTCAGTACGGAGGCTAAGCCATAACCGGGAGTACAGTGAGTATGGAAGTCTACGGGCACCTTAAGAGCCTTTTTCAGCTTCGGCATCAAAGAGTGGATGCGAGAGGGGCTTACAAGACCGGCCATATCTTTCAGAGTTACCATCTTGGCACCCAGAGATTCCATAGTCTTGGCGAGGTTGACGAAGTATTCATCGGTGAAGATCTTCTCCTCTTCAGGAGTACCCTTGGGGTCTACAGTGTAGCAGACAGCGGTGTCGGCGATACCACCGAGCTCGTTGATCATGCGGATAGAACCCTTGATGTTCTCAATATCGTTGAGAGCATCGAAAATACGCATTACGTTGAGGCCGTTTTCGATAGCTTTCTTATAGAAGCCCTCGAGAACGCTGTCGGGATAAGGTACATATCCGAAGAGGTTGCGGCCGCGAGAGAGAGCGGAGAGGAGGGAAATACCCTTCATAGCTTTAGAGCATTCCCGCAGACGGTTCCAGGGGCTTTCACCCAAGTAACGCATAACGGAGTCGGGAACGGCACCGCCCCAAACTTCCATAATATAGAACTTTGCATCGCGATAAAGGGGAAGAAGTTTGTCTACATTCTCCTGCTTCATGCGGGTAGCGAATAGTGACTGCTGGCCGTCGCGCAGCGTTAAGTCACGAATCTGAAGTTTTCTTGCCATTGTGTTTTAAGAAGGTATAGATAAATTTTGCTCAAAACTAATACTTTTAGCGGAAAAAATAAAATTTTATGGCGACCCAACCGAAACCG
>JAMPAX010000001.1:729150-822884 GCA_023667015.1 Muribaculaceae bacterium | reverse complement strand
AGGCGGTTGTCCTGCGCCTTTTGTCGTGGGAATCCGTTGAATGATTGTAAAACGATAACAGCGGCATACTACATGAGAGGAACGGCATTGGCCCTGCAACATTACCTGAAGCTATGATAGGGGGAAAGTCTGAGGAGAGAGGGTTAGTATTGCTCAGTGGGGGATGGGAAGTTGCCGGTTTTTACGTCGTTGATGTAGTTGCGGATGGCACTGTCCATTATGGAGGCTAAGTCAGCGTAGCGACGCAAGAAGCGCGGGGAGAAGCCTTGGTTGATGCCGAGCATGTCGTGCATGACGAGTACCTGGCCATCGACACCGCCACCGGCGCCAATGCCAATCACCGGTATTGAGACTACTGCGGCTACCCTTGCGGCGAGCTCAGCAGGTATCTTCTCCAAGACTATAGCAAAACATCCTATCTCATCGAGCATCTTCGCATCTTCAATTAGTTTTTCAGCCTCTTCAGCTTCGCGTGCACGGACATTGTATGTTCCGAATTTATTGATACTCTGAGGTGTTAAGCCAAGATGCCCCATGACCGGTATGCCGGCACAAAGAATACGCTCGATAGACTCGCGAATCTCAGCGCCCCCCTCCATCTTGACAGCCTCAGCATGGCTCTCCTTCATTATGCGAATTGCGGAGGCTAACGCCTCCTTGGAATTCCCCTGATAGCTGCCAAACGGCATATCGACTACAACTAAGGCACGGCGTGTGCCCTTCATGACCGATTTGGCATGATAGATCATCTGGTCGAGAGTTATAGGGAGAGTGGTGACGTTACCGGCCATCACATTAGAAGCAGAGTCGCCAACGAGGATGACATCGATACCCGCCTTGTCGAGGATAAGGGCAGAGGAATAGTCGTAGGCGGTGAGCATAGAGATTTTCTCACCGCGTTGTTTCATTTCCACGAGACGACGAGTAGTAACCTTGCGAGCGTCGTCGGTAGTATTGGTAGACATTACTTATAATTATTTGTCGAAAATCTGGTTGAAAATTTTGTCGGAGGCACCCAATTTCTCTTGGATATACCGGCCGGCCCAGTCGCCACGTTGGCGAAGAAATTCCGGGTCGTGGAGCATCCTGTCAGCGATACGATGGAAAGCACTTTCACTATCAATAGAGAAGGCACCGCCAAGATCGGTCAGTTCCTTAGCTTCAAGAAACTTGCTATACTTCGGACCGAAGATTACGGGTATACCATAGACAGCTGCTTCATTAATATTATGAAGGCCATCGCCGAAAGCACCGCCAACGTATGCGAAATCAGCGTAGGCATACGCCGACGAGAGCAGGCCGAAGCAATCTATAATGAGAATACGAGCATCGGCAAGAGCTGCCGGATTCTCACGCACCTCGCTGAGCGCTACAGCCTCACCGGGGAAGAGAGCCTTGAGAGCAGCTATCCGTCGGGCATCAAACTCATGGGGAGCAATCACGCCCCTGACTCCCTTATTTTCGCGAAGCCAAGGGGCATAGACCTCCTCATCTCGGGGCCAGCTACTACCGGCCATGAAGAGAGGTCTGCCATCGCACTTAAACTCGCGCAGTTCAGGAATTTCACGGCGACAGTCGCGAATATCGGCAACACGATCGAAGCGAGTGTCGCCTGCCACAGTGACATTATCGAAGCCCACACCTTGAAGCAGACGACGGCTGGCATCGTCTTGCACATAGATATGTGTAAAATTGCGGAGCCAAGCGCGATACCACGAGCCCCCTTTGCGAAAAAACTTCTGGTCGGGGCGGAAGATTCCACTCACCAGATAAGTAGGGACGCCATGAGCACGAAGCTCAGAGAGGTAATTACGCCAGAACTCATATTTTACAAAAATAGCCGTCTCCGGTCGGACTATTTCCACAAAACGCTTAGCAGTCAGCGGAAAATCAAACGGGAGATAGCAGATAATATCCGCACCGTCATAATTCTCACGTACCTCATACCCTGAGGGAGAGAAGAACGTCAGTATAATACCCTTTTCGGGGAAAGCCTTGCGAAAGCGCTCCATAATGGGACGTCCCTGCTCAAACTCACCCAGAGAGGCAGCATGCACCCAGAGATAAGGCTTGTTGGGCTCAACAGCATGGCGGATACGGCTCAGCAGATTCTTATGACCCTCGTGAAGTTTTCGAGCCTTATGGCTTCGGAGCGAAGCGAGAGAGACGCCGGCAGAATAAAGAGCGATACCGGCCGCATACAGCGGCGGCTCGAGAAGTTGACGAGCCGCCTCACTGCAAAGGCCACTGATATCTCTGAGCTTTTGACTCAGTTTCATTTTCTTGGATATTACTTCTTGATATTCTCTATAGCGCGACGAATACGGGCTATCACCTCCCGGCGGGGCATGAGTTCCGTAATGTCGAACATGTGCGGGCCACGGCAAGCACCGACAACTGCCAGACGGAATGCATTCATCACATTACCAAGGTGATACTCCTTAGAAGCAATCCAATCAAGCACTATCTTCTCAGCATTAGCACTCGTCATGTCGTCGATACCCTCAAGCACAGTAATAAGCTCCTCCATGATACGGGGAGTATCATCGCTCCAACGCTTCTTGACATCCTTAGGGGCATACTCCGTAGGAGCCTGGAAGAAGAAATCACCCTGGTCCCAGAGCTCGCTGACGAAATTCACGCGTCCCTTCACCATGCCGAGAGCCTTGGCCACATACTCCTTAGAGAAACCGGAGATACCCTTCTGTTCGAGGATAGGCATAAACATCTCAGCGATAGTCTCATCCGGAAGGTGCATCAGATACTCATGGTTGAACCAAATACCCTTCTGATAGTCGAACTTAGCGCCCGACTTAGAGCAATGTTCAAACGAGAACTTATCTATAAGACTCTGCATATCCATGATCTCCGAATCATCGCCGGGGTTCCATCCGAGAAGAGCGAGGAAATTGACCACAGCTTCGGGGAGATATCCCTTCTCGCGATAGCCGGAGGAGATTTCGCCACTCTTAGGGTCGTGCCATTCGAGGGGGAACACCGGGAACCCGAGTTTATCGCCATCGCGTTTTGAGAGCTTACCACTTCCCACAGGCTTCAACAGCAAGGGAAGATGGACAAACCGGGGCATAGAATCCTCCCAGCCGAAAGCTCTATAGAGGAGCACATGGAGAGGGGCACTGGGGAGCCACTCCTCACCGCGAATGACATGGGATACCTCCATCAGGTGGTCATCAACGATATTAGCGAGGTGGTATGTCGGGAGGTCATCAGCGCTTTTATAAAGCACCTTATCATCGAGGATCGAAGAATTGATTGTCACCTCGCCGCGGATAAGGTCGTTGACAGCAATGTTCATTCCAGGCTCAATAAGGAAACGGACCACATACTGGTGGCCATCAGCTATAAGCTTCTCCACCTCCTCCTTAGGGAGGGTCAGCGAATTGCGCATAGAGCCACGAGTAGAGGCATCATACTGGAAATTCGGGGTAGCAGCGCGAGCCGCTTCAAGTTCCTCAGGGGTGTCGAAAGCGATATAAGCCTTACCGGCATCGAGCAGGAGCTTCACATGCTCGCGATAGATATCGCGGCGTTCACTCTGCTTATAAGGGCCGAAGGGGCCACCCTCGCGGACACCCTCATCGATACCTATGCCGAGCCAAGCGAGGCTTTCGTTGATATACTCCTCAGCACCGGGGACGAATCTGCGTGAGTCGGTATCCTCGATACGAAGAATCATTTTGCCGCCATTCCGGCGAGCGAAGAGATAATTGAACAGAGCAGTGCGGACACCGCCGATATGGAGGGGTCCTGTGGGAGAGGGAGCAAAGCGCACCCTTACAGGTCTTTGATCAGACATTTCAGTATTGAATTATGGATTAGGGGTTAAGAAAGAGGAATTAGATTACTTTGATTTTTCGAGTTCAAATTTAGAGCCTTTCCATTTGTAGGTAAGGTTGGGGAGGAGGAAGAGCTTGACAATATTATAGTCATCAACATTCATATTAGGGCCACAAGTCAACGAAACCTTCAGGTCGGTAGATTCAGGCGATGCATTAAACTCCATAGTGGGGAAAGGAATCATCTCCTCCACCTCCTTAATAGTCGTCAGGCTACCCTTCGGGATGCTGAAGAAATCCTTAAGGCGGGGTTGAGCCAAAAGATTATCCCCCTTGAGAGGCTTAAGATCCGGGAAAGAAAAGAAATTGACTTGCGAATCGGGCACGTCATCTCCGATAGTATAGATAGTCATAGCGATAGTATCCTTCTTGTTGGTCGTTAGGATCTTCAACTGCAGAGAGCTGACATCGGTGATATGAGCCTTAAGATATGTCGGAGTGACAGTATCGAGAAACGAAAGTCCATTGAGTTCATTGTTGACATTCAGAATGCTGTCTTGTTCGCTCCAATAATAGAGCATATACAGTTTGGACTCCGTACTGAGGAGATCGAGAGTATTGGCATCCAGATTGATAAAAGCTCGAGCTGCCGGATAGTCTGCCAACTTGGCATTCAAATCTACATCTACAGAATCATCATCTGCAATAGCCGGTAGAGCCAACAGCAAAGACGCTATCAACAAGGCCGGAAGAAATCTATATAGTTTACGATGGATCATAATCAGGGATTGATATTGGATTAATGTTTCTTTTTCTTGATAAAGATATCGTAGTTGCCATGATAGGGGTTGTCCTTCCTCTTAGATTTAGATTTAGCCTTAGCTTTAGACTTCTTGGGCTTCTTCTTGTAATCCTTATCTTCGGCCACCTCGGCATAAAGTCTTGTGCCGAAAAACTCAGCGCCCTTAAGAGCCTTGATAACACGTCGGGCATCCTCCTTGCGAACATCGAAGAGAGTATAGTCAGAGAGGAGGTCGATTCTGCCGATATCCGGTTTAGATCCATCAATGTTGTGATTGACCAGCTCCATGAGATTTTTCGGGAAGAAGCCCTGCGCCTTACCGACGTTTACCATAATGCGCTCCATTCCGGCATCAGCAGTACGCCGATCCTTCAGAGCGTGACGAGCAGCAGGGTCGGACGGCACCTTACCCTTTTTTGCAGACTTCTCATCGGCATTAAGGTCAATGTCCGGCATGTCGCGATAGTAGGCGAGGAGGCGGTGGAACTCCAGGGTCAGCACCCTCTTCAGAAGATCCTGCTCAGAGAGCCATTCCAGCTTCTTGCGGATACCGGGGAGATACTGTTCGAT
The DNA here is from genome assembly GCA_023667015.1 of Muribaculaceae bacterium. Classification (GTDB taxonomy): domain Bacteria; phylum Bacteroidota; class Bacteroidia; order Bacteroidales; family Muribaculaceae; genus Lepagella. Next base: position 817,715 of record JAMPAX010000001.1, on the reverse strand, counting down.
CTGTGACTCATCTACTTGAACGCACTCGATACGGTCGGCAAGGTTATAGAGCTGTTTTTCGATGATATGTTCCGGAGTAGGGACCTTTCGATATTCAAACTTTTTACCGATAATTTTCTCAATTTCGCGCAGGCGAGATTTTTCGCGGCTATGGATAATAGCAATAGAAATTCCGGACTTTCCGGCGCGACCTGTACGACCTGAGCGATGAGTATATACGGCAGCATCGTCCGGCAGCCCGAAATTAATAACATGAGTAAGATCATCAACATCGAGACCACGGGCGGCAACATCGGTGGCCACCAACAGTTGGGTGACATGGTCGCGAAACTTCTTCATCGCCAAGTCGCGTTGAGCCTGCGACAGGTCGCCATGCAAGCAATCGGCATTATAGCCATCGGCAATCAGCCTGTCGGCAATATCCTGCGTATCCTTGCGCGTGCGACAAAAGACGATACCATATATATTCGGATTATTGTCAGCGACGCGCTTAAGGGCGAGATATCTGTCAGCAGCCTTCACCAGGTAGTATATATGGCGAACATTTTCCGAAGATACATTCTTAGTGCCGGCCACGAACTCTACGGGGTCATGCATAAACCGCTTGGCGATATCGCCGATTTCTCGGGGCATAGTAGCAGAGAACATCAGCATCTTACGCTCCTCGGGGACATGAGAGAGGATCTCAGTGATATCCTCGAGGAAACCCATATTTAGCATTTCATCAGCCTCATCGAGAATTACGGTATGCACGTGGGAAAGGGAAACCACTCCCCTCTTGATTAGGTCGATAAGTCTACCGGGAGTAGCAACAATAATCTGCACACCGCGGCGCAGAGCCTTAATCTGAGAATCGATGCTTGAGCCTCCATAGACCGGAAGGATCTTGACATCATTGAGATACTTCGCGAAGTCAGCGAGGTCACCGGCAATCTGCAGACACAGTTCGCGAGTCGGGGCGATAATAAGAGCTTGCGTATCCTTAGAACTGTGGTCAATACGCTGAAGGACCGGCAGGCCGAAAGCGGCAGTCTTGCCCGTACCCGTCTGAGCCAGGCCTATGACGTCAGAGTCCTCATTGAGTAAATGAGGGATAACCATCTTCTGGATAGGCATCGACGAAGTGAAGCCCAAGTCGGAGATAGCCTTAAGGAGCAACGGAGCGACGCCCAAATCAGCGAAAGAGGCGTCGGCATTAGCATTCGGAGAGGGGATGTCAGTTAAAGTATATTGCATAATAAAAGCGAAAGTCTACATTATAATAACGTCCCGCACCGCGAAATTACAAAAAAATTAGTAATTTCGCGTTACGTGGTCTCAATAAGGGTCACATAAGGGACAAATAACCTACATAGAGCAACAATTGAAACATGAAAAAGATAGCAATAGCAATAGTTACAATACTGACAGCAGCCGTGCCTGCCCTGGCATGTACCAACCTCATAGCGGGCAAGAAAGCCACCACCGACGGCTCAGCACTGCTGACCTATGCCGCAGACTCACATACACTCTATGGCGAGCTATGCCACACCCCGGCTGCTGACCATCCCAAAGGAGCAATGCGCAAAGTGATAGATTGGGATTCCGGCAAGCCCCTCGGTGAGATTCCGGAAATAGCGCATACCTACAACGTTGTCGGCAACATGAACGAGCATCAGCTCGTTATCGGCGAGTCCACCTGGGGAGGACGACCGGAGTTGGAAGACACTACCGGACAATCGATTATCGACTATGGCTCCCTCATCCAGATAGCCCTTGAACGCAGTAAGACAGCACGCGAGGCTATTAAGGTGATGACAGACCTTGTAGACAAATACGGGTACGCCTCCTCCGGAGAGAGCTTCTCGATAGTAGACAAAGATGAAGTCTGGGTGATGGAGCTTATCGGCAAAGGAGCTGAGAAAGGAGCAGTATGGATAGCAGTGCGCATCCCGGACGAAGCCATCTCCGGCCATGCCAACGAACCGCGTATTCGCAAGGTCAACTTTAAAGATAAGAAAAACGTGATGTATTCCAAAGATCTGATAAGCTTTGCACGCAAGAGAGGATACTTCAGCGGCAAAGATGAAGACTTCGCCTTTGCCGATGCATACAGCGAACATCCCGTTGATGACCGTCGTGGTTGCGATGCCCGCGTATGGAGCTACTTCCGTCGTTTCAACAAAGATGCCGACAAGTATTACTCATGGTGTTCAGGCCTGAGCGATGAGCCATTCCCGCTGTATATCATCCCGGAGCGCAAGGTGAGTCTGGCGGAAATGCAAGATGCCATGCGCGACCACTTTGAGGGAACACCCTTTGAGATGACCTCCGACATAGGAGCCGGAGCCAACCATGTACCTTATCGCTGGCGTCCTATGGACTTTGAGGTGGATGGCAAGCATTACGTGCATGAGCGAGCTATAGCCACTCAGCAGACCGGCTGGAGCTTCGTAGCGCAGACTCGCGACTGGCTCCCCGATCCGGTAGGGGGCGTGATCTGGTTTGGCACCGACGACACCAACACCACCATCTACATGCCCTTCTACTGCGGACTGACCGAAGTACCCGTCGAATTAGGCCACGGCGATATAGCCACCTTCGACCTCGGCAAAAACTTCTGGGTCAACAACGTAGTGGCCAACCAGGCCTACAATCGCTATGATCTGATGATACCCGACATTCGCAAAGTGCAGACAGGCATTGAGAAAGCACTGATAGAGAGTCGTCCGGAAGTTGAGGCAGAGTATGTGGCACTCTTGCAGAATGAAGGTCCCGTAGCGCTGACGGCAGCCGTCAATGCTGAAGGCGCAAAGATCGCCAAGGAGACTACCGACAGCTATCGCGACCTGGCGCAGTATCTATTTGTAAAATTCATGGACGGCAACATGAAAAAGACCGATGAGAACGGACAATTCAAGCGCAACGACTACGGGATGCCGTCACAGCCAAACTTCCCGGGCTACGACCGGCGCTACTACGAAGAGATAGTGAAACACACCGGCGACCACTTCCTGATAAAATAATCAGATTCTTCACTCGAAGAAGAAATAATGCAAGCATTATGACTGATGAGAGGGGAGAAAATGTCCAAAAAGAACGAGCAGAAAGTTTGAATTTAAATTGAACAGCTACTTAATGGCTATAGAGGAATCTTTTGATGCTACGCTTGGGGGTCTTTTCGAACTCGTTGGGAACGAGGATTATCCTTGAGAGACGTTCGTAGGGCGCAACAATTGCGTTGAGTTCCACCCGCACCTTCTCCATCGACTCGTTGAGTCCGGCAGCGGCAACACCCAAGCGGTCGAGAGCCTCATAGTCGGGATATACCAGACCTACAAGCTTACCCTCTCTTTCTACCACCAAGCTTTCCGCAACAAAGGGCATATTGTTGAGCTTAGCCTCAATCTCCTCCGGATAGATATTCTGCCCGCTGGCACTGAGGAGCATCGTCTTGGAACGGCCACGAAGGAAGAGGGTGCCATCCTTGGAGCGGGTGCCCATATCGCCGGTGTGGAGCCACCCTTCGGAGTCGATGACAGCCTCTGTAGCCTCCGGATTCTTGAAATACCCCTTCATCATATTGACACCGCGCACGCAGATTTCGCCGGGGATGTTTTCAGGGTCTTCCGACATAACGATACTCTCCATGGTTGGCAAAGTGCGTCCGGAACTACCGGAGATAAACTCCCTCCAAGGGGTGTAGGAAATTAGCGGTCCACACTCGGTCATACCATAGCCGACAGTGAAAGGGAACTTAATCTTATGCAAGAATTCCTCCACCTCATGATTGAGAGGGGCACCGCCCACGATAACCTCTTCAAATTCACCGCCAAAAGCCTCTATCAGCTTCTTGCGAATACGGGAATAGATATATGTGTCGAGCACCGGCACTGCCAGGGTCCAGCGCATCGTACCTTTGGAGATCATCGGAAGAATCTGATTCTTATAGATTTTCTCCAGGATTAGCGGCACACATATTACCAGATTGGGTTTCACCTCCGCCAGAGCCTTAAGCAGGACTCGCGGAGAGGGAGTTTTACACAGGAGAGTAATATGGGAGCCTACAGCGAGAGGCGTCAGCATGTCGAAAGCACAGCCATATGCATGAGCCAGAGGTAAGAAAGCAAGAGCACGCGAAGAGCGGAAATGCAACACCGTATCCATGCCGAAGCAAACATTTCCAGCGAGGTTTTCACCCGTCAGCATCACACCCTTAGAGAATCCCGTAGTTCCCGACGTATAGTTGATTTCCACGACCTCCGAATTGTCGCGATTGGCATACTTTATATCATTAGAAGAGAAGCCATTGGGATATCGACGATTGAAACGCCGCTTAAGCAAGCGCAAGTCGCGAGCAATCTCCGACCGGGACTGCTCATGGAGGAGAGTTTTAGTTTCGAGACCGATTACCCCCTTTACGTGGAGCAGGGCTTCGGGCTCAATATGCTCCCAGATATTTTCACTGATAATCAACAACTCCGCTTCGCTATGATTAATAATATGAGTAATATCGATAGGGTTGAAATCAGAGAGGATAGGGACAATTACGGCGCCGAAAGTGACCGTAGACATATAAACCTTAACCCAGCTTGAGCTGTCGCGGCCACATAGAGCAATCTTCTGCCCCGGCTTAATGCCAATGGATTCGAAGAGAAGATGGGTCATCGCCACTTCACGAGCAAACTCTCCATATGTTATAGTATGCTTCGAAGGATAATCGGTGAGAGCCGGGAGCTCCCAATTTTCAATGAAGCTCTGTTCATATAGCTTGATGAAATTTTCGATCTTAATCATGAATTATGGGAGTTTTGGGAAGTTTGGAGATTTGGGAGGATTGGGAGATATACTATTATAATAATATAGGAGGCGCTCCGAGGCGTCTCCTAATTATAACGGGATTTTATATTTTTTGGTTTAAGTGGCTGATAAATTTGCTTAAGGGATGTTGAGATTAAGCGTTTAAGTTTTCGCTTACGGCCTTAGCTATTTGTTTCATCTTCTCAGGATCGGGATCAGAGATTTTGTTGGAGAAATTCATATCATCCTCGGTCTTGATGGGTACGAGATGGATATGGGCATGAGGAACCTCCAGGCCGATTACCGCGACACCCACCTTCTTGCAGGGGAGAGTCTTCTTGAGAGCCTCAGCTACACGCTTGGCAAACACTGTCATTTCGGCGAGTTCACGGTCATCAATATCGAAGATATAATCCTGCTCCTTCTTAGGGACTACGAGGGTATGCCCCCAGTTGACGGGATTGATGTCGAGGAAAGCAAAAAACTTATCGTTTTCAGCAATCTTGTAGCACGGGATTTCACCGGCAATGATTCTTGAGAAGAGTGTCATATTTCAATTTTGGTAATTTCAAAGACCATAGTACCTGCCGGAGCCTTTACCTCTACACGGTCGCCAACAGCGTGCCCAATCAGAGCCTGAGCGATAGGAGTAGTGCTGGCTATTTTGTGTTCGCGGAGATTAGCCTCGTTTTCAGTGACGATAGTGTACTTCATCTCCATTCCTGTGTTGACATTTTTGATAGTGACAGTATTCAGAAGCTGCACTTCATCGGTGTTTAGCTTCGAATCGTCGATAATACGGGCTGAAGCCACGAGCTCTTTGAGTTGAGCGATCTTCATTTCGAGCATACCCTGAGCCTCTTTAGCAGCGTCATACTCTGCATTTTCAGAGAGGTCACCTTTATCGCGAGCCTCGGCGATAGCCTGTTTGATAGCAGGTCGCTGAGCTTCGAGTTCGGCGAGTTCCTTCATTTTCTTGTCGAACCCTTCTTGTGTCAGATATGTAGCCATTTGTATAGATTTAAAATTTATGAGATCAGCTATATGTTAAGATAGCGGAGCTCGGTAGCAAAAAGATTAAAAAAGAAAGGATTCTTTGGGGATGAGCCTAAAAGAGACTCACAAACAAAGATCCTTCTGCCGGCTTGTCGGCTTTGGTTATTAAATACTTTGCAAAGGTAATATAAAAAAACAAGAATGCAAAATTTTGCATTCTTGTTTTTTTATTAGAGTGCGAGCTGAAAACTCGCCTTCCCGGATTACTGAGCTTTGGTCAGTTTTTTGAAGGCTGTTTGTCCATTGGGGGAGATGGCTACAGCTATGATAGTCTGCGAGGTTAGATCGCTGAGGTTTATAGCTGAGGTAGGGTTGTTGCGACCGTAGAGCAGCGTGCCGTCTGCAGCGTAGATGTTCAGCTGAGCCACATCTCCGGCTACGGAGAGTTCACTGCCATTCCATTGCCATTCTATCTGCAGGGTATCAGCAGATACCATGTCTGCACCGGACATATCCAAATTCCCCTTCTTGACGCCTTGGAAATAGAGCGAGGGGCGGAAGTCGCCATGATTGTCTACGAAAGCTGCATCGGGAACACTAATCTTTACTTTATGCTCGCCGGCCTTGAGAGAGCCTGTGGCTATTCGTCGAATGGGTACAGCCTGACCGGGACACCAGTTCGAGAACTCCTCCCATTCATCATCTGTAGTGGTCCAGGGACCCCATCCGTAGATACCATTAGTCTGGGTGTTGTAATGGCGATAGACATTGCAGTTTTCACCACCGGGAGTATAGGTAAGCTTCAGGTCATCATCGAAATATACGAAATGTACGCGACGCTCATATTCCTCGCCATTCTCCTCGGCGCCATGATTGGTCATGATGAGCACTACCTGAGAGTCCTCAACGTCCTCCGGGAGAGAAAAAGTGAAAGTACGTTCCGGCACACCGATTGCGTCGCAGGCACCCTCCGTGTAGGAATTGAAGTTGACATTGCCATAGTCTTCCGACTTCTTGACGAAGATAGGAACGAGGAGATTGCTATCAGCAAGTTCTTGGCTCGAGAAGCTCCCCTCAGAGATAAGCGATAGGGATGCAGAATAGACATCCTGACGGTTGGTGCAACCCCTGATTTGGGTATTGGCAGCGTATGGGATACCGAAAAACTCAAACTCCATCCAGAAGTCATACTTTGCTCTCAACGCAGAGTCATGGAGAATCAGAGAGAGGTCCGGGACTTCAAAAGTATAGGGGACGCTGTTGGGGGAAGCATTCATATCCATGAAGGGTGAAATAAAACGTCCTACGGCGATTCTCTGCACATCGTCGAACTCGTAGGAAACAGCCCCCTTGGGCACCAAAGCGATATTGATATCTCCCATACGGTCATAGTTGTCGCAGAGGGGTTTCATGACAATGCTTATAGAGAGGTTATCTCCGAGAGAATTGATAACATCATCGGAGAGTCGTTTAGCATATTTCGAGTTGGAATGGCGAAGTATGCCATCCTCGAGGTCGGCGTCAATAACCTTAGACTGATAGCCGTCGTAGAACACAACGTCCTCAAAGATCGGAAGGGAGGACGCCACCGGAGACTGAGCGGAGACTCCCATCGGAAGAAAGGATAGCGCCGCAATAGCAGATATGGAAATTTTTGTTCTCAATTTTGTATGATTTATAAGAATTATAAAAATTATAAGAATTATAAGTCTTATAAGCAGCTGTTCAATTGAAATTCAAACTTTCTGCTTGTTATTTTTTGGACATTTTCTCCCCTCTCATCAGTCATAATGCTTGCATTATTCCTTCTTCGAGTGAAGAAACTGTCACAAAAATAACCGCGCATAAAATTTACATTTAAATCGACCATCTACTTAAGTGGTTAGAATACTTGATTTATGGAGGTTACTTTAAATTCGGTGCGTCGATTGATTTGGTCAGCGGCCTGGCGATCTTCCTCACTAAGAGTCTCTATGAAAGCCTCATCGAGTACGGTACCCTCCGGGAATTGAGGATAGAGCTTATTGATACGCTTGGTGACAGTCTTGGGGACAGTCTCGCCATAACCCTTGAAAGTAAGGCGGGCAGGGTCTACTCCGGCTGCTACCAGGTAGTCAACAACACTCTTGGCACGACGGTCTGAAAGAACCAGATTATACTCATCGGATCCCATGCGGTCGGTGTGGCTACCCATCTCTATCGAGACGTTGGGGTTGTCACGGAGCATCTGGGCCATCTCGTCGAGAGCCTTCTTGGACTCGGGACGAAGTGTTGCCTTATCGAAGTCATAGAAGATATTCTCTACGACTTGAGGTTTATCAATAGCCGCGAGAATAAAATCAATACCATATTCGGCATCCTCCTCCTCACTGTCTGAGACAAACTCCTGCTTCTGGTTGAGATAACCTGGAGCTCCCGCCATCATCACGTACTTTGTGCCGCGTTCAAGATTGAAAGAGAAAGAGCCGTCATCGCGAGCCACCTCCTTCTGGTTGGAGCCGTCATCGCCTACAATACGGATGATAGCCTTGGGGACGGGCTCATCGTCTTTATCGACTACCCATCCCGAAATTGTCACCTTAATATCCGGAAGCTCAAAAGAATAGATATGATCATATCCACGACCATCGCCACGATTAGAGCTAAAGAAACCCGACTCACCCTCACCGAAGGTGATACCAAAATCATCGCCGGAGCTATTCATTGGCAGACCCATGTTGTCTATGCTCCAGCGCTTTCCGGTGGAGTCGAGGTATGCTCGAAAGAGGTCAAGGCCACCGAAGCCGGGGTGACCGTCGGAAGAGAAATACATTACCGAATCGGTGCGCATATATGGAAACATCTCATCGCCTGCGGTATTGATTTGCGGTCCCATATTCTCAAGGCTACCACCCTTATCCTGAAGGTTGATGCGCCAGATATCCTTACCGCCATACCCACCGGGCATATCAGAAGAGAAATATAGGTACCTACCATCGGGAGATACCGCCGGATGACCGAATGCCGAGAGTGTATCGGCAGTAATCTCAAACTTCTGAGGGACACTCCAAGTAGCATCGGAACGGCGAGAAGTGAAAATTTCTACAGAAGTGTTTGAGGTCAGCGAACGGCGTGCCTTGGTAAGATACATCGTCTGTCCATCCGGAGAAAACGAGATGATACCCTCATCCATATCTGTATTTAACTCACCCCCGGCAGGTTCAGGGCGTTGCCACTCCCCTCTTTCATTCTTTTTCGAGAAATATATGTCACCCTTCTTCATGCCGGTGATTTCTGAGCGGTTGGTGCCGGTGACCTTCTCGTTGGTTGAGGTAAAATAAATCTGATCCAGCGACTTATCGAGATACATCGGAGAAAAGTCGGAGCGACGAGAGTTGAAGAGCTTCGCATTTTTTACAACGTAGCGCGTCTTCTTCTTGTTTTTCGAATCGATAGCTTGTTGGCAACCGCGAATACCCTCCCGGGCGAGAGTATTTTCAGGCTTCCATTGCAGAAAAGTCTGATATGCTTCGATAGCCGGAGCATACTTACCCTCAGCTTGCAACGAGCGGCCAAGGTAGAAATACGCCATCGAATCGGGATATTGATAGCGGATAGCATTCTGATAGGCTGCCGAGGCACGTGCTGCCATGTTCAGGCGACGATAGCAGGTAGCCATCTTGTAGGCCACCTCTCCGCGTAGCGGTCGCTCCTCGCGCTTTGTGAGCTTATTGTAGATCTTACGATAAGTCTTTGAGGCATCGAAAAATTCACCCCTGTCCATCTGGGCATCAGCATCAGAAAGCTTGGCAGACTTACATGCTGAAGCCACACATAGAAGAGTCAGGATTGCCACAGCTAAAGCAGCGAACCCACGGATAGATGAATTTCGTCTTAAAATTTTCATTATTACATAAAGAACGCCGAATCCACACCAATATTGCATAAATGTTGCTCCAAAAGCTCCCGCGACTTGCGTGCAAAAGTCTCTGCCTCCGGCGAGTCCGGGAAGAGAGGACGATGATTAAGACGGGTACGAAGCTTTCTCCCCTTATCGACAATACGGCGCGAGTCTTCAGAAAGGAAAGTCTCCTGAAACTTCTCCCATATATAGTCTGCTGCAGCATCCGAAGGATGAACCATATCGCGTGCATAGAAGCGATAGTCGCGAAGATCATCACAAAGAAGCTCATATGCCGGGAAATAAACCGCAGATTCCCAACGCCGACAAACCTCATCCACGGCCAATCGCAGCGTACTCTTCGAGAGCATATTCTCCGGCAACCCATCGCCAATATGCCTGACGGGACTTACAGTGAATATAACTTTGGCTGTCGGATTGTGATTATCAATACGATCGAGGATAGAATCAAGATGAGCTGCGACCTGCCCCACCGAAAGACGCTCTCGCCGGAACAACCTTGCGGGTTGCTTGTGGCAGTTGGCTACAACTCGTCCCGACTCCAGACGATATACGAAAGCCGTGCCGAGGGTAATGACAATTGCTGAAGAAACGCGAAGAGCATCCTCAAGATTCTTCAACGCCTCAATAACCCTCCGGATACAAACATCTCGAGATTGAGCAGAGACAGACGAATCACATAGCCAAGACACCCACGAAGAGCCATGGGCAAACACCGAGTTCGCAGCCTCATGAAGATGAGCCCCCTCCCCTGCAAGAGCAATAGCCACTGCATTGGCTATAGACTCCGGATTGAAGAGCACTCCGAGGGGATTGACAACAGCCGGCCAGAAAGAAGCGCGCATCCGTGAGCCCATCTCCTGAGCGAAACATGAGCCAAGAAGAAGGGTCCTTTCGGTTGGATTCAACAGAAAAGGACCCCGAGGGATTATAAGTTCTGTACGAAAAGTCATAGACTAAGAGCCCGCCACATAAAAATTTTTGAAAAGGAAATTTTTAAGTAGATGGTCGATTTAAATTGAACAGCTACTTATATGCCACTTACTTCTTCTTGCGGCGTTTTAGTCCCGTAGTGCGTTCGATACCCTTGGCGATATTTTCGAAGATCTCATCTACAACACCTGAGCCATTGACAGGGATATACTTACCCTCCTTCTGATAATAGTCACGAAGAGGTTGGGTCTGGGAATGATATACGTCCAGCCGATTCTTGATAGTCTCCGGATTGTCGTCGGCACGACCCTCAATTTGACCGCGATGGAGCATTCGTGCGATAAGCTCCTCCTCCGGCACCTCAAGGCCTACAACAGCATGTAGGTCGGAGCCGCGCTTACGCAGGAGTTCAGAGAGAGCCTCTGCCTGCGGAACAGTGCGAGGGAAGCCATCGAAGACCACACCTTTCTTATCCTTTGCCTGCTTATCGAGGACATCATCGAGGATAGAGATCATCAGATCATCAGGGATCAGCTGACCCTTGGATATATATTGGTCGGCAACCTTGCCCAGGTCAGTGCCTCGGGCTATGTGGTCGCGTAGAAGTTCACCGGTAGATATATGGTAGAGGCCATACTCATCAATAAGCTTGGCGCTTTGAGTGCCCTTTCCGCTGCCGGGGGCACCGAATAGTACTAAATTAAGCATAGTAAAAATCCTAAGATTTAGGGATATAGACTTTGGGTAGAGCTCTTATTTACGGAAGATGGTTATTACTCCTCATCGATAACATAGATATCGGGGAGATTTCTCACCTTACCGTCGAGGTCAAGGCCGTATCCGATAATAAATTTGGGAGGGATTGAGAACGCTACATAATCAGGCTTAAAACCGGTCTTAGAGCTTTCCGGCTTATGGAGAAGAGTGGCAAATCTGATGGAAGCAGGATTCTTCTTCTTAAGATCCTCAATCATTTTAACGGCAGTAAGGCCGGTATCGACAATATCCTCAATGATAACGATATCCTTACCCTCGATATCCTCGGTAAGGCCGAGGATCTCCTTCACCCGGCCGGTAGAAGAAGTACCTGCATAGGATGAATAGCGGATAAAATTGATTTTGCAATCATTAATACCGACTTCGCGGATGAGGTCTGCGGCAAAGACAAAAGCGCCGTTAAGCACACATAGGAAGAGAGGCGTTTTGCCGTTAAGGTCGCGGCGCAGTTCGTCAGCAACGCGAGCCACCTGTCGGGAGATTTCCTCCTTTTTAAGGTAAGGTACAAAAGAGAGACCGTCTACTGTAACTTTATTCTCCATAATGTAGAGACTATAAAAAAATAAGAAATAGGGAACCGAAGCAACCCCGATTCAAAAAAATAAAATTTGCGCAAAGGTAGCAAAAAGAGCGGACTTACACAATAGCAATAAAAAAAGGGACGAGGGACGAGGGACGAGGGACGAGGGACGAGGGACGAGGGACGAGGGACGAGGGACGAGGGGCGAGGGACGAGGGACGAGGGACGAGGGACGAGGGGCGTTGACAATGGAGCTATACCGGCATCTCTCTATATTCATTCCAGGGAAAAAGAGATTCGTGAGTATTGCATCTCGCGTGGGCTGCCACATATTAAGATATGTGAGAATTCAAATAGTCTACAACCTTATTGATTTGCTCAGCAAAAGATCCTCCGAATTTATTGTCGAAGAACGCACTACCAATTGTGAATCCCCAGGCACCTGTCTGTCGTACTTCATCAAGCCTTTGAAAACTGTCTATACTTCCGGCAATACATACATCTGCCGGACATCCTTTTACGAGAGTCTTATTCAGAGCTACAGGATCGCCCTCATATCGATATCCAAGAATATCAATACCATCAGCTCCACACCTGATAGCCTCCTCAGCCTGCCGGACAATACCATCCATCTCCCCCTTGAGGACTGAAGGTCTTCCCTCAATATCACCTACAAAAGGCATATACTTAATATTATGAGACTTACAGAATTTTGCAATCGAGGGATAGAACATTGTACCCATCAGAATATCAACGCCACACTCAGCAGCTATCTCAGCACCCCTCATTCCGGACTCTTCGTCATAGCATACTACCTCCAGAAGAGTTGTCTTCCCGGAATCCCTCATTTTCATATAGAGAGACTTCATACGATCAATAGACAGAGGAGATTCCTTCATCCCCCAGAATTGCGCCTTAGAATCGCGACATTGATCAAAGATTTCCTCAGCATTGTCTACGGTAAAGTCATTATATGTCAGCATCACCACAAGACGTGGCGGCTCGCAAGACATAGAATTGCAATTTTTATAAATCATGGTATGTTAGGTTGTAAGTAGCTATTCAATTTAAGTTTAAACTTAAATCGACCATCTACTTAGGGTTATAAAATTAATACAAAATTAGCCAACTCTGAGGGTATTTCCAAAAGAAAGACTCAAAGTTTAGACTATTCTCGAAGGATTGTAACCCGGGAGAGGTTGCCTACACGGTGTGGATTGCAAGCTCACAGCGACTTATACTACTTATACTTAGGAAACCTATGGCTAATGACCGTCCGGAAAAGACATAAAAAAATTGATTGTCGTCACGACAACCAATCTCTGTGTTAACCTTAAAATCTAATACCATGAAAAACTCGAATGCAAAGGTAATAACATTTTTCATAATTATGTTATATAACATATAAATTTTATTTTGATTTAACATTTTTTAACTTTTACCACATCTCTGCTTTGAGGATTTTCTCAATTTCTGTCGGCGAGGAGCATGGGAACTTGTAGTTTTAAATTATATTTGACAAAACTTGCATGATAGATAATTTGTTGTTACTTTTGTAGCATAAAATATGCATTTGCAGAAATTGTTACTGAAATTAGCAAACTAAATTTACTATAAAACCTTATAAATCAATAAGAAACAAAGTCGATAATTGAGTAGAGCTACCGGACCGTGAAGATTGCAAGAGCAAAATAACAAGGGAATGGACCGCCAAGTCAGGTATTACTCCACGACACACAATTAGACAAACGAATGGAACAAGAAAAGAAGCCTAAGAGGCCGAGAATCAGCGCGGCCTACAGCGGCAGCAGTGATGCCGCCGGACATGAGACACGCTACAATAAGGCAACTTATCCGGAAGGGACTGCTCCGGAGGGTGAAAACCATAGCGAGGCTACAGAGTATCAGCGTCCTCATCAGAGTTATCGTCCGAGCAACGGTGGTCGAGGCTACCAGAGCTACAATCAGGATGGTTATCAGCGTCGCAGTCCGGAAGGATATCAGCGTCATGAGGGTTTTCAGCGCCAGGGTGGGTATCAACCTCGCAGCTACAACCCCAACTTCCAAGGGGGACATCGTCAGGTGGGCTATCAGCAGCGTCCCGGAGGATATCAGCAGAAGAATTACGACCAGCCTCAGGAAGGATTCACCCCGAATGAGGGACAGGAGATGCAAGAGGGACAGACCTACCAGCGTCAGGAAGGCTACCAGCGACAAGGTGGCTATCAGCGACAAGGTGGCTATCAGCAACGAGGCTATCAGCAGCGCGGACAGGGTGGCTATCAGCAGCGCGGACAGGGAGGCTATCAGCGTCAGAACGGCCAGGGAGGCTATCGTCAGAATGGTCAGGGCAGCTATCGTCAGAACGGCCAGGGAGGCTATCGTCAGAACGGCCAGGGAGGCTATCAGCGTCAGGGAGGCCAAGGAGGCTATCGTCAGAATGGTCAGGGAGGCTACCAGCGTCAGGGAGGTTATCGTCAGAACGGCCAAGGAGGTTATCAGAACGGAGGATTCCGTCCCCACGGCAATGTAAAATTCACACCGCGCCCCAAGCAGATAGACTACGTACTTGAGGACATCGATCCCGAGAGCGAAATACGCCTTAATAAATATATGAGCAACGCCGGTATATGCTCACGTCGCGAAGCCGACGAATACATCACCGGCGGGAGAGTGAAGGTCAACGGAACAGTAGTCACAGAGCTTGGCACCAAAATCAAGCGCAACGACGTAGTAGAATTCGATGAGAAGGTAGTGACACCCGAGCGCAAATGCTACGTGTTGCTCAACAAGCCCAAAGACTGTGTGACCACGAGCGATGACCCCAACGGACGACTGACCGTATTGGATATTGTCAAGAACGCATGTCAGGAGAGAATATATCCTGTAGGGCGACTTGACCGCAACACCACGGGCGTACTTCTACTGACCAACGATGGAGACTTAGCCTCAAAGCTGACACATCCCAAGTATGTAAAGAAGAAAATCTACCACGTATGGACAGACAAAGACATCACCGAAGACGACATGCAGCGCATAGCCGATGGCATAGAGTTGGAGGATGGTGAGATTCACGCCGATGCCATAAGCTACGTCTCCGACACAGACCGCAACCAGGCCGGCATAGAGATTCATAGTGGACGCAACCGCATAGTTCGCAGGATATTTGAAAAATTAGGGTATCGAGTGACAAAGCTCGACCGCGTCTACTTCGCCGGATTAACAAAGAAAAACCTACCTCGCGGACGCTGGAGATATCTCACACAGGAAGAAGTCAACTTCCTGCGAATGGGAGCATTTGAATAATATAAAATTCGGCTTTGCCGAATTTTATATTATTCAGAGTTGAAGGTTGATGGTTGATAGTTGATAGACAAAAACTACAGACAAAAACTACAGACAGAGACAAAAGATGAAAAAGATAAAAATGACCCGCATCAAAGAGATCTATGCAGATCCTGAGCGGTATAAAGGTCAGGAGGTAGACGTCAAAGGATGGGTACGCACCCGCCGCGGCAACAAGAACGTACAGTTTGTGGCCCTCAACGACGGAAGCACCATCAAAAACCTCCAGATAGTAATTGACCTTAGCAAAACACCGGAAGAAGAACTGAAAGCGGTAACCACCGGAAGTTCGCTCCACGTACAGGGAAAGCTGGTAGCCTCTCAGGGTAAAGGACAGAGTGTAGAGGTGCAAGCCGACGAGATAGAGCTCTATGGGACTGCCCCTGCCGACACCTATCCCCTGCAGAAGAAAGGACACTCGCTGGAATTCCTGCGCGAGATAGCCCATCTTCGTCCGCGCACCAACACCTTCGGGGCAGTGCTCCGTATACGTCATGCCTTGGCATATGCTATCCACAAATTCTTCAACGACAAAGGGTTTGTATATTTCCACACCCCATTGATAACAGCCTCAGACTGTGAAGGAGCAGGAGCGATGTTCCAGGTGACCACCCTCCCCTTGGAAGATCTTCCGAAGAAAGAAGACGGCAGCATTGACTATAGCGAAGACTTCTTTGGCAAGCAGGCGAGTCTCACCGTCTCCGGCCAGCTTGAGGGAGAACTCGGAGCCACTGCCTTAGGATGCATCTACACTTTTGGCCCCACCTTCCGAGCAGAGAATTCCAACACTCCGCGCCACCTGTCAGAATTCTGGATGATAGAGCCGGAGATGGCCTTCTACGAGATACAAGACAACATGGATTTGGCCGAAGAATTCATCAAATACTGTATCTCCTACGCCCTTGAGCACTGTGCCGACGACATAGAATTCCTGGCCGAGCACTTCGACAAAGACTTGGTAGAACGACTGAAATTTGTCATCGACAACGAATTCGTACGTCTTCCCTACACAGAGGGAGTAAAGATCCTCGAAGAGAGTGGCAAGAAATTCGAATTCCCCGTATATTGGGGAGTAGACTTAGCCTCTGAGCATGAGCGCTACCTGGTAGAGGAACACTTCAAGAAGCCTGTAATTCTGACCGACTATCCTAAAGAGATCAAAGCCTTCTACATGAAGCTCAACGACGACGGCAAGACCGTCAGAGCCATGGACGTACTCTTCCCGAAGATAGGAGAAATTATCGGAGGATCACAGAGAGAAGAAGACCTCGAGAAGCTCGAAAAGAGAGTCAACGAGCTTGGGTTGCAAGGAATGGACTGGTATGTCGACACCCGCAGATTTGGCACCGTGCCCCACTCCGGCTTCGGACTGGGCTTTGAGCGTCTGGTTCTGTTTGTAACCGGCATGCAGAACATCCGCGACGTCATCCCCTTCCCGCGCTACCCGAAAAATTGCGAATATTAAAACATAATCCGGCAATGCCGGATTATGTTTTAATAGATAATTGATGAAATATAGCAGATAGAAGCTACTTATCTTTGATAAAGAAGCGGAGTTGTCTATAAAGGTTATGATTCGAGTGGTTCTTAGGACTATACTAATGGCAATTGCGGCCTCTCTACCGACGGCCGCAATTGCCACACCTATATTTAAAGGCGCGGAGAACGAAGCCGAAAAGGAGGCTACTCAAACGCGGCTGACAGCGAGCATAATCACGTGTTATCCCGGGGCGGAGATATATGAACTCTGCGGACATTCCGCACTGCGCATACGCGGAGTGGCGAACAATGGCGAGGAGATAGACTCGGTATGGAACTACGGAGTATTTGACTTCAACGAGCCCAACTTCATCGGCAGATTTGTAAAAGGAGAGACCGACTATATGCTGGCGGGGTATCCCTTCAGTTGGTTTATGCCCGAGTACGTCCACACCGGTCGACGAGTAGTAGAGCAAGACCTCAACCTTAGCGATGAACAGGTGAGGAAACTCCGGAAACTGCTGCAAATCGAGCAGATGCCTCAGAACAGGAAATATCGTTATAACTACGTGCGCGACAACTGTTCCACCCGCATCATCGACCGGCTGCGACAGGCCACGTCCGACAGCATCCTCCTTGCCGACAGCGTGAGGTACTCCTCCTTCCGCGAAGTCATGCGAGCATACCATCGCAACTATCCATGGTACCAATTTGGAATAGACCTGGCATTAGGACAAGGGATAGATGCCAAGTTGCAGAGAGACCAACAACTCTTCGCCCCCATGGAGATGATGACCGATGTCAGGAATGCCAAGCTACGCGACGGGCGTCCCTTAGTAAAGAGCGAAAGACTACTCAACGAAGGGACACCGGAGGCAAGCGACGGTCCCACCCCATGGTATCTTACACCCATGGCAGCATCCATAGCACTTCTACTGCTGACAATAACAGTATGTATCATAGACATACGGCACAAGAGAATAAGTCGCTGGCTATGGGCAGTATACTACGGGCTTGCCGGACTCGGAGGATGCCTGATATACTACCTTGTATTCGAATCGAGCCACGACTCCACATCGCCCAACCATCTAATATTCTGGCTAAATCCGCTACAGTTATTGATATTAGCAGGACTATGGAGCCGAGTGGGGAGGAAGATAGTGTCGATACTGTCATGGGGCAACATAGCCGTCACCGGACTATTGCTGATATCCTGGCCCTTCCAGCCACAGAGTGCCAACATAGCCGTCTTCCCCTTGATGGCAGCCAATATACTGCTAAGTGGCACATGGGTCTATGTACATGCAATAAAAGGGGGAGAAAATAGTTATAACAATAGCGGCAAAGCGAAGAGAGAAACCGCAAAGAAGCCACCACAAAAGAGGAAATCCACCAAAAAGAAAAGTGGTAAACGATGAAAAGCCGATTTCATAAAAGAGGAATACTGACATCTGTACTTGTAGGACTTGTAGGTATCAACACCCTGATGCAGGCACAGGTGGGCGGGCCACGCCTTGTAGTGGGAATCACTGTAGACCAGCTGCGCACCGACTATCTCGACTATCTTCAGAGCATGTTTAGTGAAAAAGGATTTAAGCGGCTGATAAATCGTGGTGTCTATCTGCGAGACGTAGACTTTCGCCGTAGTGTCAACAATTCCGCCACAGCCGCAGCCGTAGTCTACACCGGCAACTGGCCCGGCTCCACCGGATTATCGACATCCAAGAGCTATGACCCGCAGACACAGCGCAGTGTTGACAAACTGACAGACAGCAAATATCCCGGCAACTACACCTCCGACGGGTATTCACCCGCCGGGCTGAGGCTCTCAACCATCGCTGATGAAATAATGATTGATGGAGGAGGGCTCTCCAACATATACAGCATAGCTCCCGATGCCCAAACGGCCATAGTCATGAGCGGACACGCCGGAAGCGGGGCTGCATGGATAGATGACAACAACGGCAAATGGGCATCTACGACCTATTACAAGAAATTTCCTCAACCCTTAGCGACAGCCAACCAATATCGGTCGCTATCAACAAGGATCGACACAATAACGTGGAAACCCTCGCGAGCCATCAACAGCTACCCGGGACTGCCGTTGCACAAAAAATATTACTCCTTCAGCCATACCTTTCCACGTTCAGACCGCGATGCCTTCCGGAGATTTAAAGTTTCGGCGCCCGTAAATCAGGAAATCACCGACGCCGCCATAGAATGTCTCAAACAGCTCGGCCTTGGCAAAGGAGCCGCCATTGACATGCTCAACCTCTCCTACACCGCAGCCCCCTGGACAGAGGTGCGCGACGGCGATGTTCGCATAGAGCTTGAAGACACCTATTTGCGACTCGACGACCAGATTGGGCGACTACTCGACGAGATAGATCGCACGGTAGGGCTCGACAATGTAGTAGTAATTCTCAGCTCCACGGGCTACTATGACGAAGCCACCACCAACGACCCCAAATATCAGATACCCGGAGGAGAGATCTCATTGAAGCGGATGGAAAGTCTGCTTAACAGCTATCTGAGTGCCCGACATGGCAACGGCGACTACGTAAACGGAGTGCATGACGACCGACTCTATCTGAGTGCCAAAGCTATAGAAAGCAAAGGATTAAGAATAGAAGAAATCAGGCAAGAAGCACGAGAATTCTTGCAAAAGATGAGTGGTATCAGCAGTGCCGTCACCATCGATGAGATATTCACAGGAAGCACCCCCGAGGCCGAAAGTCTACAATTAAGAGTCGACCCCAAAGAGGGTAGCGACATCATATTAAGCTATACACCCGGCTGGACCGTAGTCAACGACATCAGCTATCCACAGACAAAACAGCCCGTCAGATACAGCCAGGCACTGACTCCGGCGATACTTATGGCACCGGGGATAGTTTCAGAAGAGATATCCACCCCTGTAGACGCCACAGCGATAGCACCGACGGTAAGCAGCGTATTGCATATACGCTCACCGAACGGGGCTATATCTCGTCCACACCCCTTGAGAGTAAAAAAATAGGGGAAAACGGCGGCCAATTAATCAAATATCACTATATTTGCAAAATAAAAGAAAAAAGAGCCCCCGGCATCCGTAGGAAATCGGGCGTCATGGGGGACACCAAGAATATAACTACATGGGACTAAACTCATTCCTTAAAAAAATATTCGGCGACCAGAGTCAGCGAGCAGTACAGCCACTCTGGCAGCGCCTTGAGAAAGAAATCAATCCTATCACCAAGCAGATAGAGAGCGAGAGCAACGACGAGCTTCGCGCACGCATCGACGTCATCAGAGACGGCATACGCGGCGAAGCCAAAGAATACAAAGACAAGATGGCCGAGCTACGCGCCCGGATCGAGACCATGGACTATGAGAGTCGTGAGCCGATGTGGAAAAAGATCGACGAGCTGCGCGAGGATATGTTTAAGATGTATGCACGCAAACTCGACGAAGCCCTGCCGGAAGTCTTCGCTGTAGTCAAAGAGACAGCACGTCGCTTCAAAGAAAACGAACTAATAGAAGTATCAGCTACAGAATTCGACCGCGAATTAGCAGCGAAAGGTAAAGACTTCGTCAGCATCGAAGGAGACAAAGCCGTATGGCGCAACTCCTGGAGTGCCGGAGGCAACGTGATGACCTGGGATATGGTCCACTACGACGTACAGCTCATCGGCGGCATGGTACTCCACGGCATCATGAACGGCGACAAGACCAGCAACAACATCGCCGAGATGGCCACCGGTGAGGGTAAGACCCTCGTGGCCACACTGCCGGTGTTCCTCAACGCCCTCACCGGCGAGGGAGTCCACGTAGTGACCGTCAACGACTACCTGGCAAAACGCGACTCCGAATGGATGGGACCTCTCTACATGTTCCACGGCCTTAGCGTAGACTGTATCGACAAGACCGACCCCAACAGTCCGGAGCGTCGAGCAGCATATCAATGTGACATCACCTTCGGCACAAACAACGAATTCGGCTTCGACTACCTTCGCGACAACATGGCCACGATGGTATCGGATCTCGTGCAGCGCGACGAACACTACTATGCCATCGTCGATGAGGTAGACTCCGTATTGATCGACGACGCCCGAACACCTTTGATCATCTCCGGTCCCATACCGAAGGGAGACGACCAAATGTTTAACGACTTCAAGCCCAACGTAGAGAAAGTAGTCAATGCCCAGCGCAAACTTGCACAGTCACTGCTGATAGAGGCTCGCGAAAAGATAGCAGCCGCCCAGAGCGGAGACCCTGAGCAAATAGCCAAGTACGATACAGCACGCAAAGAAGATCCCTCCAAGAAACCGATGAGCGCCGACCAGCTGATGGAAGAAGGAGGCCTGGCACTCTTCAGAGCCTACAAAGGACTTCCGAAACACAATCAGCTGATTCGCTACCTGAGCGAAGACGGCATCAAACAATTGTTGCTGAAAGTAGAAGCCAAATATATGGCCGACAACAACCGGGAGATGCCTGTAGCCGTAGCGCCCCTCTACTTCGTCATCGATGAGAAAAATCACTCCATCGAGCTGACCGACAAGGGTATAGATGTACTGACAGGAACAACGCAAGATCCCGGTTTCTTCGTGCTCCCCGACATTGCCACACAGCTTTCGCAGGTAGACAATGAAGAAGGCACCAAAGAGGAACACGAAGCCAAGAAAGCCACACTTCTTCAGGAATATGCTGTGAAGGCAGAGCGTGTACATACCGTCAACCAGCTATTGAAGGCCTACACATTGTTCGACAAAGATATCGAATACGTCATCGACGACAACAAGATCAAGATTGTAGACGAGCAGACCGGACGTATCATGGAAGGACGTCGCTACTCCGACGGACTCCATCAGGCCATCGAAGCCAAAGAGGGAGTAAAAGTAGAGGCAGCCACACAGACCTATGCTACGATAACCCTGCAGAACTACTTCCGCATGTATCGCAAGCTGGCAGGTATGACCGGTACGGCAATGACAGAGGCCGGCGAGTTCTACGACATCTACAAGTTGGAAGTAGTAGAGATTCCGACCAACAGGCCTGTGATTCGCAACGACCAGAACGACCGCGTCTACCGCACAAAGAAAGAGAAATATGCCGCCGTCATCCAGGAAGTTGAGGATATGGTAGCCAAGGGACGCCCTGTTCTTGTGGGCACCACAAGCGTAGAGATCTCCGAGTTGCTATCGAAGATGCTTCAGCTCCGCAAGATACCTCATCAGGTATTGAACGCCAAGCTCCATCAGAAAGAGGCAGAAATTGTAGCCCAGGCAGGAAAGACCGGGACAGTGACCATCGCCACCAACATGGCAGGTCGTGGTACTGACATCAAACTGACGCCGGAAGTAAAAGAGGCAGGAGGTCTGGCGATTATCGGAACTGAGCGCCACGAGTCACGCCGAGTAGACCGTCAGCTCCGCGGACGTGCCGGACGTCAGGGCGACCCCGGAAGCTCTGTATTCTTTGTGAGCTTCGAAGACACCGTCATGCGACTGTTTGCCAAAGACAACATCGTCAAGACCCTCGACCGCCTCGGCTTCAAAGAGGGGGACATGATTGAATCTAAGATGGTGACAAAATCGATAGAGAACGCCCAAAAGCGCGTAGAGGAAAACAACTTCGGCATTCGTAAGCACCTCGTAGAATATGACGATGTCATGAACGCCCAGCGCAAAGGCGTCTATGGTCGCCGACAGAACGCACTGAAGGGAGAGAGGATCGGCACCGATATAGCCACGATGATATATAAGGTGGCCGAAGACCTGGTAGGCAACACCTACGAAGGGGGCTTCGAAGACTTTACCGCGCAGGTGCGCAAGCAGTTGGCAATCGAGGTACCCTTCAGCGATGAAGAATTCCAGAAGAGAGATAAAGAAGTATTGGCCGACAGCCTGGCAGAAGCAGCCATGCAGAACCTTCGTCGCCTTGAAGAGAAGATGGCCGCCGGAGCCCATCCCTACATCAAAGAGTTTGTAGAAGAAAGAGGAGCCACCGGACTTGTAGGCGTACCCATAAGCGACGGACGAAGAGTCTTCAACATCCGCACAGACATTCAAGAAGCCTACGATAATGGTTGCAAATCGCTGACCAAGAGCTGGGAGAAGACCGTACTACTCTCCTCGATCGACAAAGCATGGCAAGAGCAACTCCGAGAGATGGATGAGCTGCGCAAGAGTGTGCAGAACGCCAGCTACGAGCAGAAGAATCCTCTCGACATCTATCGAATTGAGGCCTATGAGTTATGGAAGCAGATGCTCTGGGATATGAATTCCAAGTCAGTGTCGACGCTAATGCGAGGCCACTTAGCCGTTCCCGATTATGCCGAGGCCAAGGCAGCCGAAGAGGCACAACGTCAGGAACAGGCTCGCAAGGCAGCTGAGCAAGCACAGATTCAGCAGGACGTGCAGCGACCGATGTCCAATCCCTACGCAAACTACTCCACCACCCGCGACTCATATCCCGGGGAGTCGGCACAGCGCCAGGCGATGCAATCGAGCCATACTCGCAACAACGTCAAGCAACCTATGAAAGCGCAACCGAAGGTAGGGCGCAACGATCCCTGTCCCTGTGGCAGCGGCAAGAAATACAAGAACTGCCACGGCAGGAACGCATAATTAAACAAAGAAGGCAGTCAAAAAAACTTGACTGCTTTTTTTGTATAGGGAATTTGGGGAGATTGGGAATTAGGGAGATTGGAGGAAATTTAAAATTTTGAAATGGGAATTATTGAAAAGGTATTAAATTTTGTACGGACGGTGAAGGCTCACCGTTCAACTCCATTGCGGCTGGAATTTATATTGACAGACCATTGCAATCTCAACTGCAAGGGATGTACACACTACTCCCCACTTGTAGATGCTGACAGTCGCGAGCCATTGGAGCGGGTAATCGACTCCATGGAGAAGCTCGGAAGGCTCAACGACGGACGTGTGGAGGAATGTTATCTAATCGGAGGGGAGACACTACTGTATCCATGGCTTGAAGAATCGATGGAAGCACTGCGAAAGAACTTTCCGAATGCTACGCTGAAGATTTTCACGAACGGACTATTGATACCTCGGATGACGGAGAGCTTCTGGAAGAAAGCCCGCGAGCTGGATATCGTGTTGGCCATCACCCGCTATCCCGTAAAATTCGACTACGATGCCAGCGAAGAGATCTGCCGGAAGAATAGAGTTCGATGCGAAATCTTCGGAGATCGCAGTTTAGCAGACAGCTTCTTCAAATTTGGGCTTGACCCTGAAGGCAAGCAGAATCCGCGGATAGCACATTTTAAATGCTATAACTCAACGTGCACCTCAGTGGTAGGTGGGAGAGTATATCCCTGCTCGATCAGCGCGTGTGTAGGACATCTTAACCTTCGATTTGGCACACAATACAAACATCTCCGCGGCGACTACTTAGAGATAGACAAGATACAGAATTTATCAGAGATCGACCGGATGCGAAAGAAAGCCGTACCCTTCTGCAGATACTGCAAAGCAGCTGAAGAAGTAAAATACGGGCCATCACATCGGGAGCTTTCGGAGTGGAGTTAAAGAAAGGGCTGCAAACCTGCAGCGACTGAAAACCCACAGCGCCTAAGTACAAGTATTGTAAATAGATGGTCGATTTATGAAATGAGGGGATTAGATAAGGCCCTTGAAGATGGTTATTGCTGAGAAGATTAGGCCTAAAGAAATTGTATAGCCTATCCACATTTTGGCCAGACGAAGAGAGTCGTAGGATTTTAGGCGAAGCTCATTGCGCTCAGCGTCAGTGATGTCTTCGCGGTCGGAATCGCGCCATAGTTTGCGAATGCGATAGGAGTAATAGATAGCTACAACACCTGAAAGAGGGAAACACAGAATAGCAGTTAGGATTGCAATGGGAAGAAGATTCAGAGGAGGGGTATTGAGGTCTATATTCTCAGGAGGGTCATCGTCAGCCGTAAAAGAGCGGACAAAGCGTCGGGCATCCTCATCCTGAGGGAGATTATTTATCGCACCATCATCTGATTTCGGGTTGAGGATTGTGTCCTTCTCCACGGGGCTATTGCAAATTGCCCCTCCAACCAAATGTTGGCGGAAGAGATAGCAGATTTCGGGGACTTCGTCGGCACGTAGCCAGTCGGCCATACCTTTTGTCCAGACATACGAAGAGGGTCTCAGGCCAATTTCAGTCAGTTGGCTGAGGTCATAGGGGCCGGATTGCCCCTGCTCGGACATTACGAAGAATTTCACCTTATTTAAATTAGGAACCAGGAGATAGAATTTGGGAATATTGGGTATTTTGAGGGTTTTGGGATCCGCTCCACAAGGGGCTGTATCATTAATCAGGACATAGGGACGCCACGGCTCGTGCATCCAATTATAACATATTGACTATAAGCAGGCGCACGAGCCGTGCGTCCCTACGTTCTATTGATAATACGATTTATGAAACATCCTCTTGGGGAGGGACCTTGTGGGGTATTGTGGGCTTTGGAAGACTGTTCTAAAGGGATTCCAGAGCGGCCATTACGGCACCCATGTAGAAGAAGCTGCAGATGGCACCTATGCCTACGAGGACTAAGGCGATGATGGTCCAGGTTTTGGCAGAAGTATTCTTGTCATCGCCGAGGACAGTCTGGCCGGCGGCATAATACTCATTAGCTTTGGAGGCATAAACCCAACCAACGATACCACAAATCATACCCAAGCAGCCGCATAAGAAGCCGAGGATAGTAGCGGTGATAGCCCAGGGGAGCCAGTTGGTGTGCTGCTGAGCGGGAACACCCCCGGGTTGTTGGCCGTAGCCCGGCTGACCATAGGGCTGAGAAGGTTGCTGGCCATAAGATTGAACAGGTTGAGCATTAATATTAATATAAGGAGCAAGCTCCGGAAGGATATGGGCCGGTTGCCAGGAAGCCATACCCTCGCGCCAAACCATTGTATCGGCAGTCACACCATATTGAGAGAAAAGGGAGGGGTCAATGGGACCAAGTTGCTGCCCATTGATGGCGATAAAATACTGATAAGCGGGCTGAGCGGGCTGTTGGTACGCGGGCTGAGCGGGCTGTTGGTACGCGGGCTGAGCGGGGTGTTGGTACGCGGGCTGGGCAGGCTGTTGATAGGCAGGCTGAGTCTGGACAAACAGATGAGCGAGTTCGGGTAGTTGGGAAGCCGGGGTCCATGTAGCGAGCCCCAGATACCATACTAAAGTTTCGGGAGAGATATTTTGAGAAGAGAGCTGAGCCTCAGAGAAAGGTCCCTGCTGTTGGCCATTAACGGCGATAAAATACTTATTTTCCAATTTACGTGATATTATAAGTTAAAGGGGATATGCAAAAGTAGCAAAAAATAATGAAGAAAAATAATATCAGTCAGTAAAATTCTTTAAAAATTAAAATATTTGAGTAAAATAACTAAAAAAGAAAATAAATTCAGAATAAGGAGAAAGGCAAAAGCGAAAAGCCAAAGAAATAAATTCTGAGAGAGTGAAGACGAAAAGGAAACAATAATCAAAAATATTGGACAAAAGTTTTTGTTGATTAAAAAAATTGTCTATCTTTGTTGGCAAGAAAGCACGAATACTTTCACAAATAAACATTCATATTAACCAACATCTTTTCTTATGAAGAAAACATTACTGGCACTTGCCACAGTAGTAGGGCTCGGCACAATGACCGCCAACGCCCAGTGGCAGAAGGTCACTTCAGCTTCAGAGTTGAGAGAAGGCGTAGAATACGTCATTGGCGCACCCCATCTGAAATGGGTGATGTCCACCAGTGGCGACGGCGCAATCTCCCGCTACGGAGTAGAAGCCTCCTACGCCGACAGGAACACCATCGAGGGTACACCTGAAGGCGCTGCGATTTTCACAATTCAATATGCCGGACAGGTAAAAGGCAAGGATACCTACGCCTTCAAGCAGATCAACGGCACACAGACAGGCTATCTTGCACCGGGAGAAGTAGGACGTCGTTCGCTGACTCTCACTTCCGATCCAACACCTCTGACCATCAAATTCTTGACAGCATCACAGGCTGCGGCTCGCGGAGATTCCCAATCCGCTGTAGCAAGCATCTTCGCTGAGGGTGACGTTGACATCAATGACCCTTCACGCGACAAGCACGACCTTCTGGGTCTGTTCAAGATTAATCAGTTTGAATTCCAGTTCCTTGAGGACTCCAACCAACCTGTAGCCATCTACAAGAAAGTTGGACAGACAGGAAACGACCTGCTGAAATGGACACTTGATCCCGCCAATGGAACAGTAGTTGATGATATTACCTCCTGGATTGTTGAATTCCCCGAAGACAGCAAAGTCAAATTCAGCAACAAGGTTGAGACCACCGATGATTGGGCAGGCAGCGTTACATGCTCCACACCCGGTGTAGACATCATTCTCAACCCGACATGCACCGGAAGAAACCAGTTCTTCCAGTTCAGCTTCCGCCAAGGCAACATGCTGGCAACTCCCGGCACATACACCTTCAGAATTCCCGAGGGATTCCTCGACATCACTCTTGCTAACGGCACTGTGATTCCAAACCCGGCGATAGTAGGCACACTGGTGATTCCCGAGATTGAACCGACATTCACCTTCACCCCGTCAACCGGGTCGAAAGTAAAAGAGATCAGCTCCTTTGCTCTTGATTTCGGCAACATCATAAGTTGGGATCTCAACGACGAGATGGATGATACTTGGTTTACGGCTACAAAGGACAACGTAGTAATCGCGACCAAGAACATGCCCCGCTGCACATGGGATACAAAACAGAATCATCTGACCTTCAACTATCCTACACCCGTGACTGAAGCCGGAACATACGTATACAGCTTCAAGGCCGGTCTGTTCAAGCTGACCATGGCTAACGGCACTGTGAAAGACAGTCCCGCTCTGAACCTTACACTTATCATTGAGGGGAACACATCACCTACAGACTATGTACTCTTCCCGGCCAACAACGAGACCGTAAAGAGCTTCACCAACATGAGCATCAGCTTCCCGAACGCTCAGACAACAGAACTTCTCAGCACAGCTTCAGTTACTGTAACTACAGAGTCGAAGGTAGATATTTCCAAGAACTTCGTGCTCCGGAGCTCCAACAACAACACCTTCACCTTCGCCTTCCAGGCTGACCCTGACCTTCCAGCTCTTGCAGACGGCACCTATAAGGTAGTCTTCGGCAAAGACAGCTTCAAGGTAGACGGCACCACAATGGGAGAAATCTCCTTCAACTTCTCCATCAACTCCAAGCTCGTAGAGGGCGACACCTTCCGCACCTACGTAACCGGCAGCTTCCCGCAGGAGAACGCACCTATGATTCTTTCCCAGACCGACTTTGGCATGAACGAAGTAATTTACACCACAACTGAAGCTCTGAAGATTAACCGCGCTTGCACCGGTAAGATTCAGCTTGTGAAGGGTGGTAAGATTCTCATGGAAATACCCGCAACAGCTACATATAAGGATGAAGCATTTGCAGAAGTATCAGAAGGCTCCGCAGGCTTCGGCGGTGGTGGCACAGTGACACTGCGTTTCGGCTCCGACATGCGCGACGAAGATGGTCTCTACACTGTAAAAGTACCTGCAGACTTCTTCATGGACGGCGACACCAAGCTCGGTGCAGCTAACTTCAACTACACTATCGGTATCGGTACATTCACCCCGACAGCCAAGGTTAGCCTTTCCGACCCCAGCGGTGACAATGCCTCAGTTGTGTTCGACAAGGCACTTTCAATCATCAAGCTCCTACCATACGACAGCAAGACCGTCCTCAACGAGACAACCTTCCGCGAAGCAAAGAACGACGACGACGGATTAGGTGCTGTTTCCGCAATCGCAATTCAGGGTGCTGACGCTTCCGCAGTTCTTTACCGTGTAGACGGCAAGAACAAGGAACAGGTAGCTACCTTCCCGCTGAACTCACCGAAGATTAACGCTGAAGGCACCGCCCTTATTGACGGCACAACACCTGCCGGATCTCTCCCATACTACCGCAACGGATACATCTACTTTGACCTCCGCAATGGCGGACTCGAACCTATCAAGAGAAATGGCGACTATGTACTCGAAATGCCATGGAACTTCTTCCGTACGCAGCTGACAGATGATACATACGCTACATGGAAAGAGTTCGAGAATCTTGATAATACTCCCGGCACATACAAATACAACTTCACAGTAACCGGCGGTATTGATGCCAACGCACCTGTACAGAAGTATACTTACACTCCCGCTGCCGGATCCTACAACCCCTTCCCCACCGTTACCCTCACTTATGAAGGTTGCGAGAACGTTGTTGTAAACGAAGGTGCACAGGCAACACTGTGGTTCGGATCCACCAACCCCACCGAGGCAGGCAAGCTTAACATCACCTCCGACGGTAACAAGGTAATTCTGACACCTGTCACTCCGATTACCAAGCAGCCCGCAAGCGAGTATACAGCTGTTATTCTCGAAGTACCCGCAAGCTCCTACAACCTCGTATACAATGGTAAGGAATGGGCCAACGAAGAGGTGAAGATTAACGACCTGAAGATGTCCGCACCGCAGAACACCGGTCGCGAACCCAAGTTCTCTTTCGACACAAACAACGTTACAGCAAAAGATCTTGAGTCATTCACCATCACCTTTGAAGATACTCCCAAAAGCTGGAATATCAGCGGTAGCGTCAAGCTATACTATAATGACGACACCCGTACAGAAGTTTTGGTTAATACATACTCATCCAAAAAGGTTGACAATAATAGCAAGACTTATACACTGAAGACTCCATATCAGAACGGTATAACCGCACTTTACCCCGGCAACTACAGACTGGAACTTTCCAGTGGTCTTGTATACTGGACAGATGATGTAGATGGCAAGTCCACTCGCGTCAACCTGCCGAAGACATCCATCAATTTAGTAGTCAAAGGTGAGGAAACCGGTGTTGACGGCGTTGAGGCCGAGGCTCTCTACACTGTTTACACTCTTACAGGTATCCGCGTATTCCAGAACGTTGAGGCTGAGACACTGAAGACACTTGCTCCGGGTCTCTACATCATCAACGGCAAGAAAGTACTCGTAAAATAATTCCCCAAAGAAATTAACCCCAAATAAAAAGGCGCCACCGGGCGCCTTTTTTTTGTTGGAAGGTCGATTGCAATCGCCCCTTACAGGCGGGATGCCTATGCAAGTATGGGGCGATTGCAAATCGCCCTTCCAACTATTTTTTGGAGATTAATAAAAAAGTGTTAATTTTGTCAAAATCTTTATCATTACTTACCCATGAGTATAGATCAGATACAAGACGAAATTATCGATGAGTTTGCGGACCTTACAGACTGGATGGACCGATATGCTTATATAATAGAACTGGGACAGGCACTCCCGCCATTACCTGAAAGTGCCAAGACACCGGAAAATCTCATCGAGGGTTGTCAGAGCCGCGTATGGATCACAGCCAACCTTGAAGATGGGAAGATTCATTTCGAAGCCGATTCCGATGCACTGATAGTCAAGGGTATCGTCAGTCTGCTTCTCAGAGTGCTTTCCGACCATACGCCGCGAGAGATACTGGATGCGCAGCTATATTTCATTGCCAAGATTGGACTTAGCGACCATTTGAGCCCCACACGTAGCAACGGCCTGTTGGCTATGGTGAAACAAATGAAAAATTATGCAATAGCATTCCAAGCCATTTCGGAAGCAGGAAAATAAATAATTTGAGGACACACGGACCGTGCGTCCCCACGTACGGGGTTTACCTCGAATAAAATGAGAAACATCAAACCTTAAAATCTATGATACAATTTCTTCAAGACCAATGGATGAACAACCGCATGGTGCTCATGCTGGTGTGCGTACTCATTGTAGTATCGCCGTTCATCATCTATTACGCAGTAGCGGCCCATAAGCACCATCCCAAGGGGCTTATAGCAGCAGCCCTCTCCAACATGGGTGAACGCTTCGGCTACTACATCATGAATGCGGTACTGTTGCTGTTCCTTTGCTCCAAGTTCGGCATCTCCGATGATGCCGCCGGCTGGATTTATGCAGTCTTCTACTTCCTGATTTATGTGTTAAGCTTGCCGGGAGGTGTCATTGCCGACAAACTGCAGAACTATAAAGGCACCATCATGGCCGGACTGTTGGTGATGGCCGGAGGATATGCCATACTCGCCGTTCCCGTCTTCGGCGGCGATGCCGGGAATGTAGCCACCTGGGTACTTATCCTGACATGCTTTGCCCTTCTGCTCATCGCCTCCGGCAATGGACTATTCAAAGGCAACCTACAGGCAATCGTAGGACAGATGTATGACAACTTCGAAGCCGATGCCGCCAAGAAAGGACCCGAAGCCTTAGCACTGGCAAAATCACGTCGTGACTCCGGCTTCCAGATTTTTTACGTATTCATAAACATCGGCGGTGTTATCGCCCCCTTCATTGCACCTCTGCTTCGCGAAGCATACCTGAAGACCAATGGACTGGCCTACAACTCCGACCTTCCGCGACTCTGCCACGAATATATCCAGAACCACGGCCTTACCGGCGCATCGATGGACAACCTCCAGAAGCTCGCAGATGCCACTCAGCTTGCCGGCAATCATGTGACCGACATGGCCGCCTTCTGCACCAACTATCTTGAGATCTTCAACACCGGCGTACACTACTCCTTCATCGCCTCTGTAGTAGCCATGCTCCTCTCACTCTTCGTCTTCATCGGCACCAAGAAGCAACTTCCCAACCCTGTGAAGAAAGAGAACAACGCTAAAGAGACCAAGGCAGAAGTACAGGCCGACGCTAAAGAGATACGTCAACGCATGTATGCTCTCTATGCAGTACTCGGCGTAGCCGTATTCTTCTGGTTCTCCTTCCATCAGAACGGACAGTCACTCTCCATCTTTGCACGCGACTTCGTAGACACCGCCTCCATTGCTCCCGAAATCTGGCAATGTATCAATCCCTTCTTCGTAATTATCCTGACACCGATTATCATGCTAATCTTCAACGCCCTCGTAAAGAACGGCAAAGAAGTATCCACACCGAAGAAGATTGCCATAGGTATGTTTATCACCGCTTGTGCATATCTATTCCTGACAGCCATCTCGTTGACAAACAACTACCCTTCAGGAGAAGAATTCAAGGGACTCTCTGAGGCAGTAAAATCCTCACTGCGTGTAGGACCTTGGGTATTGATAGTGACCTACTTCTTCCTGACCACCGCAGAGCTGTTCATCTCCCCGCTGGGTCTCTCCTTCGTATCGAAGATTGCACCTCAACATCTGCAGGGTATCTGCCAGGGACTTTGGCTTACAGCTACCGCTATCGGCAACCTGTTTATCGCATTGGGCGTAACGATGCTCAACAACTTCCCCTATCAGTGGGAATGCTGGGCCGTATTTGCCTTCTTCTGCTTAGCATCGATGGGCGTAATGTTCGGAATGCTGAAATGGCTTGAACGCGTAACTAAATAACAAATTCGGACATGTCCGAATTTGTTAGGTTGATGGTTTATGGTTGATGTGGGCGCGACCAATCGCGCCCCGGCATCAAAACAGCATTTTATGCGAATTAAAACACTCTGTATATCTGCAATAGGAATTGCCGTAACCCTCACGGGGTGTCATAGCGAAAAGAACGGCATCGACAGCGACACAGTGGTCAAAGACACTGTAGAAGCTATTGAAGAGCCCAAGCATGCCGACAATGACATAGCTATGACCGTAAGGAGTATCGTCGATGCCATAAATATGGAAGAAGAGCTCGACTCAGCATCTTACACATACGAGGGGATACTGACCGACGGTAGCGGCAAGCCGCTATATACCGACACCGAGGGAGCACCCGGAGTATGGGAGGTACGACTGGCCGGTCCGCAATCAGTGAGCCTGCGCAACACCCGCCCCGGAGACTTGCTTGCCGAAGAGTTGTGTGCATATTTGACGCAGAGTTTGGAGCTAACCGACGAAGCGCTGATAACAGCGAGGATATACAAAGACTTAGGCAAAGAGGTGCCCACCAACGTGAAGATTTACGACTTCGGCAAAGGGACGATCCACTTCGAGACGCGAGTAGAAGACACGACAGCCGGAGGACAAAGTCCGGTATTGAGTATCGTCATCAGCGGAAATCAACAATAAAAAAAAGGCCAAGCATTAGCTTGGTCTTTTTTTATTGGGGGTGAGGGGTTGATGCAAGCCGGAAGCTCGCCGTCCTTAAACTGCTTACTTTTTTACTAAAATAGGGATTGTAGGATTGGGAGGGATTTTATTGGGAGAATGCCCGGAAGATGGATTTGGTAATATTTTAAGAGATTGTTGAGGATATAAACCCTTTGGTCGGACGTCAGGCGAAAGAGATGTGCATTTATCGGTTGCATTCGCATAAGATCCGGTAGGCGGACTACGTCAGAAGGGGAAAGATAGTCAGGATGAGAAGGTCGAACGTCTGAGGGTAGGCCGGCTCTCATATCGAGCCATTGACCCGGCTTTAAATTCTGCAAAAGAGGAGAAATACCCATAAACTCGAGCAAACCCAAAAGCAAAGAGAGATGAAGATTAGCCGTAGAGTGAAGAGTACTGTCGAGAAACGAGAGAAACGAAGCAATATAATCGAAAGTAAACTCATCGGGAGCCGAGACCCTCAGCAAACGATTTAGAAAATCTGAAATAAAAATAACCAGAGGAGTGCGCAAAGGATCGAAATAGAGACGATGCCACACGCGATGGAGAGAAACCCCGGAAAGGATCTGCAGATCACGCCCCGGGCGAAAATTCACCTCCGCATCGAGCCATGCCAGCGGAGCAATTCTTGCAGCACGTCCGGCACCGCGGCTCCCCTTCCCCACCGGCGAAAGAAACGCCACTCGTCCTCGAGATCGAGAGAAGAGAGTCACAACATTGTGTCTATCATTATGTCGGACGATATCGATAACGAAACCGGAAATTTTTTCCTGCATGATTGAACCAACTCTAAGTGGGTGTTGTTAGGAAAGTAGCAACAAAGTTAAACAGATTCCAAATACCTTACAACTATGGCAGACACAAAAACACTAAAAGGCACACAGACAGAAAAGATTCTGGCCGCATCATACGTAGCAGAGTCCACAGCTGTGACACGCTACACATTCTACTCACAGGCAGCCCAGAAAGAAGGGTTCTATCAGTATGCCAATATTTTGGCAGAGACAGCCGCCAACGAACTGCGTCATGCAAAGATCTTTCTGAAATACCTTCAGGAAAACGCCATCACCCCCGGAGCGGTAGAGGTAGACCTTGGCGTCATCGGCAAGACCGTAGACAACCTCAAGATAGCCGCACATGAAGAGCAAGTAGAGGGAGTAGACGCCTATCAGAAAGCGGCAAAGATCGCTGAAGAAGAAGGCTTCACAGAGATAGCCGGCAGGTTCCGGGCAATAGCAAGCGTAGAATCGCACCACGAGGCTCGTTTTAACAAGCTCATAGACCGAATTGAGAACGGCACCGTCTGGAAGAGTGAAGATGGGAAGCCCATCAAATGGCAATGCCTTGTATGCGGCTACATCTACGAAGGAGTAGAACCGCCCGCCAAATGTCCGGCATGTGCACATCCAATGCAACACTTCCAGCGGATGGAAGACAACTACTAAGAAAAAAGGATTCAGCTTGGCTGAATCCTTTTTTTTAGAAGCAAGGTCTGAAAGATGACATTCCAGGATCTTAAGGATCTTAAGGAACTTAATGAGCTTAGGGAACTTAGGGAGTGTAAAGAAATAGAAGTGCGAATTTGCCTTAAGCTTTTCAGACTCTTGGAGCTTCTCAGGCTTCTAAGTCGCATAGATTGCTTCTTAGATGGGAATTTCGGAAAATTGTAGAAAAAAAAGAAATTTTAACTTGTAAAATTTGCAAATGTTAATTTGAGATATTAACTTTGCAGGTGTTTTTCATGGTATTAGATTTAAGGTTAGAGGATTAATTGTCGGGAGACAATTAATCTTTTTATTTTTCGGCATATATAAAGGCCTGAATCAATGTGTGCAGAAATCCGCTTTAACGACTTAGAAGCTCCAGCCACCGGGGGATAAAGTTAGAGGCTGAGTATTTTCTTGCCTTCCATGCGGAGGCTTTCGACATTTTTTTCAGCAATTCCGGATTTGAGGCTAAGGTGTGCAGACAATCTACTGTCTTCTCAATTGCCTCCTCCTCAGAGAGGGATTTTACGGGAATATTAAAACCCTCTACTCCATCTTCAACCATATCCTGCAAAGCGAGAAAAGAATCGTATGAGACAGGCACACATCCCTGAGCCATCGCTTCAACCGTAGACATCGGGAACCCCTCGTTATCGCTCACTTGCAAAGTTATTGCAGCGCGGCGCAAGAATGGTCTTACATCCTTATGAAAGCCGGCAGTCTCCACATTCTTCAATCCCTGCGCTTCCGCCTGTCGGCGCCACTCATCCAAGTCAATACCATCACCAATGATGGTGAACTTCCAGTCAGGATGTAATTCATAAAATCTCTTCCAGATCGGGATAAGCCGAAACACCCTCTTCTGGTGGCGCGTTATGCGGCCAACGTATATAATCTCCCTATTGCGAGAAGAGCCGTCGTGAACGTCGGGGAAAGAAGCATCCGGTAAGAAATTAGGTATAGATATTAAATTATCAGAAATAGACTTAGGAAGATTTAGAAGTTTGGCCAACTCAGGGATGTAAGACTCAGAGAGAAGGACAAAATTGTGGGAAGAATAAACGAAATTCCGAACGACACGATACAAACGGCGTTTGGCCCACACCTTATAAATAGGCCACGCCAATTTCTTGATGCGAAAGGATACAAGTGTAGAGTTAGATCGCATCGGACGGTCTACAGAGAGGGCACTCTGAGGATCATTGTGTAGGACAGTGATGACACGAGCAGAGGTCTCTGCTCTAAGCGCCGGAGCTATCATCTCCACCTCCACAAAAGGACATTGAATAACCACCGTATCGATATCGTTAGAATTGACAAATTCCACGACATTATTAGGAGAAATTTTCTCGTCGAACACAGCGAGCTGAACGCGTGAATCAAGCGTAAAAGGTGACGGCAACTTCTTATCCCCTTTAGCAACAATAAAGACAGAAACGTCTCTACCGACCAATTCATTGGCCAGAGAGACGGTGATTTTTTCTGTACCTCCAAAGAAGGGGAACCATCGGAGGATAAAAGCTACTTTCAAGATATTTTTAAGTTTCTAAAAAAGTCATAAGCGAGAAGCCTGTGGTATTTGCGAGCCGGAAGCTCACTATCCTTGAATTACCCGCCCTCCTTTGTTAGCGAAGGATTAGCATAGCATCGCCGAAAGCTCCGAATTTATAGCCCTCCTTGATGGCCTCTTGATATGCTTTCATTACCAGGTCGTAGCCTCCAAAAGCAGCCACCATCATCAGCATCGTTGAATATGGCATATGGAAGTTTGAAACCATTGCATTGCAGACGGTGAACTCATAGGGGGGGAATATAAACCTGTTGGTCCATCCCTGATACGACATCAGATGGCCGTTCATACATACAGCAGAAGCGAGAGCACGCATGGTAGAGGTGCCGACGGCACAAATCCGCTTTCCATTATCGTGGGCATTGTTGACGAGCTCTACGAGGTCATCATCGAGCGTCATCTCTTCAGAGTCCATACGATGCTTGGTGAGATCCTCCACGTCAATCATACGGAAATTACCGCGACCCGAATGCAGAGTCAAGAAGCCCTTTTGCACCCCCTTAATTTCGAGGCGTTTGAGCAACTCACGGGAGAAATGCATACCGGCGGCGGGAGCCATCACGGCACCCTCCTTGGCGGCATAAATAGTCTGATATCTCTCAGCATCTTCAGGTTCTGAATCACGACGGATATACTCCGGAAGGGGTGTATGACCCATAGCATACAAAGCATCCTTAAACTCCTCATGGGATCCCTCATAAAGAAAACGCAAGGTACGACCGCGAGAAGTAGTATTGTCGATGACCTCAGCTACCATAGAATCATCCTCACCGAAATAAAGCTTATTGCCGATACGGATTTTGCGGGCAGGCTCAACGAGGACATCCCAGAACTTATTGTCGGCATTAAGCTCACGAAGGAGAAAGACCTCAATGCAAGCACCGGTCTTCTCCTTATTACCATACAGGCGAGCGGGGAAAACCTTAGTATCGTTGAAGATCATGACATCATCTTCATCGAAATAATTGATAATATCTTTAAAGACAGCGTGGGAAATAGATCCATCGCGGGCATCCACGACCATCATGCGACACTCGTCGCGATTTTCAGCAGGATATTGAGCTATCAGCTCTTCAGGGAGTTTAAATCTAAACTGTGAGAGTTTCATAAGATACAGATAATGAATTAGACAAGAGCGCCGTCTGCAGAATCCGGGACAACAGCGGGAATAGGCTGCGGAAGGCGGTAATCTTCAGGAAAAGAGAGGACACAGTCCTCAATTAGTTTTACAGCCTCAGGGACAGAGAGACAGTCAGAGGCGTTGACATCTCCAACGCGAGTGCGCCGAAGAGCAACGAGGTGGGCACCGGAACCAAGAGCCCGTCCGATATCGCGGGCAAGGGCACGGATATAAGTACCCTTGCTACAAACAATTCTAAGAGTCAGCTCATCCCCCTTCAGAGAGAGCATTTCGAGTTCAGGGATCTGGAGTTGCTTAGGTTTAAGCTCCACCTCCTTACCTTTACGAGCGTACTTATAAGCACGCTTACCATCCACCTTAACAGCAGAAAAGATGGGAGGCACCTGGAGAACAGAGCCTGTGAAGCTCGGAAGAACCTCAGCAACAAGCTCGGTAGTAATATGCTCCCGGGGATAAGTTTCGTCGATTTGGGTTTCGAGATCAAAGCTGGGTGTAGTAGCACCGAGTTTAAGGGTAGCGACATATTCCTTCTCACCGGCCTGCAGCGCATCGATATTGCGAGTAGCACGGCCGGTGCAAATAATCAGCACACCCGTAGCAAGAGGGTCGAGCGTACCGGCATGGCCGACTTTAAACTTACGGAGATTCAAGCGACGCTGGATAGCGCCACGAATTCTCTTCACCGCATCGAAAGAAGTCCAGCCGAGAGGCTTATCTATCTTGAAAATTTCTCCGGAAATAAAATCCACGAAATTCAGGTATTAAGTATCAGTTATGAATCAGGTAATAGTCGTGAGTTATGAAGCAGTTAACTTATAACTAATTACAATCAACGTTAGGGCCATAGAATGCAGATAATGCCCATTACGACACAATAGAGAGCAAACCAGATGAGTTTTCCTCTATTGACAATGCTTATCATCCACTTGCAGGCGGCACAGCCTACCACGAAGCTGGTGATAAAACCGATAAGGAGAGCCGATGCATCCACAGCCGTACCGGCAGCCTCACCGCCGAGGATATCTTTAATATCCAAAAGAGCCTCACCCAGAATAGGTATAATAACCATTAGGAACGAGAAAGCGGCCACCTTCTGTCGCTTATCACCGAGGATAATACCCGTCGCAATAGTAGTACCCGAACGGCTAAGACCGGGGAGAACGGCCACAGCCTGCGCGCAACCGATAATAAATGCATCGCTCCAGGAGATATCCCTGCCCGACGAAGCAGACTTAAGACGGCCGGAGAAGAGGCGCTCACTATACTGAGCGAAGGCTAGCAGAAGAGCGGTCACACACAGACAGATACCCACTGTCAGCAACGAGCCTCCGAAGAACGACTTCACAACATCCTTGAAGCAGAGCCCCACAACACCCACGGGTATGCAGCTCAGCAGGATTTTGCATACATAGTAGAAATCATTGTCACACTTGAAAGTGAAGAAACTCTTGCAGAGCTTAAAAAACATCGGCCAGAGCACCACGATAGTAGAGCAAACGGTAGCCGCATGAAGAATCAGATCAAACTGCAGCACATCATCCGAGGGGAGGTCAATACCGAGAATTTCGCGAAAAATCTCAAGGTGACCACTGGAAGAAATCGGGAGGTACTCTGCGAGACCCTGTACAAGACCGAGAATAAAAGCGTCAAGCCATTCCATAAATAGTACTTCTTAGAAACTTTAAGTAGCCGTTCGATTTAAACTACTTACTACTTCAACGAATCCTTCTTCTTAGGTTGCCAAAGGATAGCAAAAGCCATAGCCAGAAAACCAATAAACGCCATTGCCGGCCCCAGAACAATCCTGCGGAAAGAGAAAATATCAGGATTAAAGCCACGTTCCACAGAGCTTCCCGAGCCACACATAAGTACAAAGCCAATAACAATCAGAGCTATGCAAAAGCTCATAAGAATAAAGTTAATCTTCTGGAAAGGACGCTTCTCATCGTCCATTTTTATGATATTATCTTTTTCATTCATAATCAAATGTGGAGAAAAAAACAAAAATTACTTAAACAGCTCGCCATAGTCCTTGCGAAGGTACTTAGCAGTAGCGGCAGCAGCAGCCATTGAGCAGATACCGGCACCGATGACAATCAGACCGGTGGCAATCAGCGCATACATATCCCAGGGAACATAAGAAGCCAAGAGCCGGAACCCATAGGAAGGAGCAGTAGCAATAACTATGGCCACACACCCCGAAGCCACAACGCCGGCGATAAGACCTGCAAGCATATTCGACAGAATAAACGGACGGCAGATAAACCCATTGGTAGCGCCCACGAGTTGCATAGTATGGATTGTAAACCTGCGGGAATATACGGCGAGATGAACAGTATTATTAATCAGAACACAGGAGATGACAATCATCACTATGGCAATGATGCCAAGAATCAGAGTCAGCAGAGAAATATTGGCATTCATAGTCTGCACCATTGTAGAATCCGGGGCAGCCACCTCCTCCACACCGGGAATAGCCGCCACCTGATCTTCAACTACCTTAAGCTGAGCAGGATCGGTAAAATCAGCCTTCAGAGTAAACGACACCTCCGGAGAGAAGATATTGACTCCAAAAAGGGCCTCCAGATCCTCACCCGTCTGCGACTTCCAGTCGGCTAAGGCCTGCTCCTTGGTGATGAGAGAACATTCCTTGACAGCCGGAAGGCTCTTGATTTCTGTCAGGACATAAGCCGCCTGCTTATTAGAGACAGAATCAGCCATGATTGCGCTGATTTCAATCTGCTCGCGCAGCCGACGAGTCTCTCCGGCAGCTCCAGAAGAGATAAGGGCAATAATGCCAATGAGTATGAGTACGAGGGTGACGCTCACCACAGTAGTAGCGTGAGCAGCCCAGAAAGATATCTTAACCTCCTTGTTGGAACTTTTCATTCTATCGAACTTTTCAATCGTATCCGATTTCTTACAAAACGCAAAGATAACACATTTAATATAGGTTTGTCAAGTTTTTGCCGACTTTTTTGACAAAACCGATATAATTGGCGACGGATTTTTTGTAATTTTGCATTCTGATGGAAAGAACAGAAGAAAAAGCCGGACGGCGGCTAACAGCTTCATACTACACCTTAGGGTGCAAACTCAACTTTGCCGAGACCTCGACAGTAGGTAAGATTATGGCTCAGATGGGTATCGAACGCGCACACCGCGGTGAAGTTCCCGACATATGTGTGGTCAACACATGCTCCGTCACAGAGACCGCCGACAAAAAAGGCAGGTCACTGATACGCCGACTCCACCGCACCTATCCCGAAGCGCTGATAGTAGTCACCGGATGCTACGCACAGCTCAAGCCCCGGGAAGTAGAGAGTCTGGAGGGTGTAGGGATCGTAGCCGGATCAGCCGAGAAGCTACGTATTGCCGAATACCTTGAGCGATGGCTCCGCGAGCGCCGACAGATTGTAGAGTTGACACCGACGAAAGATATTCTGGAGTTCACCCCCTCATGCGAACGCGGCGACAGGACACGCTACTTTCTGAAAGTGCAAGACGGTTGTGACTACTACTGCAGCTATTGTACGATACCCTACGCGCGGGGTCGCAGTCGTTCAGGAAGCATCGAAGCGCTAAGGGAACAGGCAAAGCTCGTAGCCGCCGAGGGAGGCAAAGAGATAGTACTGACGGGAGTCAACATCGGATGCTTCGGCCTGGACACGGGTGAAGAATTCTTAGAACTGCTAAAGCGACTCGACGAAATCGAAGGGATAGAGCGCTACAGGATATCCTCAATTGAACCCAACCTGCTGACACCGGAGATTATCGAATGGACAGCGCGAGAGTCGCGAGCCTTTATGCCCCACTTCCATATACCATTGCAATCGGGGAGCGATGCCGTCTTGAAGATAATGAGACGTCGGTATGACACCACACTCTTCGCCGAACGGGTGGGCACCATCCGCGAGAATCTTCCCGACGCCTTCATCGGCGTAGACGTCATCACCGGAGCGAGAGGTGAGACACCCGAAGAATTTGCAAAATCCAAAGAATTCATCGAATCGTTAGCCATCAGCAGGCTACATATATTCCCCTACTCTGAGCGTCCCGGCACATTAGCACTGAGCCTGGACGGCACTGTCAGCCAAGAAGAGAAACATCAGCGGGCGGCAGAATTGCAAGAAGTATCGGCAGCAAAACTGCGAGGCTTCATGCAGAGGATGCTCGGGACAGAGCGACCGGTGCTCTGGGAACATACCATCAGCGGTAGCGGCACAATGACCGGACTTACCGACAACTACCTGCGAGTAAGCGGCCCGGAGCGACCCGAGTTATTGAACAAGACAAACATCGTACGGCTGGAAAGCATCAGCGAAGAGATGAACGAGACTATTATCGTTGATAGTTTAGAGTTTAGAGTTTAGAGATATGAGCGAAAAGAGACTTGGGGTCATCATTCTTAATTGGAACGGACTGGAGCTAATGAAACGCTACGTACCGATAGCATCTAAATATACGCGAGGGGAGGCAGAACTGGTAGTAGCCGACAATGGCAGCACCGACGGGTCGATAGAATGGCTTGCAGAGAACCATCCCGAAGTGCGGGTCATACCCTTTCCCGAAAACTACGGCTTCGCCGAGGGATATAACAAAGCACTACGCGCGGGAGGTTATCCCTATACCGTACTGCTCAACTCCGATGTAGAAGTGACCGAAGGATGGTGGGAGCCCCTATTACGAGCGCTTGAGAGAGACAGCAGCATAGGAGCCATCCAGCCGAAAATTCGGGCACTGAAAGAGCGCGGAAAATTCGAATATGCCGGAGCCGCGGGAGGGCTGCTCGACAGATACGGCTATCCCTATTGTCGCGGGCGACTTTTTGACAGCATAGAAGAAGACAACGGACAGTATGACGATGGACTTGTAGACGTAGCCTGGGCCTCAGGAGCCTGCATGGCTGTCAACACCGCAACCTACGAGAAACTCGGTGGGCTGGATCGCGATTTCTTCGCCCACATGGAAGAAATCGACCTGTGTTGCAGAATGATAGCCGCCGGATATCGGGTATGCGCCACGAGTGAGAGCCACGTATTTCATCTCGGGGGAGGCACCCTTCCCCAAGGAAACTCGCGCAAAGTATATCTGAATTTTCGCAACAATCTGCTACTTCTCCACAAGAACCTACCGAAACAAAAGGGTAGAAAAGTGTTATTCTTAAGAAGGCTTGCCGATACACTCGCCCTGGTGATGTATCTCGCAAAGGGAGAATTCGGCGATGCCAAAGCAATCTGGGATGCTCACCGCGACTTCCGGAAGATGCGTAAAAACTATACTAATCTGCCCGCCGAAGACAAACTGTCGACACTCCCGGGGGCAAACCGCAAGATTGTCATAGACTATTACTTAAAGCGCCAGAAGAAATGAAAGAGATAATTGAAAATCAAGACAAGAGTCAAGCGAACCGACCCGTAATATTAGTCAGCAACGATGATGGGTATCAGGCACCGGGGGTACACCGTCTTGTAGACTGGTTGAAGCCCTATGGAAAGGTAGTAGCCGTATGTCCCGACGGACCACGTTCGGGACAATCTATGGCCATCACAGTCAACGGAGTGTTGAGACTGATCAATATAGAAGAATGGAGCGATGAGGATGCAGAATGGTATCGTGTCAACGGCACACCCGTAGACTGCATAAAATTAGCAATACACACACTGTTCAAGGAGAAGAAACCCGGCTTGGTAGCCAGCGGCATCAACCACGGATCGAACTCGGCGGTCAACGTACTCTATTCCGGCACGATGGGAGCTGCCATGGAGGGAGCTATTTTAGGTGTCCCCTCCATAGGATTTTCACTAACGAGCCATGCTATGGATGCCGACTTCAGCCAGTGTAAGAAATATATTCAAGAGATTGTCGGGCGAGTGATTCGCGAAGGCCTGCCGGAGGGTATTTGCCTGAACGTCAACATACCGGCCACAAAAGGCAAACTTCAGGGAATACGGACAGTCCGGAGTTGCGGAGGACATTGGAGCGATGAATATGCTGAGTATACCGATCCGAGTGGTAAGAAATTCTACTTACTGACGGGGA
This sequence comes from Muribaculaceae bacterium, assembly GCA_023667015.1. Taxonomy (GTDB): domain Bacteria; phylum Bacteroidota; class Bacteroidia; order Bacteroidales; family Muribaculaceae; genus Lepagella. The sequence goes on along the minus strand of JAMPAX010000001.1, from coordinate 774,612 downwards.
AATTCGTGAATACCGAGCCGGACGCTGAAGACACCGATGAATGGTGTCTTAGCCACGACATTGTATCTGTCGTACCAATAGAGGTGTCAAGGGGATGAGGGAGATTGCGAGCCGGAAGCCCGCCATCCTTTGGATTTGGAGGAATTAGGGAATTTCATTATATTTGCGGATAGATATGAAAATACTGACGTCTGAACAATTACACGAGCTTGACGATGCTACGTGCGAAGCACAAGGGATGGACTCCCTTGAGCTGATGGAACGCGCAGCAAATGCCGTAGCTTGCGAAATAATATCCCGCTTCTTGCCCAATCAGCGAATAGTCGTTGTAGCCGGTCCGGGCAATAATGGCGGTGACGCTCTGGCAACAGCGCGTATGCTCATAGAGAGAGGATTCTCCCGCGTGGAGATTTTCCTTTTCAACATCAACAAACAGCTGAGCCACGACTGCGAACTAGAGCGCCAAAAACTAATAACTATCGACGGAATAGACTTCTCAGAAGTAACCCATCGCTTCGAGCCCCCCTATCTGAGCAAGAGCGATGTTGTCATCGATGGACTTTTTGGATCGGGCCTAAAGCGCGGCCTGCAGGGAGGCTTTCAATCGCTCGCTTCGTTTATCAACGATAGCGGAGCCTATGTCATCTCCATTGATATCCCTTCGGGACTTTTCGGAGAATGGAACCCGGAGCTGAAATATCGCGACGTAATCCATGCGGACTTGACATTAGCATTCCAGCTACCGCGACGTAGCTTCTTCTTCGAGGAGAACGCTCCTCTATTGGGAGAATGGAAGCTCCTCGACATCATGCTCGACGCTGACAAGCTCCGCGAGATGAAAAGTGATTTCATCTATGTAGACGCGCGCAGCATACGTCCGCTACTGCGTCCACGACTGAAATTCTCCGGCAAGCGCGACTACGGCTCGGCATTGCTCTTTGCAGGAAGTACCGGAATGTATGGTGCCGCCGTCATGTGCGCACGGGCCACGATGAAATCCGGAGCCGGATTGGCCACAGTCCACAGCGCCAGTCGGGGACTGAACGTACTGCAGACAGCAGTGCCCGAAGCTATGTTCGAACCCGACCGCAATGAGAACTACATCACCGATATGAAAGTCTACCACGACCATCAGGTGGTGGCCGCCGGTCCCGGCATTGGCACTCGGGATGCCACAGTAGATGCCTTAGAGGCATTGCTTAAGAACGTAAAAAGTCCGCTGCTACTCGATGCCGATGCTCTGAACTGCATCTCCAAACGTCCTTCACTGCTATCACTACTTCCTCAAAACACAGTCATCACTCCCCATGCCGGAGAATTCGACCGACTCTTCGGCGAGCAGAAAAACGGAGAAGCCAGACTGCGCAAGGCTATGGAGATGTCGAAATACTATAACATAATCATAGTATTGAAAGGACACTATACAGCCACGGTGAGACCCACGGGCAGAGTATATTTCAACTCCACGGGAAATCCGGGAATGGCCACAGCCGGAGCCGGAGATGTTCTGACAGGCATTATAGCCGCCTTTATGGCTCAGGGATATCGTCCGGAACATGCAGCAACTGTCGGCGTATACATCCACGGCCTCGCCGGAGACCTCGCAGCTGAAGAATTGGGAGAATACGGCATGACCGCCGGTGACATTGCCGACAGAGTAGGTCAGGCCATTCAAAAAACCATAAAGTCATGAAACTACATAGTTATATCAAGGCTCTGCTGCTGACGACAGTCATTGCGGGACCGATACCGGCAGCTTCCCAGCAAACAAAAATACTGACAGCTGAGAAACACAACGAATATGGCCTCGTCTACAACCTGCCACAGACGGCGTTGCAGATACAGGTGACTGCCCGCAAGCAGACACGAGTAGGAGGCGACTTCTACCAATATGCAAAAAAATACCTCGGCACTGACATGGCCATCAGCGAAAACTCCGAAGCTTGGACTATCACTCGGGTAAAGGTCACCCCCTATGGCATTGCCGACCCTGAGAGTCGCTATCTTATGCAGTTGAAGCCTGGAGCTACAACATTTATTGGTGTGGGAGAAGACGGGATGTTGCTGAGCATCAATGCCAAACCAACGCTCACTCCTCGTCCCGAAACACTCGAAGATGGATCTGAGCCGGAAAAACGGCCCACAGGGAAAGAATATCTGCAATACGTCAGCGAAGACTTCCTCGCATCCCAATCGAAAGCCAAACAAGCAGAGATGCTCGCCGCGTCGCTGATGGAAGTTCGCGACTCATATATCGCACTTACTCGCGGCACCGCCGACAACATGCCCACCGATGGGCAACAACTCGAGCTGATGCTCAACTCCCTGCGTAAGCAAGAAGAGGCACTCACCCAAGCCTTCACCGGTTTCAGCTATGAGAGCGAAGAGAGTCGCATCTACACCTTCATGCCCGACGAAGAGGGGCGCAAAACCCTCTTCCGCCTCAGCGACTTTGCAGGATTTGTAGGAGCCGATGACTACTCCGGAGATCCGGTATATATCAAGACAAAAATCATCCGCACGGGAGAACTACCCAAAGATGCAGCCGGCGAGGAGAAAAAATATCCGAGAGACGGAGTAGCCTATGTCATCCCCGGAGCTGCAGAAATCTCCATGACCTACAAAGGAGTAGAGATTTACAGCGGAGATTTTGAAATGGCACAATATGGGGCAGTATTCGGACTGTCGCCACAACTGTTCACATCCAAGAAAGAACCCAGCTATGTCATCTTCAGCGATGTCACCGGAGGAATCGTAGAGATAGGCGTTGTAAAACCGGAAGAAGAGTGAACAACTACCCCACTGATGGAGGATTATTTGCCGAAGACACTCAGCGACGTCTCACCCTCCAACAATACTCGCTACTTATTGGCCGGGCAATAGCCACGCGCCCCGACTTACGAGGAGCGTGGGTAACGGCAGAGCTGATGGATCTCCGCCTCAACGGAGGCCACTGCTACATGGAGCTGATAGAGAAAGATGACGCCGGACGCACCGTAGCAAAAATGCGAGCGATGATATGGCGTTCAAACCTTGATCGCATACGTCGCAAATTCATCGAAGCCACCGGCAGAGATATCGCCACCGGACTCAAAGTGATGGTACGCTGTACAGCGGGCCATCATCCCCTCTACGGACTTGCTGCCACCATCGATGACATCGACCCCGGCTACACCCTTGGCGACTACGAACGTATTCGCCGCGAAATCTTAGAGAGGCTAAAACGAGAGGGAATCCTTGAGCGTAACAAACAGCTGAGCCTTCCCGTAGCAGCCCAAAGAATAGCGATAATCTCCTCATCCACAGCCGCCGGATATGGTGACTTCATCGACCAGCTATATTCCAACCCCTCAGGGTTTCAATTCTACACAGCTCTCTTCCCGGCTATTATGCAGGGAGAGCAGACAGCCGCAAGCGTCAGAGCAGCCTTGGAACGCATAGAGATGGTCATCGATATGTTTGACTGCGTAGTCATAATCCGCGGAGGAGGCGCTACTACCGACATGAATGGCTTTGATGACTATGAACTTGCACGGGATGTAGCCACATTTGCATTGCCCGTAGTAGTAGGCATCGGCCACGAACGCGACAACTGTGTGCTCGACTACATCGCCAACGTGCGGTGTAAGACACCAACAGCCGTAGCCTCCTTCCTGATAGAGCAACTCAATGCGTCCTGGCAGAGAGCCGCCGGAGCCATGCAGCAAATAGCTCGGTTAGCTACTGAGAGAATTGAGGGAGAGAAACGGATAAATGCTCAGATGCAGACTATGTTGGCAAGCATAGCACAAGGGAAGCTGGAGCGAGAGAATCTGCGACTCAGACATCTTGGAGAGTCGATACCAATGAGTGTAGGAAAACTCACAGCGCAGGCCTCAGCACGCCTTGAGAGCAACCTGAGACTAATATCCGTGGCAGCACAGAGTGCCATTTCTCGCCAGCGCGACAAACTTGAGAACTTAGAAAGGATGACTCAAGTACTAAGTCCGGCCAACACCCTTAAACGGGGATACTCCATCACGATGGTAGATGGACATGCCGTCTCCGATGCAGAACAATTGAGACCGGGAGTAAGGCTTGAGACAAGGTTGTCATCAGGTAAGGTAGTGAGTGTAGTAGAAACAAAATATTAAACGAATATGAAAGAGATAGCAGAATTGACTTATAGCGAGTCATTGTCAGAGTTGGAAGGGATATTGCAGAAGATGCAAAGTCCCGATTGCAACATTGACACACTGTCGGCAATGACCACCAGAGCATTAGGACTTCTGAAGCACTGCAAAGAGCGGCTGACGAAAACCGACGAGGAGGTACGACAGTGTCTGTCAGAATTAGGCTGACGAAGTCAGCCTAATTCTGACAGACACTGTCGTGGTTGATGGTTAGAAAGGTCGGAAGACGAAGAGAGGGGATGTCCTTTCTCGGGGGAGAGCCATGAGTTGGACGTCAGCTTCGCGGGTAGAAAGAGAGCCTGAGCAATCACCTATCGACACTCCGGCACGTCGGAGAGCCTCAGAGACAGTCTTGAGGGCGAGCGTTGGAATATTATTTTCCCGCGAAAGATGGCATAGAAAGATATATTTCAGCCCGGGATTGACAATGCTCTGCAGGAACTCCGCGGTATCTACATTATCGAGATGACCGTTGGGGGTACGAATACGCGCCTTCAGATACTCAGGATAAGAGCCCTTAAGCAGCATTTCCAAGTCATAATTAGACTCAATAACAAGATAATTAGCGCGCTCCATGTAATAGCGGGCACGATCGGTGACAGCTCCAAGGTCTGTTGCGAGCACAAAATTCCGGGAATCAAACTCAATAGAAAATCCCATCGAATCTGAGGCATCATGTGGGACATCGAAGGCCGTGATACTGAAATCGCCAATCTTAAAAGGAATCTCCTTAAAGATAGGTACATGATACTCCTTAATTCTCTTGGATATTGAATGTCGGCGAAGAATGCCATTCAGCACGCGGGGAGTACAGAAGAGCTTGATATGGCGATTATTTCTTAGAAGCTGATACGCATACTTTATATGATCCGTATGGTCATGGGTAAGAAGAAGACCACGTACGCTCCTCATATCAATGCCATTTGAGCGAAGTTTGAGTTCGATTTCATCGGCACGGATACCGGCATCGATAATTACCCCGCCGGTGGCTGTACCCACATAGCAAGAATTGCCACTGGAGCCGGAGGCTAAAGAAAGATAGAAGAGCCGGCGATCCGGGGGGGAGGGGGAGATATTGCTTTGACGGGGAGTTCTCACGCCGTTCAAACCACAATCAAGATCCGAGTCCGACTCAGATTTAGATTTAGGAAGAACAAATTCTGATATGGATTTAGAAAGATCAGACTCGGATTTGGATTTATCGGAGCGGGACTCGGAGGATTTGAATTCTTCGAAGGGGATAGAGAGTTGGAGCTCGGACTGGGAATCGAAATCTATTGGTTTTCTTTTCATTTTGCCGGATAGGTGGTTGGAGGTGTATAAATCAGAAAAATTGCCGGACGCTTGTCGTAGTCATATTGGCGGGTGCGCCAAGCCTTTGCCGGAAGAGTAATGACCGACTCCCGGAGGGGATCCGTAAGATCGCAGGCCACACACAGCAGGGTATGCGGGCGAAGAGTTTTAGCGAGGAAAGCTACAAGCTTATTATTGCGATAGGGAGTTTCAATAAAAATCTGGGTCATATCAGCCTTTTCAGAAAGAGCCTCAAGTTCGCGAACGCGGCGTGTTCTCGGCCCGTCTCCGATGGGGAGGTAGCCATTGAAAGAGAAGCCTTGACCATTAAAGCCGGAAGCCATCAGAGCCAACAGAATACTCGACGGACCCACCAGAGGAACAACGCGGAATCCCTCTCGCTGAGCAATGCTCACCGGCAGCGCTCCGGGATCGGCCACAGCGGGACATCCCGCTTCGCTCATAACACCCATTGGATTACCCTGACGAAGGGGATCGAGGAAACCCGGAATCTCCTTAATATCAGTATGTCCGTTCAGCTCGAAGAAGACAGAGCCATCGATATCAAAATCAGGAATCATACGACGCAAAAAACGGCGGGCAGTTCTGACATTTTCCACAATAAAGAAACGCAGAGAGCGCACCACCTCCAGATTCACCTCAGGGATAGACTGGCCGACAGGAGCATCGCTAATAGGGACAGGTATGAGATACAGAGCGTTTTGTAGCATAATATAAGTTTTGCAAGCTTCCAACTTGCAAAAAGTTTGGAGGTTAGGAGTTAGAGGTCAGAGATAATGAAGAGTTAGAGGTTAGAGAGAATGAGGAATTCAGACTCGGATAAGAGAAATTCATAACAAAAGTAATAAAAAAATGTGTTATTTTTGTAGCATGAGAGTACAAAGGGTAGAAATTCCCGAAAAATTCAAAGAGATGGTAGGGCAATTGCCGGGACCGAGGATGGAAGAGCTGATAACAGCACTTCAAGACGAGGCTCCGACAGCTGTCAGACTCAATAGCCGCAAGAACCATCCGGGCCTGTTTGCCGACTGTGAAGTAGTAGGATGGAATACTTGCGGGAGGTATCTTCCCGAGCGACCGAATTTTACGCTCGACCCGCTACTTCATGCCGGAGCCTACTACGTGCAGGAAGCGTCATCGATGATTCACGGCCAGGCAATAGCGAAAATCACAGAAGAAATTGGAAACCGAAAAATGCGGGTACTCGACATGTGTGCCGCGCCGGGAGGGAAAACTACAGCCGTCATCGACGCGCTGCCGGAGGGAAGCGTAGTCGTAGCCAACGAAATAGTAGGCAAGAGGAGGAGCATCCTCAAAGAGAACTTAGCCAAGTGGGGCTATCCTCATGTGATAGTCACCGGTGTAGACACTGCAGAATATCGAGGAGTTGGGGAGATGTTTGACATTGTCATCGTAGACGCCCCCTGCTCCGGCGAAGGGATGATGCGCAAAGATGACGATGCTCGCACGTGGTGGAGCGAACGACTCATCGCAGAATGCGCCACATTGCAACGAGAGATACTCAGCAACGCAGTATGTGCACTGCGTCCGGGAGGAATTCTTCTCTACTCCACATGTACATTCAACCCGCAAGAGGATGAAGAAAACTCCATATGGCTAAGAGAGGAATACAGTCTGAAGCCAATTGATCTTCATCTCGAAGGGATACTGTCGGAGAACAAGGCCATCAGTACCGAATTGGGAATACCGGAGGGAGTGAGATTCATGCCTCATATATCACGGGGAGAAGGCCTTTATATATGTGCCTTCCGCAAAGAAAGGTCGACGACAGAAGGGCAAAAACTCATTATATCACCCAAGAAACGAGGAAAGAAAGGGAACGAGACGAAGCTGCCAAAGGAGGCACAGACAGTAGCAAAATGGCTACCGGCGACATACACCCTTATGTCAGAGAAAGAAGGGGTTCAGGCGTTGAGTCCGGAGACATTAGAGACATACAACCTATTAAAGGAAAAGATTAGCAACATTAATCCGGGAATATATGCTGCCGACCTCAAAGGGAGAGATTATATCCCGACGGCAGAGCTTGCCCACAGTACAGTCTACCTAAAGGAAAGTCATCCATACGTAGAATTAGGACGCGACGAAGCCCTGCGATATCTTCGCAAAGAACCTTTGACACTACCTGAGGGAATCGCTCGCGGTATAGTCTGCGTAGGGTATGCCGGAGAAGAGCTGGGATTCGTAAAGAATATCGGCAATCGCGCCAACAACCTCTACCCTTCGGCTTGGAGAATCCTCACTCAGGCTTCTGCGAATCCTGAGTGAGGATGGTTTATACGTTTATTAGTTTATTAGTTTATGGGTATAACGAAGAACATAGAGGAAGGGATATTCTCAGTTGAAGGTATGATGTGCGCAGTTTGTGCCGGCAGAGTAGAGAGCACACTGCGGGAGCTTCCGGGCGTTAAAGAGGCTGACGTTAACTTCGCGTCCTCATCGGTGAGAGTGGTCTGGGACGCCGCGACAACCTCCCCGGAGACGATGGCAGAAGCAATAGATGCCGTCGGCTACAAGATGATAACAGAGACCGATGCGAAGAAAGCAGCAGAGATGCACGACGAATCTGAGGCTCGGCAGTATCGCGGGATGAAAACACGCCTCATCATAGCCTGGATACTAACAATTCCGCTGTGTGTCATATGCATGATCCATTGGCACCTACCGGGACAAGCATGGATAGAAGCTGCCATAGCCTTGATTGTGATGGCTGTATGTGGCAGGCAATTCTACATCAAGGGGTTTCGCAGTCTAAAGGATTGCCATCCCACAATGGACACCCTCGTAGCCATCTCCACCACCACCAGCTTCCTCTTCTCACTCTTCAACACTATTTTTCCGGAATATCTCACCGACAGCGGACATGAAGCCAACCTCTACTACGAAGGGGCGGCCATGATTATCGCCTTTGTGCTTACCGGCAAGACGTTGGAGATGCGAGCACGTCGCTCTACGGGGAAAGCGCTGCGAATACTCATAGGGCTTCAACCTACAGAAGCACTGCTCAAAGAAACCGATGGAGCGCTGAAGACGGTGGCAATAGAAGAGATTACTCCCGGATGCAAGATTGTAATACGCCCCGGAGAGCGAATACCCGTAGATGGCACCGTAGAGGGAGGACACAGCGTAGTCGACGAGAGTATGCTGACCGGGGAACCCATAGGGGTAGAGAAAGATAGTGGATGCATAGTAAAGGCCGGAACCTTTAATGTATCCGGCTCTATCACCGTAAAAGCCGACAATGTAGGAGCGTCCACCGAACTGGCTCATATTATCGACAGTGTCAGAAAAGCGCAAGGGACGAAAGCTCCGGTGGAGAGACTCGTAGACAAAGTAGCTTCTATATTCGTACCCACTGTAATCGGCATAGCGTTACTAACCTTCGTGCTCTGGGCAACCATAGGAGGAGACTTGACAACAGCATTTTTGACCTCAGTGTCAGTACTGGTCATCGCATGCCCATGTGCCTTAGGACTGGCCACGCCGACAGCCGTCATGATGGGAGTAGGACTTGGTGCTACGAAGGGTATACTCATAAAAGATGCAGAGGCCCTCGAAAGGATGTCGCAGATAGAAATCTTAGCAATCGACAAGACCGGCACACTGACTGAAGGGCGACCGATGGTAGAAAAGCACAAAGAATACAACGGCGCGACAGAAGAAGACATGCAAACCATTGCCGCCCTCGAAGCGAAGAGCGAACATCCCCTCTCCGGAGCTATCCGCGACTATATAGAAAAGGGGAAGAACAGCACAGCCGAGGGAGAGTTTGAGAATCTGCCCGGCTTAGGAGTAAAATCACCGACAGGGTATTGGGCAGGATCATTGCGAATGGCAGCCTCAGAGGGATTATCCATCGACGAAGCCACAGCGAAAGAAATAACGAATTGGGAAGAAAAAGGAGCCGGGATAGTAGCAGCCGGGAAAGCAGATAAGCTCCTGTATCTCTTCAAAATTATCGATAGACTCCGCGACGATGCCAAGCAGACTATAGAGCATTTGCGCAAACATGGAATAGATGTAGTATTACTGACCGGCGACAGACTGAAGACCGCCGAGCACATCGCAGAGCAGGTAGGTATTAGCCATATTGAGGCAGAAGTGATGCCGAATGAAAAGCAGAGAGCAATAAAACGACTGCAACAGACCGGTAAGACAGTAGCAATGGCAGGCGACGGCATCAACGATGCCTCAGCATTGGCGAGTGCCGACGTATCCATAGCTATGGGCACCGGTAGCGACATAGCCATTGAGACAGCGATGGTCACACTGACCGGAGGTAGACTGCGCAACATCCCGGAAGCCATCGCACTGTCTACGAAAACCGTAAGGGTGATTCGCGAAAATCTCTTCTGGGCATTTATCTACAACGTCATCGGCATACCCTTAGCAGCCGGTGTCTTCTACCCGGCCTTCGGATGGCTCCTCGACCCGATGATAGCCTCAGCCGCAATGGCTATGAGCTCAGTATGCGTGGTAGGCAACTCAATCTTGCAACTGCGAAATAAAAAACTATAGAACAACCAACATGTTAGAACTTCGAAATATAGAGAAGAGCTACGGCAATTTGCATGTACTTAAGGGGATAGACATGCAGGTAGGAGACTCTGAGATAGTAGCCATATTGGGTCCCTCCGGGGCTGGCAAGAGTACGCTTCTACATATAGCCGGCACACTGGACACCGCCGACAGCGGCACCATCATCTACGATGGTATAGACCTCAGAGGCCTGAAGGGAAAGAAACTCGACACCTTCCGCAGTCAGAATTTAGGATTTATCTTCCAGTTTCACGAGCTATTGCCGGAATTTACAGCTCGCGAGAATGTAGCCCTGCCGGCATTGATAGCCGGAAAGAGTCGGAAAGAAGCATATCGCAAAGCCGCAGAGCTACTAGAGAACTTAGGACTCGGCGACAGGATGGACCACAAACCCGGGGAACTCTCCGGAGGAGAGAAGCAACGCACGGCAATAGCCCGCGCGTTAGTCAACGATCCGAAACTGGTGCTCGCTGATGAACCCACGGGAAGTCTTGACTCGCAGAATCGTGATGAGATATTGGGAATAATCTCGAGGATGTGTAAGGAGAGGGGACAATCATTCCTGATAGTCACCCACGACACAGCACTGACGAGCATAGCCGACAGGATAATACGAATGGTAGACGGAAGGATAGAATCACTTCTCGGCAATGCTGAGTAGTGATGAGTGATAGTTGATAGTTGATAGTAAAAAAATTTTGTAGTAAAAGAAAAAATTTATAATTTTGCGGCCGTAATGGTTGAGACCGGGACATATAGATGTCTATTAGCGGTTTCATCAAAAGGGAATCCGGTGAGAATCCGGAACAGTACCCGCTGCTGTAATTCCGTGTAGCGCAATTCGTTGGCTACAATAATTCGATTCATCAAGTCATTGGAGCAGAAAAGCTCTGAGAAGGCCGAATCGGAGGAGGATAAGTCAGAAGACCTGCCATTAACGCTTATCTCAGACAGCGCCTACGGGATTATGGGCAACGGATACTATGCATGATACAACTTTTGAGAAGAACGCGTTGCGCGATTGCGATGCCTCCCTCTTAGAAGAAGTCAGCACCTACAACGTTCCGAATATTCTGTTCCCGCTTGTGTTTCTGAGAGAAACGCAAGCGGGCTTTTCTTGTATGTAACAAACTCTTAATTTTAATCTATCTCAAAACAAGTTAACATCATGAAACTAAACAGAATGTTTGCAACAGCCTTAGGGCTATCCCTATGGGGAGGGCTTTGGGCAGTTGACTTCCAGTACGGGGACTTGTACTACACAATCCTCGATGCCGGAGCCAAGACTGTAGAGGTTTCCAAACCGGCTTCGGGCAAGTACACTATGACCGAAATCACGGTACCCTCCATAGTTGAACATGACGGCACAACCTACTCTGTGGTAGCTATTGGCCAGAATGGTCTCGCAGATGCTGAGCAAGCTACAACAATTACCCTTCAGGAAGGTATTCAAGAGATTAAGTATCAAGGCATTTATTCATGCGGAGGTGTTACCACAGTCAATCTTCCTTCCACTCTGAAAGTCATCGGCAACCGTGCTTTCTATGCAAATGTGGTAATGACCAAAGCTGATCTGCCGGCAGGATTGGAGCAGCTTGGAGAATATGCCTTCGGCAACTGCTACGTACTCAAAGAAGCTATTGTTCCGGAAGGGTGTCTCACACTCGGCAGAGGAGCCTTTGACTCCTGTCGTGGGCTTGAGACTCTGGATATCAGAGCAAAGGTAACCGAGATTCCACAATCATTCCACAACAGCTACAACAGCAATAAGATTTCCGGAGCAAAGGTTATCAAGTTGCCGTCTACATTAAAGACAATCGGAGGGGATGCATTCCGCTATACGCGCATCTCAACTATTGAGCTTCCGGAAGGGCTTGAACGTATAGAAAGCAGTGCATTCAAAGGATGCCTCAATCTGACGGAAATTACTCTTCCCGAGAACTTGAAATACATTGGGAACAGCTGTTTCTCAGAATGTAAAGCCATCAAGGAAATCACCATTCCCGGTAGTGTTGCATTTGAGGAAGGCCAATACACCAATGTTTTCGAAAAATGTACAAGTCTTAATAAAGTCGTGTTCGAAGAAGGTGTAGCCTTCATCCCGGCTATGAAAGACAGCCCACTCAAGGAAGTACATATTCCGGCATCTGCAACCTCAATTGCAACAGGAGTATTCGGATCAATGTCAGGAGACTTCTATTTTGCGAGCACAACACCCGTTGCTTATGAATATGATCGTTGGTCAACTCCCGGCTACAAAGGGCAGATTTTCGTACCCGCAGGATCTCTTGAGGCTTGGCAAAAAGACTCCTTCTGGGGACAATTTGCGAACCTTATGGAGCTTCGCACCAAGGATGAAAGCAAGTATCTTAGCAATGTCGGCGACGGCATGAACATCATCGGGGTGACCTTCACCTGGGGCGACAAAGTAGCTCTCGACAACCTCGCCTCCGGCGTATATGCCAAGAATGGAGATAAGGTCAGCGACGTCATCACGACTCTGCTTACAAACGACAAGCGTTACTACTCAATCTATTCTTCCAAGGGTGGAGGTAAGGTAGGTTTCGGCTTCGATACCAATGGGGACAACTCCGCAAAAGTAGTAGTTGGCGACAAAGAATACTCCGATGCTTTAGGTTCCCATCGCTATCTCGGAGCCTGGAACATCTTCGATACTATCGATGACATAGACTATACCCAGGTTAAGAGTGCCAGCGAGTATGACCACTGGGCTGTCAACAACAGCGAAGCAAGCTGGAAGATACTCGTCAATGGCGAAGAAGCTGACTATGACACAGAAGTAACTTCCGGCGACAAGATCAACTTCGTATATGGCACAGCCGAAATCGGCGAAGAATTCCTCCTCCGTCCCGCTGATCAGCAGGGTGTATGGATGGCGCCTGAAATCGTGCTCAACACTGAAAACGGCAAATCAGTAGAATTCCCGATGATTGCCAATGTGCTCGATGATGCTCAGTATTTCTACAGCTCCGGCATCTGTACTGAGGTACTCGACCCCGAGACAAAGAAAACCATCTATGACTACAGCGGCTATGTTGCAAATGCGAAGAATGGCAATATGCTCAACAAGATAACCGTATCAACCCCCTCCGAAGTTATCCTTCGTCCCTACCTTTATTTTAAAAAGAATAATCAATATATCAAGGTTTATCCCGAAGATGGCTACTATACCAAGGTTTCTACCGTAATAGCACATCCAATCACCAGCATAGCTCTTCAGGGGATCGAAGAAGGAAGTACAATCGAACTCGACAATATGGGCGTACAGATTATCACCCCTGTATATTATCCTGAAAATGCCGATTTTACCGGCTTCACAGTATCCTTTGAAGATGAATCTATTGCTTCAATCTACATGAATGTCAAATCCCTGGTAGCTCACTCAGAAGGTACTACCAAGATGACAGTATCCAGCATTGACGGAACAGTCAACGCCACATACTATATCAAAGTGAAGGGCGTAGACCCCGAAAATCGTCCTGAGGGTGATTTCTCCGAAGGTATGATTTGGCTCAACGAGGAATGGTTTACTCACACTTCCGGTTCGCTGAACTTCATCGACGATGCCGGCAATATCTACTACCGTGCTTATGGCAACCAGAACAACAATATGGCCTTTGGTGCCACATCCTGCTCAGCTACAGTATGGGCCGACAAGCTGATTGTAATGTCTAAGCAGGCCTGGGACGGCGGTGACACTCGTCCGGTACGTTCCGGTGGTCGCGTAGTCGTAGCCGATGCCAAAACATTCAAGCATATTGGCGCTATCGACGAGATTGGCGGTGACGGTCGCTCCGTAGTGGGTGTCTCCCCCTCCAAGGCTTATATCGGCACAACAGCCGGCGTACGCGTACTGAATCTCGATGACCTCACAGTAGCAGAATCCGACATCGAAGGAACATCAGCCGACCGCTTCGGTCAGATTGGCGATATGGTAAAGAGCGGCAAGTACGTCTTCTATACCAACTGCAGCATCGGTCTTGGTGTCATTGATACTACCAACGACAAATATGTCAAAACCTTCGAAAGCAAGGATATTCAGGGTGTAGTAGTCAGCGCCGACGGACGTGTATGGCTCGCCAATAAGAATAGCCTGACAGAGATCAATCCTGAGACTCTTGAAGAAGTTAAGACTTACAGCATCCCCGGGTCCATTACCTGCACCCCCGGCCAATGGCGTCCTGTGACCATCAAGTCAGCAGTCAGCAAGAATACCCTCATATGGGGCAACGGCACCTTCTATCGCTGGGATCTCGATGAAGTGGCAGACCCCTCAACTCTGACTCCCGTCTATACCCACAGCACAAAGATGATAGAGGGCTATAAGATGGTCAAAGCATACGGATCCTGCGGATACGATGACCTGACAGAGACATATATGTATGCCATAACCCCCGGTTTCGGTAGTGCAGCTCTCGACAACTGGTATGTATTTGTAGACGCAAAGACAGGTGATACTAAGAAGATTGTTAAGCTGCCGAGCTACTGGTGGTTCCCCGCAATGCCGGTACGCACCGACCGCTATGATGTAGAGTTTGAACTCGACACCGACATAGCCTTCAACCCTGCTGATGAGGGCAAGACAATCGAACTCAACGTTACCGACCGTGACAACCACGACTGCAACATCAACTTATGGATTTCCGAGGAAGATATGACACGCGCCGGCGATGCAGTAGAAGTAGTACTCAATGGCAAGACACTGACCGTCACTCCCAAGCATGAAGGCAACCACACCTTTACCGTGAATGCAGAGTCCAACGGCCGAGTAATCTCCAAGCAGGTCAACGTGCTTGTAGACAACTCTGTAGGTGTAGATGCCAATTTCGCAGTGTCACACGTTGTCTACACAGTATACACTGTAGGTGGTGTGCGCGTTGCTGAGACTGACAGCATCAATGACATCGAAGGACTGAACCTGGCAGCAGGCGTCTACGTAGTACGCGGCAGCAACGGCAAGTCACAGAAAATCGTAATCAAATAAGATTTCAGTTTCGTTTTTATAATTTCCTGACAACGGGACGCGGAAGCTTGAAGTTTCCGTGTCCCGTTTCAATATTCCATATTAGATTAAAAACAGCCACAAACATTCTACATACAATTGCGGAACGCTTTATTGGGAATTGAGAAATTTTTGTTAACTTCGCAAACAGAATATATTAATAAATATTGAATATTATGGCAAACGAACAGAATCCCAACCAGAATCAGATTCAGATACAGCTTCGTCCGGAAGTAGCCGACGGCAAATTCTCCAACCTTGCAATGATCGGCCATGGTCCCAATGAGTTCCTGATTGATTTCATCTTCGCAGCTCCGGGAATGCCCCAGGCTCCGGTGGTAAGCCGCGTAATCATGAGCCCCGAAAACGCAAAACAGCTGATGTTTGCTCTGACCGACAACATCAAGAAATACGAGGCTCAGTTTGGCGAAATCAAACAACGCACTCCCAAGGGAGGTGTCATTGGCAACAACTGATGAAAGACAACAATCTCTGCATATACAACTCACTGAGTCGTCAGAAAGAGCTCTTCAAGCCCCTTCATGAGGGACATGTGGGGATGTACGTCTGCGGCCCGACGGTGTATGGCGATGCCCATTTGGGTCATGCGCGCCCGGCTATCACCTTCGACGTCCTCTTCCGCTATCTCCGCCACTTGGGGTATAAGGTGCGTTACGTCCGCAACATCACCGATGTAGGCCACCTTGAGCACGATGCTGACTCCGGTGAGGATAAGATTGCCAAGAAGGCACGACTCGAACAGCTGGAGCCGATGGAGGTGGTACAATATTATCTGAACCGATACCATCATGACATGGAGGCACTCAACGTACTTCCTCCCAGCATTGAGCCTCACGCCTCCGGACATATCATCGAACAGATAGAATACATCAAGAAAATATTAGATGCCGGCTACGCCTACGAGAGTCAGGGATCGGTATACTTCGATGTGGAGAAATATAATCGGGATCATCACTATGGTAAACTCTCCGGGCGCAATATCGAAGATCTTCTCAACACCACTCGTGTACTCGACGGGCAGGATGAGAAACGCAATCCGATAGACTTTGCTCTCTGGAAGAAAGCCTCGCCGGAGCATATCATGCACTGGCCATCGCCATGGAGCGAGGGCTTCCCGGGATGGCACCTTGAGTGCTCCACGATGGGCACAAAATATCTCGGTGAGACTTTTGACATTCACGGCGGAGGTATGGACTTGAAATTCCCGCACCATGAGTGTGAGATAGCACAGAGTGTTGCCGCACAAGGTCATGAAGCTGTGAGATATTGGATGCACAACAACATGATCACCATCAAGGGTACCAAGATGGGGAAGAGTCTTGGGAACTTTGTGACTCTCGAAGAATTCTTCACCGGCAATAACGAAATACTGAGCCAAGCCTATTCCCCGATGGTCATCCGCTTCTTCATTCTCCAGGCTCATTATGGAAGCACTGTAGACTTCTCCAACGAGGCCCTTCAGGATGCCGAAAAAGGATTGAAGAAGATTCTTGACAGCTATCGAAGACTACAAAGTCTGAAAGCTGCGGAGAGTAACGATACGGAACTTCCCGACTTAATGGCGAAATGCTACGAAGCCATGGACGACGACCTGAATACTCCGATAGTTATTGCACAGCTATTTGACGCTGCACGATATGTCAATCAAGCCAGTGATGGACTCATCAAGCTCGATGGCAAGCAGATTGAGTATCTCAAAGAAGTTTTTGAGACATTCTTAATTGAGATTTTGGGAATCCGCACCGGGAGCGATGCCGAGAGTGCAGGAGATACCAAAGCCTACGAACAGGCCGTAGATTTGCTGTTGGAAGTGCGCAACCAGGCTAAGGCCGCCAAAGATTGGACAACCTCCGACCTCATCCGCGACAAGCTCAAAGAGATAGGCTTCAACGTCAAAGACACCAAGAATGGTGTAGAGTGGAGCCTTTGAGAAAGGGCTAACATTTCTATGTTTACGTAGTCCTCGTGGATTTACATCCCACGAGGATTTGCGCTTACCTACTGTAGGTTGCAGACCCACAGCGACTATAAAATTGTAAATTATACGCTGAAATCCAACATTTCAAGTAGGACTTGAAATGTTGGATTTCAACATATAATAGGCGAAGCGACAGTCGAGACAGTGCTGAGAGTCGCAATATTCAGTGCGTAGTTGAATTAAAGCCTGGGACTGCAGGGCATCTTTGGCCTTGATACCACAAGTGTGCCAGCAACGAACGCGAGAATTTGTCTCAGCCGGCAGATCCATAAGGAGCGAGACAGCTCTTTCACCCCATTGTGGCTCACCCGTTTGAGCACCATATGCCATATAAAAAGGAGCAACCACGTTAATAAGGAGAGTATCAACACTACCGGGAGAAAGGTTTACGGGCATTCTTCCCGGGTGTGCGAAAGAGATATACTCACCCCAATATTTTCCTGCCTTCCATGAGAAAATCTGCCTAAGCTGATCAATATCTCCACGTGCCTCAAGGAGCTTGTCGGTCAGAGAAAGACCTCTATAAAGCGCACCGGCAAGCACAGCAATACGACGAATGGGAGAATTCGCCGGACGCGACGTCTTCCACAGACCCTCACGTATCGGAGTCAGTGAATATTTTCTGGACAAAAAATTATACTCGTCGGCAAGAAGGCGGTAGTAATCATCATACGCATCCGGAGCCGCCCTTAAGAACCCGGCCTGTCCCAAGAGAAGAGCCTCAATTTGCAAGAGATTGTCGGCATGCCGACCTATATATTTTAGAGGAAGGCTCTTAGCGAGGAGTTCAAAAGGGAGGGCATTATAGCCAAAGCCCAAAGAACGGCATAGGATAATGAACATAGACTGCGCCCAATCCCCAAAAGTATGGGCAAAGAGGTCGAGGATTCTCTGAGCCTTAACGTGCAGACGCTCCATAGCCAAAGATTCGAGCCAGTCGGAGACATATATAGGAGAGAGAGCGGAGATAAGGCCGCGACATTTAATATCGTCAATACGTCGAGAAAGGAGCTCATATGTGGCATAAAGACCCGGAGGAGGCACGAGTACAGTCTGAGGTATTTCAGAACCATCATCGCGGACAATTCTACGGTCATCAACGGCCACTACGTGGATAATTACATTATCGTAGGCGGGGTCAGACTGGTGGCCATGGCGAAACCAATCAGAGGCCTTCACATGCACCTCGGCATTACCCACCCAATCGGAGTCGTGGAAGCGAATACGGCAAGCATAGAAATCGGGACCGGAGGTATCATTATGCACACCGGGAGAGACAACGAAAGCCTCAGAGCCATCGCAGAGTTTAATAGAGTCGCCACAGAGACGATACTTCCACAGATAATGGTATAGCAATTCCATGCGCACAAAGATACATAAAAACGCAGAACGGTATGGAATCTCAGGTTAAAAAAATTTGGTAAAAATGTCCACATTTATCCCCAAAAACCAAGAAAAAAGCCAGACTCTTTTCCCAAAGCTCCTGGCTAAACCTTAATCTTAATTTAAATACTATGAAAAACACGGTGCAAAATTAATAAAATAAAGAGGGCTTGTCAAGAGTCTAATCCTTAAAAAATTAAAAAAAAATCATTTTCCTTCGCCAACCCCTTTAAATAGGGAGAAGACGGCGACTCCGGAAAGAGACAAAACTCACAATTTTCCTTTTTTCCGCATTTTCCTTTTTTCCATAATTGGATTAGCAATTTTTAACGAATTCGGTTGTTGCAAACGTTTGTATCCGAAAGTTGACCGGCATAGGGTTGTTAAAAAGATGAGTTGGAAAGGAGACTTAGACCTGAACTCTATTAATTTTTCCATGACAAAATATAGGGGTATAGAGAAAGATATGGGAGATTTTTGTTATTTTTGCAGGAATATACCGGCTCTATGCCGCAAATGAGAAATGAATCGACATTTTAAAGAAGACAAAATCACGGGCTGGATTAACTCTGCCTCTGAGAGCCGACCACTGATGGAATTCATCAGAGAGCACCTGCCGCAGTCCAACCGTACAGATATAAAGGCTTGGCTTAAACATGGCCATTTTCGCGTTGCCGGCGTTCGGACAACGCAGTTTGACTACAGTGTAGCACCGGGCGATACGGTTGAGTTCAACCGTACGCGTCCATTCACAGAATTTCGCCATCCACGTCTGGATATTGTTTACGAAGATGACGATATCATCGTAGTCAACAAGGGTTATGGACTGCTATCGGTGGGCACCGGCTCTGCCAAGAAGGAGGAGACTGCTTACGACATTCTCAAGGAATACGTAAAGAGTCAGAATCCGGCCAACAAGATATTCGTGGTCCACAGGCTCGACCGTGCTACCTCCGGGCTGATGATGTTTGCCAAGAGTATGGAAGCCCAGACCGCTATGCAGCATAACTGGAAT
The DNA here is from genome assembly GCA_023667015.1 of Muribaculaceae bacterium. Taxonomy (GTDB): domain Bacteria; phylum Bacteroidota; class Bacteroidia; order Bacteroidales; family Muribaculaceae; genus Lepagella. The sequence continues at coordinate 755,146 of JAMPAX010000001.1, read as the reverse complement.
AATATGGTGCTCGACCGTCGCTATGTAGCCGTATGCGAAGGTATTATGAGAGAGACCAACGGCATAGTGCGCAGTAATCTCTCAGAGACATCTCAATTTGAGGTCTATTCATCTCCGGATCCTCTGCGGGGAAAGACGGCTACTACCCGCTATTTCGTACTCAGTCGCGGCAGTGGCTACTCATTGGTAGAATTTGAACTCGACACGGGGAGAAAGAACCAGATACGTGTCCATGCTAAAGATATGGGACATCCTATAGTTGGCGATCGAAAGTATGGAGCCTCAGCCAGCCCCATACGGCGTCTGGCTCTGCATGCACGCACTCTGAACTTTGCCCATCCCATTACGAAACGATTGATGCAATTTTCCCTGCCGGTGCCGTCACGGTTCAGCTGCTTATTAAAAAGCAAGTCTCAGAACAAGTCTCATAAAGGGCTCCTCTCAAAAAATAACAAAAAATGAAGATTGACACAAGCGACTACTATCCCTACACCCCGGGTCATAATGACGCCCCTGAAGATGACATTGTGGAAAAAAATACTTCCACTACTATCACAAACGAGGGTTCATCGGAGAACTCTGCAGAAGACCCGGCTAATGGAAAGTCTTTAAGGGCGCCATCGTCTGTTGAAGAGGTAGAGGAGTATAATACTCCGGAAGAGAAGGCTATCAGTAGGCTGGCCAATATTCTGTCGTGGGTATTGGTACCAATGCTTGTCAGCGTCTATGCCACTATGATACTGTTTAATCTCAGTAGCCTCTACAGTGTGAGCCACTCTACAAAGGTCATGTTTACACTTATCGTATTCGGATTTACAGCACTCCTTCCCATGGGACTCGTACTGCTTCTCAAGTCCATGAAAATGATTCAGGATATCGGGCTGAACGGGAGGCAAGAGAGGTTTATCCCCTATCTAATAATGATAGTCAGCTATGCCGGAACTGCCTACTTCTTCCATTACAAAGGTGCCCCCATATGGGTCACGATGTTCTACTGCGGAGCAGCTCTTGCAGCCGTAGTCAATATGTCAATCAATTTTCGATGGAAAATATCGGCCCACGCAGCGGCGGTAGCCGGAGTTGTGGCAATGCTTATTGAAATCAAAGACCATTTAGCACCCGATGTCAACTTAGGGATGTGGCTCACTACTGCCATAGTAGTCAGCGGTCTCCTCGGCTCAGCGCGTATATGGCTCGGCAGGCATACTCTGATGCAGGTACTTGCCGGCTACACAACAGGCTTTCTGAGCGTCTTCCTTCTAATGAATTATATCGGCTAATAATCAGAACGTAGGGACGCACGTCTCGTGCGTCAGACACAAGACCCCTTCTCATAAAATGGAATTCAATTACAACAGGCGGCCGACACATGCCGTAAGAGTCGGCAATATCGGAATCGGGGGCAACAATCCGATTCGGCTTCAATCTATGACCAACACCTCTACGCTAGACACGGAGCAGAGTTCTCAGCAAGCACTGCGTATAGCCAACGCCGGAGGAGAAATAGTCAGACTTACTACCCAAGGGGAACGCGAAGCGAGCAATATGGAAGCCATCGGCAAGCGTCTGCGAGAGTTGGGCTGCCATGTGCCGCTCGTTGCCGACGTGCACTTCAATCCAAAAGCCGCCTTGAGAGCTGCCGAAACTTGCCGGAAGGTAAGAATCAATCCCGGCAATTTTGCAGACCCCGGTAGAGTATTTAAACACCTGGAATATACCGATGAGCAATACCAAGAGGAGATAGAAAGAATTCGCGGAGCTTTTATACCTTTTTTGGATATTTGTCGCAAGCACTCTACAGCCGTGAGGCTGGGGGTGAACCATGGCTCTCTATCCGATCGCATAATGAGCCGCTATGGCGACACACCGGAGGGGATGGTAGAGAGTGTCATGGAATATCTGCGTATAAGTCGCGAAGTTGATTTCCACGACATCGTCATTTCCATCAAGGCCTCAAACGTAGTGGTTATGGTACAAACAGTCCGACTCTTGGCAGAATCTATGCAGAAAGAGGGGATGACGTATCCGTTGCATCTCGGGGTCACCGAAGCCGGGGATGGCGAAGACGGAAGGGTAAAAAGCTCCGTAGGTATTGGCACGCTCCTCCTTGACGGACTGGGGGATACGATACGCGTGTCCCTCAGTGAAGATCCGGAGAATGAAATACCGGTGGCTCGCCAACTCCGCGACTACATAGTCTCACGCGAAGGCCACGCGCCGATAGTTGAGCCGGAATTTAAGGCTCAATATCCCATACGAGACCAAGCCCTCCCCTTCCCGGAAAGCTGGGAAGTCAGCAGCGACAGACTGCCGATGGTAGTGGGCACAGATATCTCTGCCGATAATCTTACTGCCAATGAAGTGCATTATATCGATGCCTCATCTGAGCCTATTAATTTTGAAGATAAGAAACCTATTATCTTGACCTCAAAGCATGTCAACGCCCCTGCAGAGATAGCCTCATGGACAGAGCGCTATGTAGCAGCAGGAGGCAAGAATCCGATTATAGTACGTCTAAACTATGACGGCAACGATGCTGACGATATAGAGATAAAAGCCGGAGTAGACTTTGGGGTGCTATTGCTCAATGGCTATGCCAATGGTATCTGGCTCGACACACCCGGACTTTCGGCAGAGAAGACTCAGAGTATCTCATTGGGACTGCTTCAAGCCGTCAGACTCCGCATCAGCCGCACTGAATATATCTCCTGTCCGAGTTGTGGACGCACCCTCTTCGACTTGCAGAAAACACTGAAGGAAGTGAAGGAAGCAACATCGCATCTCAAGGGGCTGAAGATAGGAGTGATGGGATGTATCGTCAATGGACCCGGAGAGATGGCCGATGCCGACTACGGCTATGTAGGAGCCGGACCGGGCAGAGTTAGCCTCTATAAGGGTAAGACTCTAATGATTAAGAACATCCCCACAGAGGAGGCTCTTCCGGCATTGTTAGAGCTGATTACTCACGATAATAGACCCTCTTGACGCGAGGCGAGACGGAGGTCAGAATCTCATATGGGATTGTGTCTAACAATTCCGCGAGTCGGTGGACGTCGGCATGAGGGCCGAAGATTTCTACCGGATCACCCTCCTTGCAGTCAATGCCGGTAACGTCAATCATACAAGCATCCATACAGATATTGCCGACAGTAGGGGCGTCAACGCCGTTGACCTTCACCTTTATTGCACCGCGCCCAAAATGGCGATTCATCCCGTCGGCATATCCTATAGGGATAGTAGCTACTCGCGAATCTCGCTCCAGCACACCGCGGCGCCCGTAGCCGATAGTCTCTCCGGCTTTATATTCGCGGATTGCTATGATTACTGTGCGCAGAGTGCTGACAGTTGCTAAGGGGCGTTCCATTTCCGGTGGAAGAGTATTGACTCCATAAAGGCCTATGCCAAGACGCACCATATCGTAATGATGCTCCGGGAAACGAAGGATACCGGCTGAGTTGAGGATATGGCGAAGTACCGGGGTTTGACTCCGTGATATAATATAGTCGGAATATTTCTTGAATCGAGAGAGCTGCAAGAAGGTATAGTCGTCCATATCGGGGCAATCCGCAGTTGCAAGATGGGAGAAAACAGAGCACACCCGCACCCTATTCTGAGATGAGATCACATCCATCAGTGCCGGAAGCTCCTCCTCGATAAAGCCCATACGGTGCATTCCCGTGTCGAGCTTGATATGTACCGGATAGTCATGCACATCGGCCTTGGCTGCCTCACGAATCATATCATTTAGCATATCCATTGAATAGACTTCCGGCTCTAAGCTCCAAGCAAACATCGCCTTATAATTGACCACCTTCGGATTCATCACCATTATCGGCATAGTAATCCCTTGGCGACGAAGATCAATACCCTCATCAAGTACTGCCACGGCAAGATACGCCGCACCGCAGTCCTGGAGAGTTCTGGCAATCTCATAGCTTCCGGCACCATAGCCTGATGCTTTCACCATTGCAATCATACGTGTACCAAAAGGAACATTCGAGCGAAAATAATTGTAGTTTTTGACAACGGAATCGAGATTGACTTCCAACACCGTCTCATGTGTTCTAGCCTCGAGCATCTGAAGAATCTTTGAGAAATCTGACTCCGGGGATCCCTTCAAGAGAATAATCTCATCGGAGAAATCAGACGTCGACATATTTTTCAGCAAGTCCTTCGTAGACTCAAAAAACTGAGAATTTTCAGGGAAAAGTTCCGCATGGCGCGACAGACGCGGACCGACTCCTATGAATCGTGTGATACCATATTGCGACAGGAGAGGTACGAGCTTGGCATATATCTCCTCCGACGATGAAGACTCATGATGGAGCTCGCTGAGAATCATCGTCCGCTTCCTCCCCGGCATTGCGCGTCGGCGCATGAAATCAAGAGCCGGAGGCAGCGACGAGAAGTCCGAAGTATAGCTGTCGAAAATCAGAGAACATGAGTTGACGCCCTCGCTGACATTCAAACGAGTACCTATCTTATGAAGATTAGCAAAACGTTCTGCTATTATCTCAGGAGATATTCCCACTTCAAGCATCAACGACAAAGCGTTGAAGGAATTTTCCAAGTCGTAATCAAGATTCGAAGGCACATAAATAGTACCTTTCAAGACTTCTCCACCTTCCTTTCTATATACATAATTTGCGACTGTTGTTGTCGCATTCGGAGTGTTGAGATGGATAAACAGAGACGCCTCGGGATTAGCCACAGACCATCCTATAAGGCGTTTATCCCCGGCTATTTCCGCTACGGCATTTGCCACAAGAGGCTGGTCGGCCGGGAAGATAACCGTTTTGACTGAGGAGGCGGCTGCAAGCCGGGCTTTTTCCTTAGCTTTTTCCTGCATCGACGGGAAGCCCTCAGCATGGGTTTCCCCCACGTTGGTTATAATGGTAATGTCCGGTGAGATACATTTGGCTAAAGAAGCCATCTCTCCTTGTCGGGAGATCCCGGCTTCGATAATGGCCATATCTGTGTCCGGTTGTATCTGCCAGAGAGAGAGGGGGACCCCAATTTTTGAATTATAGCTTCGCGGAGAGCGCACTACATTTGTGAGAGGTTCAAGAAGCTGGAAGAGCCATTCCTTGAGCGTAGTTTTTCCTCGCGAGCCTGTAATCCCCACTATTGTACCATGAAAATCGGGATGATATGCAGCGATCTTCTGGAGGGAAGCCACTACATCATCAACGATGAAGAAAGTTGCATCCTCCCATTCTTTATAGTGCATCGGCAATTCGGATGCCACAAACATTCTGACGCCCTTTGAGTATAGCTCCGGGATATAGTCAGCACCATTGGCCGTTGCCGTGGGTATAGCGAAAAAAACTGTTGAATCGGGCACACTCAGAGACCTTGAGTCAGTGAGGAGGTACTCTACTATTCGCAGGGAGCCGCAACCCGTAATGGGGACACCCAATATTTCAGCGATTTGAAGAGTAGTTAACGTCATATCTGATTTAATTAAGACTACAAAATTAGTGCATAGTCTTAGAAAATCAAAACACAAACCTGCGTTTGTGTTTTGATTGTTGATGGCTGATGATTTTCGGCATCTAGGAAACTAACTCTTAGTAATAGACTACGAATACCCCGCCGGGAAGGGTCTTTACATCTCGCATTATGAGGCGGAAGAAGCGCCAGCCACTTCCGCGCATCGGCCCGATGGGACGACCCGCTTCGTTGCATCCCAAGATGTGCCATCTGTGCAGGTCATTGCTTCCCTCTATTATCCATCCCCCAACCTTGCCATCCGGTGTCAGCGACAGGTAGCGCAGTACCTTCGTCTTCATCGCAGACCCGAACTTGAAAGGCCGTGTTGTCAATGTTGGAAGAATTTCCCCACTTCGTGCAGTAATCTCTTCTTCAACATATTCCGATAGCAACACTTGGAATACACTACTCCCAATCATTGCAAAAAGTAATGGCCATTCCCCAAAATACTCTGTTCCTCGGGGAATAGTAAGAGGTAGATTCTTTTTTCCATCCTCTGAAAGTGAAATCGCACTCTGACCATAGTCTGCAATTATGCTCTCCGTAGGATAATGCCATGCTCTGACAAGAGGTAGATCTCTATGGCTTTCAGGGGCGAGTATGACTTCTGTCCGTGACCCATTGAGTTCCACCACCCCACGAAGCGTAGAGAATACTACACTATTAGCAGTAGACACCGGATGAGTGTCTTTCAACAAGAGATCACGGCTGATAAGCTGAACCGAACGAAAGCCACCCTCCTCTGTGGCGGTCAGTGCTCTTATTCCATCTCGACAAAAGGCATAGAGTGGGAATTCACCGAATTGTCCTGATGATAGAGCCCGCATTGAGGCAACTATACTAATTAATTCCTGACCCTCAAAACTTGAAGAACTTTGCATCAGTGGTGGGAATTTCTCTTCCGAAACCCTAATTTCCTCACTATTATAGAGAATCATTCTGGAATTGTAATTAATCCCACCTGCAGCTTGGAAATTCTCCTTTATATGTGCCGGAACCTCCTGACTTTTTAATTGCAAAATTTTATGGAGATTCGGCTGGAGGGTCCATCCTCTTCCGCGCTCACTCCCTGTGGAGACACTGTGAAGGGGTCCGATGGATAGCTCCCCGCTATCATCTGTAAAGATATCGATATACTTGTCGATGATTAATTTCTGATTTGCGACATACCCAAATTCACCGTTGAGATAATCGGGTAATACTACCGAAGATGTCTTTATTATCAATTGTTGAGGCTTTCTTGAAAAGAGCACCTTTAAGAGCAAATTACCATTCGCTATTGAAAAATCATCAATCCTAATATCTACCGAAGAAAAATCCTCCAGCAAAAGCCGCGATGCAGAGGGCGAAAGGATAAACTTGCGACTACAGCCGCGAGCTTCAACCTCCCAGGCGGCATGTACATTAAACGGAAATAAGTGTTTGTCAGACCCTTGACAGGAGGATACATAAAGTTGCCATTCTTCACACAGAGCGGCATTAATGTCACTGCGCACTTTCTCAAAAGCAGAGGAGTAGAATTCTTCACCAATAGAGCCTGCTCCGATGAGCCAATCATGCACAGATGTCGCTATAGAGGAAGGACAATCTACTGATATTTCTATTGTCGGATAATTTCCGGCAACCCCAACATATCCCTCAAGAGTAGTATCCGCGAAAGAATAATCTACATAAGAAGATTCCGGCAGGCCGGCGGGGATGCTATAGCGACCTCCTCCGGGAAGGGAATCATCAGGCTTCCACACTGAATATAGCACCTCACCGGCGGGGAGGTCTCCTACGGAGTTTTCCTCTCTGTGAATGAAGACAATCCATCGGTCGCAAGAATCGGCAATGACAAGTCTGTCCGGGGAGACAGCAGAGGCGAGCGGTATCTCTACGGCGACAGAGAAATTCTTTGATTTTGCATTAAATTTCAGAAAATAAAGGCCTGAAGGAAGGGTGAAAATGACATTGAAATCGTCGGTGCCAACATGTCTGTGGGTACCGAGGATCTTGGCATTTGTTGGGAACTTACCTACAAATTCTCCCAACGCAGGCACTAAGTAAGAATCATCAGCACTTCCGGAAGAAGGGTTAGAAGGGTCGGTAGAATCCGCAGGGGGGAGTAGCCATTGCTCCGCTTCGGGAACCTGCCCATCGCAGCATACAGCCTCTGGTGAAGAATCCGGTAGGACAAATTTAATAAGCTTATTCATAAAAGGATACAATCGAACATTTAGCGTTAAAACAAAAAATTAGCGTTGCTAAATGCAAAAGTATCCGAATAAGCTAAGAGCAGCATTATATCCGTTACACAGTCTTCCCACCATTTCTTATCCTTCCTGCATTGGGTTGCAAACTCACGAGGAATGAAAAACCGGGCATCCGGATGACTAACAAAGAGAGGGAAGCAGCTTCTACTTCCCTCTCTTGTACCCCGAGCCGGGGTCGAACCGGCACGGATTGCTCCACTGGTGTTTGAGACCAGCGCGTCTACCGATTCCGCCATCGGGGCTTTCTGCCTACAAAGTTAATACCTTTTTTCCAATTTGACAAATAAAAAGAGGAAAGTCTTTCGACCTTCCTCTTCCTTTTTTCTGTGTTGGGGACTATTTATTGATGAATACGACTTTCCCGGTCTGATATTCGGGTGTCGTGATGAAGGCTTCCACCTCCTGTGGTGACATTGTCCTAAAATTCTTGTAGCGTGCCGGATAACCCGATACGGTCAGTTTTCCTCCACCAAAAATCCTCTTGGAGAAGGTAAACTGGGGGTCTACCAATACGTCGGCCTCGACCTCTCTGCATAATTCAACAATAAGATTGGCCTTTCGCTGCTCAAGAGATGTAGGGGACACTGCTTTCAGAGTCCATGATGTGGACTTTGATACACGCTTGTCACTGATATCGAGTTCAGCTACAGTAACCGCAGTGATTGTTGTCTCCACCTTCACCATATTGTCCGGCTCAGTAGGACTGCCGGCTTCGGCATATGCCGGAGTCATAGCTGCTGTCAAAACAAAAGCCGCGCTAAGGAAAAATTTGCCAATCATGATACTCCCCTGTCAAGCCTGATTAGTTGGCACCGCGGAAGTTTTTGTATTTTGCGGGACGACCGGTCACTATGATGACTTTTCTGTCGTTGTCATATTTGTACTCGGGAGCTACCAGTACGTCAGCGTTACCGTTTGCTTCAAGCATGGCTGCTACGGCAGCACATTCTGCTGTTCTGCCCATGCGCTCGTTCTTCTGAGTGTTGTAGGTGAAAGTTACACGGGGACCAACTTCGAGGTCAGCGACGTTCACAGAGGATACGACTGTAGGAACTTTCACTGTTGTTGCTGTGCGTGTGGAAGTCACAGTGTTGCAGGAAGCAAGCATGAAGATGCATGCTGCAGATGCGATAAGTAGTTTTTTCATTTGTTAAATATTAGTTAGAAATTATGAAATCTGCCGGGGACATTACTGTCCTCCGGCATTTGTTTTTGTTTTATGCGTCAATATTGGCGTAAGTTGCATGAGTTTCAATAAATTCTCGGCGCGGGGCTACCTCTTCTCCCATCAGCAGGGAGAAGGTATGGTCGGCCTCGGCAGCGTTGGTCAGCGTCACCTGCTTCAACATTCTGTTTTCCGGATCCATAGTGGTCTCCCAAAGCTGCTCTGCATTCATCTCTCCAAGACCTTTATAGCGCTGGATAACCATGCGGTTGCGATCTCCACCGCAATGAGTGTCTATGAAGCGTTGCACCTGCTGTTCGGTCCAGGCATATTCCTGAATCTTCTGCTTCCCTTTAGTGGCACACTTATATAGCGGGGGGGTGGCTATGTAGAGATATCCATTTTCGATAATCGGACGTATGCGACGGAAGAAGAAGGTCATCAGCAGAGTCGCAATGTGGGCACCGTCAACGTCGGCATCGGTCATTATGACAATCTTATGATAGCGCAACTTGGAGATATTGACTTCCTTGGAATCTTCCTCCGTGCCAATAGTGACACCTAAGGATTTAAATATCTGAACTATTGTATCCGATTCCAAGATCTTATGCTCCATGGCCTTCTCTACGTTCAGAATCTTACCTCGCAGAGGAAGGATTGCCTGGAAATTGGGATTACGTCCTTGCTTGGCGGAACCGCCGGCGGAGTCACCCTCGACCAGGAAGAGTTCACAACGGGCGGCATCGCGACTCTTGCAGTCGGCAAGTTTTCCGGGGAGCCCGGCTCCGGAGAAGGGAGTCTTATTCTGCACTCTCATGCGAGCAGTGTAAGCTGCATGGCGCGCCTGGGCTGCTGTAGCTACCTTGTCTACGATAAGCTTTGCCTCCTTGGGGTGTTCTTCAAGATATATTTTGAGGGCATCGCCTACTGCAGACATTACGGAACCCATTACTTCATTATTACCCAGCTTTGTCTTCGTTTGACCTTCAAACTGAGGTTCAGCCACTTTCACTGAGATTACAGCCGTAAGTCCATCGCGGAAGTCTTCTTTGCTAAGCTCTATTTTGAGTTTTGAGAGAAGATTATTGTCGTCGGCATACTTCTTCAGCGTCGTAGTGAGACCGCGACGAAAGCCCGTAAGATGCGTACCTCCCTCTATCGTATTGATATTATTTACGTAAGAGAATATATTCTCATTAAAGGAGGTATTGTAGGTCATGGCCACTTCCACGGGCACTCCATTACGTTCAGTGTTCAGATGTATTATATCCGGAATGAGCGATTCCTTACCTTGGTCGAGATATTTCACAAACTCCTTAAGACCCTCATCGCTATGGAAGCGACTTGCGCGGGGATTGCCTTGCTCATCGAGCTCTCTGAGGTCGGTGAGTTCAAGTGTAATTCCGGCATTCAAGAAGGCGAGGTCGCGCAGACGGTTGGCAAGAGTCTCATAGTCATAGACGGTCTCCGTAAAGATAGAGGCATCAGGATGAAACTGGATTGTAGTACCCGTACGATTTGTGTCTCCGATAGTAGTCATTTCGCAGGTTGGCTTTCCCACGGAATACTCTTGCATGTATATCTTACCGTTACGATGGATTTCCGCACGAAGATAGTCTGACAGAGCATTGACACAAGATACTCCTACACCATGAAGACCTCCGGAGACCTTGTAGGACCCCTTATCAAACTTACCGCCGGCATGAAGTACGGTCAGTACTACTTCAAGGGCAGGCTTGTGCATCTTCTCATGCATATCTACGGGGATACCTCGGCCATTGTCTTCTACACGAATGGAGTTATCTTCGAGGATAGTTACCTTAATATGATTGGCGTAGCCTGCAAGGGCCTCGTCTATTGAGTTGTCCACAACCTCATATACCAGATGATGGAGGCCGCGAATGGAGATATCGCCGATATACATCGCAGGACGCTTTCTTACGGCCTCAAGGCCTTCGAGCACCTGAATGTTATCGGCTTGATAATGCTTAGGATCTTGATTTTCCATATATTATTGCTTCATTCAAAGAGAGATAAGCGTCCCCGGCCAAATATCAGCCAAACACTCATCATCTGAGGAGAAATTCGCATACAAAAGTAAGAAAAATTCTCATATTATACAAATATTAAGAATCGAAATTTCCTGAGGAAATTCCGATTCTTAATTGTTTATTAGTTTATGTAGACTAAGGAATTTAAGAAGTCTAAGGAGATTAGGGAATTTAAGGAGATTAGGGAGATTAATTTCTGACATCATGATATCATGTCAACTTGTCAACTCCTAATTCCTATTTCCTAATTCCTGTTTCCTAATTCTATATTCATCTTTGTCCAGAGGCGGTCGGGGATTCTTTTCCATCCTTTGGCTATTAACTCCCAACGCCAGTCTACGTAGGCTATTCTATCTTTCTTTACTATCGCCCGCAATATATAGGGAAGTGCATACTCTATGGTCATTTCCATCGGATATTTCTTCCCTTCTTCGAGCAATGGAGTGCGTATCCAGCCGGGTCGGATATCGGTGATGTCGAGTTTTACGCCCTCTATGTAGGCGAGCTGCTCGAGTGCTGTCAGATATGTCTGCGCACATTTCTTTGAGGCTGAGTAGGCCGGAAGACGTCCCAGCCCGTTGGTACCGGCAACACTGGTGACCGCTGCTATCTGACCCTTCCCGCCATGTGCGCGGAAATAACGATATGCAGCCGATGTCATCCTGGCAAATCCACCGGCATTTGTCTGTATTATCTCTGCCTCGCTCCGAGGATCTATATCCTTTTCGTCGGCTCCAATGCCGGCTACATGGAAGTAGATATCCATCCCGCCAAGCGTCTCGATAAGATCCTCGAGACGATCCGGCGCGTCTGCATGTGTAACGTCGATATGTTCGTACTCTACATACTCAGAGTATTTCTTCTTCAATTCCAAAAGGCTGGACGTATGGCGCGCTGCCAATCCTACCCTAACGCCACGCGATGCCAATGCCTCTGCTACAGCATACCCAATGCCGGATGAGGCTCCCATTATTATTATCTTCTTCATAACATTTCTCTTGAATCAATTAGTTGAACGTAAATTTAACAATTTTTTACAGCTTATAGTTGTAGTCTTATTTTTTTTATCTACCTTTGACTCACAATCCTTGCATAACCATCTAATACCAGTGTCATATCATGACCGATACTAAAGTCAAAATACAATACACCGGCGAAGACATTGAGTCTGATCGTCGTGTTCTCGAATTGCTCAGCCAGAACTTTGGCAACATTTCCGCAGCTGCCACTGAAATTATCAACTTGGAAGCAATTCTGAATCTCCCGAAGGGTACGGAACATTTCGTAGCTGACATTCATGGAGAGCATGAGGCTTTCAGCCATATTCTTAAGAATGCCTCCGGCAATATCAAGCGGAAGGTGACCGAGATTTTCTCCACATCTATGCGCGAGGAGGAGATTCGCCAGCTATGTACCCTCATATATTATCCCGGCCGTAAGCTTGAGTATCTTAAGGCTACGGAGAAAAATCTCGATGATTTCTACAATATTACGCTCCATCGGCTGGTGCGAGTGCTTCAGCAGGTATCGCGAAAATACACCCGCAGTAAGGTTCGCAAGTCGCTACCACGTGAATTTGCATACATAATTGAGGAGCTTCTGCATGAGACTCCCAATGGCGAGAGCAAGCAGATGTATTACAATCGAATCGTTGAGACAATCATCTCTACGGGACAAGCCGATCAGTTTATTAAGGCTATCTGCAGAGTAATTCAGCGTCTGAGTATCGATCAGCTCCATATTCTCGGAGACATCTACGATCGTGGCCAGGGAGCACATCTGATTCTCGACAATCTTCAGCAGTATCAGAATTATGACATTCAGTGGGGCAACCATGACGCTCTATGGATGGGAGCAGCTGCAGGCAATGAATGTTGTATCGCCAACGTTGTGCGCATCTGCCTGCGTTATGACAATATGGCTACCCTCGAGGATGGCTACGGCATCAACCTCGTACCATTGGTCACCTTCGCTATGGAGGCCTACAAGGATGACCCCTGCACCCTCTTCGAACCCAAGATAGCTCCCGGAGAGTCTACACTCTCTCAGAAAAGCCGAATGCTGACGGCAAAGATGCAGAAGGCTATCGCCGTAATCCAGTTTAAGCTCGAATCTGCTCTTATACGTCGCCACCCGGAATGGAAGATGGATGGCCGATTGCTACTCAATAAGATTGACTATGAGAATGGGACGGTAGAAATCGATGGGGTGTCCTACAAGATGCTCGACTGCAATTTTCCCACTATCGATCCGGCATGTCCTGAGAAGCTCACCGATGAAGAGCGCGAGCTGACCGAAAAGCTCGTACATTCCTTCGCAGTCAGCGACAAGCTCAAGCAGCACATTAATGTCTTCTTCTCCCACGGCTGTATGTATGGGGTCTACAATTCCAATCTCTTGTTCCATGCCTCTGTACCTCTCAATGCTGATGGAACCCTTAAGGAGGTGAAAATCGGAAGGAAGAAATTCAAGGGTGCCGAATTGCTCCATGAAGTTGGCATGCTTATGCGCTCAGCTTTCAACTCCGACACATCCGAGAAGGCTCGTCGGGCAGCCGTTGATATGTATTTCTACCTCTGGTGTGGTCCGGACTCACCCCTCTTCGATAAGAGTAAGATGGCTACTTTCGAGAGATATTTCCTTCAGGAGAAGGAGCCGCGTGCTGAGATAAAGGGGCATTACTACAATCTTCGTGAGAATCCTGATATATGCGATATGATTCTCGACAATTTCGGAGTGAAGGGTGAACATCGCCATATTATCAATGGTCATGTACCCGTAAAGGTGGGTAAAGGTGAGAGCCCTATTAAGGCCGGAGGCAAGCTGATGGTCATTGATGGTGGTTTCTCTCGCGCTTACCATAACACTACCGGCATTGCGGGATACACCTTGGTATACCATTCCCGGGGCTTCCAGCTTGTGCAACATGAGCCCTTCACCTCTGCCGATGATGCCGTCAAGAAGGGTAGCGACATCCGCTCTACAACATATATTATTGAGACCAACGCAAGCCCGATCCGAGTTCGCGACACGGATAAGGGGCGCGAGCTACAGAGCCAAATCGACGAGCTCAAAGAGCTCCTCTTCGCCTACCGACACGGACTCATCAAAGAGAGAAAATAAAAAGAAAAGACATAAGCAGCTGTTCAATTTAAATTTAAATCGACCATCTACTTAGAAAAAAAGATAGGAAGATCCCAAAAGATTTTCCTATTTCTTTTCCCTATTCCCAATTTTCCTAATTCCCCTCTTGCGTTCCGGCGAATTCCATCAGATAGGCTTTGATGAATTCGTCGATTTCGCCATCCATTACGGCATTGACGTCTGAGGTCTGATAATTTGTGCGGTGGTCTTTGACTCGTCTGTCGTCAAACACGTAGCTTCGTATCTGACTGCCCCATTCTATCTTCTTTTTGCCGGCTTCTACCTTTGCCTGCTCTTCCATACGATGTTTTAACTCTTTGTCGTATAGAATACTGCGAAGTTGGCGCATGGCATTTTCTTTGTTCTTGGGCTGGTCGCGAGTCTCAGTGTTCTCAATGAGAATCTCTTCCTCTTCACCCGTGTAGGGGTCTTTATACTGATATCGCAGCCGAACGCCGGATTCTACCTTGTTGACGTTCTGACCACCGGCGCCTCCGGATCGGAACGTATCCCAAGATACGTTGGCGGGGTGTACCACTACCTCTATCGTATCGTCTACAAGTGGAGTTACAAAAACTGAGGCAAACGATGTCATGCGCTTTCCTTGTGCGTTGTAGGGCGATACTCGCACAAGGCGATGCACTCCATTCTCACTCTTCAAGAATCCATAAGCATAATCACCCTCGATATTGACAGTGACAGATTTGATTCCGGCATCGTCGCCCTCAAGCAGCTGCGCTATTGAAGTCTTGTAGCCATGGCGTTCTGCATAGCGAAGATACAGGCGCATGAGCATCTGTGCCCAGTCCTGACTTTCAGTGCCACCGGCACCGGAGTTGATTTTCAACACTACTCCAAGCTTATCTTCTTCCCGGCGTAGCATATTGCGAAGTTCGAGCTTTTCAAGCTGAGACATCAATGCCGAATACTGTGCATCTACTTCATCTTCCGTCACGAGTCCTTCTTTTACAAAGTCGAAGGCGAGCTCAAGCTCCTCTACTTGTTTCTGCAATGCTGTGAATGAGTCTATCCAGAAATGTAGTTCCTTGATTTTGCGCATCTGAGCCTCTGCAGCCTCCCGATGTTCCCAGAAGTCTGCTACATGAGTGCGGAGTTCTTCTTCCTCAACCTCTATCTTCTTGTTCTCTATATCGAGATATCGTCCTAATGCTTCGGCGCGATCGCGTGCGTCTTTAAACTGTTCCTGTGTTGTCATTTCTTCTTTGCGGCGGTTTTCGTCGTGGTCTTTGTCCTGATAGTCTTAGTAGCTTTGGCAGCCGTCTTGGTAGCCGTCTTAGCAACTGTTTTGGTCGCGGCCTTGGTCGCGGCCTTGGTCTTGGAAGCACCTTTCTTTTGTTCTTCCATCAGTTCGCAAGCTCGTGCATAGGTCAATGCAGCAGCATCCTCTGTCTTTGGAATCTTGTAGTTGACGGCTTTCTTCGCCCCTTCCGGTTTGTAGGCCAGATATGGGCCGAAACGTCCGTTGAGCACTTGCAGTCCGGGCATCTCGGGGAAGTCCTTAATATGGCTCTCAGCAATTTTCTTCTTCTTGGCAATTATCAGCTCTATGGCTTCTTCTATCGTGATTCCCTGAGGTGTAAGCTCTTTGGGGATGGATACGAACATTGAGTCATATCTTATATAGGGACCAAATCTTCCGATAGCGGCTACTACCTTCTTCCCTTCGTAAGTACCGACTTCTCGTGGGAGTTCAAAGAGTTTTAAGGCTTCGGGAAGGGTGATGGTGGTGATACTCTGGTCGCTCAGTAGGGATGCGAATTGGGGCTTCTCTTCGTCAGTAGCCTCACCAATCTGCACTACCGGTCCGAACCTTCCAATCTTTACGTATACCGGACGTCCTGAAGTTGGATCTGTGCCCAAAAGACGCTCTCCAACTTTGTGCTCCATACGCATGGAGTTAATTTTCTCAATCTGAGGATGGAACCCTCCATAAAATTGAGTTATCTCATCTTTCCAGCCGAGTTTTCCCTCAGCTATTTCATCGAATTTCTCCTCTACGCGGGCTGTGAAGTTGTAGTCAAGGATATCGGGGAAATATTGTGTCAGGAAGTCGTTGACAATCATACCTACGTCTGTGGGCACGAGCTTTCCCTTGTCGGAGCCGGTGTTTTCGGAGAGTGTTTCTTTTGTAATCTCTGAGTCGTAGAGTCTGAGTTGGCGATATTCGCGTTTTTCTCCCTCTCGCTCACCACGCTGAATATAGTCGCGAGCGATTATTGTGGAAATTGTCGGTGCATACGTGGAGGGGCGTCCTATTCCGAGTTCTTCCATTTTCTTCACCAACGAAGCCTCCGTATAGCGAGCCGGAGGAAGGGTGAATCGTTCTGTGGCGGTAATCTCATCGGCCGTAAGTTCCATCCCTACTGTCATGCGAGGTAGGATAATGTCTTTTTGCGCTTCTCCCTGGTATACATCAAGGAAACCGCCAAACTTCACCACCTCTCCTTCGGCACGGAATTTCTCAGTGGCAGAGGGAGTTGTATCTTGGGAAATAACGGCAATATCCACATTGGTTTTCTCCAGCTCGGCATCTGCCATCTGTGAGGCCATTGTGCGGCGCCAGATGAGTTCATAGAGTCGCTTTTCATCGGAGCTACCCTCTATTGTTGGGTGGGAAGCGTAAGTAGGACGTATAGCTTCGTGCGCTTCCTGCGCTCCCTTCGAGCTGGTATGATATTTCCTGGTCTTGAGATATTTATCCCCGTATTTTTCAGTGACGGTATTGGCGATATCGCGCAGAGCGAGTGCGGAGAGATTGAGCGAGTCTGTACGCATGTAGGTGATGCGTCCATCCTCGTAGAGTTTCTGGGCAATCATCATGGTCTTGGAGACGCTGAAGCCAAGACGACGTGAGGCCTCCTGCTGGAGAGTAGAAGTGGTAAATGGTGGTAGTGGTGTACGCTTAATGGGCTTCACTGAGATTTCAGCCACACGGAAGGAGGCCTGTCGGCAATCTTCTAATAATTTCATGGCCTGCGGCTCATCGGCAAGGCGCTGTGAGTATTCTGCCTTAACCGGATTCCGGGCTCCGGGCACTGAGAATTGTGCCGCTACTCGGAAGTATGGGTCGGCTACAAATTCTTTTACTTCGCGCTCGCGTTCGCAAATGAGCCTTACGGCTACACTCTGCACACGCCCGGCTGAGAGGGCAGGCTTTATCTTGCGCCACAACACCGGCGAGAGCTCAAAGCCTACTACGCGGTCGAGGACCCGGCGAGCCTGCTGAGCATTCACCCGGTCTATGTCCACACTGCGCGGATTCTCTATGGCATGGAGGATAGCGGGCTTGGTAATCTCATGAAATACGATGCGTCGGGTTCGTGCGGGGTCGAGGTTGAGCACTTCCGACAGATGCCAGGCTATTGCCTCCCCTTCCCGGTCTTCATCAGATGCAAGCCAGACTATGTCTGCTCCTTTGGCGGCTGCCTTCAGTCGGCGTACAAGCTCTTTCTTATCATCTGAAATTTCGTATATCGGGCTGAATGAATCCCCATTCTCGGAGATTCCCAAATCTTTCTTGCTGAGGTCGCGGATATGTCCGTAGCTCGACATCACCCTAAAGTCAGGGCCGAGAAATTTCTCTATTGTCTTGGCCTTTGCCGGAGACTCCACGATTACCAAATTCTTCATATGCAGTATGCTAACGTTATGCAAATGTATGTCGTTGCAATACGATGGACTTCTATTTTATTATCCGCTTTTTGCAACAAGGATAAATTTCGCCCGCAAAGGTACTATTTTTTTATGAATTGCCACACCTTATTATATAAAATTCCACTTCCCTGAAAACTCGGCACCGACCTATGGCGTTTTTGAGTTAGAGTCTATTTCTTAAAAGCGAATATTATGGAAGACATGAAGATTATTATGCTCCGACATGGACAGAGCGAGTGGAATCTCAAGAATTTGTTTACCGGCTGGACCGATGTTGACCTTACTGATGAGGGTCGCCGTCAGGCACGCACGGCGGGTGAAAATATCCTCAAGGCAGGGCTACGCCCTGAGTATTATTTCACCTCCTATCTACGCCGGGCTATCCACACTCTGCAGATTGCTGCTGAGGCTATGGGGCGGGAGTGGGTGCCGGTGGTCAAGGATTGGCATCTTAATGAGCGACATTATGGCGCTCTGCAGGGACTTAACAAGGCTGAGACTGCTCAGAAGTATGGCGAGGAACAAGTACACATATGGCGTCGCAGCTATGATGTGGCTCCTCCTGCTCTTACTGCTGACGACTCTCGCTTCCCGGGACACGAGGAGATGTATGCCGACTTGAGTCGCGATGAGCTTCCTCTGACGGAATCCCTGCAGACTACTATAGAACGTGTGCGTCCTTGCTGGGAGGAATTGATTATCCCGGCTCTTCGTCTGCATCGTACTGTGCTTGTTGCCGCCCACGGCAATTCCCTGCGTGCGCTGACAATGATGCTACTTCACATGACCCCGGAGGAGATTCTTAAAGAAGAAATACCCACGGGGGCCCCACAGGTATTCAATCTCGACGACCGTCTGAACGTCATCAGCCGCCGTTATCTTTAAAACAAGTTCAGCCCGGCAGAACTTGTTGGTTTATAAACTTATTCGTTTATAGGTTGAAGTCTAAGTGGCCATTTTATATAAGTAGCTGTTCAATTTAAATTCAAAGTTTCTGCTTGCTACCCACTATCAATTGCCGTTGATTACGATAATTATCGTAATCAACGGCAATTGACACATACACCTTTGACTACGTAGTTGACAGCATGTGCGGAGAATCCCTCCGGGAGTCGCACCTCCGGTATGCCTACGTTGTCAAGGCAATAGGTCTTATGGCATTTCTCACAATGAAAATGAACATGCTGGTCGGCTATCGTGCAGTGATCTTCTGCCGGGCACAATTCGTAGCGTATCGATCCGCATCCGTCATCTATACTATGCACGATGTCATGTGCTGCAAAGAGGGTCAGGGCTCTCGAAATCCCCGACTTGTCTACTGTCCCTATACTTGCCTCCAGCTCCAATAAACTCAGTGGGGATTCAGCCTCCATCAGAGATCGCACTACCAGCACCCTGTTGCTGGTAGGCTTCACTCCTTTGTGGGTCAGCAATTCCTCGGCATTACCACTCATCTCTTATTGATTGAACAGATTCTTTATCGAACCAATAGAGGAGAGCACCGATGAAGCCTCATAGGGTAGAAAGACGGTCTTGGTATTCGGGCCGGAGTTTAGACTCTTCAGGGTCTCTATATATTTCATTGCAAGCATGTAGGTAGCCGGATCTGTACTTCCCGCAGCTACTGCAGCCGCTACCCTGCGAATAGCATCAGCCTCTGCCTCTGCATTGAGGATGATGGCCTTCGCCTCACCCTCAGCCCGCAGGATTTCGGCCGCTTTGGTGGCCTCCGCTGCATTGATCTTGGAGGTCTTTTCACCCTCAGAACGAAGTATCAACGACTGCTTCTCACCCTCAGCATTAAGAATTTCCGCACGCCTGTTGCGCTCCGCCTGCATCTGCTTCTCCATAGCTATACGCACCGACTCCGGCGGAGTGATATCCTGAAGCTCAACGCGGTTGACCTTTACACCCCACTTATTGGTGGCATCGTCAAGGATATTCTGCAGGCGCGCGTTGATGGTGTCGCGCGAGGAGAGAGTCTCATCAAGCTCAAGCTCACCAATGACATTTCTCAGTGATGTCTGCGTAAGCTTCTCTATAGCGTTGGGAAGGTTGTCGATCTCATAGACAGCCTTCTTGGGGTCTGTAATCTGAAAATATATCAGCGCATTGATTTCCGTAGTCACATTATCGCGGGTGATAACCTGTTGTGAAGGGAAGTCATATACCTGCTCACGAAGGTCGATGACGGAAGTGGCCGTAGTGCGTACTATCGACCGCCCGCCTACACTTGTCTCGATGCGGCGAGTATAGATAGTCTTCGGACGATCTACAAACGGAATGATAAAATTAAGACCTGGAGAAAGCACTGCATGGAAACGACCCAAACGCTCTATGACACGAGTCTCAGACTGTGGCACGACTTTCACTCCCGCCGAAATGATTGCTATCGCCAACCCTACGGCAACTACTGCTAATATGATACTTACCATAATTAATAACCTAATAATATTATAATATATATTTCTATCCTATTCCCTTTCCGACGCGAGCGATACGGTCAAAACTATACTGTCGTAGGCTGTGACAACAACCTCGACACCTCTGCCTACCGTCTCTTGAATATCCGGCATACGAGCCTGCCAGCGGTCGCCATCGATTCGTATACGTCCGAGTTTACCCGGCTTGATCTCGTCGATTACCACTCCGCGACGCCCTAACAGTGCGTCCATGCCCGTGCGCAAGTCGCGCTGGGGCAGACTTCTTCGATGCCATTTATTGAACAGGGGCAACAATGCCGGAAATGCCGCTACTGAACAAACTGCCATTATGACAATCTGCCACACCAATTCCATATCAAAGGCATCTGCTATCGCACCGCACAAGCATCCTACTGCCAAGCATAGCGTCCATACACTCTGAAACATTATCTCAACTATTACCATTACGGCTGCAATTATCAGCCAGATTGCCCATATTTCCATGTAATATAGCTAATTTAAGTTGATAATATCTTCTTTCGGCTATCTATTTCTTGCACTCAAGCCGACAATCTCTACAAATTTAACAAAATTTATTCATTATTTCTTAATTTATTTGCAACTTTCTGCAATTCCCTTTGTTATTTTGAAAAGTAGTTTAAACAAATCTGAATCTTATCTATAACAGTATGGCAATTTATGTATAATACTGATATCCAATATATCATAAGTTAAGATTTTAGTTTTGATATCTTGGCAATCAGTTTGTTAGAAAAATTTTACCAACTCAGTGAATCTAAAACTAATATATTTATGAAGAAACATTACATCCTCTTGGCAGTTGCTCTGCTTGCAGCACTCCCCTCCGGGGCGCGCTCCCTTGAGTCGATTGTGGAAACATATCCATATGGCTCTTCCACAACATCTATCAAGTATGATACCTCCGGCCGCCTTATCGAGATTATTGATGATCACTCTACCTTCACCTTCGACTACTCCAAGACTGCGGAGAAGATTCTCGTCCTTACGCGTGTGGACCAAGAGCCCGGCGAGCCTATCGATACAACGATCTACAACATGACTCTCAACGATGACGGCAATGTTGTAAAGACAACTTCGATAGAAAACGGAGTGCCGGATGATGACTACCTCGTGTTCGGATACACCGGCCAATTTCTCACGTCCTTCGAACAGCACCAAGGAACTGACATCGAGGAAACAAGGTTGACATGGTATGGCGGCAACATTACCGGCTTGACATACACAGACAACTACCATCCCGGAGAGGCAGAAATCTCTACAATAAAATATACTGACATTGAGAACGTTGGAAATCTCTGCCTCTTAGAAAGATTCTTCGACATTGACATCGATGACATGGAATATGTAGCATTGGCCGGATTTCTCGGTGAAGTTCCGGCTAATCTTCCCTCAAAAATCTCCACCACTGAGTTCGAAGCTACCGTAGACACTACTACCTTAGAGTGGGCTACACTCCCCGATGGCTATCCCTCATCAGCGAAAATAACTGATAAATATGAAACTGACACGCTGACATTCAACTGGTCGGCCGAATCCTCAGTTGCAACAGTGGGAGATATTCCTCAAGGTTCCTCACGCTATTTCACCCCGGCAGGTTTTGCCACAAACGCCCATGCCAAAGGTTTAATAATAGAAGTCCTTTCCAATGGGAAAGTAGTAAAACGCTACAACAAATAATCTCATAAACCTATAAGCCACTCCGGTTTCGATAAAAAATCGAAATCGGAGTGTAAATTAATTTGCAAATAAAGAAAAAAGGTATTACCTTTGCATCGTCAAACTAAATCTCTGCTCGGAGAACAGTTATGATATACATATTGGAGAGATGGCAGAGTGGTCGATTGCATCGGTCTTGAAAACCGACGAGGGTCACACCTCCGGGGGTTCGAATCCCTCTCTCTCCGCAACCTAAGGGTGGCAAAGCCTGTAAATCATTGATTTACAGGCTTTAATCTTATCCGCTTTTGTCTCCGCTTAGTCACAGATTGGTCACTGTTTGACATATTGTGGTTACTGTGTATTGTCCGGAAATAGGTTGACTTGGAATTAAACCTATTTAAGGATTAATTCCAAGTCAACCTATTTCAGGACAATACAAGTGTAATCAGATGGTATTGCATCAGTAAATGGGACTTCTATTGCATCATAGTTATCGTAATATTGATACCCCTTACCCCGAATCTCTTTATGCTTGGAATACATGATATTTTCTTCTTCGGACATAAGAGATAGTGGTTGGTGACGTCGGCCATGGTCAAGATTAGTAAACCAACAACAATTTCTAAATTTTACAAGACCCGTGGTGTCATCTTTTACACCATTAGCATATTCTCTTTCTCCCACAGGCCGAAAATATGCGTTCCCATGATGGAATCCATTACCAAGCCATATCTTATTTTTCATTATCAGCGGAAATACCTCTCTATAGGTTATTGCATTCATATTCCCAATGATAATGAATTTCTTATTGGCTTCTACAATCCAAGCAAGGAACTCTCTGAATAGTGAAAATGGCGGGGTTGTGACAATTATGTCTGCTTCATCACGCTATTTACGAATTTCGGCACTACGGAAATCGCCATCGCCTTCAAGATATTCCCATTGTAGGTCATGAAAGTCAATACGTCCGTCACCGTCTATATCATGGTCAAGCATGAATATCTTACCCCTGATAGAGGTCTTAGCCGGGTCGAACTGCGGAGCTTCATGTTCAAAGAGCGAAGGTTGATAAGGTGTTTTGAAACGTTTGCTTTCAGGAGCATAGCTTGTAGATATGAGTTTCTTCAAGCTCAGCGTCTGAAAGTGTTGGGCGAAATAGAGCGTAAAATTACTCCATTCCGGATCATCACAGGGCAAAAGCACAGTCTTACCTCGGAATACGTCAGGGTTGAACTCAAGATAAGCGTTTACCTCGCGTTCAATATCGTAATATTGAGTATAAAATTCATCATTCTTCGCGTTTTTCGCGCCTTGCAGATTCGTGTTTGCCATGCGGAATTGAGGGTTTTAATTTAAAAAGTTACGAAAAAAACTCCGACAGTTGAGGCTTTTGAGTCGAAGAATCTGACTGAAATCTCGCGGATTTTCATTAATTTTGCATCTTAATATCCAGCGACTAACGCTAAATTCCTTAAAGAATCAATAGAAGAACAAGAAGATACTCGTACAATGATTAAGCTGCGGTGCGTTGTGGAGCATATCACTTACCAGAATCCGGAGAACGGATGGTCGGTGATGAAGGTTAAGGTCAAGGGGTATGACAACCTCGTGACTTTGACCGGCTCGCTCTTGGACGTGCCTGTCGGCTCTGTGCTTCTCTGCGATGGGGACTGGAAAGTGGATGCGCGGTATGGTCAGCAGTTTGTGGTACAGACATGGACGGAGGTTATGCCGGCCACAATCTATGGCATTGAGAAGTATCTCGGCTCGGGATTGGTTAAGGGTATAGGCCCGGTGTTTGCCAAGTCCATTGTCAGCAAATTTGGCACTGAGACTCTGAATGTCATAGACAATGAGCCTGACCGACTATTGGAAGTGCCTAAACTCGGTAAGAAACGAGTTGAGCGTATCAAGGAGAGTTGGGAGAAACAGAAAGACATCAAGGAGGTTATGGTGTTCCTGCAAGGGCATGGCGTAAGCACTGCCTTTGCCGCCAAGATCTACCGGAAGTATGAGAAAGAATCCATAGCCAAAGTCAAGGAGAATCCTTATCAGTTGGCTGATGACATCTGGGGCATAGGTTTCAAGACCGCTGACGGCATAGCATCGAAGATGGGCTATGGGAAGAATGACCCTCGCCGTTGCCGCAGCGGAATACTCTACACACTCAACGAACTTGCGGAGGACGGCCATGTGTATGCCGAGCCGGAACAGTTGGTTGAGGAAGCCATCAAACTGTTGGAGGCTGAGGAAGCCCCGGTGCGTCAGGCTCTCGCCGAGATGATTGAGGCAAAGGATGTTATTGCCGACAATGATGTGGTCTATCTGCCACCGTTTTACTATGCGGAGAATGGCTCTGCCAACCGACTGAAAACCCTTCTTGCCGAGAAAAACATATTCGACAACAGTATTGCCGCCGAGCCGGAAATGCAATATGGCTCTGCACCGAACAACGGCATTGTCTATGACGAGGTGCAACAGGCGCCAATCGACGCCTAAATAAAGTATGATGATTATGAAAAGAGAAAACAGTATGGAAAAGTTTCTTGTTCGTCGAGAGGAATTGAATCAGAGATATAAAAGCACAAAATATAAACGTTTGAAATATACGGCCCTCGGATTCTTTATAGCAGATATAGTATTGTTCGCAATTATGATTGCAACTATGAATAATCTTTCCGATTGGTGGTATTTATTATTGCGCGGTTGTGCAGGTGTCCTTGCGCTGATTGGCGTGATTATCTACGTTGTTTATGTCTATCGAATAAATCGAGACTATGAACGTGATAAATATATCAGAAGAAAAGACAATGGTTGACGAGTCACTGAAAAACTATATCGAGACCAACATACTGTCGCTGTATGACGATTTTGATGCGGCGCATCAGCGGAATCATGTCGATATGGTTATTGAGCAGAGCATGGCGATTGCGACTGACCTCGAAGTGGATATGAACATGGTTTATGCGATAGCAGCTTATCATGATACCGGACTTACCGCTGATCGCAAGACGCATCATCTTGTGTCGGGAAGGATTGTCCGTGAAGATATGTGGCTGCGCGATTGGTTCGGCGAGGAGCAGATAGAAACTATGGCTCAGGCGTGTGAAGACCACCGGGCATCATCCGACCATGAGCCGAGAAGCATCTACGGCAAAATCGTCGCTGAAGCAGACCGCTTTATCGACCCCGACACAATCATTCTCCGCACGGTGCAATATGGACTCGCCAACTATCCCCACCTCGATAAAGAAGGACATTGGCAACGCACCCTCGACCATCTCCACAACAAATATGCCGAAGGCGGCTACCTCCGGCTCTGGTTTGACAATAGCCCCAATGTGGCTCGCCTCAACGCTCTTCGTGAAATAATAAAGAACGAGTCACTTCTGCGTCAGAAGTTCGACTATCTGTATGACACACTTACCAACCCTCATCTAATCGGCTGCACTTGTCCTCAATGTCACCCAACAAATACAGAAAGATATGAATATCATCAATAAACTACGACATCGCCGTCAGACGGCTTTTGTATCCGTCAATGCACACAACTGTGTGGCTTGTTGGAAATGTTATGAATCCTGCCCAAAACAGGTGTTCGGGAAGATTGATTTTCTTGGGCATCGTCATATTCGTGTGCAGGATGCTGACAACTGCATTGGCTGTAAGAAATGCGTCCGCGTATGCGAAAATGGCGCAATCGTCAGCATCTCATAAAAAGTTCTATAATGAACATTGAGGAGTTCAGAGAATATTGCCTTTCGCTTGGGGAGATTACGGAGAAGACTCCTTTCGGCAAGTTTGCAGCGAGGTTTGACTCGGTGCTGGTGTTCTATGTATGTGACCACATGTTCTGCATGGTTGATATGGATAACTTTACTTACGCTGTGGTCAAGAACACTCCGGAGAAGATTGCTGAATTGCATGAGACGCGCAACTCCGTTGAGCGTCAGCGAAACATGATGGCGAAATATTGGATACAACTCAATTTCGGCGGTGATGTCTCCGACTCTGAAATCCTCGACCTCGTGAAGCAATCCTACGAGATAGTCAAAGCCAAATACCTCAAGAAGAAATGACACAACGAGA